>JAWKQB010000001.1:0-600000 GCA_041390365.1 Syntrophotaleaceae bacterium | reverse complement strand
CCGGCCATGTCCAACATCGTCAACGATTTTTTGATCGCCGTCCAGGATCCGGATTGGTCGGTTCGCAGCATCGCCTCGGTGGTTGCCCGGGATCCGGCCATCACCGCCTGCGTCCTGAAAGTCGCCAACAGCTCCTACTACAGCTTTCAACGGCAGGTGTCCAGCCTGGAGGGAGCGATTTCGATGCTTGGCCTCAAAACCATCAAAAGTCTGGTCCTCGCCGCAAGCGTCAAGAGCATGAACAAGCGGTTCGGGCTCATGGAAAAACTGCTGCTGGATGATTCCATCGGCTGCGGCCTTGCGGCCCGCAGCATCGCCAAAAAAACCGCGAAGGCCGATCCGGAGGAAGCCTTCCTCGCCGGCCTGCTGCGACATATCGGCAAAATCGCCATGAACAATATCGAGCGGGAAAAATTTGCCCTTGTCATTCAGGCTTCCTACAACGAGGAGGATTTACCGGCGAATCTGGAGCGTAAATTCTTCACCTACACGCACCCGGCCATCGGGGCGGCCTTGCTGGAAAAGTGGAACTTTTCCCCCCGCCTGGTGGCCGCCACGCTTTTCCACGAAGAGGAGGTTCAGGTCAGCGGCGTCGACGCCGATACCTGGCAGTTGGTCGATGTCATCTGCGTGGCCGACAGTGTCTGCCGGAAACTTGGCATCGGCAGGCGTCAGGCCGAAGAAGAACTGGAGATCGCGCACGACGCCAAGGCTTTGCAACTGGGACTGGATGAGGATGCAATCGGGGAAGTGCTCGAGGAGGTCTCCCGCGGTTTCGAGGAGACAAGGGAATCCTTCTCAGGAGGGTGAAGAAAGCCGCATCCCTTTGTCAAATTGATGCAAGGACCTGCTTCTTCAGGGTCGTCATCGGTATCGGAGGCGGTATCGAAAACGCTTCGTTCAATATAATGGCACAGGCTTTCCGTCCTGATAGACTGGAATAACAAAATTGTTTTTTCAGGAATAATCCAGCCGTTCATGCCATCCCGACAGGAGGTTCTGATGCATGAAGCTCTTTTCTGGGAAAAGGAAAAAGACAACCGCGTTCGCTGTTCTCTGTGCCGGTTTCGCTGTCTCATATCCGACGGGCGCCGGGGCAGATGCGGGGTTCGGGAGAATCAGAGAGGCACCCTCTATACCCTGGTCTACGGCAAAAGCATCGCCGAAAACATCGATCCCATCGAAAAGAAGCCTCTTTTTCATTACCATCCCGGTTCCCTGAGCTATTCCATAGCCACCGTAGGCTGCAATTTCCGCTGTCTGCATTGCCAGAATTACACCATATCCCAATGGCCCCAGGACCAGCCGGTGACCGGTCTGGACCTCCCTCCTGCTGAAATCGTGCGGCGGGCCGCACACAGCGGCTGCCGCAGCATCGCCTATACCTATACCGAACCGACCATCTACTTCGAGTATGCCTACGATACCGCAGTCCTGGCTCGTGAACGGGGTTTGGGCAACATCTTCGTCACCAACGGCTACATCACTCCAGAGGCTCTGGAAAAGATCGCCCCCTATCTGGATGCGGCCAATGTCGATCTCAAGGGTTACTCGGAGCAGTTCTACCGCGAGGTCACAGGAGCCGAACTGCAGGGAGTCCTGGAAACACTTCTGCATTATCGTAAGCTGGGCATATGGCTTGAAGTCACCACCCTGATCATTCCCGGCCGCAATGACGACACCGATCAACTGCGGGATATCGCCCGTTTCATCGCCGGTCAACTCGGAACCGACACCCCCTGGCACATTACCGCATTCCATCCCGCATACCGGATGAGCGGTCTGCCGCGAACCCCTCCGGAAACCTTGTACAAGGCGCGGGACATCGGTTTACAGGCCGGTTTGAAGTACGTCTATGAAGGCAACCTGATAAATGCCAGAGAGGATACCCTGTGCCCGGGGTGCGGCAAGGCCGTCATCGAAAGGGATGGGTTTCGGTTAAAAGGGAA
This sequence comes from Syntrophotaleaceae bacterium, assembly GCA_041390365.1. NCBI lineage: Bacteria > Pseudomonadati > Thermodesulfobacteriota > Desulfuromonadia > Desulfuromonadales > Syntrophotaleaceae > Syntrophotaleaceae bacterium. The sequence goes on along the minus strand of JAWKQB010000001.1, from coordinate 598,051 downwards.
GCACCTTGAAAAGGGCTTCTGTGAGTTCTGCCGGACTGAAATACCGGGCATCGGCCTGTAACGCCTCTGCCAGGGGAACAGTTCCCCTCACCAGAATTCCCATCCGGGCAACAGGTGGCCGAAAACGGCAAAAAGCAGACCCACCAACATAAGCATTTCGAACATGGGGCACCTCCCTTTCCTTGATCGTGATTCTGAACCGGTCCTGCGACAGAATATGTCTCACGACCGAGGTGCGCCATCGCCGGTATTTTTTCTATTCGCCCATGGCGGTCTCCCCGTACTTTTCTGCTGTTTTACCCTTGGCCTGCTGCTTGCCCCCTTTTTTTCTCCCTGGCCGCTCCTGCCCCCATTGCTCCTTTTTCTGGGCCTGTTCTGGCTGACAATCCTGTCCCGCACCGCTTCGGGCTTCTGGTTTCTGCCTCTGCTTTTTCTGCTGTTCGGCACCGCCCTCTATCACCTGCATCTGCAGCCGCCCCGATCCCCTCGCCATATCAGTGTTTTTGCCGATTCGGGGATCATCACCCTCCAGGGAACCGTTTTCAATACCCAACCGAGGGAAGGACAGGGCTGTTTTCTGGATGTGGATGTTAAGACAGTTTTCCGAAATGGCAGCGCAGGTCCCAGCGAAGGGCGGATGCGTCTTTTCATCGAAGAGGCGCTTTTGCCTCCTGCACCAGGGGATCGCATCCGGTTTTCGGCAAAACTGAAACGCCCCCGCCCCTTCGGCACCCCCGGAGAATTCAATTATCCCCGCTATCTGGCTGCTCGGGGAATTTTTATCACCGCATTTCTGGAAAACACCAAAGATCTCGTTCGATTCAGCTCGGAGAAAGGCCCTGGCCTGCGGTCGCGAATAGCCCGGTTTCGTCAGGAAACAGGCCGCCGCATCGACCGGACGGTCAATCCTGAAACCGCGCCGCTGGTGAGGGCCCTGGTGATCGGCGATGGAGGGAGCATTTCAGGGGAACAAAGGGAACTGCTGGCCCGGGCCGGCATCTCACACCTTTTTGCCATCAGTGGACTGCACCTTGGTCTGGTGGCCCTGCTGCTTTTCAGTCTGTTCCGATTTCTTTACGGATTCAGTGAAAAACTGCTGCTGTTTCAACCCCCGGGACGATTTCTTCCCCTGGCGCTGCTGCCCCTGCTCTGGCTCTATCTGCAGCTGGCGGGAAACCCGCTTTCGGCCAGAAGGGCCTTTTTGATGGCGGCCCTTGCCGCCCTGCTGCTGACCCTGGCCCGCCGGACTCCCCCGTTGCGCATTCTGCTGGCAGTGGCTTTCGCCATGCTGTGCTGGTCTCCTCTCTCCCTCTTCGAAGCCTCGTTCCAATTGTCCTTTGCCGGGCTGGGCGGAATCCTGATCTTCCTTCCCCGCTGGCAAAAGTACCTGCAGCAACTGCCCCGCTTGCTGCTGTGGCCGGCAGGCACAGCCGCCGCCACCCTGGCTGCCACCATCACCACCCTGCCACTGGTCCTGCTGCATTTCCATCTCCTCGCCCCGGCGGGGCTTTTGACAAACCTCGTCTGCGTTCCCCTGATCGGTTTCGGAGCGGTGCCCGCGGGTCTTGCTGGGCTGGCCGTCGGCCCCCTGCTTCCGGAAGCCGGAGCTGTCCTGTTCAAGGTCTGCGAGTGGATGACCGCCCTCGCCTGGAACCTCTGCCGGCACTCCATCGACGTCCCCATCCTGTCAGGACAAGTGGTTTATCCCGCGCCGTGGATGCTGGGCATCCTGTCCTGCATCGTCATAGCCCTGATACTGCCCTTCGAACCCCGCTTTCGCCCGGCCCGGGTGCTGCTCCTGGGGACCATGGCCGTTCTTTTCGTGATCCCCTTCTCTGCCGGGGGCGAAATGACCCTAACCGCCTTGAGTGTCGGACAGGGCGACTCTCTGCTGCTGACCAGGCCGGATGGCAGCCACTACCTGATCGATGGAGGAGGATTTTCCCGGGGGACCTTCGACACCGGTGCCAGACTGGTCGGTCCGGCCCTCGGCCGGCTCGGAATCCGTTCACTGGACGCCGTCATCCTGACCCACGATCATCCCGATCACCGGCGAGGTCTCGTGCATATCCTCGAACACTTCCCGGTCAAATCCTTCTGGTGTGCCGAACAACCCGAAAGACTCGATCCCGAATTGCTGACCCCCTTGCAGGAACGAAACATTCCGGTGAAAACCTTCCCGCCCGGCTGGACCTTCCCGGAGGAGACAAAGGAGACTGCGACCCTGGGGGTATTCGTCCCTGATCAACCTCCGGACCGGCTCAACGACCGCTCCCTGGTCCTGTATGCCCGGCACGGAGAGGACGGGGTTCTGCTGACCGGAGATCTGGAAAAAGCGGGTGTGGAGGAGCTGCTGCGGAAAACACCGGATCTGCCCATCAGCCTGCTGAAACTGCCCCACCACGGCAGCCGGCATTCACTCCCCTGGCTGTTGACGGAACGATTCGAACCTCGGCTGGTCTTCGCTTCTCAGGGTTACGGCAATCCCTACGGTCTGCCTCACCCGGAAGTCGTTGCCGCTCTCCAGCGGCAAAACCTGACTCTCCTGCGCACCGATTGCGACGGAACGCTGCGGTTTCACAGCCGGGGATCGGGCTGGCGTTGCAAAAGATGGTGCAACGGCCTTTTCCATTGACTTAAACCCCCTGTTTTGCTAGCTTTCCTCATGATTTTCCTGTTATGGAGATAGGGCGGATGACGAAAGCCAATATATTGGTCGTGGACGACGAACTGTTTTTCCGTCGGCTCTATACCAAGCTTCTGCAACAGGATGGACTGAATATCGAATCCGCTTCGTCCGGAGCAGAAGCCATGAAACGGATTCGCCAGGGAGATATCGACCTTGTCGTAACCGACCTTGTCATGCCCGATATGGACGGCATGGAAGTCCTGCGCCAAACCAGAGCTCTCAGCAATCCCCCCGATGTCATCATGGCGACCGGAAACGCCACCATCGAGACCGCCATTCAGGCTTTGAAAAACGGCGCCCGGGATTACCTGATCAAACCTTTCAATCCAGAAAAACTGCGCCACCTCGTGCGCACCTGCCTGGAACAGCGCCATCTGCTGAACGAGAATCAGCTGCTGAAACGACAGATCAACCTGTTTCAACAGGGCCAGAACCTGGCCACCCTGCTGAATATCCAGGAACTGTTCGAAGCCACCCTGCAGGCGATCTTCAGGGAAATCGACACCAACCGGGGATTGGCCTTCCTGGTCCATGAGGATGCGACGGCCCAGATGCTGGCCTTTGAAGAAGTGGACGAAAGCCTGGCCTACAGATTAGCCGGGGAACTGATTCCGGTCATGCAGTACATCAAGGAACTGAAAGTCCTCGTCGATTCGGAGCTGCCCAAAGGTGTCGTCCTGCCACCCCATACCCACTCCCTCTGCCTTCTGCCCCTGAAGCATGAACAGACGACCGTGGGTCTGCTGGTTCTTTTCAACCGGCCGGGCAGTTCCTTCTCCCAGCCCCTGCCTCTGGACAATCTGCAATTTCTTCTGGAACAGGCGAGCCTGGGGCTCGGCAACGCCTTTCATTACAAGGATGTCCGCAAGCTGATCTATATCGATGATCTGACCGGTCTTCACAACTTTCGCTACCTGGATTTGATCCTCGACCAGGAAATTCTCCGTGCGGAGCGTTACAAACTTGAGTTTTCCGTGGTTTTCATCGATCTGGATCATTTCAAGGAAATCAACGACACCCGTGGCCACCTGGCAGGCAGCGAGGCATTGAAAGAAACGGCCGCCGTGCTCAAAAAGAGCGTCCGCGAGGCCGACATCCTGTTTCGCTACGGCGGGGACGAATTTACAGGTTTCCTGGCGGAAACCGGTGCCGAAGGCGCCGCCATCGTCGCCGAAAGGATTCGCCGCAGTATCGAACAGCACATCTTCTTCGCCGAAAGCGGCAACCCGACCCACCTGACGGCAACCATCGGCTATGCGACCTTTCCCGGTGATGCCAAGAGCAAGCAGGAAATCATCGATCTGGCCGACCAGGCCATGTACTACGGCAAAAAACTGCGCAATGTCGTCCGGGGGGCCAGGGAACTCGAGGATTGACGATACCGACCCTTTTACCCACCAGGTCTTGAATCTTCCCGCAGTTCACGCAGTGTCGTCAGACTGTTGCCAAACCTGAAGGATTCAGGTATACATGCGGCTGGCCGGTTCTCTATGGCTCCAATGTCCTGTCATTCAAGCAACCGGATCTGATCGCACATTTAATCAAAAAACACGAGGTAGTTTTTGTGAGCATCACAGGCATCAAGGGAATGAACGATATCCTGCCCGGTCAGATTGCGACCTGGCAGTTTCTGGAACGGGAAGCACACCGTATTTTTCAGGCTTACGGTTTCAGTGAAATCAGGGTTCCGGTGGTGGAAAAAACCGAATTGTTCTGCCGTTCCATCGGCGAAACCACCGACATCGTAGAAAAGGAGATGTATACCTTCACCGACAAGGGTGGCAATTCTTTGACGCTGCGCCCCGAGGGCACCGCGCCGGTCATGCGTTCCTTCATCGAGCACAAGCTTCATGCGCTGGATCCGGTGACGAAACTCTATTATCTCGGACCGATGTTCCGCTATGAACGGCCGCAGAAGGGCCGCTATCGCCAGTTCCACCAGATCGGCGTCGAGGCCCTTGGGGTCGACGATCCCAAGATCGACGCACAGATCCTGGCCATGCTCTCCCACTATTTCGAAGCGGTCGCCATCGACAACGTCGAACTGCATATCAACTCCCTCGGCTGCCGGGAATGCCGCCCCGACTATCGGCGCGAGCTGGTGAGTTACCTGGAGGCCCGCTTCGAGATCCTGTGCGTCGACTGCCGTCGCCGCTATCAGGCCAATCCCCTGCGGGTGCTGGACTGCAAGGTGCCGACCTGCAGGGAGGCGACGGCCCAGGCGCCGTCGGTCCTGGATCATCTGTGCAGCGGGTGCGGCGACCATTTCAGCCAGGTCAAAAAGTACCTGGAGGATCTGGGGATCCCCTTTGCCGTCGATCATCGCATGGTGCGGGGTCTCGATTACTACACCAAGACCACTTTCGAAATGGTCACCGGCAGCCTCGGCGCCCAGAATGCCGTTGCCGCCGGAGGCCGCTACGACGGGCTGGTAGCCGACCTCGGCGGGCCGGCGGTACCGGGCATCGGCTTCGCCATGGGGGTCGAGAGACTGGTTCTGATGAAGGGCGAAACCGCGATGGCAGGTCCGAGACCGCAGATTTTCCTGGCGGCCATGGGCGAGGTGGCGGTCCATCGCGGCTTTCTCCTCATGTCCTCCCTGCAGCGAAACGGCATTCACGCGGAGATGGAATATACCGCCAAAAGCCTCAAGGCCCAGATGCGCCGCGCCGGGAAATTGAACGCCCGATTTGTTCTGATTCTTGGAGAGGAGGAGTTGGCCAAAGGGATTGCTCCTCTTCGCGACATGGATGCCGGCACACAACTGGATGTTCCCCTCGAAGGGCTTTCCGAGCGACTGGTCGAAATCCTGTCTCCGGCGGACGGGATATCTCCTTGACCATTTTCTGAAACCCCCGGTATAATTCCCATTTTGCAACCATTCGGGCAACAGGCGAGAGGAGTGCGACAGCACTCCCCTGCCCTGGCCCCATCAATCACCATTGCCGGCCTGCCGCTGCCATGCGAACTTGCCGTGGCTTCCCGCGGGCCATGAAATAAGGAGATACCCTTGAACGACACCCTCGGAGATTGGAAAAGAACTCATTTCTGCGGCAACATATCCTCCGCCGACATCGGTAGCGAAGTCTGCCTGATGGGATGGGTGCAGCGGCGCCGGGACCATGGCGGATTGATTTTCATCGATCTCCGCGACCGGGAGGGGATCGCCCAGCTGGCGCTGGATCCCGATCGGGATCCGCAGGCTCATGGCAAGGCGGAAAGCGTTCGCAACGAATATGTCCTCGCCGTCAAGGGGATTGTCTCCCATCGCCCGGAGGGAACGGTCAACCCGAAGATGAAGACCGGCGAGGTCGAGGTCGAAGTCAGTGAACTGCGCATCCTCAACGTCGCCCAGACCCCGCCCTTCATGATCGATGAATACACCGAGGTGGCCGAAAATATCCGCCTCAAATACCGCTACCTCGACCTGCGGCGCACCACCCTGCAGCAGAACCTGATCCTGCGGCACGGGATCGCCCGCACAGTTCGCAAATACCTGGATGAAAAAGGCTTTCTCGAAATCGAGACGCCGGTGCTGACCAAGAGCACCCCCGAGGGTGCCCGGGACTACCTGGTGCCGAGCCGGGTCAATCCGGGAACCTTCTTCGCCCTGCCCCAGTCCCCTCAGCTGTTCAAACAGCTGCTGATGGTTTCGGGATTCGATCGTTACTATCAGATCGTCAAATGTTTCCGGGATGAAGACCTGCGCGCCGACCGGCAGCCGGAGTTCACCCAAATCGACTGCGAATTGAGCTTCATCGATCGGGACCAGGTGATCGGCATCATGGAGGGCATGATCGCCGAGGTTTTCAAACAGACCCGCGGCATCGAGGTCAGTCTGCCCATGCCCCGCCTGACCTACAAGGAAGCCATGGCCCGGTTCGGCGTCGACAACCCCGACCTGCGCTTCGGCCTGGAACTGGTGGAGCTCTCCAATCAGGTCAAGGATTCGGGCTTCAAGGTTTTTGCCGACGTGGTCAAACAGGGCGGGATCGTCAAGGCGATCAACGCCAAGGGTTGCGCTTCTTTGTCCCGCAAGGAGATCGACGATCTGACCGAGTTCGTGAAGATCTACGGAGCCAAGGGTCTCGCCTACGTCAAGATGCAGGAAGACGGCAGCTGGCAGTCTCCCATCGCCAAGTTTTTCACCGGGTCGGAAATCGGCCAGATCGATCAGGCCCTGGGGGCTGAGGCGGGCGACCTGCTGCTGTTCGTCGCCGATACCTATCGGACGACCAACGAGGCCCTGGGCAGACTGCGCGGTCATCTGGGCCACAAGCTCGGTCTCGCCAGCCAGGATCAATACAGATTCGTCTGGATCACCGACTTCCCCCTGCTGGAGTGGGATGGGGAAACCCGCCGCCACGTGGCGGTCCATCACCCCTTTACCGCCCCCATGGAAGAGGATGTCGCCCTTCTCGACGGCGATCCGGGCAGCGTGCGGGCCCAGGCCTACGATCTGGTTCTCAACGGTTCGGAGATCGGCGGGGGCAGCATCCGCATTCACGATCAGGCCCTGCAGCAGAAGATGTTCGCACTGATGGGGATCGCCGAGGAGGAAGCCCGCGAGAAGTTCGGTTTTCTCCTCAGTGCGCTGGAATTCGGCGCCCCGCCCCATGGGGGGATCGCCTTCGGTCTCGATCGACTGGCCATGATCCTGACCGCCTCCGATTCCATTCGCGACGTCATCGCTTTTCCCAAAACCCAGAAGGCGACCTGCCTCATGTCCTCGGCCCCCGGTCCCGTCGACGACAAGCAGTTGCAGGAACTTTCCATCCGGCGAGCCGCGCGCACACAATGACAGGCTGCTGAAAGACATCCTGCGATGTCCAGGGATGGACCCGCGGAATCGATGGTTTTTACCGTCATCAATGATGCACAATCGATGTCCGGTTGCAGTATCAAGTTTATGGAAAAGCTTTTTTAACAACCTGACAGTGCTGCAGATGCTTCCCCCGGCACAACTCCCTTCGCCCGCCTCCCGGGCGGACGGCTATCAGGAGATTGCCTGGCGGGAGGGGGTTGAATTATGGCGAAGGGAATTTGGTCGGTTCTGGTTCTGGCAGTCCTCCTGGGCGGGTGTGCATCCCCACCGCGGGAAGCGCTGCAGGCTGCCCGCACCGCTCTGGCCAGAGCCCATGCAGCCGAAGCGGCCAAACTGGCGCCGGAGGAATACCAGTCGGCCCTTGAAGCCCTGCGGGACGGTGAAAACCTGATCCGCCGCAAAAAGTACCGGCTGGCCGAGGAAATCCTCCCCTTCGCCGAATCCCATGCCCAGCGCGCCCTGCTGAAAGCCCGGGAAGAGCAGGTCAATCGCGAACTGCAAAAAGTCCGGGAACAGGAACTGCTCGCAAAACAGGCGGCCGAAAAGAAGGCTCAGCCGAAAATACCGAAACCCGTGCCTCCGAAACCCCCGAGCGAGCCGACCCGTCAGGCCATCACCGAGGCGAGGGAACTGCGGCCGAAGCCCAAGCCGGCGATTCTTCCACAGATCTATCTGGTCAGGGGAGGCGAAACCCTCTGGACTATTGCCGCCCGCCGGGACATCTACTCCGATTCCATGCTGTGGCCGATCCTCTACCAGTCGAACCGCGACCAGATCAAGGATCCCCGCCAGATTTATCCTGGCCAGAAACTTACCATTCCCCGGAATCTGAGTGACGCGGAAATTCTCGAAGCCAGGGACAAGGCTCGTCGTTCGAAAATCTTTCCCATTGATGTTCTCCGTTCGGAAACAGGTCCGGAATGAAAGGACCCTGTCTCCGCGCTTGACAGCCGCCGCCCCTTTTGTAAACTGACAGGTCTTCCATAAAGGATGCGAAAAGCAGGAACAGATCTGCCCAGACGATAAAACACCGGATTTTCCCAGCAAGGAGCATTTCATGGCGAACCAGTCAATCCCCCCGGCAGGTGAGAAAATCGTTCTCAAAGAAGGCTCCCTGCAGGTTCCTTCCCGCCCCATCATCCCTTTTATCGAAGGTGACGGCACCGGTCCGGATATCTGGAAGGCAGCGGTGCGTGTTTTTGACGCTGCCGTGGCGAAGGCTTACGGGGACCAGCGAAAAATAACCTGGATGGAGGTTTTTGCAGGGGAAAAATCCTTCAATATGGGGCTTGGCTGGCTCCCAGAGGAAACCATCACCGCCTTCAAGGACTACCTCGTTGGCATCAAGGGCCCCCTGACCACTCCGGTCGGGGGCGGCATCCGCTCCCTGAATGTCGCCCTGCGCCAGATCCTCGACCTTTATGTCTGTCTGCGCCCGGTCCGTTATGTCAGAGGCGTCCCCTCGCCGGTCAAGAGGCCGGAAGACGTGGACATGGTCATTTTCAGGGAAAATACCGAGGACATCTATGCCGGGATCGAGTGGCAGGCCGGCAGCACCGAAGCGGATCGGGTGATCGATTTTCTGCAGCAGGACATGGGGATCAAAAAGATCCGGTTCAGCCATCAGTGCGGCATCGGCATCAAACCGGTTTCCAGGGAAGGATCTATTCGCCTGATTCGGGCCGCCATCCGCTATGCCCTAGAAAACAGAAGAAAATCGGTTACCCTCGTGCATAAGGGCAACATCATGAAATTCACCGAGGGGGCTTTCAAATCCTGGGGCTACGAATTGGCCGCAAGCGAATTCCGGGATGAGTGCATAACCGCCAGGGAAAGCTGGATCATCGACAACAAGGACCGGGACCCTTCCCTCAGCCACGAGGAGATCGCCCGGCGAATCGATCCAGGTTATGACATGATGACCCCCGACCAGCAGGCTGAAATCCGCCGCGAGGTGGAGACGACCCTTAATCTGATGCCCAGCCACGGCAGCGGTCAATGGCGCAGCAAACTCCTGATCAAGGACGCCATCGCCGATATCGCTTTGCAGCAGGTGCTGACCCGGGCCGGAGAATTCGACGTCATCGCGACCCTGAATCTCAATGGCGATTATCTGTCCGATGCCCTGGCGGCCCAGGTCGGCGGCATCGGCATCGCCCCCGGGGCCAACATCAACTACGATACCGGGCATGCCATTTTCGAGGCGACCCACGGTACCGCTCCGAAATACGCCAATCAGGACAAGGTGAATCCCGGCTCGGTCATCCTGTCGGGCGTCCTAATGCTGGAATATCTGGGTTGGCAGGAGGCGGCCGATCGGATCATTCGGTCTCTCGAAAAAACCATCAGCCAGAAAAAGGTCACCTACGATTTCGAGCGCCTCATGGAAGGAGCCACTCTGTTGAAATGTTCTGAATTCGCTTCCGCCATCATCGAAAACATGACGGACTGACCTGGGGAATCTTCCCCCAGACCGGGAATTTAATCAGGAGGAAAAGCCATGGCAAAACCCAGGATTGCTCTCATCGGCGGCGGCCAGATCGGTGCCACCATTGCCCAGCTGGCAGCCCGACGGGAACTCGGGCATGTCATCCTCTATGACATTGTCGATGGCATGCCGCAGGGCAAGACCCTCGATATTGCCGAGGCGGCTCCCATCGACGATTTCGATGTCCGTATCGAAGGCACCAACGATATCTCCGGGATCGTCGGAGCCGATATCGCCGTCGTTACGGCGGGGATCGCCCGAAAACCGGGGATGACCCGCGAAGACCTGATCGATGTCAATACCAGAATCATGACGGCCGTGGCCGAGGGGCTGAAAAAATATGCGCCGAACGCCATAGTGATCGTCATTTCCAATCCTCTTGACGCCATGGTGACCCTTTGTCAGAGGATAACCGGTTTTCCTCCGAACCGGGTGATGGGCATGGCCGGAGTGCTCGATTCGGCCCGTTTCGCCAGCTTCATCGCCTGGGAACTCGGGGTGTCCGTCAGGGATATCAATGCCATGGTGCTTGGCGGTCACGGAGACGCCATGGTCCCTATCGTCCGTTTCGCCAACGTCAACGGCATACCGGCCATGGAACTGCTGGAGCGCAAGTACGGCGACAAGGACAAGGCACGGGAGGTTATGGCCGCCATGGTGGAACGGACCCAGAATGCCGGGGGCGAAGTCGTGGACCTGCTGAAAACCGGAAGCGCCTTCTACTCACCCGCGGCCTGCGCCATTTCCATGGTAGAGGCGGTTCTCCACGATCAGAAGCGTCTTCTGCCGGCCTGCGCCCTGCTCAACGGGGAGTTTGGCGTGACCGGTTATTACGTGGGCGTACCCTGCATTCTGGGTGCGGAAGGGATCGAAAAGGTCGTCGAGTTCGAACTCAATGCCGAGGAGCAGATGATGTTCAAACACTCGGTCGAGGAGGTGAAAAAACTCGTTTCCATCCTGTAAATTGCGAGCTTCCAAAGATTTCAGCAGAGGCCCGTTCCGGAACAGATCCGGAGCGGGCCTTCTTGCGTCAGGTTTCGCCCTGCGGTTTGGAGTATGATAAAAAATAAGTATGCAAAGTCCGAAGAGCCGGAAAACAGGAGAAGACGGAATGAACGAGGAGACCGCCAGCGAAGAGAATCTGCAAGGTCAGTACGAAAATGAGATTCTCATCGACCAGGTCAAGCAGGTCTATAATCTGGCGCCGGTCGGCATGATGGCCACCCTGATCAACGGGACGATCGCCTTCTTCGTTCTCCAACAAGGAGGAATGTCGAGACAACTGCTGATACCCTGGCTTGCAGCCCTCGTCATCGCGACTTTTCTGAGAATGGGTCTTGTTTTGAGTTTCCGGGCCCGTTTCAAACCGGATTCAACAGATATCTGGCGAAACCGCTTCCTTGTCGGCCTGATTTTGATCGGCATGGTCTGGGGAGCCCTCGGGGCATTTCCCTTCAATGGAATCACCCCCACCCAGAGAGTTTTTATCGCCTTTGTCCTTGGCGGGATGGCGTCGGGGGCCGCGACAACCTTCTCCTCTCTGCGCTGGGGCTACCTCGCCTTTGCCATCCCTGCTCTGGTTCCCATCGGGATCAACTTTCTTTTCCAGGGCGAAGTCATAAACTATGCCATGGGTGGGATGGCGATCCTGTACCTCCTGCTTCTCTGGCGGCTGTCCGAACACAATTACCGGCTGAACCGCACCTCTCTGCAGCTCAGATTCGAAAACCGGGACATGATCGACCACCTCCGTCAGGCCGAGGCGGCCCTGAAAGAACACAGAGACCATCTTGAGAGGATCGTCGAGGTGCGGACCGCCGATCTGCAGCGAACCAACGAGGAACTGATCCTGACCAAGATCGCTGCGGAAAGATCCAACCAAACCAAAAGCGAATTTCTCGCCAACATGAGCCACGAAATAAGAACGCCCCTGGCGGGATCGATGGGGATGATCGACCTCGTACTCGGGATGGACATCGGCGAAGAGGAAAGGCAACTGCTGGAGATGGCCAAACGCTCCTCGGAATCGCTCCTGTATCTCATCTCCGACCTGCTGGTTTTCGCCCGCATCGAGGCCGGAACCATGAGGTTCGAAAAAACACCGTTCCCTGTCGGCCGGGCGCTGGAGACAGCTCTGGAGGTTGTCTCCATCACTGCAAGGGAAAAGGGTTTGCGGCTGTCGCTGCAGGTGGCCCCGGGGACACCTGAAATTCTGATGGGGGATGAGAGTCGCATCCGCCAGGTCCTGGTCAACCTGTTGGGAAACGCGGTCAAATTTACCGAAAAAGGCGAAATCACTGTCTCCGTTCGTCCCGTTGAAGATCCGGCCACTTCGGGCAATCATATTCTTTTATTCAGTGTTCGCGATACGGGGATCGGTATCTCTTCGGATCTGCTCGAAAAGATTTTCGACAAATTCACTCAGGTCGACTCTTCCACGACCAGGAAATACGGCGGCACAGGGCTCGGCCTGGCACTGTCACGACAGATCGTCGAAAAATTGGGGGGAAAGATCTGGGCGGAAAGTACGGAGGCGGTTGGAAGTACGTTTTTCTTCACCCTTCCACTGAATGAATCCCTGAACCATCAGATTCTCGGCCGATAGCGGTCGAGCATCTGGTAAAACTCGCTGAACTTGAACGGCTTTTCTATATAGTCGTCCATACCGACAGATCTGCACAGTTCCCTGTCCCTCAAGCTGGCATGGGCTGTCAGGGCGATGATCGGGACATGAGTGTCGATCCCCCTTTCTCTCTCACGGATGATCCGGGTCGCCTCCAGACCATCCATCCCCGGCATCTGAATATCCATAAATATCAGGTCGAATCCGCCCCCTTCCCAGGCCATGACGGCTCCTCGCCCGTCATTGACCAGGTGACAGGGGATATCTTTTCTGGCCAGAAGGGTCATCAGCAAGACCCTGAGGGTAGCGTCATCTTCAGCTATCAGGACGTTCATGGCGGCCTTCTGTCATATTTTTGGGTTTTTGCCCCCTGGCAAATTCGAAATTTTTCCTTCCCGAAGAGAAAACATCAACCTTTATTATACGCAGAAATGCTCATCGAAATCCTATTGAAACCCCTTGATTCTGATCGCGTCGTGATCGGTATGGGTCGAACTAAACCTTTCGCTATAGACCTCCTGACCGACGCCGACTGCGTAAATATACCGTATTTTTTAAGCGGGAATTGCATGTCTCTTCGTCCATGCAATACTTCCTGAATAGGAAAAAGGAGCAATAAATTAAGCCGCCCCTAACCTTCAGCAGGAATCAGGATGAAGCCGTTCTCACTTTTCCTGGTCTTTTTGGCTGCCCTTGTCTGTCATCTGATGAATGCAAATCATCTTCACGCCTCCGGTTTCGCCATCAGAGAACAGAGCGCCCAGGCTCAAGGGAATGCCTTCGCCGGAGCCACAGCGGGCGCAGAGGATGTCACCTACCTTTTTTTCAACCCCGCGGCACTCGGCCGCCTGGAAACACCGCAGACGGCCGGTGTCCTCAGTTTCGTCGCACCACGCTCGAAATTCCGTAGAGGCAGCGCGTCGACCGGACCCTTTCCTCCCGTGCTTCCAGCCTTTCCTGTCCAGGGTTCACAGGACCACGATGATATCGCCGAGGATTTTTTCGTCCCGGCGTTTTACGGCATGTTTGTCCCCGGGGAGAACCTCCGGTTCGGGCTCGGCATCAATGTTCCCTACGGTCTCGAATCCAACTATGACCGGGACTGGATCGGCCGCTATCATGCCGTAGAATCCAAACTGGTTATCCTCGGCATCAATCCTGTAATGGCCGTTCGGCTCACGGAGCGGGTTTCCATAGGATTGGGATTCCAGGCCCAATACGCTGATGCCGAAATCAGCAATGCCATCGATTTCGGCACCATTGCAACAGTGTTGCCGGCAGCTGCGGGGGGGGCGCCCGTGGTCGGCGCCGACCCCGGCAACCCGGCGCAGGACGGTTATTTCAAGCTGGCGGGTTATGACTGGGGCTACGGCTGGAATGCAGGGCTGTTGATCGAACCCACGCCAGGCACGCGCCTCGGCTTTGCCTACCGCTCCAAAATCGACCACACTTTTGATGGGGATGCTGATTTCAGCGTACCCGCACAATTCGACGGCGCATTTGCCCCGACGGGACTTTTTCGGGATACCGGTGCCGAGGCGGAGTTGACCACACCGGAAAGCTGGTCGGCAGGTTTTTATCAGGAGCTGGGTTCGCGCTGGGCCATCATGGCAGAACTGAGCCGAACCTACTGGAACCGGTTCGAACAACTGGTCATCCAATTCGATAACCCGGCCCAGCCCGACAACATCACCGATGCCGACTGGAAGGATACCTGGTTTTATGCATTGGGAGTGACTTTCAAACCATCAAAGGACTGGGAATTCCGCACCGGGGTGGCTTACGATGAAAGCCCCGTGCCCGATAATACCCGTATCCCCCGCATTCCCGACGAGGACCGCATCTGGCTGTCGGCGGGAATTCAATGGCGGGCAAAACCCTTTCTTACGGTGAGTGCAGGATATACCCACATCTGGGTCGATGATTCACAAATCGATCTCAAGGCCACCGATCCCGGCAATGCTTTTCGAGGCGATCTTACCGGCGAATATGAGAACGTCATCGACATCGCCACATTTCAGCTCAACTGGATCTTCTGATCGGTCATCCCGCACTCAGCTCCCGAGCCCTTTTCAGCTCCTCCTCCGTCAACAGCATGGCCAGCAATTCCCCGATGGTGTGCTGGCTTTCCAACGGGTGGCGCAGCGGATGGTCCAGATTGATACGATAGCTGTTGCAGCGCCCAACCCGATAGCGTTCAAGGACCTGAGTATCCACCAGGTCCTTGACTATTTTTTGGGTGGCCCGTTCGGTAATACCGACCTGCCGCGCAACCTCCCGCATGACCATGTCCGGATTACGGGCCAGGCACAACAGGACATGGGCGTGATTATCCAGAAAGGTCCACTGCTTCTGCCCCTGCTGCAAGGCGTTTTCCTCCAAGTGATTGTCTGAGGTTTTCAAATTTTGTCCTCCCTCACAGCTGCGAAAGTCCCCTTCTCAATATTCGCTGACAAATTTTGTGCAAACCTGTGCTGCCTGCCCCAAACTGCACCGGCAGCATACCACATTTGACATTCAGGCTTCCGCACGAATCCAATCCTACTTTCATATCCGAACGCCGACATCTCTCGTCCTCTTGCGGAAAGGGCCGCTATCAACCCTGCCTCAAAAAAAGGCTTGACTCGCAAATGTGATATCCGGTAATTATCTTAAACCAACTTACGAAATTTTTTGCGTGAATTTTTGATTACTATTTAAAGTGCGCACTTGTCAAGCTTAAACTGAGACGTTTCGACCCCCGGCCTGTCAGAAAATTTTTGAGGAGACACGCATGATTCGACAGAAAGCAACCATCGACGGCAATACCGCGGCCGCCCATGTCGCCCACGCCACCAATGAAGTGATCGCCATCTACCCTATCACTCCTTCCTCGAACATGGGCGAAATCTCGGACATCAAGAGCGCCCAGGGGGAGCGGAACATCTGGGGAACGGTACCGCTGGTGACGGAGATGCAGTCGGAAGCCGGGGCCGCGGGAGCGGTTCATGGAGCCTTGCAGGCCGGCGCCCTGACGACAACCTTTACCGCCAGTCAGGGATTGCTCCTGATGATTCCCAACATGTTTAAAATCGCCGGTGAACTCACCCCGACGGTTTTTCACGTGTCAGCGCGCGCCATTGCCGCCCAGGCCCTGTCGATCTTTGGCGACCACTCGGACGTCATGGCCTGCCGCTCCACGGGTTTCGCCATGCTCGCGTCCAACAATGTGCAGGAGGTCATGGATTTCGCCCTGATCGCCCAGGCAGCCACCCTGCGCAGCCGGGTCCCCTTCCTGCACTTTTTCGACGGCTTCCGAACCTCCCATGAAGTTCAGAAAGTCGAAGAACTCACTCATGACGACATGCGCGTCATGCTCGACGACGACCTCATTGCTGCACACCGTCAGCGGGCCCTGTCGCCGGATCACCCCGTCATTCGGGGCACCTCGCAGAACCCCGACGTCTATTTCCAGGGCCGGGAATCGGTTAACCGCTACTACCGCGAGACCCCGTCCGTCCTCGAGCAAGAAATGGATCGCTTCGCCCGCCTGACAGGCCGCCGGTATGGCCTGGTCGATTACGTCGGCGCCGCGGATGCCGAACGGGTCATCATCCTCATGGGCTCCGGAGCGGACACGGTCCACGAAACCGTCGAAGCTTTGTCCGCCCTTGGCGAAAAGGTCGGCATGCTCAAGATCCGCCTCTTCCGGCCGTTTCCGGCAAAAGCCTTGCTGGAAGCCCTGCCGGCGACGGTTCGCAAGATTGCGGTCATGGATCGGACCAAGGAACCGGGATCACTGGGCGAACCCCTCTACCTTGATGTCTGCGGTGCCCTCGGCGAAGCCTTTGCCGGCGGCCACAACGCCCTGCCCGTCATGCCCCGCATCGTCGGCGGACGGTACGGCCTCGGTTCCAAGGAATTCACCCCCGCCATGGTCAAGGCCGTATTCGACAACCTCAAGGACGATATGCCGAAAAACCACTTTGTCATCGGCATCGAGGACGATATCTGCGGCACCAGCCTGACCTACAACCCGGCCTATGCCAACGAGAAAGGCGATTTGTACTCGGCCCTGTTCTACGGCCTGGCCTCGGACGGCACCGTCGGCGCCAACAAGAACTCCACGATGATCATCGGCGAGAAAACCGACAACCAGGTGCAGGCCTATTTCGTCTACGACTCGAAGAAGGCCGGCACCATCACCACGTCCCATCTGCGTTTCGGCAAGGCGACCATCCGCTCCCCCTATCTCATTGACCGGGCCGACTTTATCGCCTGTCACAACTTCACCTTCCTGGAAAAGTGCGACATGCTGTCCAAGGCTCGCGAGGGCGCGACCTTCCTGCTCAACTCCCTCTACGATCAGGATCAGGTCTGGGATCATCTGCCGCGGGAGGTTCAGGAGCAGATCATTGCCAAAAAGCTCCGACTGTTCGTCATCAACGCCGGCAAAATCGCCGATGAGATCGGTCTGGGCGGCCGCATCAACGTGATCATGCAGACCGCCTTTTTCAAAATATCCAGCATCATCCCCCTGGACAACGTGCTGCCGGCCATCAAGGACGCCATCCGCAAGAGCTACAGCAAGGCCGGGGACAAGGTGGTGGCCATGAACTGCCAGGCCGTGGATGCCGCGCTGGAAAACCTTTTCGAGTTGCCGATTCCGGCCGCGGCCGACAGCACCCTGCAGCGGCCGCCCCTGGTAAGCTCGGATGCGCCCCCCTTCGTCCAGGAAGTGCTGGCCACCATCATCGCCGGCAAAGGGGACAGCCTGCCCGTGTCCCGCATGCCGTCGGACGGGACCTTTCCGACCGCCACGTCGCGCTTCGAGAAGCGCAACATCGCCCTGGAGATTCCGGTCTGGGATCAAGACCTGTGCGTCCAGTGCGGTCTGTGCTCCTACGTCTGCCCCCATGCCACCATCCGCATGAACATCTATGCTCCGGAATCCCTCAAGGGCGCGCCGGCTTCCTTCAAGTCCGCCGAAGCCCGGGGCCAGGAGTACGCCGGCATGCGCTGCTCGGTGCAGGTGGCGCCGGAAGACTGCATCGGCTGTGCTCTCTGCGCCGTGGTGTGCCCGGCCAGGAGTAAGGACGCGCCTGAACACAAAGCCCTCACCATGCAGTTCAAGGTCCCCCTGCGGGAACAGGAAACCCGCAATTGGGACTTCTTCCTCGGCCTGCCGGCGCTCGATCCCCAGCTGATCAAGCGCGACAGCCTCAAGGGCAGCCAGCTGATCGCCCCCCTGTTCGAATTCTCCGGCGCCTGCGCCGGCTGCGGTGAGACGCCCTATCTGAAGCTCATGTCCCAGCTGTTCGGCGACCGGGCTCTGGTGGCCAATTCCACCGGCTGCACCTCCATTGTCGGCGGCAACCTGCCCACCACCCCCTGGGCGACCCGTCAGGATGGACGCGGACCGGCCTGGTCCAACTCCCTGTTCGAGGACACGGCGGAGTTCGGCTTCGGCATGCGCCTGGCCGTGGACAAGCTGAGCGTCTCGGCCCGTGAGCTGCTGGAGCAGCTTGTGAACTGCGGCTGCCGGGTCTGCGGCAGCATGCGCCCCTTGATGAGCGAAATCCTGGCGGCGAGACAGGACAGTCAGAGCGATATCGAAGCCCAGCGGGCTCGAGTCGCCAGCCTTAAGGCGCAGTTGGCCGACTGCACCGACCCGGCCGCGAAAAAGCTGATGACCATCGCCGACTACCTGGTCAAGAAATCGGTCTGGTGCGTAGGCGGCGACGGTTGGGCCTACGACATCGGCTATGGCGGTCTCGACCACGTCATCGCATCCGACAAGAACATCAATCTGCTGGTGCTCGATACGGAGGTCTATTCCAACACCGGCGGCCAGGCCTCCAAGTCCACACCGCTGGCGGCCGTGGCCCAGTTTGCCGCCGGCGGCAAGAATACGCCGAAAAAGGATCTCGGCTTGATGGCCATGTCCTACGGTACCGCCTACGTGGCCGGTGTATCCCTGGCCAACCCGGCTCAGGCCATCAAGGCTTTCCTCGAAGCCGAGGCGTTTGACGGACCCTCCCTGATCATTGCCTATGCCCATTGCATCGCCCACGGCATCGACATGACCCAAGGTATCGACATCCAGAAAAAGGCCGTCGCCTGCGGCCACTGGCCCCTGTTCCGTTACAATCCGGCCCGGGCCGAAGCGGGCCTGAACCCCCTGCAGCTGGACAGCAGAGAACCGACCCAGACCTTCGAGGATTTTGCCAGCACCCAGAACCGCTTCCAGGTCCTGCGTCGCAGCAACCCCGAAGCGGCAGCGGAACTGATTGCCCGGGCCAACGCATGGACTGCGCGTCGCTTTGAGCTTTACCGGAAACTGGCTCAATAAAATGTTTGACATAATCCGCGCGGTATCCGATGCCGCTAGCGACCCCGAAATAACCGGAAAATAAATATATTTACACAGGAGTACTCATGAACCCCAAAGTGCTGATCGTCATGGGCAGCGACTCGGATCTGCCGATCCTGGAAGAAACGGCGGCGTTGCTGAAACAGCTGGATGTCCCCTATGAAATGCGTATCGCCTCGGCTCACCGCACGCCACGCAAAACGGCGGAACTGGTCGAAGGGGCTGCCGATCGCGGCATCCAGGTCATCATTGCCGCGGCCGGCCTGGCCGCCCACCTTCCGGGTGTGGTGGCGGCGGGTACCATCCTGCCGGTCATCGGTGTCCCCATGGGAGGGGGTCCCCTGAATGGCGTCGACGCCCTCTATTCCATCGTCCAGATGCCTGGGGGAATTCCCGTCGCCACCACCGCCATCGGCAAGGCCGGTGCAAAAAATGCCGCATTGCTCGCCGCCCAGATTCTGGCTTTGGGCGACAGCGCCCTTCGGCAGAAACTGATCGCCTATCGGGAGAAGATGGCCGAAGAGGTCGAAGAAAAGGATCGGAAACTTCAACAGCGCTGAACCGAAAACATCAACCACGGACAGGCCATGTTTACAAAGGAAAAAGCCTCGGGCAAATACATTCTGGCGGGGATGGGCATTTTCGCCTGCATGGGCACCATCTACTCCTGGAGCGTATTTCGCAAACCCCTGGAAGATCTCATGGGCATCGGAGCCACCGAAAGCGGCTGGCCATATATTCTGTTTTTGTGCTTTTACGCCCTGGGGATGCCGCTGGGAGGCGGTTTGATCGAGAAGTTCGGACCACGGGTCACCACCCTTATGGGAGGAACCATTCTGTCACTGGCCTGGTTCGCGTCCGGATCGGCCGACACCATCTCCACCCTGTCGCTGACCTACGGAGTCCTGGGAGGCACCGGAGTCGGTCTGGTCTATGGTGCTCCCCTGGCAGTGGCCGCCCGCTGGTTTCCTCGGAAAAAAGGGCTCGCGGTCGGTTGTACTCTGGCCGGATTCGGGGTTTCACCTTTTGTCACCGCCCCTCTTGCCCTGCAGCTGATCGAGCGGTTCGGGGTGATGGTGACTTTTCGCATATTCGGAATCATCTTCTTCATTTGCATAACAGGGCTGGCACTTTTCCTCAAATTTCCGCAGGCGGACGAGAAGCAGGAGGAAAATTCCGTGGCGGCTGCATCCCAGTCGGCGGGGATTCTCTCCCTGCTTCGTTGCTGGCAGTTTTACGGTCTTTGGACCTGTTACGCCGCCGGGACTTTCTCCGGCCTGATGGCCATCTCCGTCACCAGCCCTGTTGCCCAGGAAATCATCCATTTGGGACCGAAGGCAGCAGCCCTGACGGTCAGCAGCTTTGCCCTTTTTAATGCCTTGGGACGGCCTTTGTTCGGATTCCTGACAGATCGCTTCGGTGCCCGCCTGAGTATTTCCGCCGTCTTCCTTCTCATCCTGTCCGCTTCAGGTGCACTTCTGCTGGCTGAATCCGGTGATGTGGTCATTTATTTTGGCGCGTTTTCCCTGCTTTGGCTGGCCCTCGGCGGCTGGCTGGCCATTGCTCCGGTCGCCACGGCCGACCTGTTCGGGGCCCTGCGTTACTGCCGCAACTACGGATTCGTCTTTACTGCATACGGGGTTGGTGCCCTCGCCGGCGGCCTCGCCTCCGGACTGGCCAAAGATCTTTTCGGCAGCTACCAGTACGCCTTTTTCGCGACGGCTTTTCTGGCTGTCATGGGGATGCTCGTCAACCTCGCTCTGATACCGGGGAAAGCCTCTTTCGATCAGGCTCGGAAAAACGGCTCCGCGCGGTCCGCCCCCCACAACCGGAGAGAACATGCAAACTTGATGAATCGCCTCTTGGCCAATCAAAGGGCGGACTAATCCACGGCCTGCATTGACGATGCCTTGGCTAGCCCAAAAAGGTGTCAGAAAACTTCGAGATGACGAACCGCACAGGACACTGGGAGGAGAGATGGTCGAAAAAAGGCCGGAGTCAACTCCGGCCTTTCGGACCTGGTTCAAGTCTTTGCCGCAAGGTTTCACCCTTCTGCGGGAAGGCCGAAGATCCGTTCTGAAAATTTGACGTACCAGGCCGCCGCCTGGACCTGAACGATATAGGCCAGAGCGATGATGATGGCGATTTCCGCGCCATTTGCCTTGAATACGGTCATGGCAATGGCCAGAGCAATGGACAAGTTGCGCATGACCGTGCCGTAGACCAGAGCGATGCCCTCACCGCGGGAGAAAAACAGGCTGGCGACTACGGTGCTGAGTGCAAAATTCAGGGAATAGAGCAGGACCAGGGGCAACAGATAGACGAGAAGGGTTTCGGGTCGGGACAGAATGCTGTCTGCCTTCAAAGCCATGGCAACAAAGACGATGCCGAGCACTCCGAGAGTGGAAATCATGGGAAACCGGTTTTTCAGATCCCGCTGATAGACCTCCTTGCCGTAGTGGCGAATCAGCCATTTCTGAGTGAAATAGCCAAGCACCATGGGAACGAAGACGATCAGAGCGATCTGTTTGAAGACCTGGGCCAGAGGGATTTCAATCACAGTCCCCATCAACCATTGCACGAAAAAGGGCGTGGCTATCGAGCCGACCACCAGTCCGATGACCGTCATCTTGATGGCTGCATTGATATCCCCCTTGGCAAATCCGGTCCAGGTGATGGTCATGCCGCTGGTCGGCAAAAGCGCAGCGAGGAGCAATCCCAAGGCCACCAGGGGGCGATCGGTAAAAAACCATCGCCCGAGGCCGTAAGCCACAAAGGGAATCAGAAGAAAATTAATGGCCTGGGTCACCAACTGGCAGCGCAGGCCTTCCGTGGAAAAGACCTTTTCGATCTGCAGATTGACCATCATGGGATAGACCATGAGAAAGGTCAGAGGTACGATGGTGCTTTTGAGCCCCTGAACCGGCAGAAAATAACCGGTCAGCAACCCTGCAAGCATTGCCGCCGGAATTGTCCAGAGCAGGTTTTTTTGCAGATAGGCGAGACGTTTCCACATGGCATCCTCCCGAAGTCGATTGAACTTTACCGGCCACTTTAACATATTAAAAACTATATATATCTCTTATCATATGTTCTACAGCCATGCAAGTTTTTTTTGCCAATCCCCGTCCGGCCTGATTGAATGGAATAAGAAAGCGGAAAACTTTGAGAAGATCACTACCACGGGGAGGTCCAAATGACAGAACAAGAAAGAGGACGCGGTCCGGGTGCGGGTTCCCCAACGGGAACCCGGCCGGGTGGTCAAAGAGCCGGCCGCAGAGGAGGTCCGAAGGAGGCAGGTCCTGCCGGAACCTGTGTTTGCCCTCAATGTGGTCGAAAAGAACCCCATCGACTTGGCGAACCCTGCATGCAGCGTCCCTGCCCGAAATGCGGAACCATGATGGTCAGGGAGTAATACAAAGACAGGAATGCCGGGCATTATCCCATCCATCCCTGGCCGAAACATTTTTCAGGGATACGATTCGATGCTGCCCGGTTATTTTTGTCCCACCCTGGCAGTCGGCCAGATCCGGCAATCCGATCTTTCGGTTGAAAAAAGCGCAGAAAAATTGGCATTTTGCCTTCCAAACGTGCTAGACTTCGCGCTGGCGTCGCCATCGGACACTGTCCTGACCTGCGCCCTATCAAAGCAAAAAAGGAGTAATGGGGATGAAACCTCCGAGAGTGGAGATTATCGAAGAATATTGCAAAGGTTGCAGCATCTGCGTGGAATTCTGTCCGACCAGGGTGTTCGAGATGGAAGGATTTCTGGCCAAGGTCGTTCGACCCGAAGCCTGCATCAATTGTTTGCAGTGCGAACTGCGCTGCCCGGATTTCGCAGTCAAAGTTCATAAAGACGACGAATAAAAGTAGTTTAGAAAAATAGAGGAGGTCTCTAGACGTGGCTAGAAAAGTTGCTTTGCTGCAGGGAAACGAGGTGTGCGCCCATGCTGCCATTTATGCCGGCTGCACCTTCTTCGGCGGCTATCCCATAACCCCCTCGACAGAGGTGGCAGAGGTCATGTCCGTGGAACTGCCCAAAGTCGGGGGCAAATTCATTCAGATGGAGGACGAAATCGGGGCGATGGCCTCGATTCTCGGAGCCGCCCTGACCGGGGCCAAGGCTCTCACCGCCAGTTCGGGGCCCGGCATGTCCCTGAAGCAGGAACTGATCGGTTACGCCTGCATCGCGGAAATCCCCTGCGTAATCGTCAACGTGATGCGCGGCGGGCCTTCCACCGGCATGCCCACCGGCCCCAGCCAGTCGGATGTCATGCAGGCCCGATGGGGCACCCATGGAGATCATCCGGTCATCGCTTTGGTTCCGGCCAGCTGCCAGGAAATTTTCAGCGAAACCGTAAGGGCTTTCAACCTTGCCGAAAAGTATCGTATGCCGGTGCAGATCCTGGTAGATGAAATTCTCGGCCATATGCGTGAAAGGATCGAATTTCCCGAGCCCGGCGAACTGGAAATCATCGAGCGCGCACAGCCGACAGTTTCCCCTGAAGACTACCGTCCCTTCGATACCCGCTTCGGCGACGTCCCGCCTCTCGCCGCCTTTGGCTCCGGCTATCGCTATCATGTGACCGGCCTCAACAAGGCGGCCGACGGGTTTCCGACCACCAAGGCCGAACTGGTCGACGCCGAAGAACGCCGCCAGTTGCGCAAGATCGAAGCCAACCGGAAGGATATCGAAAAATACGAGGAGTATCGCACCGAGGATGCCGATGTTCTGATTTTCGCCTTCGGCACCATCAGCCGGTCGGCCCGCTCGGCTGTCAACATCCTGCGGGACGGAGGGATCAAAGCGGGATTGTTCCGCCCATTGACTCTCTGGCCGTTCCCCGAGCAGCGGATCGCCAAACTGTCCCGTCAGGTCAAGGCCATTATAGTACCGGAAATGAACCTGGGTCAGATGGTCCTGGAAGTCGAAAGGGTTGTGAAAGGAGCCTGCGCGGTGGACGGCATCACCCGGGTGGATGGCGAGCCGATCACCCCGCAACAGATCATCGACAAGGTCAAGGAGGTTCTCTGAGTCATGGCTTTCGATTATGAAAAATACCTGCGCCCCGGCAAGCTCCCCCACATCTGGTGCCCCGGTTGCGGCCACGGCATTGTCATGAAGGGCCTGCTGCGCGCGATCGATGCCTGCGGGCTGGAAAAGAACAACACCGCGATTGTTTCCGGCATCGGCTGCGCCAGTCGCCTGCCCGGGTATGTCGATTTCAACACCCTGCATACGGCCCATGGCCGTGCGGCGGCCTTCGCCACCGGCATCAAGCTGGCAAAACCGGAGATGGACGTCATCGTTGTGGGCGGCGACGGAGACGGGGTGGCCATCGGCGGAAACCATTTCATTCACGCCTGCCGGCGCAACATCGATATGACCTACGTGCTGCTGAACAACTATATCTACGGCATGACCGGCGGTCAGTTTTCGCCCTGCACGCCGACGGGCGACAAGGCCTCGACGACACCTTATGGCAATCCCGACCCGGTATTCGACATCCCCAAACTGGCCATCGGCGCCGGCGCCACCTTCGTTGCGCGCACCACGGCCTTCCATGCCACCCAGATTGACAAACTGATTGCGGCGGGGCTGCGGCACAAAGGGATGGCCGTTATCGAGGTTCTGGACGACTGCCCCACCGCTTTCGGCCGCCGCAACAAGTTCCGCTCTGTAGTCGAGATGATGAAGCGCTTCAAGGAGATGGTTGTGCCGGTCAAAGCGGCCGCGCACATGACTCCGGAACAGCTGGAAGGCAAGATCCTGACCGGTATTCTGCACCAGGAGAACAGGCCGGAATACTGCGAACAGTACCAGCAGGTCATCGCCAGGGCACAAGGCGCTTGAAATACAGGAGCAGATTGCAATGACACAAAGATATGAATTACGGTTTTCGGGGGCGGGCGGTCAGGGGCTGATCACCGCCGGAATCATCCTGGCGGAGGCAGCGGCCATCATCGAGGGGCTTTATGCGGTCCAGTCACAGAGCTATGGTCCTGAAGCACGGGGGGGAGCGTCGAAGTCGGAGGTCATCATCGCCCGGGAACCGATCGATTATCCCAAAGCCACTTCCGTCGACGCCTGTCTGGCTCTGACCCAGGAAGCGGCTGACAAATACTCGCGGGATGTCAAGCCGGGAGGGCTCCTGCTGGTCGACTCGGATTTCGTCCGCCGGATCCCCTCGGGTCCTTTCAAGACTTACTCCCTGCCCATCATCAGTACGGCCAAGAACGAAATCGGCCGTGAAATCGTCGCCAATGTCGTGGCGTTGGGAGCCATGGTCGCCCTGACCGGCGTCGTTTCCAGGGAAGCAGGCGAGCAGGCCGTGATTGCCAGGGTTCCCGCGGCTTTCGTCGAACTCAACAAAAAGGCTTACAACGCAGGCTACGATAAAGTCAGATCGCTGCTGGAGTGAGATTCCAGCCGGGGATTGGGTTGTTTATCCGTCGGCCGCGATGAATTCATCAGCCTTCGACACATCCTCGCTGCATCCGCAGAAGAAAGGAGCACAATCGCTTAGAGCTTTGGGCATCAGATCGAGAATTCTTTGCCGGCCGTTGGAAGCCGCCCCTCCCGCCTGCTCCATCAGAAATGCCATGGGGTTGAGTTCGAAGAGCAGGCGCAGCTTGCCGTTGGGATTTCCGTTGAGATGGGGGTAGAAGAATATTCCCTTGCCTTTGAGCAGAACCTGGTTGATGTCGGGAACCAGACCACCGCTGTACCGGAGCTTGGCTCCGTTCTCCTCCAGGTAACAGACGAATTTCTCCACGCCCGCTGAGTAGCGGTTGCGAAGCCCGCCGGGAGAATAGATGGAAGCCCGGGGTTGAAGCTTGATATTGCGGCGGAGAAGAGTGTATTCCATGAGCTGGTTCATGCCGAATTCATGCACCCCGTCGCCGGTGGTATAGACCAGAGTGGTGCGGGGACCGTACAAAATATAGAGAGCGGCGACCTGCCGTCTACCCGGCAGCAGCAGATCGCTGCCCGAATAGATGGAAACGATTGTCCCCACCGCCAGATTGACGTCCACCAAAGAAGATCCGTCCAGAGGATCGAAGGCGACCGAAAAATTTCCCGAGCGGTGGGGAGCGACAGCGATAATGTCCTTGGTTTCTTCGGAGGCGATATTGCTGACCACACCCGACTGAGCCAGCCGCTTGCGCATGATCCGGTCGGAAAGCACGTCGAGGGCCAGTTGCTCTTCTCCATAGAGATTGGAAGTTCCTGCCACGCCGAGATCGCCGGTGCGAATGGAATTGATAATGTATTTCGAGGCCTCGGCAATTTCACAGATGAGATGAGTCAGCTTTTCATCGACTCCGTCCTCCCGCAGATATCTGCGCAGATCGATCTGAAATTTGGTTTTCCCCGCTTCCAGCATTTTCAACTCCTTCCCCGGCCTCTTCGCCGCTCACAGATATCATTTCAACAAGTTTCTTCACTCCAGATGACGATATCTTGACGCAACTTGTCCAGATGCTAATATTGCACTATCAGTTTAATCCTTTTCAATCTCTATCTGGAGGAAAACATGGAACAGGACGACAGGAACGATAAATTCAAAAAGACCACCGAAAAATTATGGGACCAGACACGCAGAACCCTGAACGTCGCCACTTTTCAGGCCAATAAATACAAACGCATCGTACAGAAAAAGATCGATCTTTCCTCCCTCCACAGAAAAATTTCCGCAGCTCACAGCGAGCTCGGCAAATTGATCGACGACATCCGGGAAACAGGCGCTCCGGAGATTCTGGCCAAAAATGAGGTTCAGGAACTGTTTCAAAGGCTCGATTCTCTGAAAAATGAAGCGGCCGCCCTCGAAAAAGAGATCGAGGAGATCAAAATGGAGGTCAAACCCGACGAAGCCATGCCCCCGGAAGATACTGCTGGCGAAAAGGAAGAAAATGCCAAGCACAACGATGAAAAATTCATGTCATAACTGGAAGAGGGAGCTTCCCTGCCTGGGAAGCCCCCTCTTTTTTTGCCTGTGCCCCGGAATCAGCGAGAATGCTTCAGAGACCTGGGAGTGCTGTGCAGGCAGCTGTCCTTGTATTCCCGATCCCGCTTCTTCATGAAATCCTGAATATCGCTTTCAGCACCGGCGAGATCCGCCTCGTGCCGTTCCATGATGTCAAGATCTTCATCAATTCTTTCAACACTCCCTTTCAGATCAGGATCTTCCGTCAATTGGCCCTTTTTCAGCTTCGTCATACTTCAGCCTCCTTATGACTGCTGATGCCCGCCGGAGGCGAAGGCACCCCGCTCTCGCACACCTAAGCAGGCCGTTACTAACAGGCGGATTCATGCCGTTTCAAAGTTCACTCTATCCGGGTATAAAAATTATACCATAGCCGGATTTTCCATTCCCGTCAGGGTGCTGGCTCCTTTCCCCGCCCCCCCACAGACAGAGGATATCCCGCGGTCTCCTCGCACCACAGGATGGTCCCTCCGATAACGGCAAGGGGGATGCACAGGAGCTGCAGAAAAGGGATGGTCAGAAGGAGCAGGATGCCGCAGGAAAAGCCTGCAATCAAGGGCTTGCGCTGCAGCAGGAACTGTTTCTGCTGGCCATAGGAGGCTCGCTTTCTGTCCTGAACATATCCAAGGTATTCCCATCCGAGAAAAAACAGGGTCAGCCCCAGGGACAGAATTCCATAAAGCGTGCTGCCCACAATCGGCAGAAGGTTCAGGAGCAGAAGTACCAGCATGATGGCGACAAAAACAGCCAAATTCTTTAACTGAATCAGCCACGACCGTCCAATATCGCGAAAAAAACAGACAGGGAGAAATTCTCTCCGACCGGTCCGCCCAGGAGCAGTTCTTCCGTCCGTTCCGAAAGAAGTTCGTTGAACGGTGATGCAATCAGGTTGCCCACGACGGTAAACCCGAAAAAAACCAGCACAAGGGTGACCACGCCTGCCACCATCCAGAGTCCGTAGTAAACGACCGACCAGTACCAGGTAGTCCCCTCCGGAAGAAACCGGGCGATGACATACTGGAAAAATTCGAAGCCGAAATAGATGGTCAGGGAAAAAACCACGACATTGATCAGAAAGGGGATGACGATGTATCGGATCAGGTCGGGATTTTGCCATAACAGCCGGGCGGCACGAAACACCAGGAAAAATCCGTGGGGGAATCGGAACAGGGCCTGTGATTCAGGCATGAAGAATCCTTTCTTTCAAATGGGAAGCCCCTGCAGAAAAAGGGTTCCGCAACCCCCCGCAGGCTGTATTCGCCAGCGATTGGCGCGGCGGACATTGATTCCCGCGGCGAACAGAGCCCGGTAAATCGATTCCTGCCGCTCTGCAGGCGGGGCCGAAAAGGGACTTCCGGCCACCTTGTTGTATTGCAGCAGGTGCAGGGTCATTTCAGGAAAAGGTCGGAGCCGGTTCACGAGTTCGGAGATCTCGTCATCCGCGTCGTTGATACCCTGCAGCAGCAGGTAATTGACGGAGATCTTTTTCCGGCGACGATGGGAAAGGCCTGGCCAGATGTCCTGCAACAGATCCCACACCTGCTCGAAGGGGGGACCGTGAGGAACCAGGCGGTGGTGAACCGCGGCCGTGCCCGCATGAAGCGATAGGGCGACGCCGTTGTGATCGAGCGGCAGGAGACGGGCAAGCGCCCCCAGATCGACTCCCGTTGTGGTGACCGAAACCGACTGCCTATTTTTTCGGCATTTTTCCAGAAACGCGATCACGACATCTGAATTATGCAGGGGCTCCCCAATACCGGAAAGGGTCAACCGCAGAGGTTTTATACCTTTTTCCCGGGCTTGTTCCACCTGTTTTTCCAGTTCCCCGATAGTCAGGTTGCGCAGCAATCCTCGCGCTCCTGAGGCGCAGAAGGGACAACCGAGCGCGCAACCGGCCTGGGTGGAAAGGCAGAGAGTACCGCTGCCGAAATAGACCGCCTCCACCGTCAAGCCGTCGGACAGGCGCACGGGTATCAGGATGTTGGAGCTGGTGTGTTCCATCGGAAACAAATCCTTTTCGTTGCCGTTGCCGTAGTTGAAAGCATTCTTATCATCTACGATTGCGCTAACGACAACCGTTCCGCGTCCTCCCTACAGACAACGAAACTATTCTCCCGGGATTGAATAAACTGGTTTGAATGGCAAGACCGCCGCCCCCACTATAGTGGATGACGGCGGTCATGTCGACAGGATCAGCAGTGAGCTCGTTGAACACTAGAAGGCAAAGGTGAGAGTGACCCCGGCCAGAATTTCGCTATCGATGGAATCCTTGGCGTCGTCGTCGATACCCGAGGAGAAGACAAAGGAGGGGCTCAGGGTCAAAGATTCGGTAAGTGTGTAATCCAGCCCGGCGCTCAGCTCGTAATGATGAAATCCGCTGTAGTCGCCCACGGCGTAATCACTATGCTGATTGTAGCTGACCAGTGCCCCGAGACCGAGAGAGAGGCCTTCCATCAGATCGAAGGAGTGGCTGACATCGAAGGTGAAGAAAAGGCCGTCTTCTTCACAGGCATCCCAGTCCCAGTACATGGTCACGGTCGGAGAAAGCAGGGTGTTGACGGTAGCGCCGGCATAGAGCTCGTTGGTGTCCTCAGCCCCTTCGAAATCCAGCATGTACCAAATATTCCCCACCGAAACGGAAAGCATTTCGCCGACATCGAAAGAGTAGTCGAGGATGAGGTCGGTTTCGTTCAGCTCCCCGGAGTTGATGGTCGGTCCACTTTTCAACTGCCAGTTGTGCCAGGTGCTGAGGGTCCAGTTACCAAAAGACAGATCGATCCCGCCCTGGAGAACCGGGCGACCTTCACTCAGATCGAAACCGCGCCACAGGTACTTGTCGAACACACCGGCATAGACATCCCCTTCAACCTCGATCGCCGCCTGGGAGGTGTTGACCATCCCCGCCCCGATCATGACCAGGGCAACAAACAAAACGCTCCACTTTTTCATTTTAAACTCTCCTGATTGCATTTTTTTGCGGCCCTCGTGAGGACCATCCCCGGTCGGGCCGCAATCTTTGAACTGGGTTTACTTGGTCGGACCTTCGCCGGGGGTGAAAACGGTTCCCATGCGCACGGTCTGGAAGTCGGGATAGGCGCTGGCACCGTGTTCGCAGAAGTCGAGGCCGGCCATCTCCTCTTCCTTGGTGACGCGCATGCCGATGACCAGGTCGATCAGTTTGAACAGGATCAGACCGGTGATGAAGGCCCAGGCGAAACACGCCCCGATGCCGATCAGCTGCACGCCGACGGTTTTCATGGAGAAGCCGGCGGAGTCGAACAGGCCCGCAGCCAGGGTGCCCCAGGCGCCGCAAACGCCGTGGACGGATACGGCACCAACGGGATCGTCAATCTTGATCTTGTCGAAGAACAGGACCGAAAAAAGGACCAGAATGCCGGCGATGGCGCCGATGATGACCGCGGACAGCGGAGTGACGTTGGCGCAGCCGGCGGTGATACCGACCAGACCGGCCAGGGCGCCGTTGAGGGTCATGCCGACGTCAGCCTTGCCGTACTTGATCCAGGTGGCCAGCATGGCGGTGATGGCGCCGGCCGCGGCGGCCAGGTTGGTGGTTACGGCGATAAGGGCAATGGAGGTGTCACCGACGGTGGTGGAACCGGGGTTGAACCCGAACCAGCCGAACCAGAGCAGGAACACGCCGAGGCCGGCCAGAGGGATGCTGTGACCGGGGATCGGCCTGACCTTGCCGGCCTTGTCGTATTTGCCGAGACGGGGACCGACGACGATGGCGCCGGCCAGGGCCAGCCAGCCGCCCATGGAGTGAACCACGGTGCTCCCGGCAAAATCGATGAAACCGAGACCTTCGAGCCAGCCGCCGCCATTGTACAAGCCGCCCCAGGCCCAGGATCCGAAAATGGGATAGATCAGGGCAGAGACAAAGAACGAATAGACCATGTAGGCGCTGAACTTGGTGCGCTCGGCAACGGCTCCGGAGATGATGGTCGCGGCCGTGGCGGCAAACACCACCTGGAACATCCAGAAGGCGTAGTTCCAGGCTTCGCCATCGCCCACGGCGCCACCAAAGAAGAAATCGGTGGTGCCGAAAAAGCCGTTGGTGGTGCCGAACATCAGGCCGAACCCGATCATCCAGAAGGCGATGGACCCGACGGAGAAGTCCATCAGATTTTTCATCAGGATGTTGCAGGCGTTCTTGGCCCGGGTAAATCCGCTTTCAACCAGGGCGAAACCGGCCTGCATGATAAAGACCAGGAAGGCGGCGATCATGGTCCAGACGAAGTTCAGGTTGGTCTGAACGGCGTCGGCGGTAAGGGGAGCTGCCTCCTCGGCAAATCCGACGACGGGCGCGAGCAGCAGCAGACTGACCGCTATGAGCGTACCGAATCGTTTCACTTTTTTATCCTCCTTGTTTCTGAGTGATGACTTAAAGAGCTTCCTCACCTGTTTCACCAGTCCGAATCCGGATAGTCTGCTCGATGTCATAGACAAATATCTTGCCATCGCCGATGGTGCCGGTCGCCGCTTCCCTCCTCACTGTATCCACGACTTCGGCGACCCGGTCGGTAGGAATCACCAGTTCGATTTTGATCTTGGGAATGAAATCGATCTGGTACTCCGCCCCGCGGTACAGTTCGGTATGTCCCTTCTGGCGGCCGAATCCCCGCACTTCACTCACCGTCATCCCGGTTATGCCGAGGCCTGACAGAGCTTCTTTGACTTCGTCAAGCTTGAATGGCTTGATAATGCATTCCACTTTTTTCATCGTGTCCCACTCCCTTGTGTTTGGTGCCTGCGGCGAACCCACGAACAGTCATGCCGGCAAAATGACTGTCTGGTTGCTGGTGGTTCTCTCCCCGTCGGGATTGATGCAGCTCGGGCAGGCCATAATTTGAAATCTGCTGAATTAATTTAGCATCGGCCGTGCCAAGAAAATTTTCGTAGAAAATTTAAATACTTACAAATATGAGCAGGAGAGTTTTGCATAAAATAAAGGCAGGAGAGCAAGACAAATGGGCAGGAATCAATCTATCGGGTGAATCTTTTTGGGCGAAAATTGAGGCAGGAGCGGCATTAGTGTCGACTTATACAGCATTGATCGGGGCTCTAAAGAGAGAAAAAAAAGGGCACCCCGACGACGGATGCCCTTATCTGTTGACAACTGGGCTTCCTGAATGGACAGGTATCAGGGTTAAAAAATATTCCGATGGTACTCCTGCAGGCTGTGCAGGTCACTGCGGCCTGCCCTTTTGGCCGCAATCCCTTTGGCCGCGGCGATAGCGGCCGCCGTGGTGGTGATGTACGGCACTTTGTAGCGGATGGCAGTTTTACGGATATAGGAATCGTCGTGCACGCTGAGTTTGCCTACAGGGGTGTTTACCACCAGTTGGATTTCTCCATTCTTGATGGCGTCGGTGATGTTCGGCCGGCCCTCGTGTTCCTTGAGAATCGGCTCGGCCTGCACCCCATGTTCCGCCAAGTATCGGCAGGTCCCTTCCGTGGCCCTGACGGCGAAGCCGAGTTCGGCGAAACGCCGCGCGGCCTCCAGCCCCCCGGCCCGCTCCCGCTCGGACACGCTGATCAGCACCGTGCCCGCAAGCGGCAGGCGTGCCGTGGCGGCCTCCTGAGCCTTGAAATAGGCCAGGCCCGCATTGTCCGCCATCCCCAGGACTTCTCCGGTGGAGCGCATCTCCGGCCCCAGCACCGGGTCGACCTCGGGAAACATGTTGAATGGGAAAACCGCCTCCTTGACCCCAAAGTGCGGCACCGGACGGCGCTGCAGATCGAGATCGGCGAGCCTGACGCCGAGCATGACCTGGGTGGCCAGACGCGCCATGGGGATGTTGCAGACCTTGCTCACCAGCGGCACGGTGCGGCTGGCGCGGGGGTTAGCCTCGAGGATGTAGACGGTGTCGTCGGCAATGGCATACTGAATGTTCATCAGGCCGACCACGCCCATCTCTATCGCAATCTTGCGAGTATACTCCTCGATGGTGTCGATATGTTTCGGCGGGATGCTGACCGGTGGTATCACGCAGGCCGAATCGCCGGAATGGATGCCGGCCAGTTCGATATGCTCCATGACCGCAGGCACGAAGGCGTCCGTGCCGTCCGCAATGGCATCAGCTTCCGCCTCGATGGCGTTTTCCAGAAACTGGTCGATAAGGATCGGGCGCTCGGGCGACACGTCGGCGGCCTTGTCCATGTATTCCCGCAGCATGGTCTCGTCATGCACCACCTCCATGGCCCGGCCGCCGAGCACGTAGGACGGCCGCACGATGAGCGGGTAGCCGATGCGTTCGGCGATGGCCAGGGCTTCGTCGATAGTGCTGGCCATGCCCGAGCGCGGTTGCGGTATGTTCAGTTTCCGCATGACCCGGTTGAACTGGTCGCGATCCTCGGCCAGGTCGATGGTCTCGGGCGAGGTGCCAATCACTTTGACGCCGTTGGCCTGCAGTTCGGCAGCAATGTTGAGGGGCGTCTGGCCGCCGAACTGCACGATCACCCCCTCGGGCTGCTCCTTGCGGTAGATGGACAGCACGTCCTCCACCGTGAGCGGTTCGAAGTAGAGCTTGTCGGATGTATCGTAGTCGGTCGACACCGTTTCCGGGTTGCAGTTGACCATGATCGACTCATGGCCCAGATTCCGCAGGGCAAAGGCCGCATGCACGCAGCAGTAGTCGAACTCGATGCCCTGGCCGATGCGGTTGGGACCCCCGCCGAGTACCATGATCTTACGTTTGTCGCTCACCCCGACCTGGTCGGGCGCGTTGTAGGTCGAGAAGTAGTAGGCAGCGTTCTCGACCCCGCTGACCGGCACCGGCTCCCAGGCCTCTTCCAGCCCGAGCGCGATCCGGCGGCGGCGCACATCCGCTTCGGCAATGCCGAGGATCCGGGCCAGATAGCGATCGGCGAAGCCGTCCTTTTTCGCCCGGACCAGCAGAGCGTCCTCCGGCAGGCGCCCCTTGCAGGCCAGCAGCTCTTCCTCGAGCTCCACCAGTTCCTTCATCTGTTCGAGAAACCAGCCCTTGATGTGGGTCAGTCGCTGCAGCTCGCCGATGTCGGCCCCTTTGCGCAGCGCCTCGTATAGGATAAACTGCCGCTCGCTGGACGGCTCGACCAGGGCTTCAAGCAACTCCTGCAGCGATCGGTGATGAAAATTCCTGGCGAAACCCAGTCCGTAGCGCCCGGTTTCCAGAGAGCGGATGGCCTTCTGCAGGGCTTCCTTGTAATTTTTGCCGATGCTCATCACCTCGCCCACGGCACGCATCTGGGTACCGAGTCTGTCCTGCACGCCGCGGAACTTCTCGAAGGCCCAGCGGGCGAACTTGACCACCACGTAATCGCCGCCCGGTGTATATTTTTCCAGGGTTCCTTCCCGCCAATAGGGAATTTCGTCGAGGGTCAGTCCGGCCGCCAGCAGGGCTGACACCAGGGCGATGGGAAAACCGGTCGCCTTGGAGGCCAGCGCCGAGGAACGCGAGGTGCGGGGGTTGATTTCAATCACCACCACCCGGCCGGTCTCGGGATCATGGGCGAACTGCACGTTGGTGCCGCCGATGACTTCGATGGCCTCGACAATATCGTAGGCATATTTCTGCAGGCGCCGCTGCAGCTCTTCCGAAATGGTCAGCATGGGCGCTGTACAGAAGGAATCGCCGGTGTGAACACCCATGGCATCGACATTTTCGATGAAGCAAACGGTAATCTTCTGGTTTTTGGCGTCGCGGACCACCTCAAGTTCCAGCTCTTCCCAGCCGATCACAGACTCTTCGACCAGCACCTGACCGACCAGGCTGGCCGACAGGCCCCGCGCCACCATAGCCTGCAGCTCCTCCATGTTGTAGACGATGCCGCCGCCGGTGCCGCCCATGGTATAGGCCGGGCGCAACACCACCGGTAATCCCAGGTCGCCGGCGATCCGCTCCGCCTGTTCGACACTGGTGGCGATTTCGCTGCGCGCCACCTCGATCCCAAGGCGCTCCATCGTGTCCTTGAAAGCCTGGCGATCCTCCCCCCGCTCGATGGCATCGATATTGACGCCTATCACCTTGATTTCATACTTTTCCAGCACGCCTTTGCGACTCAGTTCCGAAGCAAGATTCAGGGCCGATTGTCCGCCCAGATTGGGCAGCAAGGCATCGGGGCGCTCCTTGGCGATGATCTCGGTAATGGCGTCGACATTGAGCGGCTCGATGTAGGTGACATCCGCCATGACTGGATCTGTCATGATGGTGGCGGGGTTGGAGTTGACCAGAACGATCTCGTACCCCAGCTTTTTCAGGGCCTTGCAAGCCTGGGTGCCGGAATAATCGAATTCGCAGGCCTGGCCAATGATGATGGGCCCTGAGCCGATGATCAGAATCTTGCGAATATCCTCGCGTTTGGGCATGTATGCCTCCCCCTTGATGACCAGCAGGTGAAAAAGCGTTTCTGAAACTCTTGATTGGAAAAACCGAACAATAAAAAAGGGCTAACCGAAACCTGGTTAACCCTGCCTTTGCCGTTAGACCCTTCGCTGCCTCGAATCCGTCCTTAAAAAGCCGCCTGTTCTGCAGGACTGTGGTACGGTTTGAGAAAACGATGCCATTTACCGCAAAAAGGGAACACCCTGATCGACGGATAAAGCAAGTTCGGGGATATACTCAAAATCCCCGGCTCTGTTTGTAAGACTTTGACTTTTTGATGTCAAGAAAGTTCCGTTCTGCCAAAGGGTTCTGGAGACACTCCCCAGCGCCGGCTTTGGAGAGCCGAATTAATCGAGCTGCCAGCCGGACAAACCTTCATCATTTTTTCCATAGAACTTCACCCTACCATACCCGTACTCAAAGGTCGTTGCATCCACAGTGGAATCGTAAATTAACCGCTTGGGTGCGCCGATCAGTTGTCCCGCTTCCTCTCTGGACATGCCCAACCGCAGATTTAGCCACTTGCAAGCCGTGTCATTGAGCTTGCGATTTTCAAAAGCATCCACCGAAAGATAGGCGGACGACGAAGAAAAATCACTTGGGCAGGACCGGTACTTGAGAACCGATTCAGAGATGCTGTCACCCTCAAAAACGAGCTCGCATAGCGGACGGTCGTCATAAACAGACCCTACCATTTCCTGAATAAAAACGGATTTGACTTTTGAATGTTCTATCATGCTCTGCGGCAGATAGACGGACGGCCGAAGCGATTCCATGGCCGGCAGACGGAGACCCCAATGAGATGTCCAGCCGATGACGGACGTGTGTTTTTTCGAGACCGGATCGAACACATAGCTGAAGTTTCTTCCGTTAAATTCCACACGTTCTTGCAGGGCGAAAAGATGCCATTCCCTATTCTTTTCATTAAGATGCTGGGCGTAAGTCGTGCTCCCCCGCTGATACCCCTCAACTGCTTTGCGAATCTGCTCTGAAGCGGCAGGATTTTTGCTCGCTCTTTGGGGCACCTCCAGCATGACCTTGTACAGGTTGGCGGCAAGCGCGTCCATGCATTGCTGCATGCTTGTTTCGTAGCGCACATCAGCCATGCCCAAAGTCCGCTGGTCTTTCCCATCCCCGTAAATCGTAGCCCCGTAAAGTCTTTTGCTGTCACCGGAGAACAACTCCCAGGTCAATGACGCGTAGGTTACGACCGTAACTGGAATTTCCTTTATGCTGTAGAGATAAGCACCTCTGGGTCGCAATACCCCGATAAAATCAGGATGAGCGGATACGGCATCGTTCATGTTATCAAAAAAAAGAGGCTCACCGAATACCGCTGTCGCTGCCTTGCGGGCGTTTTCGCAAATAACCGGTCCCAAAGAAAATTCCTGGAAATCCCGAGGCACGTAATAGAACGAGGAGAGTTCGTCAGACAACACAATCGCCACCTTGCCCGCCACTTTGACGCCTGGTTCATAAACAGGGGAAAAAGACCTGAAATCCTTGTGAACGGTTGTACAGCCGGCAAAAAGGATCAGGGATGCTGCCAGTAAGAAACAGGCGATGGGGGAGAGGCTATTTTTGCGGACATCTGAAGAATCCATTAAGCGGTAAACAGGCATCGGCAGTCTCCTTAACCCTATTGCAAGCTTATCGGTTTCCAGAAACTCTCAGTATGATCATGATCTATTACTCATTCTTTCAAACCAAGAAGGGCTGAGCGGCAGTATAGTTGTGTATGAGCAGCAACACGATACGGCGATATCCCTCCAGGTGGTACTCACCCTCTTAAAAGATAGACGAAAGCCATTTTGCCCCTGCCCAACCAACCGTGCCGAGCAGAACCGAATAGATCGGTGAAAACAGCAAAAGCAGCCCCGCCGTGGATGATCCTGTCCGTATTCCGCTCCAGTCGAAGACCCAGGCAGCATGTGTCAAAGTGATAGCGAGTGCCGTGACGCCGGCAAAAATGACAGCACTCCATGACGGTCGCTCTGCACCGGGACCATGCATGATCGCAAGTGCAGCCAGTGCCAACGGCATCAGGTTCCATAGAGCGATCCAGTTGCATCCTTCCGCATAGAGGACCAACAGACCGCTGCCGATAATCAGCACTGCACCGAGGATCCGGATCATGGGCAACTGGCTCCCTTGTGAATTGGTCCGCAAGCGAGTTGACAGACACAGAAACCTGACAGCACCGGCAGCCCCAGAGCGGCGGCGACGGGCTGCA
The DNA here is from genome assembly GCA_041390365.1 of Syntrophotaleaceae bacterium. NCBI lineage: Bacteria > Pseudomonadati > Thermodesulfobacteriota > Desulfuromonadia > Desulfuromonadales > Syntrophotaleaceae > Syntrophotaleaceae bacterium. The sequence goes on along the minus strand of JAWKQB010000001.1, from coordinate 560,469 downwards.
GCCGGTCGCCCACTCCGCCCTTTTGCGCCTTGTGAGCATCAAACCCAACCCGCAAGAAAGCTCATCACCGAATCCATGCTCGCGGCCAGCGCCTCGCGCGCCGACAATCCCCTGCGAAGGTGATGAACGAATACCGGCACGCCGATGAGCATCAGAAAGACCGCTTCGAGAACGAAAAAGATGATGCCTTGGCTCATCCAGTCTTCGAACCAGGGGTTGAGGACGCAAAAAAGCGCCACAATGTTGGCCAACAATGCGACCAGCAATAGACCTTTCTTCATCCGGCAACCCCTCTTTTCCGGCGTGCAGCCCACCACACCGTGAGCAGTGCCGCGAGTGGTGTGAGCGCAACGGCGTGCAACAACCCGCCCGCCCACACCCAGAGATGGAACTGACCCTGCGGATCAGTGGCGGGATCATAAAAGAGATAACTGATCACCACCGTGCCGATAGTCACGCCTGCGAACATCAGCGCGCCATGAAAGAGGAGGTGAATCAGGGTAACGGCCACGGATGCGGGCGGCCACAGGCGCAGGAAGACTGGCCAGCGACGCAACAGCCAGACGGCTGCCAGGAAGCCCGTCAAGACCGGCAACGGCCAATCCACAAACGCCTCGAACAGGAGGTGCGTTGCCGTGCCTTCGGGAAAAGGATTCAGCCGTTGCATACGGCCCACCTCCTCGGCGAAGAGCAGGAGCAGCGACCATGCCAGTGCCGGTGGAAACAGTAACCGGAGAACCCTTTCCTTCAGAAGAACGTAGAATCGTGAATGGGACATTTTGCAATACCACCGCTGCAGGACTGATACTGGATAATCAAGCAGGGACCGACATCGTCATCGGAAGATCCCGTTCCAACAATTTCCGCTTTTCAGGCTTCCCAAGCGCCTGCCGCCGACGCCTCTAAGAGCCATATTTTGAAATTTCGCATTTTAAATCGACGGTTTCCGCTGGTCCGACCCCGATGACACCTTATTGTCCCTCAAGGCCCCATTGAAATACTCTTTAACATTTCCGATGTACCGAGTCCCCGCATCGGACACGATAATCCCATCACCATCTTCGCAAGATAGTATTATTTTCTCCGTCTGCCTTGAATACGCAATAATTTTATCTTCCGTTATCAGAGAATTGACATGCGGAAAGAATTCCCAATCTACGAGATTCAGGGCTTGAGTATCCATTCCCTCTATTAATGGATCACCATAGACTAATGATGCCGAAATATGCGGCGTCATCAACAGAGCACCTGCGCTGACACCAATAAGGGTTCCCCCGTTTGCCACGTACTTTTGAAGAACTGGTAAAAAATTTCTTCTCTGGAGATTTTGAAGAAAATGGAAAGTTGAGCCTCCACTTAAATGGACAGCACCTGCATTAAATAGTTCTTCAATCCTTTTTTCCTCGAATTTATTCTCTAGATCGAAATAATCCATCACACGTATTCCGAACCGTGAATAATACGAAACGATCCTTGAATAGAAAAACCTGTCTTTGTCTCCTTGAGAAGGAATGTAAAATAAAGTGTTATTATTCCGCTCATCAAGCAAGGACATAATGGCACAATCAGTTTCGTCATTATCGCGAATCAATTGATCGCTCAGGAAGACCAAGCTCATAATTTGAATTACCTCAAAAGAACAAAACTTTGGGTCTGCATCAGCCAGCTCTGCCAACATGTAGCATGAGAGGGCACGCGGCTTTTTGCACATCCCGCTCAATCCTATGGATTATGTATATTTTAACAATATACGGCACATGCACCCTTCCCTCTCACAAGGACCAGCCGTAACGGTGAACCTTGGTCATATTGTGCAGCTTGGTCAATAGCTTCCATTGGACATATGACTGCGGCCTAGGTGCTGCTTGTTCTTTTTCAGAAACTCCTTGATCTTGCAGCCGGCCTTAGTCAGGGCTTCTTTTTGCTCGTCTTCCCGTCTGCTTGTCCTCGTCACGGTGCTTGTTGACCAAAAGGGGGGCTCGGACCAATCTAACAGCAAAACGCGTTGATGTATTTGCTAACCCATTTTCGAAAGTTGAACTATGCCGGCACAACTTGAAACCTGCTGAAAATGCATCTTGAACCCGGCACCCTCAATAACTACCAGCATTTCCTCTGCGACCCAATAGTGCTCGGTATCATCCCAACTGTCGCTACAAATCTCTGCAGCAGCGTCCCTCGCAGCTGCACTCGGAAACGCGATATCTGCAATCAGGACCCGCCCCCCAGATCGGTCAGGGTGCCACTCCACTCCTTGGAGGCGTTTGAGGGCATCTTGCAGCCATCGATAGCGAACATCTCCTTGCCGATCAATCCCAGGGAATCGCAGACCATCAGCACCTGCTGGAACAGGTCGGCGATCTGCTCGTGGGAGGAGGAGATGAAGTCGGCGATGGTGGTGAAATGGGGCCGGCTGTCGGCGGACAGGGCCATGAAAATCACGTTTTCCCGGCACAGGGCTTCGATCTTACGGCTGCTGGTCACTCCGCGGGAGTAGGCCAGAAGCACGATCTTGAGCAGAATAGCCGGGTCGTAGGCGGGAAGGCCGCACTCGTCGTTGTTGAATTTGGAATCGAAGATGTTCAGGTCGAGTTCGTTGTCGACCAGGTAATGGAGGGAGTGTTCAAAAGTGCAGGGCAGGATCTGTTGTTCGAAATCGATCGGCAAAAGGACGGTCTGGTTGTAGTCGTAGGACTTGAAGCGGGCCACCGGCAATCCCCTCCTTTATTTCATGAAATTTTCCCGCATCTTACCACATTTCATGGTTTTTCTACAGCTTCAACGTTTGGCATGAGAGGCGCGCGGCTTTTTGCGCGTCCTGCTCAATGCCGTGGTTAGCGCTGGTTGACAACTATGTATATTTTGATAATATACAACCATGATCGACTGGGCGCAGATAACAGGCTTTGACTGGGACGAAGGAAATTCGCGTAAGAACGCGAAAAAGCACGGCGTTTACCAGTCCGAGGCCGAGCAAATATTCTTCAATGAACCGCTGCTTATCCTGGAAGACAACAAGCACAGCCAAAAAGAATCTCGTTATCACGCCCTTGGTGAAACCGATGATACACGCTTGTTGCATATCACCTTCACATTGAGAGGTAGCGGTACTCTGATCCGAGTGATTTCCGCTCGTGATATGCACCATAAAGAGAGAGCAATTTATGAGCAAACAAAAAAAGATGCCCGAGTTTAAGACTGAAGCTGAGGAAAGAGAATTTTGGGAAAGCCATGATTCCACCGACTACATGGATTGGAGCCAGGCTCGGCCCGCTTCTTTTCCAAACCTGAAGCCCTCAACCAAAACAATATCGCTCCGCTTGCCGGAAGCTCTGCTTGATCGCATCAAAATCGAAGCGAACAAACGTGATATGCCTTATCAGTCGCTTATCAAGGCTTGGCTCGCAGATGATGTGGATGAAAGTCGCCGCGTGCGGTAAGGCGCTACGATTTTGGTAACCGGCTGCGTCGTGCCGGAACAATTTAGTAGAGACTTCCTCGGGAAATCTCCCCTGTATCACCAGGCCGGTTGACCTTATGGTTCGGCGCTGTGCTCGGGATCTGCATAATCAGCTCAACATCAGTCAACTTATCAAACCTGTCACTTTCAAAAAAATCGTCTTCTCGTTCTGCAACGACTGTGAATCCAAGCCGTTTGAATACATCCACGTTTCCCGTTTCTTTAACCGTGTGCAGTTTAAGCTGAATTGCCTTTTCCCTTTTACCGACATTCTCCAAGTGGCGGATCAGACTGCGAGCAACACCTTTTTGTCTATAGTCTGCGGCCACCCCAAGGCCAACGAGGCAAACCGATTGGTTTTCTATGTAATACTGGACCGTTCCAACGACTTGTCCATCAACGACCGCAACGAGCCTTTGAAGACCCGGGCTTATCCGGGACTTGTTTTCGATGGCCCTTTGTTTGGGACGATAGATCTGTCGGAGAGTGGCAGTAGCTGCAGCTCTCACACCCTGAATCGCTGCTTGGTCTTCAACCCTCTCTGGTCGAACAGTTATCATTTGTTTAATTCCATGCCGAACGTGGCCATCACAGGTGGGAATGGAGCGCAACGGAATTCCCATCCCCGTGCATGGCATTGTTATGCGCTGATTTCAATTGTTGTAATTCAAAATCATTTCTCTAACTTCACTGTACGCATCATCTTTCCCGAAGAAACTGAAAAACAGGCTTGCAATGAGCAAAAGAGCCATATTGGTACCATTTAAGACCTCAAGAATTTCTTCTTTTTCATAATTTTGAAGCACTTGATTGTCATTAAATCGGCGACCAACTTGGCGTATTCCCGAATGAGTGTAATCATTCATAGGGTTCCAGGTACTTCTCTTTATGGTTTGCCAAAAGTTGCCAGAATTGAATGCTTTATCAATTTGCGAAACTAAAACATGCATTTTTGGAAAAATGTCTTTGTCTTCGAAGAGGTTATTTACCTGCGTTTCGTTAGCACAGGCTGCAATCCAGTGGGCACGATAAAGAGTTTCATAAACTGGTCGAGCTAAAGCGAAGGCGGAGCCGCAGAGATCATTTTGGATTAAGAAGAAAATAGCTGAGTGGTGCTCTGCCAATATGCTGTGATATGCCAGCAAAATCTGGCTTCTTCTATTGGTTGGATATTCATTCTTAGTAACAAGCAGGCCAAGCCGGTCCTTTAATTTGGCTGTTTTCTGTATAACCACATCAATTTGTGAGTCCATAGCACTCTCGCTTAATTCAAGCTCGTAACGCATAACGTTCAAGGTCAGGGGCGCGGCGCCGATAGGCGGAGCGTCCCCTGCACCGCAGGGTTAGGAATCTGATCGCGATCACTTCGGCCCTTCTGGATTCTTGACGCCAAGAGCTCCAGCCACAAAGTGATAGATGAACATTCCGCTATGGGACTCCTGTGGGCACGCCCGAAACTCTCTGTTGTTCCAGTAGTACTGAGCATAAGCAACAAGATGATTGTCTAGCCGCCTGCGTATCTCAATGCGTGCGCCGCCCAATCCTAGTTCAGCTCCCTGATCAAGCGTCAGTCTTGTGGGGCGGACCTCGTACTCTGCCGTCAGTTCCTCAACGGGTTCGTACACGTACTGCGTTACGGCATTGGACCCGGTTTCGACCGTAGGATTCTTTCGCCAACTGTGCTTACCCGCTCGTACTTTGCTTTGCCTTCAATCCCGCTTTCCTTCGTCGCTGGGCGTTCTAGAAACTCCAGCAGACTTTGATATCGGCAGCCCTGGGGTCGGACCAACCTAACTATTCGATATTTAATAGAAATCAGTCCGAAAATAGCAGTTATTTAGTGCTATAACTCGATTTTCGGGGTAAAAACCGCCCTTATAGGTTTCCGGCGATTCCCGAAGCATATAGGCATCGCCGTTTGCCCCCACACTTCTCCCTATCCCTCGCGCTCCGAGGTTTTCCTGGATCTTTTGAACGAACCGCTTGCTACCGACCGCGACACTCCTTTGTCCAAATCTCTTCTCGTCTGCTTTTGTCCGAGGCCAATTTTCCCTCGATCCAACCCCAATGTGCTTTTGCCAACGAATCCGGCCCGTCTGTCTCGCCTCCGCAAGGGTGTCCAACGCAAGGAGCGTGTTGCGGCGGCGATTTCCCTGGATCTCGTGATATCCGCCATAAGCCCATTCTGCTGGATGATTCACGACTCCTGCCCGTACCATGTTCAAATCGATATAGACAAGGCAGCGGCGCAGATGTTCGCCGGATTCTATGGCGGTGGCATGGTAGCGATCTTCCCAGAAAGCTCCTTTGCGACGCTTTCGCTGGTTGTATTCCTGGCCGACCCGGCCCGCTACCAGTTGAATGGCTGGCGGTATGGAATAGGCCTCGTTATTGTCTCTCACCAGCAGATGAACATGATTGGAGGTAACCGTGTAGTTCAAAATCTGCAAGGAGGCTGCGGGCTTCGCGCAACCAGGACACAAAACGATGCCGGCGAATTTCAGTAAAAATTCTTTCTTGTGGCAGCGGTGGGTAATGTGCCAGATACAGCCGGGAATGCGATGCCGATTGGCTCTTGCCATGGCTCCCTCCCTGTGCCAAGCAGGGGAAATTTCAGCCGAAAAACTATAACCCTGATTTTGCCCCCAAAAATCGGGCTATAGGCAGTTTTTTAGGGGCTATTTTCGCAAAAGGTTACGTTTTTTCAAGGAGTTTCCTTGGTCCGACCCCCGAGAGCCCCATCTTATCCAATAAAGCTTCATTCTGTCGACACCCGTAACCCTAAACCCGCCTTGCGAGTGCAATCGAGCATCGTCCCGGCCCGTTTTTGGGATTTCTTGAATTTTCTTCTTAATTTCCATTTAACTTCCAATTTTCACCAATTTATTCTCGGGTTTTATACGGGCCCGTATAAACCGTCGATTAAGATGATCAAAGATCGTCAAAAGGACTTTTAACTCCTGCCGGCCACGGTTCAGGACATGGGTAGTAAAATGGCCAGGTCGGACCAAAGATCTCCAATTATTACGATGAGTTCCTTTGGTCCCCCCCAAAGAGCCCCCACAGGTCACTTGGTCGGACCTCCAATTACATGTTCCCCAATCCGCGCCAATGCCATGGAAACTTTGGCAGCAATCGCAGCGCCGACATAATCGGGGAAGAGGCTTGCGGCTGTTATTCCCATAGCAGAAAGATCAGAGAGGGCATGGACTGCCTCGGTTGAAGGAATTAAAGCTCTAACTAAGGAGGCAGAACAAGAATTAGCTAATACAAGGTCATTAATGCTGGCGTGCTCTGTTTCCAATAAGGTGAAAAGTCCTTTTTGGTTTCTAAGCCTATCGTTGTATATTTTTGGACATTTGACAACTCTTGCGTTTTTCGAAGAAAAGATAGGCGAATCAAGTCGGAGTGCCCAAATTGAAACAGGATCAAATTCCTCAAAATTCTCTAAGCAATCAATAAAAGAAAAAAAAGCTGCAATATATGGACTTTCAGACCAATCCAAAAGACGGGTTGGAACCCCATAATGTTGAGCCATAGCAATTCCAATATCTTGATTGGCCGATATTTCCTTTAATAGGATAGGGTCATAACATTCATTTAAAAAGTAGTCAATTAAGCCGCTAGCAATGGTCTTACGGTTTTCTTTGTAAATTAATTTATCGTACCATCGGTCAAAACTTGATATCAAAGGCCAGTCGCCATTGGACTGTCCACGAAATATAAAAATATTAGATAGAAATAAATCTTGGGAAAATAAATCCTTGTAAAATGTACTTTTAAATTGATTCCAATTTTCATATATTAATGTATGAATCATAGAATGACACCTTGTTGCAAGACTGGATTACCAGAAGGCTGTATGCCAGTGGCGTCAATCAGACAGGAATGAAAGGCGTATTCTTTTTTATCACGAGGAAGTTTAAACTCAGGACCTCCATCATCAGAGTAAAAGACAACTATGCCTGAGTTGTCAGAGCTATCAGCATATCCAAGCATACCATTTAGCCATAAAACATTAATAATATCAGACCCTTCATCAAAATATTCCTTTGCCAGTTCTTCCTGCCTCAATAATACACTTCGAGTAAATCGATCTTTCTTAAAACTTGATATATATGCTTTAATTTTATCGGCTAAGTTGGCTTTGTATTCGTCAGTGCCAAGAAATTTTTCATAGTCTTTATGTTCGAATTTTGTCGGACTCATATCCGTTGCGAGGTGAGTTCCGCAGATTTGCAGTTGTTCCTTACCAAATTCACGAGCAGCAAAACTTACACCACGCTTAATAGCTTCCGGCAGTGTATATACCTCAGGGAACCATTTTAATCTTTGTAATTCTTGGCATAACACATTACCCATTGTTACAACATCCCGAGGAAGTAGCCGAGTGTGTCTTAGTAGATAAGATTCTATTTTCTCTTTTTTATTCCGTTTTTTATTTTCAAATTCAGATAATCCAAGCCATGAATTTATACTTTTGCTACCATCATAAGAGTGAAAAAGTTCATTATTAAGCTTTTTCACCTTCTCACTTAATAAATATGAAATTGATCTTACATCCCACTTTAATACTCTAATATGTTCCTCCTCAAAGTTTCTGAGGTTGTGTTCAGTCTGAAGAATTTTTAAACGCACAACATCCCGAATCGCAACGGTAACGTGCAATCTCCCTCCAAGATTCTGATCTCTTAACAGGCTCATTATTGCATTAAAAAGGCCAATCTGACACTCAAGCCAGTACATTGGAGCATGCTGGAAATGATCATCTATTCCATCCATGTACAAACAAACAGGTTTACATTTTTTAAGGGCTATGGCCACTTCGGTCTCTAGCTGACCCCATTTTGTATTGGTAACATATTTAAGAATGGAATTTCTCGTAAAGTTCTTTTGAAGAATTGAACCTAGTTCATCAAAAATTCCTGACGGATATCGCGTTTCTTCCGTATCGTATAAAATTTCCGAGTAATTGGACCTAAAGCTGCAGCACAACTTATCCCCTACTTGAGAAACTAAAATTTCATTATTTATGATGTGAGAAACTGCTGACCTTATTATAGCCTTTCTCCATAACTGACACCATGTTTCACGGAGCTCATGTTTCTTGAAAAACCGGGATATTCTAATGATTTCTTGCGTTAATGGTGCGTTGTCATTTATACTTCCGGCATATAGATTGTCTTGTTGCGCAGCTACAAAGTCATGAGCTCTTCTCAGATAAAGTGTTTTTCCTGAACCCTTTTTTCCAACAAAAACTCTGGCGCGTAAATCATTAGGCTTGGTGGCAAGGCCTTTCCATACAAGATGATCACCGAAATCCACGAACCCCCGAGCAACCTCCTCAAGATCGGCACGTGCACCTTCTGGATTTCCAAACGGGCTTAATGAATTCTCAGGCATAGAATCCCCCTCATCAACATTCATTTTGAGTTTTCGACAGCGTCGCCCAACTCTCCGATGTCGTGACCGATGACATGGCGATAGAGGAAAAGGAGTGCGGATAAGGCCTGGTTCTGTGTTGATGCGTTGACTTTATGCTTTACGGCGAGATGGGTGAGGAAAGCATTGATTTCCGGCTCGGCCATTTCCGCAGGATAGCGAACGTTGTGGAAGAAAATAGACCGTTTCACCCACTGGCAGTAGGTGCTTTCGGTGCAGAGACTGTATTGGCGGGCACGGAGGGCTTGTTTGAGTTGCCTGAGGAGCTTCGGAGGCTGGTCCTTTTTACCTTGATTGGCAGGACGGACGTGGTTCGAAGCTCGATAGACTGTTGAGCCCGAGAATTCCCGGCAGCATAACCCGGGCTCACCGCTGGAAGCGAAACCGTCAAAGCGGCCCGACATTCCGGTGACCATGCCTCCCCCCTTTTTGAAGACAAATCATGAGCAGTATTTATAGCTTTTTAATCTCTCCCCGTCAATCTGTTTAAACTTTAAGGAAACCTTTTCCCCCCCAAAAAAAAGCGCCGCCCCTGATTGAGGCGGCGCTCCTTGAATCTTCTTTCTTGCTTACTCTCCCTTGGCCTCTTTTTCCTCGGGCCGGGCAAACTTGACGATCCCCTCGGCCATCTGGCGCAGCCGGCCGTCCACCAGCGCGTTGATCGTCCCTTCCGGCCAGGTTCCATCCTCCTGCTTTTCGCCAGCCGGCAGACCGGTCAGAATCTCGATCCCCTGGTCGACGTGATCGACGGCCCAGATATGGAATTTTTTGTCCCTGACCGCAGCGATGACTTCCCTCCGCAGCATGAGGTTCTGCACGTTTTTGGCCGGGATGATGACGCCCTGTTCGCCGGTCAGGCCCTTGGCCTTGCAGACGGTATAAAACCCTTCGATCTTTTCATTGACTCCTCCGATGGACTGCACCTGGCCCCGTTGATTGACGGAACCGGTCACGGCAATGCCCTGGTGCAGCGGGATGTCGGAGAGAGACGAAAGCAGGGCGTAGAGTTCGGCGGAGGAGGCACTGTCCCCCTCCACTCCCGAATAGGATTGTTCGAAACAGATCGAGGCGGCCAGGGTCAGGGGTTTGTCCTGGGCAAACCGGTCGCCGAGAAAGCCGGCGAGGATCATGACGGCCTTGTTGTAAATCGGTCCCGAGAGCTTGGCTTCCCTGTCGATGTTGATGACCCCGCCCTTGCCCATGAAGGTGCGGACCGTGATGCGGGAGGGCCGGCCGAAAGCGTAATCGCCCAGCATGTAGACCGACAGGCCGTTGAGCTGGCCGGCCACCCTGCCCTCGGTATCCACCAGAATGGTCCCCTCCTCGATAAACTCCTGAATGCGCTCTTCAGTTTTGTTGGAACGATAGATCTTCGATTCGATGGCCAGTTCGACCTGCTCTCGATTGACTGTTTCGGTGCCCTGCTGACGGGCGAAATAGGCCGCCTCCCGTATGAGATCGGCCACATCGATGAACCGGGAGGAGAGGCGCTTCTTGTCCTCGATAAGCCGGGCCGCATGCTCGACGACCCGGGCCACGCCATCGGGAGCGAATGGAGGCAGCTTTTCCTTGTCGCACTGGCTCGCTACGAAAAGGGCGTACTGCTGCACGTTTTCCCAGGTATTTTTCATCATCCGGTCGAAATCGGCCTTGACCTTGAAATACTTTCGAAAATCGGGGTCGGCCTGATAAAGCAGGTAATAAAGCCAGGGGATCCCGATCAAGATGACCTTGCATTTGAAGGGGATCGGCTGAGGCTTGAGAGAGACGGTGGCAATCAGGCGGAACTGCTCCGCCATGTCCTCGATCTTGACTTCCTCGTTGCGGATGCTGCGTTTGAGCGCCTCATAGGAAAAGAGATTGAGCAGCACCTCCCGGCAGTCGAGGATCAGGTAACCGCCGTTGGCCTTGTGCAGGGCTCCGGGGCGGATCATGGTGAAGTTGGTGGTCGCCGTACCCGCCTGGATGATGTGCTCGATCCGTCCGTAAAGATTGAAGTAGGTCGGATTCGGTTCGAAAACCACCGGCGCTCCTTCCAGGTCCCCGTTGTCGACGAACAGGTTGACCCGGTACCGGTCAAATGAGGGCTCCTGCCGGACGATCTTCCCGCCCATGGCGATCTGGGGCCCCTGGCCGGGGCGAAACTCCTCGGCCCGGTTGACGATATCTTCCTTGCAGCCCTCGAAGTGCTGCAGGATCTTTTCTTTATCCTTGTATTTCTCTTCCAAAGGCTCGAAAAGCTGCTGCAGCGCGGAGCTGAAGAACCCTTTTTCCACCCCGAGAATGGATTCGCGCATATCCTTTTCAAGGTCCACGACCTTGCGCAGCACTTCGTTCAACTTTTCCTGCAGTTCCGCTCCCTTGTCTTCGAAATGCTTCCGCTCATCCTCGGAGAGTTCGGCGTATTCCTGCTGGGAAAGAGGCTGGCCGTCCTTGGTCGGCACCAGCACCAGCCCCCCGACCGTTCTCTGCAGGATGAAACCTTCCCGGTTGACCTGCTCTTCCAGTTCCTGAACCAGTTTTTTGTTTTTTTCCTGGGATTCGGAGGTAATGCTGCTTTTGGCCTGTTCATATTCCTTGCTTTCGAATATCTTGGGAATAGTCTCCGCCAGGCGTGCGACAAGTTCTTCCATATCCTTGCAAAACTGACGGCCGAGACCCGCGGGCAACTGGATACAGGCGGACCGGGTGGCATCCTTGAAATCGTAGACATAGCACCAATCGTCGGGCACCGGTTCATCCGCCGCCCGCTTATCGACGACGCGCTGAATCGTGGTGGAGCGACCGGTCCCCGGTTCGCCCAACACGAAAATATTGAATCCCTTTGCATCGATTCCCAGTCCGAAATCTATGGCCGTCAACGCCCGGTCCTGGCCGATTGTTTCGTCGAGACAGCAGAGATCTTTCGTTGAATCGAACTCGAACTGCGCGGGGTCGCAGCGCCATTCCAATTCTTCAGGGGACAGTAGGAATTGTTCCACGGCTGGCTTCCTCTCAAAAAAGTGAATCAGAATGAATTCCGCCCTTGAACCCATAACCCGACAACTTCAAAAGGAATAATTTTGTTCAAGGGATTTTTACAAGCGGAATTTTAGATTGTTTCCGGGTATTTTCATATAATATTAACAACTCGGACAGGGAAGGCAACCTGGCGGTGGAACAGACGCGGGACGACCTTCCTTTTTGGAAAACTATATGGTTTGAGATGGAAAGCATTCTGGAAAATCTCTTTTCCTGGTTGCCTGTCGGCTGGCCCTACTACTGTCTGTTATTTTCGGTCACCCTGTTGGAATCGATCGTCGGTATCGGTCTGCTTGTTCCCGGCAGCACCCTGATCGTTTTTGCCGGCTTTCTGGCCGCTCATGGCCAGGGGGACCTGCTCCCGGTCACGCTGATATCGGTTTTGGGAGCTCTCATCGGAGACACCGCAAGTTTTCTTCTGGGAGCCAGATCAGGCCCCCAGGTGCGCCACTCCCGGCTGTTCAAAAAGCGGGCGCACCTCTTTCGAAAAGCCGAACTGTTTTTCGTTGCCCATGGCGGCAAAAGTCTGTTCTTCGGTAGATTTATAGGCCCTTTGCGCGGCATGGTGCCCTTCGTCGCCGGTTGCACCCGCATGTCCCCCGGGCCTTTTTTGACCTATACGCTGATCAGCAGCATGCTCTGGGGCATGGCCTACCCGGGGCTGGGATACCTCGGCGCAGCCAGCTGGCAACAGATCCAGCGGCTCACCGGCCGTCTGAGCCTGCTGATCGGCTCCCTCCTGGTACTGTTCATCCTCAACGGGCTTTTCTGGAAAAAACTGTTTCCCCGTTTGGTAACTCGCTTCACCCGCTACTGGCCGCACCTGGTGACGAGGTGGTACCGATTTCTGGAAACACCCCCGATTCAAGGATTTGCCAGCCGTTTTCCCCGTTTTTGGGATTTTCTGGCCGGGCGGTTCAGCATGAAGCGAGGCTCCGGTCTGTATCTCACCATCGGCCTTGCACTCAGTGCGCTCTTTTCCGGGATTTTTTTCTGGCTGGTCGAAAACATCGCCTTTCTGCGGAACCTCGACCGGCAGGTCTACCATCTGCTCAGTCAGCATCGCCATCCCCTGGCCGATCAGTTTCTGATCATTTTCCACTCTCTGGCCGATCCGTCGATCCTCCTGCTGGTTGGCGGTTTCCTTCTTTTCTGGCTGGTTCTGTACAATCGCGATTTCTCTGCTGTGATCCTGCTCGCCGGGTTGGGCGGCGGGAAGGTTTTGACAACCGTCCTGCAGGGCGTTTATACGCGAACCGGACCTTCCCCCTTCCAGGCAGAACTGGTCACCCTCCAGGCCAGCTTCCCTGGCCACCACGCCTTTTCCGCCCTGTTGCTGGCCGGACTGCTGGTTTACTTTCTGCTCGATACGGTCAGAAAATGGCGCTTTCGTCTGGGCCTTATCATCGGCGCCAGCTTCCTCGCCCTGCTTGCGGGGCTCAGCGGCTGCTATCTCGGAATCAACTGGCTCAGCGACGTGCTGGCCGGTTTCAGCCTGGCCGCCATATGGATGACTTTCCTGTTCACCATTCTGGAAATCCGCAGGCGTTATTCCGGGGAATTTCCCTGGGGAACCGGCTGGAAACCGGTCCAGATCCCCCTCGGCATGCGCCGCCTGATCCTGGCTCCGGCCCTCAGCCTGACATTTTTCGCGGTACTCTATTATCTGTACAACAGGGCTTTCTAACCGATACCGAGGGGCTCGTTAAAAGCCATTTTCGTGGAATTTTTGTTCGGGAATCCAGTCAGTAATTTTTTGGATGCCCGATAGAACCATTCGGGCATCACGAATCGAATTTGTGAATACACCGGGCTTAAACGGTTGCCAAACTTGCGAGTTTTATTTAGGATAACCGCCTTTCACCACTGTCTTTCAGGAGAATGTCCATGTCCGTCCGCCTGCCCGCCGAGTGGGAACCACAGGATGGCGTCCTGCTCGCCTGGCCCCATGAAAAAACCGACTGGGAACCGGTTCTGCTCCAGGTCGAGCCGGTTTTCGCCCGCATCGCTACTGAAATCAGCCGTTTCGAGCAGGTCCTGATTGTCGCTCCCGACAAAGAAAAGGTTCAGGCGCAGCTTGTGCAGACAGGAACCGACCTGGGGCGGGTCAGAATACTCGAGATCCCCTCCAACGATACCTGGTCGCGCGACTTCGGCCCGATCTGCCTGCTGGAAAACGGCCGTCCGGTCCTGTTGGACTATGTCTTTAACGGCTGGGGGAACAAATTCAGCGCCGACCTCGACAACCGTATCAACAGGCAGTTGCAGTCAGCCGGCTGTTTCGGCGACGCGCCTCTGCGCAGCATGGATCTGGTCCTGGAGGGTGGCAGCATCGAAAGCGACGGCAGGGGAACCCTTCTGACCACGACCCAATGTCTTTTGAATCCCAACAGAAATCCTCACCTGAATCGGGACGGGCTTGAAAAGCTGCTGAAGCAGCAGCTGGGAGTCAGCCATTTCCTCTGGCTCAATCACGGCTGGCTGGCCGGAGACGACACCGACAGCCATATCGATACCCTGGCCCGCCTCGCTCCGGAAGACACCATCCTCTATGTCTCCTGTGACGATACGACCGACGAGCATTATCTGGAACTCGCCGCCATGCAGGAGGAACTGCGCTCCTTCCGCACCGCCGCCGGCCGGCCCTACCGCCTTTTGCCGCTGCCATGGCCCAGGGCGCAATTCGATGAGAGCGGCGAACGACTGCCCGCCACCTACGCCAATTTCCTGGTCATCAACGAGGCCGTGCTGGTTCCCGTCTACGGAGATACCCATGATGCCCGGGCCCTGGAAACGATTGGCAAGGCTTTTCCAGGACGTGCTATCATAGGCATCGACTGTTCACCCCTGATCCTGCAGCATGGTTCCCTGCACTGCGTCACCATGCAGCTGCCCCGAGGAGTTCTGTCATGAACCAGGAGCGCCCTTTGGTTGTCGGACTGGTACAACACGCCTGTTCCAGCGATCTGCAGGCCAACCTTGAAAAATGCCTCACCGGCATCCGCCAGGCGGCTGACCGGGGAGCCGACCTGGTGGTGCTGCAGGAGCTGCACAACAGCCTGTATTTCTGTCAGGTCGAGGATTGTGCAAATTTCGACCTGGCCGAGGACATTCCCGGTCCGACCACCGTCGTTTTGGGGGACCTGGCCAGGGAGCTCGGCGTGGTCATCGTCGCTTCCCTCTTCGAAAAAAGGGCTCCGGGCCTCTACCACAACACCGCGGTGGTCCTCGAGCGGGACGGCCGCCTCGCCGGCCGCTACCGCAAGATGCATATCCCCGATGATCCCGGCTATTACGAGAAGTTCTATTTCACCCCCGGAGATCTGGGTTTTCAGCCGATTCCGACCTCCGTCGGCAAACTGGGGGTTCTGGTCTGCTGGGATCAGTGGTATCCCGAAGCCGCACGGCTGATGGCCATGGCCGGTGCCGAGATGCTGATCTATCCCACCGCCATCGGCTGGGACCCCGGCGACACCCGGGAGGAGCAGCAGCGTCAGTTGGATGCCTGGCAGACCGTTCAGCGTGGTCATGCCGTGGCCAACGGCATTCCCTTGATCGCGGTCAACCGGGTGGGTTTCGAGGAAGCTCCTGATGGAGACGGGGCGGGCGCCCTGTTCTGGGGCAACAGTTTCGTTGCCGGGTGTCAGGGTGAGATTCTGTGCCAGGGCGACAGGGAAAAGGAGGAAACTCTGGTAGTCTCCATCGACCGTCAGCGCAGCGAGCGGGTTCGACGGATCTGGCCCTTTTTGCGGGATCGGCGGATCGACGCCTACGAGGATCTGCAGCGCCGCTTCCGGGACTAGAAGGCTGTCTTCCTGACGGGTAGCGGATTGGATAACCGGGCAGAGCTTTCATGAACCGAAGGCATAAAAAACGAGAAGGGTCCCGGAAACCGGAACCCTTCTCGTTTTATAGAAAACAGATTTAATTGCCAGCGCGGCGTAAGCTATCCCAGGAAGATATTCTGGCTGCGCGCCCGGTTGGCAAGAATGGTATGGTCAACCATTTCTCCACAGGAGCAACATTTCCATGCATCAAAGGTTCTGACAAAATCATAAAATTTTTCTGCGTACATCCGACCTTTGCATTTGGGACATCTCATGTTTTCCCCCTCGTTACGAAAAATTGGTTTCGAAATACGATTATAGGGATTACACAAGACGTGCCATTCGCAATGAAAATTCTTCCGGCAAATTTCTGTCAAAAATTTACCGTTATATTTCAATGGTTTCCCTTTGTAAAAAACTTTAAAAAAATTCTTCCCAGGCGGAAATCCGCTTCTCCCCGATGCCTCGGACCTTTTCCAGGTCCTCCAGAGAGGAAAAATCGCCATTTTTTTGGCGGTATTCTTCAATTCTCTCAGCCAGTTTGGGCCCGATCCCGGGCAGTGCCATCCAATCTTCGCCGATCATGCTTCGCGGATGCAGTGGGATCATCAATACAATGCGTTGAGAGGCAGGCATCCATTTCCTTAAAATCTCAACAATTTCAATATCTTTCACAATCAGATCGAGTTCCTCCCCATTGTCCAGCGGCCGGTCGAGGCGTTCGTCATAGGTCGATGGCAGGCTGTAACCGCCGAGCGACATTTGAATGACGCTCCGGGGAGTCTGACCGTCAATAAATTGATGAACGCCGGGACGAGGAAACCCGGAGCCGAGCGCGACCCAGTTTTGGTCTTCAACGGCATGAAGAAAGGCCGGAGGGTCTTCCCTTGCGGAAAAGACCGACCGGCCCAGATGGCTGCCTGTCACGACCAGGAGGATGCCAACCAAAAGGTTTATCCCCCGATTTCGTTTCATGACCCCTTTTGTTCCTGTTCCTTCATCAGTTTGAACTGCAGGGCATCGACGAGGGCCTGATAGGAGGCATCAATGATGTTGTCGCTGACTCCGACCGTGCCCCAGCGCTTGTCCCGGTCGCCCGATTCGATGAGCACGCGGGTGATGGAAGCGGTGCCCCGTCCCGAAGGCAGGACCCTGACCTTGTAATCGAGCAGCCGCATGTCACGAATCTGAGGATAGAAGCTTTCCAGGGCTTTGCGCAGGGCATTGTCCAGGGCATTGACGGGACCGTTGCCCTCCGCGGCCGTATGCTCGATCTTGCCTCCGACCTTGACCTGGATGGTCGCCTCGGCCAGAGGCTTGTCGTCATCATGCCGTCGTGAATCGATAACCCTGAAGCCGATAACGGAAAAATAGGGCCGCACAGTTCCCAGGGCGCGCCGCATGAGCAGTTCAAAGGAAGCTTCCGCGCCCTCGAACTGGTAACCCTTGTTTTCCAGGTCCTTGATCTTTTCGAGGATTTCGACGGTGATGGGATCCTTGCTGTCGAGGTTGATGTTGAACTGCTGCGCCTTGGCCAGAATATTGGATTTCCCGGACAGATCGGAAATCAGCACCCGGGTCACATTGCCGACCAGTTCGGGCCGGATATGCTCATAGGTTTCGCAGTGCCGCTGGATGGCCGACACGTGCACTCCGCCCTTATGGGCGAAAGCGGAATTGCCTACATAAGGCTGATGGTTGTTAGGGACCAGATTGGCCAACTCGTAGATGTAGCGGGACACCTCCCGAAGGCGGGCCAACTGCTCCCCGCTGAGGCACTCCCGTCCCATCTTCAGCTGCAATCCGGGGATAATGGAACAGAGATTGGCGTTGCCGCAGCGCTCACCGAAGCCGTTGATGGTTCCCTGAACCTGCACCGCTCCGCAATCCACGGCAACCAGGGAGTTGGCCACGGCACAGCCGCTGTCGTTGTGGGTGTGGATTCCTATCGGTGTCGTCACCGCCTGTTTGACCACGGCCATGATCGGGGCGATCTCCTGAGGCAGGGTTCCGCCGTTGGTGTCGCACAGAACGATACAGTCGGCACCTCCGTCCTGGGCAGCCTGCAGGGTTTTCAGAGCATATTCGGGGTTGGCCTTGTATCCGTCGAAAAAATGTTCCGCGTCGTAAAAGACCTCGGCGACATTCTCCTTGAGGTAAGCCAGGGAGTCGTAGATGAGCTCCAGGTTTTCCTCCTCGGTGATACGCAGGGCCTCCCGGACATGAAAATCCCAGGTTTTGCCGAAGATGGTAATGACATCCGGCTCGGCCTGAATCAGGGTCAGGAGGTTGTGGTCCTTCTGCGGCGTTGTTTTCGCCCTGCGGGTCGACCCGAAAGCGGCAACCTTCGCCCGGGAGAGACGGACCTTCTTTATCTCCTTGAAAAAGGCGATGTCCTTGGGATTGGAGCCGGGCCATCCTCCCTCGATGTAGTGGATCCCGAGCTCGTCCAGCTTCTGGGCAATGCGAACCTTGTCCTGTACCAGGAAGGAGATCTCCTCGGCCTGGGTGCCGTCCCGCAGGGTCGTATCATACAATCGGATCTGATTCATCGATTCATCCTTCGCCCGCCGTGGAACCAGACAGGGCCTATTCAGGCTTTACATCCTTTTTCGCCAGACCGAACGCTTCATGAAGCAGGCGCACGGCCAATTCGGTGTATTTGGCGTCGATAACGCAGGAGACTTTGATTTCGCTGGTGGAAATCATCTGAATATTGATCCCCTCGGCCGAGAGCACCTGGAACATTTTGCTGGCCACCCCCGAGTGGGAACGCATGCCGACCCCGACAATGGAGATCTTGGTGATGTTCTCGTCGGTCTGGACGCCGGCCGCGCCGATGTCCCGGCTGGCCTCTTCGACCGCTCTCAGAGCTTTTTTGAAATCGCCATGAGGCACGGTGAAGGTCAGATCGGTATACCCCTCGTGGGACACGTTCTGGATAATCATGTCCACCGTGATATTGGCCTGGGACAACGGCGTAAAGAGGCGGGCGGCAATGCCGGGTTTGTCCGGCACGCGCATCACCGAAATTTTCGCTTCATCCTTGTTGTAGGTTACACCTGAAACCAGAACGGTCTCCATATCTGCATCCTCCTTCATTACCAGGGTGCCGGGGTTGTCATTAAAGCTGGATCGGACATGTACGACGACGCCATACTTCTTGGCGAATTCCACGGAGCGGATCTGCAGCACCTTGGCGCCCAGCGAGGCCATTTCAAGCATCTCGTCGTAGGAGATGCGGTCGATCTTGGAGGCATCGGAAACGATGCGGGGATCGGTGGTGTAGACCCCGTCAACGTCGGTATAGATTTCACAGACGTCCGCCTTGAGCGCAGCGGCCACCGCCACCGCCGAGGTATCCGAGCCACCGCGGCCGAGGGTGGTCAGATTCCCTTCGCGATCAACCCCCTGAAAACCGGCCACCACCACGATCGATCCCTTCTCGAGATCCTCCCGGATGTTCTTTTCGCCGATCTCTTCAATGCGCGCCCGGGAAAAGGAGCTGTCCGTCACAATCGGCACCTGGTGCCCGAGATAGCTTTTGGCCTTGTAGCCCATGCTCTGCAGGCACATGGCCAGCAGCGAAATCGTAACCTGCTCCCCCGTGGCGACGAGCACATCGTACTCGCGTTCGGATGGAAAGTCGCTGATCTCGTTGGCCAGGCTCACCAGTTTATTGGTTTCTCCCGACATGGCGGAGACCACGACCACAACCTGATTTCCCTCGTCATGGGTCTTCGCCACCCGCCGGGCGACATTCCGAATCCTGTCGACGCTTCCCACCGAGGTACCGCCGTATTTCTGAACGACCAGGGCCATGACTTTCCTTTCCTCCTTCAAATATTTAATTACCAGTACGATTATTCCTTACCATCGCTTCCCCTCAGATACCTGTGCAGGCGGGGACGGCAATCCAGCAACCTACCAAGAAATCGGGCACCGGTCAAAATATTTTTCGGGCATAAATCGGTCCTGCTTAATCCTTTTCCACCGGCCGTTTTTCCCAACGGTGCCGGAAATTTTCCAGAACCCTTGCAGCAGCCTCGCCCTCGGCACAAAAAGAAAAAGAGCGTTCCTCGATGTCCTGATGGGTGATTTCAACCGCCAGATATTCGGCGGCCAGGTGGGGAAAGCGTTCGGCCCACTCCACCACGGCGACTCCGGCTCCAGGCAGATATTCCTCGAAGCCGAGTCCGGCCAGGTCCTCGTTTTCAGGCAGCCGGTAGAGGTCGAAATGAAACAGGGCCAACCGGCCCTGGTAGGGGTTCATCAGCGTATAGGTGGGGCTGACGATCGCTTCCTGCTCGGGCACTTCCAATCCCCGGGCCAGGCCCTGGGCGAAGCAGGTTTTGCCGGCACCCAGGTCGCCGGTCAACAGAACCACCATCGGCTGACCAATCGCCTCCCCCAGACAGCGCCCCAACAGACGGGTTTCATCCGGTGAAAAGGTCGAAACGGCCCAATAGGCCATAGGTCAGACCCCCATGCTGCGGATGATGTCGACCCTGGCTACCACTCCCACGACCTGTTCGTTCTCCACCACTGGAATGAGATGCACCCCTTTTTCGACCATCAGCGCGGCAATCTCCTGCACCGTGGCTTCGGGGCTGACGGTCGTCACTTCATGCGTGCAGATCTCGCCGACCTTCTGGGCGGTCAGTTTCTCCACCTGCTGCCGGAAGCGATCCTCGCTTTCCAGATAAATGACCCAGTCGAAAAGGGAGATGACCGTCGGCAGGTGCAGCGGCTGGTCACGGGCGATCAGATCGGTTTCGGTGATGATCCCGAAAAGGCGCCCTTTACTGTCGACCACCGGCATGGCGTTCACCCCGGTTGCCAGAAAAAGGCGGGCCAGCTCCTCGACGCTGGTTTCGGGGGTGACGGTGTGAACCTCCCTGGTCATGATATCCTTGGCTTTCAGCATTTTTTCTCCTTTTGGCGCAACAATTTCTATTCGCCCCGGGAACTTTCCAGGATAACGGTGGCGAAGGCGTAATCTCCATCGTGACTGCAGGACAGGTGCATGTGGTGATGCCCGCGGGTCTGGAATTCCACCGCCGCCTGTCCGCTCAGAACCAGATAGGGGCGACCCAGCTCATCCCTGCGTACTCCGATCTCTCGCCAGGCGATCCCGTAACGCAATCCGGTGCCGAGGGCCTTGAGAAAGGCTTCCTTGGCAGCGAACCGTACCGCCAGGTACGGCGCAGGATCCTTTTTGGCCAGGGCGTAGGCCTGCTCGTCCTCATCGAACAGCCGATCGATGACGGCCCGCTTGCCCTGTTCCAGGAAGCGGCGAAAACGGCTGCAGCGCACCGTGTCGACACCGAGACCGGAGATGCGCGGCACTTCAGCGTCCCCTGACCAGAGCGACCATTTCACGCACCGCCCGATCCATCCCCACGAGGACGGCCCGGGAGATGATGCTGTGGCCGATGTTGAACTCCTCGATCCCGCCCAGGGCCACGACCGGGGCTAGATTGACGTAGTTCAGACCGTGGCCGGCATTGACCTGGAGACCGAGTTTTTTCCCGGCCCGGATGGCGGCATCGATCTTTTCCAGTTCCCGGCGGCGATCCTCGGCGGCGGTCGCCTCACAATAGGTGCCGGTATGGATTTCTATCCCGTCGGCACTGATGCGATGGGAGGCCTTAACCTGCTCCGGATCGGGATCGATGAACAGAAAAACCTTGATCCCCCTCTGTTTGAGTACCGCCACCCTCGACTTCAGAGCCGGCTTCATCTGGGCCACGTTCAACCCGCCCTCGGTTGTCAGCTCCTGGCGCTTTTCCGGAACCAGGGTGACCGAATCCGGGTTGATCATCAGAGCGATGCCGACCATTTCCTCCGTCGCCGCCATTTCCAGATTCAGACGGGTCTTCACGGTCTGGCGCAGCAGCTCCACATCCCGGTCCTGGATATGGCGACGATCTTCCCGCAGATGCACGGTGATGCATTCCGCTCCCGCCAGTTCCGCCAAAGCGGCGGCGGTAACGGGATCAGGCTCGTTGATGCCCCGGGCCTGGCGGATCGTGGCAACGTGATCGACATTGACTCCCAGAGTGGCCACGGCTAATTTGCCTCCTTTTTCTCGCCCATATGTTTGTCGATCGCGGCAGCGATCTCCTGAGCCAGTTCGGCGATCACGATTTCGTCCTGCCCTTCCAGCATAATCCGCAGCAGGGGTTCGGTGCCAGAGTAACGGATCAGTACCCGGCCGGTGTCCGCCAGTTTCGCCTCCGCCGCGGCAATCAGCTGAGCAACCTCGGGCACGGTATCCAGACTCTGTTTCTGTGCCACCCGGACATTGACCAGCACCTGCGGCAGGGCGGTCATGACGGTAGCGAGCTCGGAAAGAGGCTTGCCGCTTCGCTGCATGATGGCGAGCAGCTGCAGAGCCGACACCATGCCGTCTCCGGTCGTATTGTAGTCGAGAAAAATCATGTGCCCGGACTGTTCGCCGCCGACGTTGTAGCCGCCCCGGCGCATTTCCTCGACCACGTAGCGGTCGCCCACGGCGGTCTTGACCACCTGCCCCCCGGCCCTGCGTATGGCGATGTCGAGACCCATGTTGCTCATGACCGTAGCCACCAGAGTCTTCTTCGCCAACTTGTCCTGGGCCAGCAGGTCGCAGGCGCAGATAGCCATGATCTTGTCCCCGTCGACTTCACAGCCCTTTTCATCGGCGAAGATCACCCGGTCGGCATCGCCATCGAGGGCCATGCCGAGATGGGCTCCGTGTTCGCGAACCGCCCTGGCAATCACCTCTGGGTGCAGAGATCCGCAGCCGGCATTGATGTTGGTACCGTTCGGGGATGCCCCCAGGAGGATCACTTCGGCGCCCAGTTCCGTCAGAACGGCCGGCGCGGCCTTGTAGGCGGCACCGTTGGCGCAATCGAGGACGATTTTCAGTCCGGAGAGATCCAGGTCGCGGGGGAAGGCGTTTTTCAGGAAGACCACATATCGGCCGGTGGCATCGTCGAGGCGAAAGGCCTTTCCCACCTCCCCCGCTATCGGCCGAAGGGATTCGATCTGTTTGGAGAAGATCAGTTCCTCGATGAACATTTCGGTTTCGTCGGGGAGTTTGAAACCGTCACCGCAGAAGAACTTGATGCCGTTGTCCTGATAGGGATTGTGGGAGGCGGAAATCACCACGCCGGCGTCGGCCCTCATCGACGAGGTGATGAAAGCGATCCCCGGAGTCGGCATGGGACCGACCAGCAGGACGTCGACTCCCATGGAGCAGATTCCCGACGCCAGCGCGTTTTCGATCATATATCCGGAGAGGCGGGTATCCTTGCCGATTACGATACGCGGACGCCGGTTCTCCTTCTTGAACACGTAAGCAATGGCCCGGCCGAGCTGCATGGCGATTTCGGTGGTCATGGGGTAGATGTTGGCCACTCCCCTGACACCGTCGGTGCCGAATAGTTTCTTTTTCATGTCAATTCTCCTGCCGGTTTTCCGGCGCGGGTTCAGGAAGCCTTTCGAGGTCAACCCTGACCTCAACGTTCGATCGATCCTTCAAATGACTGTACCTGCCGAGATAATTCAGGGATATGGCGGTTTTTAAATCTTCGGTGGCGCCTTCCAGCTCCACCTCGTCGGTGAGGACCATCTCGACCTTTTCCAGCTCGCTTTTGGCCCCTTCGATGGTCGCGTTGGCCGGGTCGGACACGGCCCGGACCACCCTGTACCCCTTGGCCGGGTTACCGGCCAGACGGACCTTGACAGGCACGCTTTTGGTTATCACCCGATCGAGACGCACATCGATGTAGGACGGGGAGAGCCGGGTCACCTTTAAAGGTCCGGGGAGGTTGAGCCGCTCCTCAAGCCTTTTGAAGGTGGTCAGGCCGGGGCGCAGGCCCTTAAGATCCACCGAAATTCCGATATCCTCCGGATGCAGGTTCATCAGCAGAGTTCGCGGTCCACTGATACGCACTTCGATCCGACTCGGAATATCGTTCGCCACCATCATGCCGACGGGCATGTTCATCAGTTCCAGGGGCACCAGATAGGAGCGCTCCAGTCTCTGCTCCCCCATGACGAAAAACCACAACACCAGGGCGAAGGCCAGGGATAGCAGTTTGAGGACCCAGTTTTCGGTGAACTTTTTCAACATATCACTTGCTCTTCTTCTTGCTTACACGGGGTTCGAGCAGGCGTTTGAGAACACGGGTGAGCGAAGTCGAGTCGAGATCGCGGGTGATGCGTCCGCCCACGACCACCGATATCTTGCCCGTTTCTTCGGAAACGACGATGGCCACCGCATCCACCAGTTCGGTGAGGCCGATGGCGGCGCGGTGACGGGTGCCGAAGGTTTTGCTGATGTCCGGATTCTGCGAAAGGGGCAGAAAGCAGCCGGCCCGCTTCAGCCTCCCCTGCTGGATCACGACGGCCCCGTCGTGGATCGGGGAGTAAGGGAGAAAGATCGAGGTGATCAGATCACTGGCCACCTTGGCATCTATCTCCACTCCAACCTCGAGAAAGTCCTTCAGGCCGGTTTCCCGTTCGATGACGATCAGGGCGCCGATCCGCTTGTTGGCCATGTTGACGCAGGCCTTGACCAGCTCCGACATGACCTCGGTTTCCTCTCGATAGGACAGATCGGCGAAAAAGGGGTTGGCGCCCACATGAATGAGAGCCCGCCGAATATCCTCCTGAAACAGGACCACGATGACCAGGATGATCGAGGAGAGAAAATTGTCCAGAATCCAGTGCAGGGTATAGAGACCGGACACCTGAGAGCCGACATAGACACTGAGGATGACCGCCAGGCCGATCAGCATCTGAACCGCCCGGGTGCCCTTGATGAGAAGCATGATCCGGTAGATGATGAAGGCCACCAGGCCGACATCGATCGGATCGAGCACCCACCGGAAATCCTTTATGAAATCGAATATCCCACCCATGACGGATCAACCTGAAAAGAATCAAGAACCTGACGGTTCGGCCAAAGGACCCGGAAAGGGACGTTTTTCCCCCGGTGGAGGTTGTGTGACCCTTCCCTTCTAAATGTCACTCTGCCGCCGAACGGCCCAGGCCATCAAAGCAGCCTCTTTTGAGGCCCGTACATCGTGAACCCGGAACATCTGCACGCCGGCCGCCACGCCGAGTGCGACGGTAGCAAGGGAGCCCACCAGACGCTGGGCCGGGTCCGTCTGACGGAGAACCCGGCCGATAAAGCTTTTGCGGGAGGTCCCGAGCAGAACGGGGCGCCCGAGGCCGTGCAGTTCGGGCAGCCGTTGCAGAATCTCGAGATTGCCCCGCGGACTTTTGCCAAAGCCGATGCCCGGATCGACCGCCAGACGTTCCTCGGGAATCCCCACTTGAATGGCCCGGTCAATGCCGAGCTGCAAATAGGCGAGAATGTCCCCGAGCAAGTCAGTATAAGAGGTATCCTGCTGCATGGTGTCGGGGCGGCCGCGGGTATGCATCAGGAACAGCCCCGCCCCGCCTTCGGCAACGACTTCAGCCATCTGCCGGTCAAAACGCAGGCCGCTGATGTCGTTGATAAAATCGGCACCGGCGGCGATGGCGGCGCGGGCGACACCGCTTTTGCAGGTATCCACCGACAGCGGGCGATCAGTTTCTTTTCGCAGCCGCTCAACGACGGGGATCACCCGGTCGAGTTCCTCCTGCAGAGAAATCTCCGGCGCTCCGGGGCGGGTGCTTTCGCCGCCGATGTCGATCAGATCGGCGCCCTCAGCAGCGAGCTGCAGCCCGCGGCGAAGAGCCTGATCCGTTGCAAGATGACGACTGTCCGGATAAAAGGAGTCGGGGGTGACGTTCAGAATCCCCATGATCAAAGGTGGATCCAGTTCAAGCCGGCAGGAACGACCTGCGAGAAAAGCCGGAGGGTGGATCCAGGATTCCAGCAGCCTGTTCAGTCCGGCCGCCAGATCACCGGGCAGATGACCGTTCCTGGCACAGGAACGGCAGGCCTGGCGAAAATCCTTTTCGCAACCGCACAACAACAGATCACGCAGCGAGGTATCGGCAGCGGCGGCTGGCAGTGCCAGAGCCTCTCCGCCCGCCTGCCGCATCGCCTCGGCCAGTGCTTCGGCCGTCTGCGGTTGCAGGTCGGAAAACTTGACCAGACGGGAAAATGCCCGCTCCGTCAATCGGTCCGCTTCTGCCTGACCGATCCCGGAGCGGGCCAGCTCCCGGTGCAATTCCTCCTGTCCCGGAAGGACAATCTGTCGAATTGCAGGGGCCAATCAGGCCTCTGCAGTCACTTCACCAGCAGCCGTATCGACCACCGGGCTTTCCAGGATGGGAGGCTCGACCGGCTCCCCCATCGCCAGACGGCGGACTTCATTGCCATCCAGGGTTTCTTTTTCAAGCAGGGCTTCCGCCACCCGCATCAGCCCATCCCGGTGTTCACCGAGAATCCCGCGGGTCCGCTGATAGTTCTCCTGCACGATGCGCCGGATTTCGGAATCGATTTCCACCGCGGTCGCTTCACTGTAGTTCTTGGTATGGCCGAAATCGCGCCCCAGGAAGACTTCGCCGTCTTTTTCACCAAACGCCAGGGGGCCGATCTTTTCGCTCATACCCCACTCGCAAACCATCTTCCGGGCAATGGAGGTGGCCCTTTCGATATCGTTGCTGGCGCCGCTGGTGATCTCGCCGAAAACCAGTTCCTCGGCCACCCGGCCGCCCAGCAGCCGGCAGAGGAAGGATTCCAGACCGGCCTTGGACTCGTTGTACTTTTCTTCCTCCGGCAGATAGGTGGTCACGCCAAGGGCTCTGCCGCGAGGAATAATGGTCACCTTGTGCACCGGATCGGTTTGCGGCAGATAGAGGGCCACCACGGCATGGCCGGCCTCGTGATAGGCCGTAACTTTCTTTTCCTTTTCGGTGATCACCAGAGATCGGCGTTCCGCCCCCATCATCACCTTGTCCTTGGCCGCCTCGAGATCGTCCATATCGACGTGATCCTTGTTGGCGCGGGCAGCCAGCAAAGCAGCCTCGTTAATGAGGTTGGCCAGATCCGCGCCCGAAAAACCGGGAGTCCCCTTGGCCACCACCTCCATGTTGACATTGGAGGCCAAAGGAACCTTGCGGGCATGAACCTGCAGGATCTTGGTCCGGCCCTTGATGTCGGGCCGCGGAACCACCACCTGACGATCAAAGCGGCCGGGCCGCAGCAGGGCGGGGTCCAGCACGTCGGGACGGTTGGTGGCGGCGATCAGGATGACACCTTCGTTCGATTCGAAACCGTCCATCTCCACCAGCAGCTGGTTGAGAGTCTGCTCCCGCTCGTCATGGCCTCCACCCAGGCCGGCGCCGCGATGGCGGCCGACGGCATCGATCTCGTCAATGAAGATGATGCAGGGCGCATTCTTCTTCCCCTGCATGAACAGGTCCCGGACCCGGCTGGCGCCGACGCCGACGAACATCTCGACGAAATCGGAGCCCGAAATGGAAAAGAAGGGCACTCCCGCTTCACCGGCAATGGCCCTGGCCAGTAGGGTCTTCCCGGTGCCGGGAGAGCCGACCAGCAGCACCCCTTTGGGGATGCGGCCGCCCAAACGGGAAAACTTTTTGGGATCTTTGAGAAAACTGACGATCTCCTCCAGCTCGTCCTTGGCCTCGTCGATCCCTGCGACGTCCTTGAAGGTCACCTGACCCCCGGTATCGGTCAGCAGCTTGGCCCGGCTCTTGCCGAAACTCATGGCCTTGCCGCCTCCGGACTGCATCTGCCGGATAAAGAAGATCCAGACGCCGAACAGCAGCAGAATCGGGCCCCAGTAGATGAGCATGGTCATCCAGAGGCTGCCGTCGTCCTCTGCCTTGGCCTGAATGCTGACCCCCTTGTCGCGCAGTTCGGAGACCAGGTTGGGATCGTTGGGCGCGAAGGTCTTGAAGGTCCGTTCATCCTTGAAGGTCCCCTCGATGTTATTCCCCTGCAATGTGACTTCACGCACCGTGCCCTCTTCAAGAGCGGACACGAACTCGCTGTAGGACACGATGGTCTGATCGACCTGGCGACTGGACATGAGGTTCCAAAGCATGATCATGACCAGCAGGATGACCAGCCAGAGTGCGAGATTTTTATAGAACTGGTTCACTATTCCCCCTGTAGTTGCTTTTTTACTGAGCCCAGCTTGCAAAAACCTGGCCTAGGCCCGCTTAAACATTACCGAAATCTACCATAAGCCCTCCGATTTCACAAGAGTCTAATCGGCCTGTTCCTGCGGCAGAATTTCGATGCGGAGCACAGCTTCCGAATTGGCGGAAACCTCCCGGCCGGCGCATCGACGCAGGCCCCCGATCCAGAGTATTTCCCTCTCTATGACCAGAGGTATCGTTGTCCGGCTTTCCCGGTCCACCTTCTGGTCGATAAAGAATTTCTTGATCTTCGTGCTGCCCTCCCCATTGTCCGGTCTGAAGCGGTCGCCGGGCCGCAGGGAGCGGACAGAGAGCGGAAAGGACACCATCTCGGCCGCGAATTCCACGGCCAGGGCGCTTTCCCCCAGGGGAGCCTTCAGCATGCGGACGCGCAGTCGTCGACCGTCGGTGAGAAGCCAATCCCCCGGACCCTCGATGGTCAGCTCCTCCTGATGAAAAACCGATGGGGGGGTGCACCTCAGCCGGATAATTTCATACCGGCGGGCTACCCAGGCTCCCGGCAGATGCAGCTCTCCCTGGGACGGGCCGGACCGCACCAGTTCCTCGAGGGATTCGAGATGAACGGCGGACAGTCCGGCCAGTTCGCCCCGCACAATCCCCAGAGTGTGGCGCAGCACCCGGGCCCGCAGGGCGGGATGCAGCTCCAGCAGGCCGGACCGATCGAGCCGAATTTCAGCTCCCTCCTGAGACGGCCCGTCTTGCAGAGAATGAAATTTATCATCGATGCGGATGCCCTGCAGAGCCTTTTCGACCTCTTCCTGCCAGAACTCTTCCTCGAGGGCGATCCGGCGGGACAAACCGGCCAGTCTTTCCTCCACCCGGGGATTGAATTCCTGAAGCAGCGGCAGCAGGTCGAGACGGATCCGGTTCCGGGTAAAGCAGCGGTCCCGGTTGCTTGCATCCTCGCGAAAATCAAGTTTTTGGTGCATCAGGAAATCGAGAATCTCGCCGCGGGAAAAAGGCAGCAGCGGCCGGATGAAAGGCCCGCTGCGGGGGCGCATGGCCGCCAATCCGGACAACCCGGTACCGCGCAGGAGCCGGTGCAGAAAGGTCTCCACCTGATCGCCGCGATGATGGCCAAGGGCGATGACCGAACAGACTTCGCGGCCCGCTACCCGCATCAGGAATTCCCGCCGCTGGTCCCGGCCCGCCTCCTCGAGCCCCTGCCGATTCCGACGGGCGACGGCCGCAACATTGCACCGTTCTGAATCAAGGGGAATCGAACGGAGCAAGCAGAGATCGGCGACAAAACGGGCATCTTCGATGCTCTCCGGCCTCAGACCGTGATCCAGATGAGCGGCCCGCAGTTCGGCGCCCAGACGAGCGGCGGACGCCTGCAGCAAGTGAAGAAGGGCCACGGAATCCGGCCCCCCGGAGAGGGCGACCAGTACCCGATCGCCAGGAACAAGCAGTTGTTGCTTGACGAGAAATTCATGGAAGGCTTGGAACATGGCGGCCTGCTGCAAACGACAAAGCCCTCTCCAGTGGTCCAGAGAGGGCTTTGGCTATCAAATGGTGGCGGTGCAGAGATTCGAACTCCGGACACTGCGGATATGAGCCGCATGCTCTAACCAACTGAGCTACACCGCCGATCTTTTTTAAGCAAGAGAACATTGTTCCCATGTTCGAGGCACACTTTATAACGCAGGCCTTTTTGCTTGTCAAGGAGAAAGAATCGGTCACCGTTTGGCATAAAAAGAAAAAACCTTGACTTTCATTTTCTCGCTACCCGATAATCCGGCTTTAAATTTGCAAAAGAAATCGCACTTGCCGAAAACGCAAAACCGGGGCAACCCGGCGACGCAAAGCCATGGGTCCGCATTTGCGGAAAGCCGGGCCGCCGAAGAAGGTGCGATCCCCTTCAGGGCCACCATGCCTTTCCTTCGGCATCCCCGGTTTGAAACCTGTTGAATCTCATGCATTTGTGGAGGATAAGGCCATGACCAAAGATTCTGCCGACACCATGACCCAACCGGGATTTGTCGAAGAGGACACCCAAAAGGATAAGTACCTCACCTTTCATCTGGCCGACGAAGACTACGGCCTGGAAATCCGTTACGTGACGGAAATCATCGGCATTCAGAAAATCACCAAGGTTCCCGACATGCCGACCTATATCAGGGGCGTCATCAATCTGCGCGGCAAAGTGATCCCCGTGATGGACGTTCGCTCCCGCTTCGGCCTGCCGACCAGGGAATACGACGACCGCACCTGCATCATCGTCGTCGACATTGCCGAACAGCCCCTCGGCCTGGTGGTGGACCGGGTCAACGAAGTGGTCGACATCCCTGCATCCCAGGTCGAACCTCCCCCCGCCCAACGAGGCGCCAACGGTAATATCCGGGGCATCGGGAAAATCGGCGAAGAAGTCAAGGTTCTGCTCGATGTTGAACGCCTGATGGAGGATTGATTCTCTTTCAGCCGACCGCCTGATACGCATAAAACCCTGCCCTACAAGGCGGGGTTTTTTTATTCAAGACTCACCCTGAAAACAATTTCAACGGCGGCAAGGCCAACTCGATCTCACCCCGCCGGGATTCCAGCCACGGCGGCAGCATGAGTCTGCTCCCCAACTGCTCCGGCGTCTGGTCGATAGTGAATCCCGGAGCGTCGGTGGCGATCTCGAACAATACCCCTCCCGGTTCCCGAAGGTAGATGGAATGAAAATAGCTGCGATCCTTGACCGGTGAAGGATCAAAGCCCCGCGCCAAAATCTCGGTTCGCCATATTTCCTGCTTTCGTTCGTCGGCGATGCCGAAGGCCAGGTGGTGCACGACCCCGGAGTTCCTCAGGAGTTCCTCAGGGGACGGGAGTTCCTCAGGGGACGGAGTCAAGTTGTTAAATATCGAAAAACAATGAGCGCCTGTTTTATTCAAAAAATTAATTGGCATTTGCGATGCGCTCGCGCAACTTGCGGTCCTCAGCTAACAGAGCTTCTCCGCGGTCGGCCGCATAACTGACCCCAGCACGACCGATTTTCAGCTTGCGCCCGACTGCCTCCCCGCTCATTCCCATCTCCCGCACGGCCAAATAGCAGAGCACGCTTCGGGCTTTGACAACCGGTCCTCTTCTCTTTCTCAATCCCAACGATTCTGGGGCAAGATCAAAGGCCTGCGCCACACGTTGTATCAACTCATCTATCGGCAAGGCAGGCAGTTTCGAAGGTGTCTCCGAATTTTGCAAAACCTGCTCGACAAAATCCGCACTACCCAGAACACGCCGATCTGAAATGGCTTCACGGTCTTCTTCTTTTTCCCGCCTTGAAAGCCACCGCAAACCATCCTCATCCAATTCTTTCTGACTGCTTCCCATACCGTCCGCCAGAAACTGCAGATATCTTCGCCTGGCCGACGATAACCGGCTGGAAAATCGCTGCAAAACCTCTTCAGTAACCTGCCCACCAAGCTCCTGCGATCCCATCAAAACACCATGTCCGCACCATGGGTAGCGGTTCAACGCTTCAAGGTCTTGGACAGCTCCGGCGCGCAGAGGATTAAGGTGAATATACCTGATCAACTCCAGCAGATAGGTCTCCTCATCGCAGACAATGGATTTGTAGCGGTTTTGAAACAGGTGGCCACTGCGGCCGTGCCTGAGATTAAAGGTGGTTGCATGGCCCGTCAACAACCGGCGCATGAAACGGGCCAGGCTGGTTTGACCGATGCGCAGGAGAAAGTGGGCGTGGTTGTCGAGAAGAGCCCAGGCCAGGCAGTCGATATCGCATTTTTCCAGCAGGGACGAGAACCGTTGGACAAAAGAGTGCCGGTCGTAATCATCCCGAAAGATTTTTCGTTGTTCGTTACCCCGGATAATGACGTGTTGCAAAAGACCGGGATAATCGATGCGGGCGGCTCTAGGCATATCAGAATCCGATACAAAGCAAATTGGAGGTTAATTCAACAACTTGACTCCGTCCCCCCCATACACTTCCCGGTTCAGGATTGCAGCGTCCTTCTCCACATTCCCGCGTGTCCCCGAATCAAATTCTTTGCGTTGTTTGTGAAAGTGCTGGATTTCTGCGGCTCCGTTCGCCAGCAGGGCATCAACTTTATCCAGCAACGGGGCATTGTCGAATGGCAACAGCTTGGCAAGGGCCGTTTCGAGCTCGGGGAGCCGGTACAGGAAATTGCCAATCCCCCCGGACTGATCTGGTGCAGGTTGACGCCGCAGCCGAGCTTTTCAAGGAAGACGGCGTTGATAGCCTGTTCGAACTGTCCTGTCATGGGCCACCGCCTCCAAAGCGGTGTAGTGGCCGGCTTTGATGACATTGAGGTATTGGTATTTGAAATGGCCGTACCCACCCTGGGGCAACCCCAGGGACGCATCTCTTTCATTCAGGATCGTGTCTACCGCCGGATTCCGTTCTAACAGAGGAATGATTTCCAGGGCGATGCGATACTGGGTGAGAAAGATACTTCGGCCAGGTGAAAAGCGCGTCTGTTCTCCTCCTTGTTCTTCAGTTGATAAAAACCCATGTGCTTTTCCCCAAGAGCATCAAGGGCGCGATAGTTGTCGAGAAGGGGATACCACAGGGAAAGAATTTCCCGACGGATATCTGGACGCAACAAAGTGGAATCTGGCCCGGGTCTCGGACTGAAAAGGTCGGGGCGTTGCCGGATCTCGCCGAGAAGGTGAAAAAGATTGCCGCGTAAACGTGCGAAAGTGGCCAGGTCCTGATCATATGAAGAAACAATGAACTCATCCTGCGTTTGGCTCACCGACCCGGCGTCTGCTCGGTTGCAGAAACCCTGAGCAAACCATATCGACAGGAAAAGAAAAACTCCCAACCTGAATTTAAATTTATGAATTTCCAAATTATTCACGCTCCTCTTTTTTGTTCAAAAAGGTGTAGAAACGGCAACCAAGAAGTTCCTCAGGGGACGGAGTCAAGTTGTTAAATATCGAAAAACAATGAGCGCCTGTTTTATCCAAAAAATTAATTGGCATTTGCGATGCGCTCGCGCAACTTGCGGTTCTCAGCTAACAGAGCTTCTCCGCGGTCGGCCGCATAACTGACCCCAGCACGACCGATTTTCAGCTTGCGCCCGACTGCCTCCCCGCTCATTCCCATCTCCCGCACGGCCAAATAGCAGAGCACGCTTCGGGCTTTTGGGCGTAGTTGTCGAGAAGAGCCCAGGCCAGGCAGTCGATATCGCATTTTTCCAGCAGGGACGAGAACCGTTGAACAAAAGAGTGCCGGTCGTAATCATCCCGAAAGATTTTTCGTTGTTCGTTACCCCGGATAATGACGTGTTGCAAAAGACCGGGATAATCGATGCGGGCGGCTCTAGGCATACCGGAATCCAATACAAGGCAAATTGGAGTTTAATTCAACAATTTGACTCCGTCCCCCATACTTGTTGCCTGTTGAGGAGAGGGAATCCCCCTGCCGGCTAATCAGACTTTCCACCCAGACCCTGTTTCATTTCCCTGGTCAGCTTTTCCAGGTCCTTTTCCACGATGTATTCATGGAAGGTTGGCTTGTCGCTTTCGGGGTGAGCTTCGTTGGTCAGTTCCCAGCGGTAAAGCTTGTTCAAACTTGAGCCGATGAAGCTGATGGGGTTGGTGGTCCAGGCAAAACGGCCTTCGTCAAAATAATCATTTGCAAGCAAAATCGGCGAACCCAGGTAGTTGGGGTATTTTTCGGAGACTGGCATGAGGTAGGTTTTCTTTTTATCGAGCGAGGTCTCGTTTTCAAAAACCACCCATTTCCCATCGGGGGAAAAGGAAAATTGCGTTACGGTAGTGTTCGGTCCGAACATGCTGATTGGCTTAACCTCACTACCAGCCCTCCAAGAAACAATTACCTCGTCTTTTGTGCCAGCTTCAAGTATTGAGAAAGGCAAATATGGATGTGGCTGTATCCTGCTAAAATCAAATTCATCTTTATTTTTATTTATAATATCGGCTAACGGATGGTTATTTCGAACCAAGTCCATACCTAAAACTTCCATTTGCTTTGCTTTGATATTATACAAGAATATTTTTTCAATCACTGAAATCCATCCAGTGACTCTACCTATATTGATCTCTCTAATAATTTTCGGCTCATCTCCCGTCAGATCCACCAAAAGCAGGTGGTTGGTGTAATCCCAAGGATCTTGCGATTTGAGGTTATGCTCTTGAATTTCGAAAATGAATTTTTTCTTTAGAGCATCGGCTATAGCAACTTTTTCAATAGTTTTTTCCAAAGACATTACGATGCGGTAATCCTTGCAATCCCTTGTATTAAAGTCGAACAGCAAAAAACGCCGGCTTTGAGCGAAACCGATGGTATTTTCGTCAATAACAGGAAGATAGGTGCCACCTCCTTCAAAATTATGAGCGGCGTTTCGGAAATATTTATCGGCTCTCGGTTTTCCATTGTGGAAAGACAACAGAGTGATGGCGTTGCCCATGTCGTTGGTGCCGACGGCATTGTCTTGGGGGACAGGAAACAAGGAAAGGTTACTTCCTTTTACGATGTATTCTTCAGGCTTAAAGGTGGTGGCATCGTTGATGTTGTAGAGTGATTCCACTGAATTGCCTCCATAGCTGTTTGCTGAACAGAGAAAGACACCCATGACAAGCATTGACATCTGCAGCCATTTGCCCCTAGTACGATTTTTTCGTTTTTTAATGCATCGCATGTCGTCTCCTCTTAAAGGCCAAATCCATCATTAGCTTGGCGGACCCAGGCGGCCTCTTTGCGAATCTCCCTCTTTGTGTTGACCTTGAGTGGTTTATAAAGCAACTCCATCTCCGGCGTCACGATCGGTCTGTTGGCATCGCCCTGCTCCGCGGTTTGTTGGGCGTTCGGCTCTTTTTCCAAAGGATGTTTCAATTGGTCGAACAGGACGTAACTGTCATTCAGCCTGGCTTCTTCCGGTTCGAACAGGACGTGAAATTCGCCGTCGAGTTCGTTCTTGCTCTCAAGTTCGATGTCTCCGGCGCTGTCGGTGCAGGTTTCGACGATGCCATCGTCCGGCAGCCGGATCCGGAAGTTTTTGTCAGGGATCGGTTTGTTGTTCATTTGGCCGGGATGGAAGAGCTGGGCATCTTCGTCATAGTCATCCCAGCAGAGGTGATTGAGGACCCGCAGGCGGAAATTACCGGGAGGCGGGTCGGGATCGGGCAGTTTGGCGATCGGCGACACCGCAAGCGGAGCAAGCTCCAAAGATGTAGGAACTGCCGGCGGAGCCGTAATCTCCTTATTGACCGGCCCGTAGAAGTTGATCTCGTCGGCTTCCAAGGTGATCTCATCCCCAAAGATGGTGATGTCGCCGTTGGGGGCCATCTTGAAGCCGCCGCCGTTCTGTTCGAAGAGGATGGTGCCTTTTCCGTCCCCTTCGATGGTGATGGCGCCGTCGGCCTGGAGGGTGAGGCTGCCGCTGTCGATCTAGCCACGCCGCCGATCTGCGGGTCGGCGCACTGATCCGCCTCGACACCACCGGATTCAGTAGCACTCTGTCCGGCGACTACCTGATCACCGCCGTCGTGCACAAGGCCCGGCAGTATGCAGGCCTGGGACTTGGCGGCGAAAACGACGGCCCCTACACCAACACCGCCGTCCTCATCCGCCGGGACACCCCCTGGCGCCCGAAACTGCCCAGGCTCCCCGATCTGCCCCAGGTCTTCAGCGCCCGCATCGAAAGCCGCGACCCGATCCCCGAACTCGACGCCGCAGGCCGCTACCGTTACCGCCAGTATCCCGACAGCAACAAGGCCCCCCACGCCCAGGCCTCGTCGCCGGTCCGAAGGCTGCAGCCCTACGCCGGCCCCAGCGACGGCATGCCGATCGGCTGGCACCTGCCCCTGCACGACGACAACGAAGTGCTCGTCAGCTGCCTCAACAACGACCCCGACCAGCCGATGCTGGTCGGCACCCTGTCCAACCCCGCCCACGGCTGCGTGGTCACCGAGGAGAACGCCCATCAGAACCTGCTCTCCACCTTCGGCGGCAATCAGCTCGCCATGGACGACTGGCGGGACAAATCCGCCATCACCTTCTGCACCTTCGCCGGCCACACCATGCTGCACCTCAACGCCGACGTGCTCGGCCACCGGGTCAACCTGGAGACCGGGCTGGGACAGATGGAATGCTACGCCAGAAAGATTATCGCCACCGAAGCGGGCGACACCCTGACCGAGACGGTCGGAGGCGACCGCATCCAGCAGATCGAAAACCGCACCAGCACCACCACGAAACAAAAGGAGATCCACCACCAGGCCGCCACCGACGGCCAGCTTACCGCCGCCGACACAATCCGGATGGAATCCGGCAAAAACATCGAAATGACCGCCGGCCAGGACCTGCGCCTCGACATCAGCGAGAGCACCCGCATCCGTGTCCACGAGCAGGATGCCATCATCGGATCTTGACGGTGTGGCGGATGCAGTCGGCGCGCTGGGCACGGATCAGGGCCTGGTACCGGCGTCCTCTTCGTTGGCGGCGCCGCTGCCGAAGGTGACGCAGTGGGTGTGCGGGCCGGCCCCCTGGGCCTGGGCGGTGGTGCGGCGGATCAGGGTGGGATGCTCGGGGGCGTTTTCGTGGACGTCGTGCACCCAGAAGCAGGCCGGAACCATCTCGGCTCGATCCTCGATGCTGAACATACCGATTTTGACTGTTCCGACTGTCTCGGTTTCCAGTCCGGCGTTTGGCACATAGGGGAGGAACTCCCGCGCCAGCAGGGGGCAGTGGTTGCTGGTGTCGGCGAGGTGGATGATTTCGCCGCCCTCTTCGGCTTCGGACCAGAACAACAGACCTTCGCGGCCGGTGAGGCGCCGCAGAAAATCGAGATCGTTCTCTTCGGCCTGCAAAGTGGTGGGGCGCACGGGGTAGTTGCGGGACAGGCCGAACCGCAGGCGGCTCGCGGCGATGCCGTTGCGGCCCAGGGTCTGGCGCAGGATGTCGGGCAGGGTTTCCGAGACGATCAGGCGGCTGTCGCTGCGCTGCTTGAGCAGCACCAGGGAGGATTCGACGGTAAGCTGGATAATGCTGCGGCCGTCGGCCAGGTCGGCTTCGCCCTCGATCCCGGTAAGGATGCCGCTGACCCGTCGCTGGAATCCGTCGGCGGCGATCAGGGTGATCGAGGCAGTGGCGCCCAGACGGTCGGCCACCTGCGACCAGCCGTCGGCGAGCACGCTGACGCTAAAGGTGAAGGGCCGGTTCAGGGCCTCCCGGCCGGTGAGGCTGAGTACGGAGAATTCATCGCCCCCGACCGCCAAATGCAGCCGGGATCGATTGGCCAATCGAGTCACTCATCCCTCCCTGATAGAAATAAAAGCAGATATCCATATTTCGGATCACCAAATCGATCCTGTCTTAAGATTTTATTAACAATAGACCAAAACAGGATTTAGTTTCAACACATTAAATTAAATTCTAAAAGCTCGAGAGATGTGGTTGATTTTGATGTACATCAAGGTTGACGGACCATGGGCCACAGATAATGTTTCCAACAACCATCAACCAAGGAGACTGCCATGACACGCTACAAGACCACGCTGAACCTTCCCCCCGCCCAGCCGACCGAGCTTGAGACCATGACGGATTACCAGGAATGATCCGTTGTCAGCCGCACCCTGCTTCAGGATGAGACCGGCACCCTGACCGTGTTCAGCTTCGACAAGGGACAGGGGTTGTCCGAACATACCGTCCCCTTCGATGCCTTCGTGCAAATCCTGGACGGCGAGGCGGAAATCGCCATCGGCGGCAAACCGGTGCGGGTCAAGGCTGGAGAGATCCTGCTCATGCCCGGCGGCGTGTCCCACCAGGTCCAGGCCGTGGAACGCTTCAAGATGCTGCTGACCCTGTTCCGGACCCGCCCGGCCGAACAGGGCGTCTGACCGGCAACGACGATTGCTCCCTCCCGGTAATTATGCTAGGTTCCGGTGCATTAGAAACTTTTTCCGCATACGGATTCAGTGCCGGGAGGGATTATGCTGGACAGGCTATTTGCACTGCGGGAGCACCGCACCACCATTCGCACGGAACTGACCGCCGGAGCCACCACCTTTCTGGCCGCGTCCTACATCATCCTGG
Organism: Syntrophotaleaceae bacterium; assembly: GCA_041390365.1. Taxonomy (NCBI): domain Bacteria; kingdom Pseudomonadati; phylum Thermodesulfobacteriota; class Desulfuromonadia; order Desulfuromonadales; family Syntrophotaleaceae; species Syntrophotaleaceae bacterium. The sequence goes on along the minus strand of JAWKQB010000001.1, from coordinate 522,557 downwards.
TGCATCCGGCCATGCTGGCGGAAACCGGCATGGACCAGGCGGCCCTGACCACCGTGACCTGCCTGGTCGCCGGCCTGGCCACCCTGCTGGTGGCCCTGTGGGCCAACGCTCCGCTAATGATGGCTCCGGGGATGGGCCTGAACGCCTTTTTCACCTACAGCCTGGTGCTCGGCCAGGGGCTTCCCTGGAAGACCGCCCTCGGCGTCGTCTTCCTCTCCGGCGTGGTCTTCCTGATTCTGACGGCCCTGGGCTTTCGGGAACGCCTGCTCAAGGCCATACCAACCTCCCTGCAACTCGGCATCATGGGCGGTATCGGCCTGTTCATCGCCTTCATCGGTTTTCAAAGTCTCGGTCTTATTGTCAAAAGCAATGCCGTGCTGGTGCAACTCGGCGACTTTTCCCCGTCCGTCCTGCTCGGCCTGCTCGGCCTGCTGCTGGCCACCCTGCTGCTGACCCGCCGGGTACGTGGCGCGCTACTGCTCGCCATCCTGTGCGTCGCCCTGCTCGCCATGGCTTTCGGCATCTCTGCCCCGCCCCGGGGGTTGCTCTCCCTCCCCCCGTCACCGGCCCCCCTCGCCTTCCAGCTCGATATTCCTGCGGCCCTCCGGTTGTCCCTGTGGCCCGCCATCTTCACCTTCATGTTCATGGACCTGTTCGACAGCCTCGGCACCCTGGTGGCCGTCTGTCGCGAAGCCGACATGGTCGACGATCAGGGACGGATTCCCAAACTCGGCCGCATGCTGACGGCCGATGCCTTCGCCACCGTCGCCGGCGCGCTGCTCGGCACCAGCACCACCACCGCCTACCTGGAATCAGCGAGCGGAGTCGCCGACGGCGGCCGCACCGGCCTCACGGGAGTCACCACCGCCATCCTGTTTTTCCTCGCCGCCTTTTTCTCTCCTTTAGTCGCTGCCGTTCCGACCTTCGCCACCGCTCCGGCCCTGATCATGGTCGGCGTTTTCATGATGCGCGGCATCGGCGAGATCGACTTCCGCCATTTGGAAGAGGGTCTCCCCGCTTTCCTGACCCTGCTCGTCATGCCCCTGACCTATTCCATCGCCACGGGCCTGGCCTTCGGCTTTCTCTCTTATGTCCTGATCAAACTCTGCCTCGGCAAAATCCACCAGTGCGATCCCTTCCTGCTTATAGCCGCAGGGCTTTCCCTGGTCAGCTTCTGCATCTGACACCATTCCCCAAAATAATCAAGGTGCGGAAAAAAGCTGTTGACAGTGCGAGGAACCCTTTGCTATAAAGTGGCTCTCGTAAAGAGGGGCTATAGCTCAGCTGGGAGAGCGCTTGAATGGCATTCAAGAGGTCGGCGGTTCGATCCCGCCTAGCTCCACCAAAAAATCAAGGGGTTACGGATTTTTCCGTAACCCTTTTTTCTTGCCCAAATCACCTTCGTCGACTTTCCGATCCGACCCCCTCCGACCGTCTTATTCTCATTCTGATGAAAATTACGAATGCCAATTTAGTTTTTTTCTTTTTTTGGCACAATGTTCGCTAGTTTATCCTGTCCAGACGGCACTCGACAGATTGGCTGGATAAAAAATCGGTGAGACACCGCATGTTTCGTGGCAGGCAGGATACTCTCTTTCTTTTTTCCGGGTCAGAAATATGACCGATGATCTACTGCATCATCAACAGTTGCAGGAAGAAATCAGCTTTTGGAAGCTGCTCATGGAGCGCTCGAATGACGGCATCGTCGTCCTGGATACGGACGGCCTAACCGTTGCCTACGCCAATCCCGCCTTCGCACAAATGCTCGGCTACACTGTGGAGGAGGTGTCCGAGCTGCACCCTTGGGACTGGGATGCCGACCACAGCCGAGCAGAGATAGAAGCGATGAGCATTGCCCATCGGAACATGAAGGAAGAGCGCCGTTTTGAGTCCCGCCATCGGCGCAAAGACGGCAGCATCTACAATGTCGAAATTTTATCGACACCGGCGGAAAAGGGGGACAAATCATTCATGTTCTGCTACTGCCGGGATATTACCGCCCAAAATCAGGCCAAAGAGTCTCTCCTGTCCCGGGAGCAGGAATTTCGCAGCCTGGCGGAAAACTCACCGGACGCCATCGTCCGCTATGATCGCCGGCTGTACCGCCTGTACGTCAATCCGGCCTTTGAACGCCTGGTGGGCAAGAGCAGGGACTGGCTGATCGGCCGCCACATCTCGAGCGAAGGCCAGATCGACCTGCCAATTTACCAGGCCGCTTTACAGAGGGTGTTTGAAACAGGAGTCTCCCAGGAAGCGGAACTTCGCCACATCCAACCCGACGGTTCGATCGTTTGGCTCCATCCTCGCTTTGAACCGGAATTCGACAAAGACGACAAAGTTCAGTCGGTGCTGGCGGTGATTCGTGACATGCGCTCTGCTTTTACTGACGTTTTGACCGGGCTGCCCAACCGTGCCCTGTTCGAAAGGCGGTTTCGCGAGGCGGTTTCCGGACCGGAAGGCTGCGAGAAACCCTTGGCCTTCCTGCTGCTCGACATCGATCATTTCAAGGATATCAACGACACCCTGGGACACAAGGCCGGCGACGAACTACTTCGCCAGGTAACCGGCCGGCTGTCTAATTGCGTCCGTGAATCGGACACCATTGCGCGCATGGGCGACGACGAATTCGCCATCCTGCTGCCGTTTGAGAATGCCGAAGAACCGAACAATTTCGCCTGCCGAATCCTCCAAGTGCTGGCTCAGCCCTTTTTCGTCAATGGACAGGAACTGTTCATCTCCGGCAGCATCGGAATCGCCTTCTACCCTCGTGACAGCATCGAGTTGAACGAACTGTTCGCTTTTGCAGATGCGGCCATGTTCAGCGCCAAGCGGAAAGGGAGGAACACTTTTCAAATCTATAGCCCGGAATTCTCCCACCGCACCATGGAAAGGCTGTCCCTCGGTTCCGCGCTGCGCCACGCCTGCGACAAAGCAGAGCTGCTCCTGCTCCATCAGCCCAAGGTTTTGCTCAGAACCGGTCAAGTGGTGGGAACCGAGGCCTTGTTGCGCTGGAGACACCCACAACAGGGGTTGCTGTCGCCGCTCCAATTCATCCCCATAGCCGAAGAAACCGGACTGATCCTCTCCATCGGCCAATGGGTACTGCGCAACGCCTGCCGTGAGGCCGTCATTCTCAACCGTCACAGCTCCTCCCCCCTCAAGGTGGCGGTCAACCTTTCATGCCGCCAGTTCATACAGCATGATTTGACCGGAGAAGTCGAAACCATCCTCAGGGAAACCGGATGCCGGGCGCAGTGGCTGGAACTGGAGATCACCGAGAGCCTGATGCTCGACGAGCACTGGAGCATCCGCAAAACACTGAAGAAACTGCGGGGTCTCGGCATCACCATCGCCATCGACGATTTCGGCACCGGTTATTCGGCCCTCGACTATCTCAGGCGCTTTCCCATGGATGTTTTGAAAATTGACCGGTCTTTCGTTGACGGCATCGACCAAGACCCGCGCAAGGCCGGCCTGGTCAAAGCTTTTATAGCGGTGGCCCATGCCCTGCAAATGGAGATAGTGGCCGAGGGGATCGAGACCGAAGCTCAAAGAGACTTGCTGCAAACACTCGGATGCCGGCTGGGGCAAGGCTTTCTGTTCGGCAAACCGCAAACCCTTGAGACGTTGATCGCCGGTCGCCCTTAAAACTCCCGCCAAGCCGTGCACAGGCCTGATTGGAGTTAAGCCGAGAAGGCGCGACGCAGGCAGCGGCAACCGCTTAAGACAGCTTGCTGTCAGGATATTCTTCGAGCCAGGGCGAGCCGGTCGCCCCCGTCGAAGATCAAAGGCTCCACACCCTGCGCCACACTGCGGCACCTACACCCTCGAAGCCACCGGCGATCTGCGCCTGGTGCAAGACACTCTCGGCCACACCCAGATCCGCACAACCCAGCGCTACACCCAGATCAGCATCGTAAGATTACGCCAGGGACAGGCCAAACAGGTTCACTACATGAGTGGACCGAAAATCGAAAGGGAGCAATAATTTCAACCACATACGGCCGAGCAGGGATAAATGGCATTCAAGAGGTCGGCGGTTCGATCCCGCCTAGCTCCACCAAGAATATCAAGGGGTTATGGAATTTTCCGTAACCCCTTTTTTTATGGTGCGCCAGGCATGGCGCGTAGCGCCTTGACTGGCGCTGTTCCGGTTGTTGTGGTGATAACCGGATGACTTGGGGGTGTAAGTCCCCTGTGGACCCTGATGGCGGGAACCACTAGCCGAACGGCAAGGGTGTCCACCGCGAGGTGGAATCTGAAGGAAGCCGCAGGCAAACTCCCGGCCCGACGAACAGAAATCGCATACGAGGCAGTTCCATCCGGGCGAGAAGGCCATAATCTTCAAAGCCCCATAGCCATCCGGGAGGGTGGGGCTGTAGATGCGGCGGGTATATGGGAGGAAGGTCACGCGCATTACCCTGGGAGATCTGCCGATCTGCCTCGTGCTACCGGCGTCGAGAGGCGTCGGGACGGGTCGGCAGAAGTCAGCAGAGGCCCTAGTAGCCGGGGTTGACCATCCTCCCCCGACGAAAGAGCTCTCTGAGGTTGGCCTTGAACCGTTTCACAGAGCCTTCAGCCACCTTGAGCCGCGGTTTCTTGTGAAAGGTCATCCTGTAACCCAGAAAGGTTCTCTCCCAGGGGCGGCCAACGGCGCTTTTGACGCGGTTGACCTTGAGTTTCAGCCGCTGTTCGAGAAACTGGATCAGCGAAGCCATGACCCGCTCCGCCGACTGGCGACTGCGCACGTAAATGTTGCAATCATCGGCATAACGGCAGAAGGCGTGGCCGCGCCTCTCCAGTTCCTTGTCGAACTCGTCAAGCAGGATGTTCGACAACAGCGGCGAGAGCGGGCCGCCTTGCGGCGTCCCTTCCACCCGTGGCGAGACGATCCCCCCTTCGAGCACTCCGGCCCTCAGGTATCTGCGGATCAGTCGCAGTACACGGGGGTCTTTGACCTTGCGGGCCACTCGTGCCATAAGCACGTCGTGTCCGACCCGGTCGAAGAACTTCTCCAGGTCGATATCGACCACCCACCGCCGCCCTTCGGCCACATGCTTGCGGGCTGCTTGTACCGCCTGGTGGGCCGGCGGCGGGATGCGCATGCTCGGCATCCCCACGGTGCTGGACCGGCTCATTCAGCAGGCGCTGCATCAGGAGCTGATGCGGCTGTTCGATCCAGACTTCTCCAAGAGCTCCTACGGGTTTCGACCCGGACGGAGCCTCGGGCCCGGCCCCTGATCTCTCAATCAGGGCTTCTGCTTCTTCGATCGTCATCGAAATTCGAGTCTCCTGAATGGCGCCTCGTGTTCGGCCCTTCACCGACGCAGCCTCAAACGGATCATCGAAGAGGCCACCCCGAAGTTGCGGGGCTGGATCGCCTACTTCCGTCTGGCGGAAGTCAAAGGCATCTTCGAAGAACTGGATAGCTGGGTCAGGCGGAAACTGCGCTGCATTCTATGGCGGCAGTGGAAGCGCTCTTTCACGCGGGCCAGGAATTTGATGCGGCGGGGATTGTCGGAACTCAGAGCATGGAAGTCGGCTCAAAACGGGCGAGGCCCCTGGTGGAATGCAGGAGCCTCGCACATGCACGATGCGTTTCGAAAATCCTTCTTCGATAAACTGGGGCTGATCTGCTTGGTAGACAGTCTCAGACGCTTTCAGAGCGCTTTGTGAACCGCCGTGTACGGAACCGTACGCACGGTGGTGTGGGAGGACGGCGGGGGTGACCCCGCCTCCTACCCGATCCCATCTCACTGCATCTCACACAGCCTAAATTTTAGCACCCGTTGCGCTCCTTCCGCCGTGCAGCCATAACGCTTCGGACATGCTTGCAAAAGTCCCGTTCGCGACGGCGCTTCTCGGCAATGGATTCGGCGTTTCGCTCTTGCTCCGCCAAAAGCTTCTGATAGCTGGCAAAACGCCTGGGGCTCAGGTCTCCCCTGGCGACGGCTGACTTTACGGCGCAGCCGTCTTCGTGCTGGTGAAGGCAATCGTTGAAGCGACAGCTTCGCGCCAACGACTCAATATCCTCAAACAAAGAGGACACACCCCTTTGACACTCGCTCAGCTGCAATTCGCGCAAACCCGGGCTGTCGATGAGCAGACCACCCTCAGGGAGCGGGTGCAGGGTTCGGGAGGTCGTGGTGTGGCGCCCCCTGGCGTCATCTTCGCGGATCGCCCCGGTCTCCTGCCGGTGCGAACCATAAAGAGTATTGATCAGGGTTGACTTGCCGACCCCTGACGACCCGACCAGAGCGACCGTCCGGCCTCTGGCACACCAGGAGACCAGCGACGCTGCCGAGGAAGAATCGAGTGCGTTGACCGTTACGACTTCCAGACCTGGATTCAGGCTCATGGCCTGTCGTCGATATTCGGAAGTATCCTCCACCAGATCGGCCTTGGTCAGCACCACCACCGGTTCGACTTTTGCCTCCAGAGCCAGAGCCAGATAACGTTCAAGACGCGAAAGATTGAAATCCTGATTACAGGACGTGACGATAAACAGGGTATCGACATTGGCCGCTATCAGCTGCACCTTGGATTCGATCCCTGCCGCCTTGCGGTGAAAAAGGCTCTTGCGTTCCAGCATCCTTTGCGCCAAGCCGGTTGATGGATCAAGAAGCAGCCAGTCCCCGACAGTGGGCAGGTCTTCAGAATCTTTCAGATGCCAGTGCCCGTGCAAAGTGATCATCCGGCGACCCTGTTCGCCGGCAACATCGATGACGTTGCGGTGAACGGCCAGGACGCGGACGGGAGTTGTTGACTCCCACTCCTCAAGGCTCAGTTGTTGTTGAAAAAAATGACTCCAGCCCAGGTCGGGCAAGGAAAGAGATAATTCAGACATAGAAACCCCCTTCGGATTGAGAATCCGAAAAGAAAATGATTTGGCAAACAGATGCCAAATCGGGTGGGTTTCTTGATTTATACAGAAACCCGGCATCAATACCGGGCAAAGAAAGGTTGGGGGAAGGGGAAAAAGTAAGATTAGCCCCCCGGTCCCTCCTCTGCCTTATTGCATCTGCTCACAAGCTCCATAACGCTCTCCTTCCTTTGAGATTGAAGTGTCATTAAGTTATCAGCAGCGGAATACACGAGTCAATGGCTTCTGAATTTTGCCTCGAAACTTGTCCTCGCCTGGCATTACCCTATCATTACAACTAGGACCATTCGTCGGCACCTTGAAGATCACGAAAAACCGGGAGGAATTGACATGAGAGCCAAACTCCTGAGTATCGTTCTGTTCGCCCTTACCGTAGCCTGGCCGGTTTCGGATCTATTGGCGGGGGAAAACCATGCCGACACCACCACGCTCCTTCTGGCCCGGGCCATCGAAATGAATCTGGCCACCATGAGCAACAGCATCAAGGCCCTGGGGAAGGCGTATGTGCGTGCCTATGAAGAAACTCCCGCCATGTCCGATCAGGAGATGGCCAAATGGCTGGCCCGGTCTTCGGAGGACAACCAGACGATCATTTTCCGCCCCACTGCTGACGGCCCTGAACCGGCCTACCAGGCTCCTCAGGCCAGTTACATCTATTACCGCGGCAAAAAGCCTACAAAAGAGGCCTGGCGCGAATTCAACACCTTCACCCAGGTGGCACCCCTTTTCAGGCTCGCCTATGAGACATTCAACGATTCCTGGGTCTACCTGACCACCAGGGAAGAGGCTTTTCTAATCTATCCGTACCTGCCTCTCGGCGAAGCGGTCAACAACTTCCCCCCCACGGAGCAGATATTCTATATGGCTGCAGATTTTGAAAACCGCACTTTCGGCTGGACTCTGCCCTATCTGGACCTTGCCGGAGCCGGGATGATGGTTACCGTCTCCTATCCTCTATACGGGCAGGGCAAGCTCCTGGGAGTCGTTTCCCGGGACATCACCCTGACCCAACTGGCAAACCAGACCCTTAAGCCTGTTGCCGACTCCAACGGCAGGCTCCTCTGTCTGATCATGGACAAAAACGGGATGGCTATCGCCAGCAGTCAGGATAAGGGTATGAGGGAAATCAATACGTTCAACAACGAGGCGAAAACCGCGGTACTGTATTACGGCAAGGAGATTTCGGACAAATCGGCAGAGGCCAGACTCTCTTCCATCGACCTGAATAATCAGGCAGGGCATCTCGCCCTGGAGGTCGCCAAATCAGCGCCGGGGAAAAACCTGTGGAACTTTTCCTTGAAAGACGGCGACACCCAGTACAAGGCTAGCGCGACGCAAATCAAGGCGACCGGCTGGTTCGTCATTGTTCTCAATCAGGTCGATTAAGGATCAGGGCTTGGCAGCCAGCGCGGTCACCGCCTGCAAGTGCCTCTGATTACGTGTCTGTGGTGGAGATTCACTTTAAAATCTGCGGCCTCTTATCAAACCAAGGCTGTGCCTTTTCCAACTGGCCGGCGAGTCTCAGCAGCTTCGCCTCATCACCATAACGACCCATAAACTGTACCCCGCAAGGCAACCCGTCCCCCGTCCAATGCAACGGTACAGACATTGCCGGCTGTCCGGTGATGTTGGCAAGGAAGGTGAACGGCATCTGACCTTTCAATATCGTATCGACGGTTTTTTCGAGCATCAAGTCGCTTAGTTTGCGGCTGGTCAGCATCATTCTCCCGAAAGAAGAAGCGAATAACTTCATCGAAAACTGATCTGCCCTGCCGAGCCTTTGGGAACCGACAGGCACGGGCGGCTCTCCCAAAGTTGGGGTGAGCACCATGTCATATCGATTCAACATCTGATCCATGGTTACCCCGAACTGCCTCCATCTGCGTTTAGCCTTCACAAAGTCGAGTGCTTTCAGACTCCGCCCAATGCTGTTGTACATGGAGTAGTTGGAGAATTCCAGATCATGCTCAACCCTGGAGCGTCCATACTCCTGTATCAGTTTGTCGACAAGCGCGGCGGCATTCCCGGTCACCACGATGATCCAGTTCAGCGCGGCGTCTTCCTCCCTGAAGTCGGGCTCTGCTTCTTCGACTTCATGGCCCAGACTTTCGAGCAGCGCGCATGTCTGCTTTACCGCCTTAACGCATTCGGGATGTATGTTCTTTCCGTAGGCTGAACGCAGGTAAAAAGCGATCCGCAACTTCCCTGGTGCAATATCCACTTCTTCGAGGAAGGGCCTTTCCTGGTTGGCAATGCCGTAGGGCGCTCCGTTTTCAAAGCCGCAGACCGCATCGAGCATGGCGGCGGAGTCGCGAACCGACCGTGTAATCACGTGGCTGTGGGACATGCCGTCCCATTCCTCATCGAAGTCGGGTCCTACCGGGTTACGCCCCCTGCTCGGCTTAAAACCGAACAGGCCGCAATAGGATGCGGGAACCCGAATGGAGCCTCCCTCATCCGTGGCTGATGCCATAGGCACGATGCCGGCAGCTACCGCCGCGGCCGATCCTCCGCTGGAGCCGCCACAGGAATAATCAGGATTCCACGGGTTCCTGGTCGGCCCAAAGGCCCGGGGCTCGGTAACGTAAGCGAGTTTGAACTCGGGCGTGTTGGTCTTGCCGAGTATGACCAAACCGGCTTTCTTGAAGCGACGCACGATTTCCGCATCATGTTGCGGGGCGTAAGTTTTGAGCAACACGCTTCCGCAGCTCATGGGAAAGCCCTTCAAGGCATGGTGCGCATCTTTCAGCAGAAAGGGAACACCGCAGAAAGGAGCGTCACTGGAGGGTTTCTTCGCCGCTTCTCTCGCCGAATCGTAAATCTTGGTTACGATCGCATTCAATTTGGGATTAAGGCTTTCGGCACGGCGAATAGCCTCTTCACACACTTCCAAGCTGCTAATCTTTCCCTCTTGGATCAACTTCGCCAGGCCGACCCCATCAAATTGATCGTATTCTGGAAATGGCGCCATTTTGTCCTCCCCGCTATAGGCTTATAGTTTCATCCGACGGTCCCGGTGTCGACGCAATGCCCTGCTTGAGCCATCCCCGCAACCAGTGATTCCAATTGTTTCGCGGGTCGAATAACGGGGCTTGTAAAAGGGGACGTGCGCGACCGCCATGGCGCAGGGCCGGAAGGGCGTTACGGCGGTCGGCTAAAAACGCAAAAAGCCACTTGACCAGCTTTGCTGGCCGAGTGGCTTTTTGAATAGGATGCTTCGCCTGCTTTTGCCAAACAGCCGCCCCTATCGACATATTGAATGAAAATTAATTTAAAAAAAGCAATAGCATTGGGAACGAAATCCCGTCAAGAAAATTTCTCGATGGGCAGGGCAAGCCAAGTGCTCCTAACAAACTTTTTCGGTCTGAGGATAGTCATCATCTGCTTTTTGATGCCCAAATTCCCAAAGGGAATGCCGGGAAGGGAGAGGGTCAGTATTTTCCTTTTTTTTCACTGCACATCCCGGCCAAGAGCGCCGGAAGGCCCATTCTCCATCTGTTCCTGCCGCAATTCCTGCCGGGGCACCTTTTTCGCCGGGCTGAAAACCAGAGCGACAGCGAGTGCCAGCAGACCTATGACGGCGCCGATGCCGATCAGGGCCGGCAGACAGGATTGACTCTCCTCCTTCCTGCGGAAACAGGCTGTCATGCTCCGCCGGTGAACGAAAAGATGGATTGCGATCACCACGAGAAATATAACGGAAACGAGGTAATGGAGATGGCCCCACTCATGGCGGGTCAGTCCCCAGAGCACGGACACCGGGCGGGCGGCCGCTCTCCAGCCGGTGCCATATCCTTCGATGCCGCCGCTGCCGGGCGGAAGCACATAGCGGATCACCAGGCCGGTCGCAATCAGGAACAGAAAAGAGACAAAAGCAATTCCATCGACAATGGTTATCCTCGTCGTTCTTTTCATCGAGTTCCCTCCAATAACAGTTGCTCCGAATGCGCCATAATAAGAAAGGGGCCGGTCGAATCGACCAACCCCTTTTTCTGTTGCGGGGCCGGTCAGCCCCTATTCTTCCCAGTGAATACAGGAAACAGGACAGGAATCGATGGCCTCCTGAATTTTTTCTTCAGGGGCACCATTTGGATCATGAACTTCCGCCAGGTTGTCTTCGTCCAGTTTGAATACCTCGGGCAGCATGTCCACACAGAGGTTGCAACTGATACAGACATCCTTGTCTACATAGGGAGTTTTGGCCATGGTTGGATTCTCCTTTGGAAAATTTTTCAAAAGAAAGCTTCTCCGCGTACAAATCGCGCCTCTTCCGCCCCAGCCTCTTGAAGAAACCCTGATCCCGAAAAACCATCCCGCCCGGCGCTGAACCGGTTATATCTTGACTTCCAGGGTGTTTTCCCACAATCCATGAATGTTGCAATAGGCCGTGGCATACAGCATGCCAGCCTTATTGACCTTCATTTCCGTCGTTATCGAATGATTGGTATAGACCGGCCCCTGGTTCGGCCCCGCGACGGATTCTCCATGGGCGGAGAACTCATAGTTGCCGACCTCGTAAGGAAATTTGTCCCCATCCCCTTTGAAATAAAGCTTGATCCAACGGATGTGATGCTCGGTGGTGTTGGGGTGCGCTACCTCCTTGCCGAGAGAGATTTTGACCGAAAACAGCTCATCTGCCTTGACGGAACCGGAAAGAATCTCGATCACAGGCACGTGTTTTTCCGTTTTCCAGTCAGCAGTCTGATAAAGTTCGCCCATTTTTCCCATTGTAAAAATCCTCCAGTTTCAGCGGTTAAAGAAGGGGACCAGCCCGCATAAGTTTTTGCAAGGGCTGAAGTCCCTGGTTCATGCTTGTACGGCCAAGCAATTCAACCCTAATACGGGCCTATGAAAATGCAAGATCGAAAAAATCTCTTTGGAGTTTTCATCAAGCGAATTTAACTCATTATCTGGGACTATTGCAACCTCAACCGCCTCCGGCCATTTCGATCTCTACGATCTGCAGCAAATTCGGCATCGGGCATCCGGTTCTGGCGCGACAGGAGAGGCCATCGCCTGCTAAAGATCCACTCGGCGGCCGAACTGGAAGAATTCATCCAGATTGCTGAATTCCCTCCAGGCCAGATATTGATTGGGGCCATCGACGAAGTGATACAGATTCTCCACGATCAGGAAATGGTGGAATTCCTGCCGGATGATCTTATCCAGCTGATTCCTGACCTGCGGATCCTGTTCCTTTTCCTTTATGTCCATATAGAACCTGGCAGCGTCCGCTTCCAGCTTCATGGCATAGCGGTAAGCCTCGAGATCCCCTTTCAGATCTTTTAATCCTGCCTTCTCAGGCATCAGCTCGGAAAAAATATTTTTTGCATCATTCAGAGCCGGGCTATCCGTGACGGCGGTGGAGGTTTTTTCCTTCAGCGCCTCGAAAGTTCGAAAATGCCGCTGTTCATCGGCGGCCAGATCGAGAAAAATCTTCTTGATCCCTTTATGTCCGGTGTGATCAGCCAGCTTTCTGTAAAAGGCCTCCGCGTCCGTTTCCATGCCCATGGCATATTCAAATACATTCATAAGCAACTCCTCTTCCTTTTCAAATTCCGGGCATTGACAATTTGATCCGTCTCTCTTTTCCCTGTCCAAAAGATACCAGCTTCATTTAACAATTCAAGAAAAGCAGGGAGCGGTTTGCCAAGCATCGGCCATCAACAGACAAATTCGCTTGCAATTTGCAATGCCAGAAAATAAGGTACCCACGGCGCATCACCAGCAAAAATTTCGCTTCTTTTCAAGAGACCTGATTCTGAATTCGATGACCCTCCGACAGCATACCTTTTCCCTCGACCGCTTCGATCCGCTGAGCCTCTTTCTGCGCCTGTCGCCGGAAGGACCGGGTTTTCTGGAAACTCCCGAACCGAGGGCCCGCACGGGGCGTTACAGCATCGTGGCCCTGCGCAGCCGCGAAGCCTATCGGCTGAACGACGATGGACTGGTGAACATTCGGGACGGTGTGGAAACGATCCTGCCCGGCGATCCCTTCGACACGCTGGCAAGAATCCACCACGATCGGCGGGTGCCTCTGCAGGACAATCCTGCCCCTTTCTGCGGAGGATTTTTCGGGTACCTCGCCTACGATCTGGCCGGCTGGATCGAAAGCCTGCCGCGTCAGGCCCGCCGCGATCGGCCGGTGCCGGTCCTGTGGCTGAACTGGGTCGATCTTTGTGCCGTCTACGATCACCAGAGCCGTTTATTGACACTGTCCACCCTCGATCCCGGCGACGATCTGTCGGCCCTGGAAGGGGAAATCCGCAGCGTCCCGGAATTGTCCCGATCCCATCCCCTCCGCTCCGGGACCTATGAGCTTGTGCCCGGAATGAAACAAGCAGAGTTCGAAACCATCGTAAGACGCGCCAAGGACTACATCGCCGCCGGGGACATCTACCAGGCCAACCTCTCCGTGCGCTTCGAGGGCAGGTCCGAACTCACTGCGGCGGACATCTACGCCCGCCTGCGCCGGATCAACCCCAGCCCCTTCGGCGGGCTGCTGCATTCCCCGCACCTCGATCTGATCTCCTGCTCCCCGGAGCGGCTCGTCTCGCTGCGCGGCCGCACCGCCGAGCTGCGGCCCATCGCCGGCACCCGCCCACGGGGCTTCACCCCGCCGGAAGACCTACAACTCGGCCGGGAACTGCTCGGCCACCCCAAGGAGCGTGCCGAGCACATCATGCTCCTCGACCTGGAGCGCAATGATCTGGGCAAGGTCTGCCAACCCGGCAGCGTCGAGGTCGACGAACTGATGACCCTGGAGCGCTATTCGCACGTCACCCACATCGTCTCCAACGTCCGGGGAGAACTGGTCGACGGCGCGGGGCCCTTCGACCTGATCCGCGCGGTCTTCCCCGGCGGCACCATCACCGGAGTTCCCAAAAAGCGGTGCATGGAAATTATCGAGGAACTGGAGCCGGTAGGACGCGGCACCTATACCGGCGGCGCCGGTTACATCAGCGTCACCGGCGAAATGGATTTCAACATCCTGATCCGGACTTTTCAAAAATTCGGCCAGGACCTGACCTACCAGGTTGGCGCCGGCATTGTTGCCGACTCGGAACCGGAGAGGGAATGGCTCGAATGCCTGGCCAAGGGCGCCGCCCTGCGTCAGGCCCTGGAGGAGGAACCATGATCCTTAACCTTAATGGGGAATTCGTCGATGCCGGGCAAGCCGGACTACCGCTGAACGACGGCGCGGTGCTGTTCGGCGACAGTCTGTTCGAAACCCTGAAGGCCAGGACCGGACGAATCCGCTTTCTCGACGATCATCTCGACCGGCTTCGTCTGTCGGCCCGACTGCTCGGCTTCCCCCTGGATGCCGCACGCATCCGCCAGGCCCTCCTCGACACCGTCAGCCGCATCGACGCACCCGTGGCCCGCCTGCGCCTGACCGTCACCCGGGGCAGCCATGCCGGCATCGAATTTCCCCCCGGCGGCCAGGGCCGCTTCTTCATCAGCGCCCTCCCCTACCACGAGCCATCCCCGGAGGAAAGAGAGCAAGGCGCCGCCTGCGTCTTCGCCCCGAACCAGCGGATCAATCCCCTCTCCCACCTGCCGCAGATGAAACGGGGCAATTACGCCGACTGTCTCTATGCCGTAAATCATGCGAGAAGCCGGGGCGCCCGCGAGGCCCTGTTCCTCACCCCGGAAAACCAGGTCCTCGAAGGAGCGACAAGCAACCTGTTCATTGTGCAGAAAGGCGCCCTGGTCACCCCACCCGCCGGCGAACTTGTGCTGGCCGGCATTATGCGCCGGCAGGTTCTGGGGGCCGCCGCAGCTCTTGACCTGCCCGGCGAAGAGCGACCGATAACTGTCGAGGAACTGTTCGCGGCTGAGGAGGCTTTCCTCACCAACTCTCTGATGGACACCCTGTCCATTACCACGGTGGAAGACCGCCCCCTTCGGAGGGGACCATGGGCAGACCGGCTGCGCGAAAAAATTGAAGAGCAGAATTCCTGAAAGAAAAACCGCCGGTCAAAATGAAACGCTTGACCGGTGCACCTTCTCTCACTATAATTCGTTTCCATTCCGCAAAAATTTTCGCCGAAGTGATGGAATTGGTAGACATGACGGTCTCAAAAACCGTTGCCCTCCGGGCGTGCCGGTTCGACTCCGGCCTTCGGCACCATAGAAAAAACAAGGGGTTACGCTTCACAGCGTAGCCCCTTTGTTTTTCGATCTACTTCATCGTCCAAGCACAAAGCGCCCTGCCGACTCAAGATGCTTGGTCCAACGACGGATGAACACGGCCACTTCGGCCCGCCACGGCGACAGCCAACACCATGTCGGCAAAATCGTCCTCCGGAGCGTCGAAATCATAACCGTTCAAAGTAAGGAAGATAGGAGCGGCAACCGCGCCAACCCGCTTGTTGCCGATATACCTCAGGGAGGAAACCGATGGCTTCGTAAAAGAGGATTCTCCTGCCTTCAAAGACCACAAAACTTCAACCTCCGATCAATAACCCTGGTGAATATTTTTTCCATCGGGCGGTAATCGCAATCCAGCCCTGCGCGAACTACAGAGAAATACCCCTCCCGACCGTCCCCCTTGAGCTCAGAAAAATCCAGCGGCGGAAGGCCGGCCTGCAATGCCATCAGTAAAGGATTTCACTATTTTTGTTCGGGATATTCGGTATCAAGAATTTTCGTCACCACCTGCCGCAAATCGGGTGCGTCTTTCATAGCAGCAGTCCACACAATGCCCAGTCAACGGAAAAATAAGCATGAACGGCGATGTTGCGGAAGGCCACAATATCCACCCAGGGGATTTCAGGATGGCAGTCCCGAAATTCTTTGGGCAAACGGGCCGCCGCCTCCCCGATGATCATAAGTTTTTGCAGACAGCGCTTCGGACAAGATCATTACCAAGGAAATGGGAACGCTCCATTCCCTGGATAAAGTCCTTGATTGCATCGGCGGCTTCGACAATATCCGCCAAATAAAGTTCCTCACGCCGCATAGAGGACCTTACGACTGGAAAGGATTTCGTCCCGAATTTTCGGCTTCAACCCTGCTTTGGGGACCAGATCTACAGGGCGGTGCAATACCCCGGACAGTTCGCGCCCCATTCTGGCCAGGTCGAGAAAGCCGATTTCTGCATCAGGAGCAAACTCCACCAGTAGATCGATATCGCTCTCCGGCCGAAAATCTTCGCCAAGAAATGACCCAAAAACCGAAAGTTCCCGCACCCTGTAACGCCGGCAGAGTTCGGCAATCTCTTGAAGTGGCAAATCAATTTTACGGGCAGTCATTGGAATCTCCGGAAAGGATTGCAAATGCCTCAAACGTTTGAATTCATTTATAGCATGCAGATTTCGAAGGGAAAAGAAAATCCTACCTTGATTCCCTCAGGGTCGCTCACCTCCTCAAGAGTTTCAATTTGATTTTGCAGCTGCCCCACCTATGACTGGTATATTTAGATGATGGTCGGCGACCATTCCCCAGATGGAGATCAGAATGAAGCTTTCTGAATTCCTTCACGACGAGATGGCGGGTTTGCGTTTCCTCCTGTCCTTGCCGCCACAGAAGGCCTCTGAGACGCATCCCGTCCTCTGTTTTTTGCATGGTCTTGGCGAGGGGGCCCCTGCCGATGTCCACGAAGGAGTGACACGACATGGTCCCCTGTCTCCGGGGGCTCCCGCCCTGGTCCGTCAGAAATTCATTGTCGTCGCTCCCCAACTTCCCATAAGGGGGGATAACTGGCGTTTTTACGATAGAGCCGTCAGGACGATTGTGGGGGAAATTCAAGCCCGACATATGGGCGATCCGCGCAGAACTTATCTCACCGGATTCAGTTTCGGCGGCAACGGAGTTTTCGACCTTGCCCTGCAGCATCCCGCCCCATGGCGAGCGCTTTGGCCTGTCGATCCGACCAGGCTGCCGGAAAAAGACCCAGGTCTTCCGGTCTGGTTTTCTTCGGGAGAAATATCAAGGCATCATAGTGCGGGATTTATTGAGAGACTCCGACTTCGACCGCTGGAAGGTAATCAGGGCGACCGCGTCTATGTCGATGAAGGGCTGGACCACGTCGGCACGGCCACTTCCGCCTATCGAAACGACAGGATTTACGAATGGCTTCTAGTGCCCCGTGCGGTTAATCAGTCTTCTAATTCTGGCTCTTTTCAACCCTGACTTCCCGAAAGCAAAAGCAGGTCCTTTTTTATGGAAGGTCGGATTCGATTTAAAATAATTTAGCAGGCGAAGTCGGGGACTTCTCGCGGGACGCTGGTAAGTTATCTCGCGGGACGCTGGTAAGTTATGTAACTTTTTGAAATAACTTTAATAACTTACCAGCGTCCCCTCAGGGGCCCCTTCAAGGGTCATGGGTCGAATTTTCGTTCCAGCCAGTCCAGAATAAGGCGGTTAACCTCGGCCGGTTTCTCCGACTGCGACCAGTGACCGCATTCGGGAAGAACGTATTTTTCCAGATCGGCACAATGACTTTCCATCCCCTCTGTGAGAGAAGGAGGCAAAAATATATCGTCGGCTGCGGAAATCATCAGGCAGGGCACCTCGATCCGGCTGTCCACTTTGTCGAGAATCCTGGCATTCCGGACAATGTTCCGATACCAGTTGATCGGGCCGGTCAGACCCCCCTCTTTAAAGGCATCGATATAGACCTGCAATTCGTCCCGAGACATCAAAGGAACCCCGGCGGGCTCGGGAGCCAGCGCCGCTTCCAGAATGAACTCGAACTCCAGGTTTCTTACCGATGGTGGCGCTGCCAAATACTGTTCCATGGTCATCGGCCGCGCCCGGAAAAGACCTCCCAGAAAGGCGGGGAGGACCTCGGCGGTCAACCCCATTTCAATCCCTTTTTCCAGAAACGCCATCCGGTAGTAGCGATCGCTGTAGTTCTCAAGCATCCAACGGATGGGATCGGGGCCCATCCGCTGAAAATAGCGGTGCGGGGTATTCAGTGCGATGATACCCGCCACGCGCTCCGGATGAAAGGCGGGCATTTCCCATACCACGTGACCTCCCCAGTCGTGACCGCAAAAGATTGCACGGTCCAGTTCGAGGGCATCAAGCAGTCCTGTCAGATCGTCGACAAGGTTCAGAATATCGTAGGCTTCGATCGCCTCGGGTTTTTCCGTTTTTCCGTATCCCCTTAGATCGGGTGCGATGGCGCGATAACCCGCCTCGGCCAGAACGGAGAGTTGTTTGCGCCAGCTAAAGGCCAGCTCGGGAAATCCATGGCAAAAGATAACAGGAAGCCCGCACCCTTGCTGGTAAACGGCCATTCGGATGCCGTTGGTGCGGATAAAATCAGGCTCTGGAAATGGTAAGGTCATGCTTTTTCTCCCATATCACTGATTTTCCACCGAGATTAGGCCTAAGTGGAATTGGTGTCCCCCGAATTCTGTCGAAGTCCTGGGAACATTCACCCCAGAGGGCCAAGAAGCAACAGAGCAGGAATCGTCAAAATCATCGTTGAAATGATCTACCAGACTGAATCGGGCTCACCTTTTATCCTTTTCGACAATCCAACCCCGACTGTCACCAAAGCGGCCAGCAGCGATCCAGCAACAATGGTATGGGCCGCCAATCCCCGGGCGACACAACTCAGGAGGGATACAGGCGTGAAATACAGCCCCACAAGAGCGACGACAGCAAGCGATGGCAGGATGATGTGTCTGAAAGGTCTGGACATTTGAAGTATCATTGGTGGACCTTGCAAGGGATGCGATAAATTGCCCTCTCGCGACCCGGATGCTCGACGGATGTTGAACAATTTGACTCTGTCCCCTCCGGGGTTCCCGTTCCCTTCGGGTTCCCAAAATCTTAGAAGGTCCATTTTGAGTGGTTGATTTGGTCCGACCCCCGAACACCGGCAGAGTTTTCAATGAAGTGAATGTGTCGATGGGCATGAAAAAATCTATGACGGACGGCCGTAAAATGTTCAGCCCCACGTCAAACGATTTCATGGGCCATGGCTTTCGCGGCCCCTCTCTGGGCAGAGGAACTATTCAATGGCAGCCATTATTTTGAGAGCTTTTTCGAGTTGAGGGATATCCTGTTCGATTACCAGCCAGATCGTCTCCAGATCCAGGCCTAGGTAATCATGGACAAGGACGTTACGAAAGCCGGCAATCGCCCGCCAATCGATGTTGGTTTGAGTATTTTTAGCAGATTCGGATAAACGTTGACTCGACTCGGCCAATACCTGAAGATTCCGGACCACGGCATCCTGCACAAGTTCAGATTGGAAAAAATTGGTGCGATCGCCGGCTGTATATTTTGCAATGCGGCCGATACACTCCAGCAT
The DNA here is from genome assembly GCA_041390365.1 of Syntrophotaleaceae bacterium. NCBI lineage: Bacteria > Pseudomonadati > Thermodesulfobacteriota > Desulfuromonadia > Desulfuromonadales > Syntrophotaleaceae > Syntrophotaleaceae bacterium. The sequence continues at coordinate 503,400 of JAWKQB010000001.1, read as the reverse complement.
GTGCTCAACAAAAACTTGGTCGCGTTCAGAGAGAATCATAAATCAACAGCCTGTTGTAGGACCTTTTCCCGGATCTTCGGATGCAAAGCGGCGGCGGTTACAACATCAACCCGTTGGCCCAGCAAGTCCTGAAGATCCATCAGCAACCCACCCAACGCCAGGGCGGAACGCCCTTGCTCAAGATCCACCAGGATATCAACATCGCTGTCGGGCCTTGCATCGCCACGCGCACGAGAGCCAAAAACTCGCACCCGTCGCGCTCCACGCAACGCTGCAAGTTGTTTGATCTCCTCTCGATGGTCTTCAATAAGCTTGTCCATTAGTGCCTCGGCAAAACGGAAAATCTGCAAATCGTTTTAGATGATTGATTTCATTTATAGCATGCAGAATTCGAAGGATAAAGAAAATCCTCCCTTGATTCCCTCAGGGTTACCCCAAATCCTTAGAAGGCCCATATTGCCCCCGAAAATCGACCTGTAAGCGTATTTTAGGGGCATTTTTTCAGGCATTTTCTTTAAATTTCAACTAGTTGATTTGGTCCGACCCCGAACCTGGCCCGATTGATATCCGCAATGCACCGCTTCAGGAAGAAGCCTTCCGACTGGGTCTGATTCCCTTTGTTCCGGGGAGATAACAGATGGTCATGACGGGTCGTTTACCAGAGAATATGTATTGCGCACCGATGCCAAGCAGTCTCAGGACAGAAAAACCTGTCTGAACTATCCCATTTTGGGTTGTATAGTTCCCAATATGGGAAACTCCAACAGAAAAACATTCAGCATCAGCGATGCTCTGTTTACAAAATCACAACCAACCAATATGTCTTATGGCTTAAAATTCATGGATATGCGCTATTCGCGAATCGCGAATAGCGCAAGAAGATTTTTACAGCAAGAATTTCCCGTAAATATTGCTTCAGAAAAAGAGCTCTGGGGTAGATTCCGGGTCATGTTGCTTTTGAAACAAGGGAAAATGCCAAGGAGTCCTTACCGGACATTGGTCTCTTCGGCATCAAGTTCGTGAATCTTGTGTATGATATCGACGAGCCTTTCACCTTTCGGCGTCAGGGAGTAGACCGTTCGTGGAGGTAGTTCATTGAACCTTTCTTTTCGCAGCAATCCGTAGGAGGTCAGTTTCCTTAGCCGCTCTGAAAGAACCTTGGTGGATATACCCGTAATGTACCTCTCGAGAGCACCGGGGCGATCGACACCATTTTTAATGGCCATCAGGACGGAAACCGACCACTTGCATCCCACCACCTGCTCCAGGCACTCATAGTTTTTTCGAGAATTCATCAAAATTTTTCCGCCTTATTAGCCGTGTTTTACACCATTTTGTTCCCTACGCACCGAAAAGTGCCTTCTTGTCTAATGTGACGCAGGATCCCATATTGAACTTATGGAGCGAAACTTTCTAATCGACTTAAATCCTGCCAGAAAGGAGCACATCATGTTTAAAGCCATATTTTATCATGCCGGCTGCCCGGTTTGTATCGAAGTAGAGCATAAGCTTGCTGAGGCAATCGACAAGACCAGATTCCAAGTGGAGATTGTCCATCTCGGCAAACAGAAAGATAGACTTGCGGAAGCGGAGGAGGCCGGTGTCAAATCCGTCCCGGCACTTGTCCTCGATGGTATCCCGTTCCACATCAACCATGGGGCGGACCTTTCTGCTCTGAAGTAAGACTTTCCCGTTATTTAACAACTTGACTCCGTCCCCACCGGGGTTCCCTTTCTGCTCTGAAGTAAGACTTTCCCGTTATTTAACAACTTGACTCCGTCCCCACCGGGGTTCCCTTGGAAAATGAGAGAGGCTCCACGTGAACTGTCAGAGCCGAACAGATAAGGAGGGTACAAGAAAGGGGCTGCCTATCGCAGCCCCTTTCTTGTCCGTTCAGTCATCAAACCAAGAGGGTCACTGATTGGGGGCCCGCACGGGTAAAATCAGCAGTTTTCGCGGATTGTGGGAATAGATCATTTCGTTGTTTTTGGGGTCGGCATCTTCGAATTTCGGCATTTTAAACGCGGCCTTCACTTCCGTGTTCTCCGGAACTTTTACCTTGAACGTGTAACTTGCCATTCCCCCGCCCTGTTGCAGCCGTTTTTCCGGGTCGAGACCCGCCAGGGTCACTCCTCCCCAACTTTTGCCATTCAGGGAGAGCATCAGCGTCAAAGCATCCGTTCCTTTTTTTCCATACACCTCGTCCGCGATCCTGCCTTTGCCGAGGTTACCGACTTCGACATGGACGCTGTCCCCCTCCACCTTAAGCGAGGTGACGGCGAGATCGGGCGGTGTTGAAAAGGCCTGGTCCACCTGGTGTTGGGTTCCGGGAAAGGAAACCTTGACTTCAAGTTCAGGGGTCAGATTGGTGAAATTTTCGAGCACCAGAAAGTACATTCCCTGGGTCTTCGAGAGTTCTGTGAAATCGATATCGTGATGCATTCTCCCCAGGGAAATATGGTTTGCAGGAGTGTCCGGGAACCTGACGGATTGAGAATATCCATGGAGATAAACCGGCACCTCTTTCTTCTTTTTCTTTTTACCAAAGATGTTATCAAGGGTCGCTTTGGCCGACCTGACAAATCCGCGGATCTCGTCGCCGGCAAGGTATTCCATCGGATTGTAGTTGTTCGCTTCATTGACCCACTGTTGAAATTTTCCCGGCTGCATCGGTTTTTTCTGATCGAAGAAACGGGAATCCACGAATGACCAGCGGAACACAGGCTCGACTTTGCGCCCCTCCCGGGATTTTTCGACGGCCCTCTGGTATCGCTCCTCGTTGGGGTTCAGCAACTTGAATTCGAAATCGACACGACCCGGCTGGGTCACTTCGATGGGAAAAAGCAGGAGGTAGGAATCCTTTGCGTCCCCGGTAAAGAGCTTGATCTGCTGATGAAACAACCCCTTGTTTTCCGTGATTTCGGAATGAGCCGGCCTGCCGACTGTGACACATAAAGCTGCGACTATCAAAAAAACAAACCCCCTCTTCATTTCTGCCTCCTTGATGACAGGACACCGCTTGTGCTCCCGATAATCGTGCGGGTCACAAGCGGTCTGACCTCAATTTAAAATCAGGTGATTCTTCAATTCATGAATAACCCAAAATTACAATTAATTTACGAAAAGATCAATGATTTTTGAAGTCGCCCCTGAACCGAAAGCTGTTCTTCCAGATCCTACTCATCCTCGCCTTTCGGGTGAATGCGAAGAGGAGGCAAACCGACAACCTCCATGGTCGCCGAGGAAATTTCAATCCCCGCCTCATCGAACCCTTGCAAAATCTCGCGGCTGATTGCGTCCTTCAGTTCGCGGATACCGGAATCTCTCGCGATGAAACGCATGCTCATTTCCAGCCAATTGTCGGTCAAGCGCCAGTAGACCCGGGGACGCAAGTCTGCCGAACGCAAAAAGTATCTTCGCTTCAACTCCTTGAGGTCGCTTTCTGAAAGCTCGGACAACGAAACCGTGTGTCTTCGCGCCGCCTCCAGCATGATCCTCTCCGCCTCGGCCCGGTTCGAGCGGTAGTGCACCGGCACCACCATTTCCTCCCAGATGTAGGGAAAATAGAGAGTGTAGTTGTAGACCGGTTCTTCGAAGATCTGAGCGTTGCTCACCGAAACGATCCTCCCGGTATACTGGCGGCTTTGAACCCACATGGCCGGCTCGTCCTGCTGGACGGGCAGAGGCTGGCCCATCTCCATGATCGTGGTCTGCATCAGGCTGAGAGCGATTACGTCTCCGCGGACCCCGCCCATGCGGATGCGGTCTCCCACATTGAAGGTCTTCCCGCGGAGGATGATAAAGTATCCGGCCAATGCCGTGATGACCTTCTGCAGGGCAAATACGAGAGCCGCCGTGAGCAGGCCAAGGGCCGTTGTCAGGCGTCCGGGATCGTCGAACCAGATGGAAGCCAGGCCCAGGATCAGAATCAGGGCCAGGAAGATGGTGATGCCCTGACGGGTCCAGAAGGCCCGCCGCTGCCATCGACGGTTCACAAAAGAGCGGGTCAGGAAGCGGCGAAGGAGGAATCCTATGAACAGGATCAGGAGGATGAACAGAATGGAAAACAGAAACTTTTTTACGTTTACCGCATGAACACCGACCAGCTTGACTCCGAAAATCTCCACGGCCCGGTTGGGCCCGACGAGGCGAAATATCTGGTCCACCATGGCAGCCTCCTTCCATCAATAGTCGGAGTCCAGTATAACAGGCCCATTTCATCTCTAACTGGACTTTAGAGTCACAGCACTCCCTTTCCAGCGCGTAGGTTGTTCGTGGAGCGGTTCCTTGATTGTCAAACAGGTCTTAAACTACGCGACCTTGTCCAGCATGGGATGATAATCGTCCTCAACCGGCCATTTTCGGGGTCCGAATTTACCTGACTTCGAGTGCCACATGGCCCGAATGTTGACATGGCCAAAAAACCTTTGCAGCCCCTGGCGGACTCTTCCGGCGGTAATGGGCTGATTCCGGCGCCAGGGAGCAAAAGAAGCCAGGACTTTCACTTTTGCATCATCAAGGAGCACCAGTAACTGGGGGATGGCATAGCTGAGCGACAGTATCTGCACCCAGCGATGGAGTACCTGTCGAGACTGCTGCCAGGTTTCCTTCCATCCCCAGCGATTCTTGAGTTGGTTGAACAGATCCTCAACCGACCACCTCCGCCCATAGTAGAGAATAACCCGTGCGGCGGAAAGAGACAGGTCGGTGGAGAGAATCAGGCTTGGCTTGGTACGAGAGCCATCCTCATTTACGAGCCGGCTCCAGACAATCCGTACGGCCCTGCCATTCAGAAAGCGGGCAAGGACAATGGCAGAGCGGTAGTACACCATCTGAGTCTTGCCGTAGATAAGGCACTCCATGCTGACTTCCGGTAAGGAATCGACCCATTCTGCGGAGACCTTGTCGCCGTACTTTCTGGGGCGGCCCCTCTTGCCGGTACGCTCAGACAGATGAAAGAGCGCGGTGTCCCGGCGCACCTGACCTATCACCTGTAGGCCATGGTTCAAGGCATACGAGATAAGGGAACAGCGCATATACCAGCTATCCATCAACAGGATGGTCTGGAAGCCTTCGAATAAAGGAACAATCACGCGCAACAGCGTTTTTGCGGCAACCAGTTTGCCTGAATTACCTCCCTGACGAGCCAGGCGGGAGAGAATCGGGATGCCCAGTGCGCGGAACCCTTTGGAAAGCGTCAGAGCCAAGGTAACCCAGCGCTGCCCTCTGACAAAGGCTGGGCGATTGGCTTTTCTCCCATGTTCATAATGGATGGCTGAACCGGGAGCTATCTTTGACGATCTGAACACAATCGTATCGTCAATCATGAGAAACCAGCGTCGACGCGGGAACATCTGCAATACAAGGCGAACCGTCTGACGCCCTAAGGCAACCCATGACCACTTCCCGAAGTGGAGCCATTTGTAATAACTGTTCCAGTGCCTGACGGCATCGATCGCCAGGTAAGCGTCGGTCACAAACCCGGTCTGTGTCAGCATTGCCCCGAAGAGCAGTTCCAGAAAAGTTGGGACAGAACGTTTTGGGAGAGCCCCTGCCAGAAATGTGATAGCATCAAACAGGGCTCTGGGGATATGTCGGTATCCCTTGTAGTCCATAGCGGCCTCCAGAGAGAAAATAAATTTCCCTCTAGAGGCCGCGCCTTACTCGCTCTCAAACATAAAGTCGCGAGTAAGGCGCGGCCCACGATTTGGGCCTCCATGTCAAGTATTATTTTGTGCTGCTGATACTTTTTTCAAAGAACGCGAAAGTCTAAAGTCCAGTCATCTCTAGACGCCTGGGAAAAAATCTACGGCCCAAAATGACCGGATGGTAATGTTCCTGTCATCTTAGCACTCATCGGCGAAGCCCTCCATCCCCGTGCAATTCGTGCATAACCAATGAAAAAAGCGGGGTTTTTCAGAGATCGCGTTTACCGCTTGACAAGATTGTGGCCGACGATTAGATTAGCGGCGAAATCAAAGGGGAGTAGCATCCGGCGGGATAAATCGCCGGCCCGTGCTTCGTCAATACGGCGGTCTATCCGCCCGGACACGGGGTTGCGATCAACGTAACTTGCAAGACCTTTACACTGCAGCAGATTGCCGCAGGTAAAGGTCTTTTTCTTTATCCACGGTCCTTCTGCCGGCACTCGTAAGGAGAGTTGACTGTCGCTGGTCCTGATGGTCGTTGGGGGGAAAGAAGGTGATCAACACCGCTTTTGGCAAGGTCAGGGATGCCGGGGAGTCCGGGAAATAACGGGAGGTTTCATCGCCGCAGGAGCGGCAGACACAGATCTGGTTGCGTTTGTTTCATGCCTGTTTTTGAAAGGTAGACCATGGAAGAGCTGTTCATTGCATGGCTCAAGCAATACGGATATCTCATTCTGTTCGTCTGGAGCATTCTGGAAGGTGAGACCGGGCTCGTCATGGCGGGCGTTCTCTGCCATACCGGCGACATGTCCTACCCGATAGCCGTTTTCGTCGCACTACTGGGCGGTTTTACCGGGGATCAGGTCTACTTCTACATCGGCCGTTTCAACAAGGGCTTCATTCAGCGCAGACTTTATAAGCAGAGACGCAAGTTTGCCCTCGCTCATCTGCTGCTGAAAAAATACGGGTGGCCTATCATCTTCGTTCAAAGGTATCTGTACGGTCTTCGCACCGTCATACCGGTCTCGATAGGGATAACCAGGTATTCATCCAAAAAGTTCGCCCTTATCAATATATTCAGCGCTTTGATCTGGGCAACGGCAACGATCACTCCCGCCTATCTATTCGGCGAAGAAATCCTTACTGTTCTGACCTTCACCAAGGAGCACTGGTACTTGGCCCTGCCCCTGGCCGGGGTTTTCCTCTCTGGAATTTATGCCTATTTTCACCAGCTGGAAAACCGGCTGCTGGAACGCCGGAATCATCGTCGAGGCCGCGTTCCTTTGCACAAAACCGTTTCGTGAACAGGTTCGGTCAATTCGATGAATCCTGGTCGGTAATCTTTCGGATCGTGTCATAAACTTCCATGGCACTCAGTCCATTCAGCTCGGCGACCTGCTTGAGGCTCATCCCGACCTCGCTCCTGATATTTTTTTCCTGCAGGGCGTTTACGATCTGATCGGTATTCAGGCCGTATCGGGTGCACAATTCCCCGAGGGTCAGCTTCCCCAGCCCCTGCCCCGGTTTCTCCGGCATCCTTTGCCCGTTGGCCGAAAGAGAACCCCTGACCATGGCCAGATAGATCTCCTGAGGGGCTACGCCGTTGGCAAGGGCAATCTCCTTCAGTGGGCGGAGATCGGATTCAACGGTGTAGCCCGCCTCTGCCAGGCCCCGCAAGGCCCTCTCGAGGTCTAGATCCATGTGTCTGGAAAAATCCCTGAGGGTGGACAGTTCCGCATGGCCGTAGGGGGGGTCGCCATATTTGCGGACGGCGGCCTCCTTGATGCGGGTGTTGATATCGATGATGGTTGAAAAGGGTGGAATCACGAACTGAGTGCCCGCAACGAACAGCAACGTCAATGCGAGGGCGAGGTTGAAATCCACGGTAAATATTTTCACCTGCCGGCGTTTATTCCGCAGATAGAGAGTGATGCTGTTCCAGTTGTAGAAGGTGTGGATCACCAGAGCGGCGAGAAACAGGATGCCCGAATTAATATGAATGGCCGTCCAATCATCCTTGGACAGCCCCCACAGTTTCCAGTCGGCCCAGTAGGCTACTCGACCCTGTGGAACGATAAAGAGGACTGTACTGGTCAGAAGGATGAAGAACATCGACAGGAAAGCGGTCAGGGAAGCGATACGTCTCATCTGCACAATCTCCTCCTTTTCGAACTTGAATTCCAGGGGCCTTGGAAGCCGGTAAATGCGGTGAAGTCCAGCCCCGGCATGTTGCTTTCAGGGTCACCTGCCCGCTTACCGGCTTCAGATTACACTTTGCCAAGGTAAGAGAACACCAAATTTTTGCGGAGTTCCCCGGGCGGGCGATGCCTTGCTGCCAAAGCTCGTTTGGATAATAAATTCCGCCCGTATAGAAAAATCAGGGTTTCAAGGAGAAGATTTTTCCTGTAAGGTCCGTTGGACGGTCAATCCTTTCAACCCGTTTCTGCAAGGATCCGGTCATGTCCTCCCCACCACTCCAGAATACCTTCCGGCGCCGATGGTACATTTTCTGGTGCCTGGCCTTCGGCTACGCTCTGGTTTTTTTTCATCGCCTCTGTCCGGCGGTCGTGGCCACCGACATGATGGCCGACCTGCAGGCAGGGGGTTCACTTATCGGCTTTTTGAGCTCGGCCTATTTCTATCCCTATGCCCTTATGCAGCTGCCGGCCGGGCTGCTTTCCGACAGTTGGGGCCCCCGCAAAACCATCACTCTGTTTCTCTGTATCGCCGGGGCCGGCTCCCTGTTGCTCGGCGTCGCCCCTTCCCCGACCTGGGCGGTTCTTGGCCGTCTGCTTGTGGGACTGGGGGTTTCGACCCTGTTCGTCTGCACGCTGAAAATCCTCGCCGAATGGTTCAGCGTACGGGAATTCATCACCATGACCGGGCTCCTCATGGCCGTAGGCGGAGCCGGTTCCCTATCGGCCGCCTCCCCCCTGGCCCTGCTCAGCACCTGGATCGGCTGGCGTCTCTCCTTCGTGCTGGTAGGCCTGCTGACCGCGATTCTGGCGATCCTGATATGGTGCGTGGTCCGGGATCGTCCAGCCGAACTGGGATGGCCCTCCCCGGCGGAGCATGCCGCCTCGACGGATCCTGCCATCAGCCTGGCGGCGAGAGTCCGTCTGGTTCTGACCTGCCCCGCCTTCTGGCCGCTCGCCATCTGGTTCTTCTTCAAATACGGCGTTTTCACCGCCTTTGCCGGGCTGTGGGGCGGGCCCTACATGATGCACATCTTCGGGTTGAGCAAGGCCCGGGCGGGCAATATCCTCTCCCTCGTGGCTTTCGGCATGATCGTGGGCAGCCCGTTGCTCGGGATCCTGTCCAACCGTATTCTCAAGGGGCGCAAACCGACTCTCGTTCTGGCGAGCTCTGTCCTCGTGGTCATCACCGCAATTCTGTCCTTTGCGACCGACAACCTGCCCCTTGCGCTGCTCGGGGTGCTCTGTTTTGCCTTGGGCGTTTTTGGCGGGGCGATCGCCGTGATCGGCTTCACCACCGCCAGAGAGCTTTTCCCCTCCGCCATGGCCGGGACCGTTTTCGGACTGGTCAACCTTTTCCCCTTTGCCGGCGGCGCCTTCCTGCAACCGCTCCTGGGCCACATTCTTGAAGCCCACGGCCAAATCGGCCCTGCCTTTACAGTGGAGGGTTATCGCCGGGCTTTCCTTGCTCTTCTGCTCAGCGCCCTGGTGTCCCTGATCGCCGGCCTTTTCGTAAAGGAAACACTCCCGGGGGAGGCTACCGGTAGTTCATCACAATCGGACGATAAATAGGAGGGCCCAGTGGGACTGCCGGACGACAGTTTATTCCGCTCACTCTAGGGAGACGATTGTCAGTTCCGATTATGGAATTGGAAAGCTTGGGGGCTCCTCGAAGAGTGCCGGCTGTTTTGCCTGAAACCTCTGGTTCTGAAAAATTCCGGTGATGACCTGAGCCAGTTTCCCTTCGAGGCTGTCCCGCTGTCTCTCAATGAAATGAACGATAAGGCGGATATCCTGATCCCGGGACAGAGCCTCCCGCAGTTGCCCGAGACGTTTTCGCAAGAGTCTCCGGGAGGTCAGTTCATGGGCATGCACATAGTAGTTCAAGGCTTCGACCATCGAATAGAATACCCAGCGTTTGTCACGCCAGGCATGGGCGGGACCGCAACTGACATCCCATTGTTCCTCGTTGATGGTTTCACCGATACAGATGGCAGGAGTGCCCAGACGCCAGGCATTGACGCAGACGTGATAGGTGTCGGTGACGACAAAGGCATAGCCCTTCAGCAGGTCGAAAAGACCTCCCTCACAGGCTTCTTTTTCCAAATTGATGAGTTGCAGGGACGGAAAATGCCAGCGTTTTTTTGCAGCGACATTCCGAACGATTCTCCAGGGCAGCCATTGAGCCTCAAGACCTGCCGCCCGGGCCAGCCTCCGGGCAAAAACAAACTGCTTTGACCGATTCCCGGAATTCCGGTGAAAGAAGACGCCCACCTTGTTCGTCCCGAGATTATTTCCCCGAGGAAAATTTCTCGGCAGAATCTCGAGATCTTCATCCCTCAGCAGGAACGCGCAATCCATGCCGAGAAAGGAGTTGTCAAAATTTCCCTTGAGATGATTGACCCGCAAGGCGGAAAAAACATCGCGCATCCAGACATTGTCCACCCGACCGAGAAATCTCTTCAGCGATTGGGCATATGTCCCTCCGGCATAATCCTCGATTTTGTTGAAAAGCAGGTTTTCCCCGAACACGATGACTTTTCTGAATATCTCGGGAGAAGCATCCTCAAGGAAAAAATGTTTGTCGACGAACTCCAGACCCTGTTCCAAACTGGCCACTGTGCCCAATTTTACCTGACGTCTGGCTTCAAATAACCGGTAGTGGGCCATGTGAAAGAAATCGCCCCAATAGACGATCAGATCGCTTTCATACAAAAAATCCAGGTCATCCAGAAAACAGGCATACTGGAAAGGAAGTCGCGTTCTTTGAAGAATAGCGGTTTTTTCTTCTTCCATGCGTTTGGCATGAAGCCGGCCTTCATCGCTTATTTTCAAAAAATGCAGTTCGGCCTCAGGAAAATGACGCCTGGCAAAAGCGAAAAAAGCCAGATCGACACTGGACATTCCCGGATTGGGTTTCGGCTGCACCGCACAAATAACGCTTATTCTTTTTCTCATAAAGAACCGGTCACAATAACGAACCTGAAAACAGCTGTATTACTATTCACAAATAATTTCATGAAAGTAAAGTTTAAAATATCCTCAGCCGCTCCTTCAATCACAAAGGCCCCATTGCATTAAAAAATTCACTTAGTTTTACAATATGTCAAGCCAAACTTGAACAGACTAATATTAGTGTTAATATTACTAAAATTTTATCTGGCTTTTTTCAATTCATAATTGAACAAGGTCGAGGCTGGAGAGCGAAAAAGATAGTCATGGCAAAGGCTCCGGGGTGGTCCCAGGCCAAAACTCTCAAAGAAAGGAGATCAGACTATGAACGCTAAACGGATGGTTGTTTTTGCCCTGATCTTTCAGATCATGGCGGCCACTCCCCTCCTGGCCCAGATGGAAAAGAAAACCGATGGGATGGCAAAAGGCGATACGATTCAGAGCCTGATAACAAAAACTCCCGAGGAGGGATTTCATCTGGCAATAAAACTGGCCAGGAAGGGCGTTACAACCACGCAACCGGACAAGTCTGTCCTGCACATGCAGAGGGAAGTGTATTCCCGGGATGCAAATTCACTGATCGCGGCCTCCCATGTCATCGCCACCTATTTTGCGACCATTGCAGCAGCCAATAATTACTGGCGATGACCCGATGACGGCGTTCGGACCTTTGCGCCGGCAACATCGGGTCTACCCTCCGGAAAGAAAAAGGGCCGAGCAAAATGCCCGGCCCTTTTTTCTGCCTATATAAAACTGTTCAGTGCAGCTTGAGGGAATTGCAGACCATATCGGCCCCTTCAGCTGTCCGTCCGCAGGATACGCATGTGAACTCGGCCGTCTCCTGGATGCTGTCGCACATTTTGGATTTATCCCCCGCCGATCCGCAATAGTCGCTCAGGCTTTCTGCTTCCCGGGGAGAGCAGAGGTGGCTCCTGTCCTCTGAAATAACTCCACATTTTTCACACTCGAAGGTTTCTCTCATGGCACTATCCTTTCCAGCCAAACAGGCTTTTAACTTTTTCCATATTTGCATTTTACCACATTATGGATAATCAAATTTCCCGGTCCTATCTTTACCTTCAGACCCGCAAGGACCCCGCCTGATAGCTTCCTGCTGGAATATGATTTCTTTCCCATTCACATTCATCGTCGGGACAAATAAAATCACCATTCACCAAACCAAGAAGCATTTTTTCCAGGGGGATGATCTCCTCGTCCGGCAGATTGTCGGCGGCTTCGATGGTTACACTCGCCACCATGCGGATCAGCTCGTTCATGTTGGCATTCAGGTCCCTTCCAGTCTTCAAAAGGACGCAGATAACTCCTTTGGCAACTTCACATAGATCATATCCCTTCTGCAGACCAGAGAGAATGGCCGACCAAAGGATAACATGGGCACCGAGAAAAAAGTCCCCACCGGCCGGATCTATCCCCTTCAGAAGGCCCATTGAAAGGTATCGGGCTATCCGTCGAATTTCCTGACCCGAGTCAGCGGCAGCGGCAAATCCCCCTTCAAAGATCTGCCTGGCCAACTCGGCCCCTTCAATGGTCAGACTTCCGTCTGATGGAAACCGGGTCGAAAAAATATGCCGGGCGCTGTCCTGAAGCTCCGAGGGAGAAAAATTTTTTCTGGCCGGTTTGCAGGTATCCAGGACGATGTTCGGGAGTTTCTTCAACTTCTCGTTTTTTTTCATTCTAGACCTCCATAGCCAGGCAACGCCTTTCCGAGAATACAGGTCTCGGATTTGAACCCTATTCTAAATGTCGTTTGTTAGATTCACGTGAAAACCGCACCTCCATTTTTCGTCGCCTTTCGATAAAAAAGGGAGAGGGTATACTAAGTGAGTATCATCTAACATCCGGCACCGACCATCCATTGCTGTCCACATGAGGGCAAGATGATCAAAATGCTTTTCTGCTGGCTGATTTCGGCGATGACCACAGTCTGTGTTTTTGCCGTTCCCGTCCCAGATGGGGGCGCCGCGGAAAGCTCCTTCCCGGCGTGGAAACAGGAATTTCGCCGGGAAGCCCGTGCCGCCGGCATTACCGAAAAAACCCTGGACCGGGCCCTGGGAGGACTGGAAAAACCCCTGCCCAGGGTCATCGCTCTGGACCGCAGGCAGCCGGAACTGGTTCAGACCATGAAGGAGTATGTGGAAACCAGGGTCAGCCGGGAGCGAATCGCCGGCGGACGGCAAATGATGGACCGGTATCCGACCTGGCTCGGGCGAGTGGAGCGGGCATACGGGGTGCAAAGACGTTTCATCGTGGCGCTGTGGGGCATGGAAACCAACTACGGCCGGCTCACCGGTGGTTTTCCGGTTATCCACTCCCTCGCCACCCTGGCTTACGAGGGAAGGCGCAGCACCTATTTCCGCAAGGAACTGCTGAACGCTCTGCGCATACTTCAGGCCGGGCACGTTTCTCTGAAGCACATGGATGGTTCCTGGGCCGGTGCCATGGGGCAGTGTCAGTTCATGCCGTCCTCCTTCCTGCGGGCTGCGGTGGATTTCGACAAGGATGGCCGCACGGACATCTGGAATTCGGTACCCGATGTGCTGGCATCGACCGCCAACTATCTGGCCCAGTCGGGATGGCGGAATGATCTGACCTGGGGACGGCCGGTGCAGCTGCCGAAAAAATTCGATCTCAAGCACGTTGGCCTGAAAATACGATGGCCGCTTGCCCGCTGGCAGGCTTTGGGAGTGCGGCGCATGGATGGAGGCGCCCTTCCCCGCCGGAATGTCAAGGCATCGCTGATCGCCCCTGCCGGAGCAGCAGGGCCGGCCTATCTTGTCTACGACAATTTCCGCGTGCTGTTGTCCTGGAACCGCTCCACATCCTTCGCTGTGGCGGTAGGCCTGCTCTCCGACCGGATTGCCGCCCCCCGATGAAACCGCTCGGCCTGCGGAAGCACAGAAATTACTCCCTTTCCGGTTCCTGAACGATTCGAACCCGCCCCTCCGCTGAACGCAGGTGGAGATCCCGTTGCGGGAAGGGGATCTCGATGCCGTTTTCACGGAAACCCTTGTCGATGGCGTGGTTCAGTTCGCTGATGATGTCGTATTTCTCCGCCGCATCGGGAATCCAGCAGAGCAGGGTAAAATTCAGGGAGGAATCACCGAACTCCTTAAACCAGGTCTTCGGCTTGGGGATATTCAGCACCTTCGGATTTTCCTCTGCAGCCCGGATCATGATCTGCGACGCCTTCTCGCAATCCGATCCATAGGCGATTCCGACGGGAACGCGCAGCCGAAGCCTCGGATCGCCATAGCTGTAATTGGTCACTTCGTTTTCCAGGAGCTTCGAGTTGGGAACGATGATGGTAATATTGTCGGGAGTCTCGATGATGGTCGTTCTCAAATTGATCCGTTTCACATCTCCCCAGACATCGTTGACCTCGAGTCGATCCCCGACCTTGACCGGTCTCTCAAACAGGAGGATGACACCGCTGATGAAATTCGAGGCCAGGTTCTGCAGGCCGAACCCGATACCGACGCCGATCACGGCAAAAAGGCCGACGATAGCCCCCAAGGGGATATTGACGGTCTTCAGGCCGATGTAAACCCCGGTGACGAGGATCAGGTAGTGCACAAACATCAGCAGTGCATACTCAAGCCCTTTATCGATATTGAATTTGCTGAGTACCTGCTTGCGCAGCGTCAGACGCAGGAACTTGGAGACGACCAGCGACAAAAGAATGGCGGCTATGGCGACAAAGATATGGCTGAAGGTAATACCGACGTTCTGTATCCTGAAAAGAATGAACTCCTTATAATAGTAATTGATGTTATCCCACAGTGATGTCAAATTCTTCATAATCATCTCCACTACAGAACTTGCCGGTGTTGTTTAATGTTTCGATGTCGATCCCGCCTGCCGAAGCTTTTTTTGGTTCGAAAGCATGGTCTTATAATTAGAATACCAGGACAAGTCCGAAAAATGAACCGGCCGCGACCACCGCGGTGCCGGCAAATCACAAATCCTCGAATCCGTTACGGCTTCTGAAGCGATCCATTAACGACATGAAACTGACCTTTCTCGGCACCCGCGGCTATATCGAACCCCGTACCAAACGTCACGCCCGGCACAGTTCCCTCCTCGTCGAATACCATGGCCGGGGGGTCATGATCGATTGCGGGGAGGATTGGAAAGATCTTCTCCCGGACCTCCGGCCCAAGGCTCTGGTCCTCACCCATGCCCATCCCGATCATGCGGGGGGGCTGCCCAAGGGCTCGCCCTGCCCGGTGTGGGCGACCGGGCCAACCTGGGAGTCTCTGGACGATTTTCCTATCGAGGACAAAAGAGTCATCCAGCCGCGCAGGCCTGTGAATATCAGGGGCATCATCTTCGAAGCCTTTGCCGTCCAGCACTCTCTGCGCGCCCCCGCCGTCGGCTTCCGCATCACCGCCGGCAGAGCCTCGGTCTTTTATGCGCCGGACGTGGTCTATATCAACGAGCGTCGGGAGGCCCTACAGGGCTGCAGGCTGTACATCGGCGACGGAGCCACGGTCATCCGATCCATGGTGCGCAAACAGGACGACCAGCTGTTCGGACACACCCCGGTCCGCACACAGCTGACCTGGTGTCGAAAGGAGGCCGTGCCCCGGATGCTCGTCAGCCACTGCGGTAAAGAGATCGTCGAAGGGGAAAAGGAAGGCATTCTGGAGACGATTGCAGCCCTCGGCGATGAACGACATATCGCCGTGGAAGTTGCCTATGACGGCATGGAAGTCATACTGCGGTAAGGCACGCAATAACCAGATCGGGAAAAGGCTGGTAAGGCGTAACCGCAATGGAAAATGGGGATGACTTGTGCGGAAGTTACGAATTACGCCTTACGATTTCAGGACACAACGATCAAGCCACGGTCACTTCAGGACAGAGATAGACGTCCTGAATGGCGTTGAGCAGCTCCACTCCTTCCTTCATCGGTTTCTGGAAGGCCTTGCGCCCGCTGATGAGCCCCGTACCGCCCGCCCGCTTGTTGATGACCGCGGTCCGCACGGCCTGGGCCAGATCGTCCTTACCCTTCGAGGCTCCCCCTGAATTGATCAGACCCGCCCGGCCCATATAGCAGTTGGCCACCTGGTAGCGGGTCCATTCGATGGGATGATCGGGCACCAGCTCGCCGTAGATGCTCTTGTGGGTCTTGCCGAAATCGATGGCGGGGTAGCCGCCGTTGCACTCCGGCTGCTTCTGCTTGATGATGTCCGCCTGCAGGGTTACACCAAGATGGTTGGCCTGGCCGGTCAGGTCGGCGGCCGCATGATAGTCCTTGTCCTTTTTGAAGGCGGAGTTTCGCAGATAGCACCAGAGAACCGTAAACATTCCCAGTTCATGGGCGCGCTGGAAAATGGTGCCGATCTCCTCGATCTGGCGATGGGATTCCTGAGAACCGAAGTAGATGGTCGCCCCAACACCCACGGCCCCCATCTCGAAGGCGCGCTCCACACTGGAAAAAAGCACCTGATCGTAGGTGTTCGGGTAGCTGAGCAGCTCATTGTGATTGATCTTGAGAATGAACGGAATTTTGTGGGCGTACCGGCGCGCCACCGCACCCAACACTCCCGCCGTCGAGGCCACCGCGTTACAGCCCCCCTCGATAGCCAGCTGAACGATGTTTTCCGGGTCGAAATAGTCGGGGTTGGGGGCGAAGGAAGCCCCGGCGGAATGTTCGATCCCCTGATCCACCGGAAGTATGGAGAGGAAACCTGTTCCGGCCAGGCGGCCCGTGTTAAACATCAGTCCCAGATTGCGCAAGGTGGCGGCCGAACGGTCGGAGGGCGCCACCACTCGATCGATGAAATCACTTCCCGGCAGATGAAGACGCTCCTTTTCGATCCCCTTGCAGGAATACTCGAGTAATCCTTTTTCTTCCCTCAACAACTCGACGATACGCTCGATCATGGCACTCCTCCTGTCCGTTCCAAAAGGTTTGAACGACGTTGTGATTTTTTGGCAAAAGCATCCATGATACCGATCTGACTGATCAACCCTACCATGCCATATCATCCCGTCAAGGGAAGCCAAATCAGCGGGATTTTTGAGGATTTCAAAGAAAGGGAGCGCCCTTCTCATGGGAAAAAAGTTGCTATCCTGTTTTCATTTGCTAAAATGAAAGCGGAAAAATGATTTATGAATTGCGCCGTTTCCAAGCGCCACACCAACCCGAACGAGGCTGATCTTATGGACGAAAAAGTCATTCAGAAGGAAATTGATGCTATCCGCCAGGATCTGAAACAGCTGCAGGCCGATACCATCCAGTTGAAGGAGGACAGCAAGAATCTCACCAGCGACATGGTCAAGCTTGCCCGGCAGAAACTGGAAGAAGAAACCCAGAAGCTGCTGAAGCGCCTTCAGGAGACGTCAGACGACCTGAGACAGCACGGCCAGGAAGCGGTCAGGCTGATTGAAAAACAGGTAGACGAAAAACCGATCATCACCCTGCTCACGGCAACAGGCATCGGGTTTTTCCTGGGATGGCTGTCTTCCCGCAAGTAAATAGATACTATGTTTAAAGAATTGGCAAACATGTTGATTGCCCTTCTGGATTTGCTGGAGGCGGAAGCGGCATCAGCCCGTCGAGGGATAGCCGTCTTCTGCTTTACACTGATGCTGGGTCTGGGAGCAGGCCTGATTGCGCTGGTGGCTTTGGCACTCCTGACCTGGGCGGTCTACCTCCTGCTTGAAAGGGAAATGAGCCAGATCGGCGCTCTCTTTTTCTGTGCCCTGATACTCATTGGCATAGCGGGGTCATCACTTTGGTACATAAAAAGAATTCTTCGCTGAGGGTCGAACAGGCCAAACAGAACCTGCGGGTCGCTGCGGCGGCGGAACCTCCGTTTTTGCATACCGTGAGGGCCGCCGTCCGCTGCTACCCGAAAACAGGGTTGATGGCCGGGTTTGTTGCCGGTCTGATACTTGGCTCCTCTGCCGAAGCCCGGCAAACCGTCAAATTTATTCTTACCACCCTGCTGAACGAAACCTTTCTGCCGGAACCGGAGCAAACTCCGCCTGGAGGGACTCCGGTCCATCCTCCCAAATAGCACCCGGCTTTACCTGCCCTTGAGAAATTTCCGAAAAAACCTGCACAGGCATTCTGCCCGTCAATCATGGTATATTTAATACACAGGGCAAAAACACCGCAGACCGAATACCCCCAGGGAAAGGAGTCTGGCCATGCGGCACGAAGAGTTTGAAAGCCTGTGCGAATCATTTGAAAACCGAAGCGACATACGGGTCAAGCACATCGTTCTGCACCAGATTGGAAGAGTAGTGGCCTGTCTGGCCGACGACTTCATCGAGGTCGAACTGGCGGATGGTCAGCACAAGAGCTGGTCGAGAGAAAACGTCACGCTGCTGCACTGATTTTTTGGGCGACGTTTTTCGCCATTGCGGCGGGCGGGGCGATGCTCAGACACGTTTTCAGGAAAGGAGAAACTATGCATAGCAGTGATTTTATAAAAGTATGCCGAGCGGTCGAACATGGCCAGGATGTCTATCTGGAAAATGTAGTGGACCGAAAAAAAGGTCGGGTCCTCTTCTGCACCAGCAGGGCCTTTCATGTCGATATCGATGGGAAAAGGGATTCCTGGCTTCCCCAGGTTTGTGTGAAATCCTAGAAAATTGTCTGTCTAAAAAAACCGGCGGCTCGCGGGCCGCCGGTTTTTTTTGTTCTTACCCCGGCATCAACGGTCGGCATACCAGATCGGATTGTTTGGCCGGCCTGCCACAGGTTCCGCAGACGAAGGAAAGGCACTCCCGCATGTAACCGCACAGGTCTTTCCGGTCGGGAGCGGTCCCACAGAAATCGTGCCGACCCGAAGTCTCGCCGGGCGCACACAACTCCTCGGCAGAGTGGCTGACCACGCCGCATTTTTTGCACTCGTATATCTCGCACATGACGCTCTCCTTTTCCTTAAAACCCTATTTTACCATGATCCGGAATATTCGGACTGAGGGCCTGCGAAGCCTGCAGACAGAGGGCCAGGTAGATTCGTGCGGCCTTTTCCACTTCGGACAAAACCACCTGCTCCTCGGCGGTGTGGGCGGTTTCCAGAGATCCGGGACCAAGCAGCATCGCCCGGCACCCTTTTTCAAAAAACAGATTGCCGTCGGAATGGGACCGGAAGGAACCGAAGACCGGTTTCCAGTCCAATTGGCCGGCGACGTGACGAAGGGTCTCTGCCATCCAGTGGTCGGTTCCGATATCGTAGCCGCCGTCGGCCCAGGGAAAGTCGATTTCCAGATCGAGATCGGGGATGTAGCGCCGGGCGGCGGCGAGCCGGCGATGCAGAGCTCTCACAGTATGGTCCGGCTTCATGGTGGGGGGCAGGTGCATGTCGATCCAGGTTTCGCAGCGGTCCGGAACCACAAACCCGGCCCTGCCTGAATTCATCTCCCTTATCGAATAAACCAGACCCGTTTCGGGACGCCGCAGCAGGGGAGCCCGTCCCAGAAAAAGCAGGGTGCGGAGCATGGACTCCACGGCATTGTGCCCGTGCTCAGGAAGAGACGAATGGCTGCGCCGCCCGCGTGTCGTCAACGTAGCTTCCAGATAGCCGTAATGGGCGCAGCAGGCGGTCAGAGAGGTCGGTTCTCCGATGACGGTCCAGCGCGGACGATGCCGTCGGAGAAATTCCAGGCTGCCCGCCCCATCCTCCTCTTCACCCACGACCAGCAGCAATCCCGCAGGGGGGCGCTCCTTTTCGGGCAAAACTTCGGCAAGCACGGTAAACGCCTCGACCATGGCAGCGCAGCCGGCCTTCATGTCCGCGCTGCCGAGCCCGTAGAGGATTCCTCTTTGAGTGCGCGGCCCAAGTTCCTGAAGTTCCCAGTCGGCCACGGTATCGACATGGCCCACCAGGTAGAAATCCGGCTCGGTCTGCTGCAGGAAACAGCGCAGGTTGAATCGGGTTTCATCCAAAGTGTCCCGGTGCACCGCAAGTCCCGCGGCCAGAAGTTTTGCTTCCAGAAAGAGCTGGATGTCCTCCTCCTTTCCGGAGGGAGAATAGATGGCCACCAGTTCCTCGAGAAGGCCGTGAATCCGCGCGGGTGATATCCTTGAAAGACATTGTTCCCAGAATTTATGCATCGTTGCCTGTTACTTTTTTTCTCGGGTCAGATTCAACGTCAGATAGACATGCTCATGGGGATTGCCGAAACCCTGCTTACGGAAAAATGAGATGGCGGCCTTGTTGTCCGCCGAGGTATCGACGATGATCATTCGCACCCCCTGCTCCCGCATACGTCGCTTTAATTCCCGGAACAGCCGGTGGCCCACCTGAGACTTCTGCAACAGGGGGCTGACTCCCAACCAGACCAGGTAGCCGTATTTCCATGGGGAGCGCTGTTTCTCCACCGTCGTCCCCAGGGCGAAGCCGACAATCTGGTCGCCCATTTCCCCCACCAGACAGAGCTCGCTGTCTGAATTGAAGAGGGTGGTGATTTCGTACTCGTCCCAGGTGCGATAAAGGGTTGGGGAGTATTCGGCGGTGAAGACAGCCTCCCCGATGTGAAAAACTTCGGAGAGATCATCAATGGTCATTTCACGAATGTTCAGCTTCCGGTCCTGGGAGGCGTCCTCTGATATCATGGTCATCCTCTTCCCTGTTTCGGTTTCTGGTAAAATTTTATCAAAATCCCGCAATTCATGATGGGAAAAAGTTCAATGATAAAATTCGTTTAGGCATTTTACAAGCTGTGAAAACGATCGAAAGCCGGCTTCTTCGGGGTCGTTTTCGGTACCGAAATGACTGTTTTCAACCCTGATACCGATAGTGATTCCGATCAGATGCATTGGAAACAAACGGGGAATCAAATCATTGGGAATACAAAGGGAGACCGATATGGAAAAACTGAGGGAACAGAAATGTGAAGCCTGCCGCAGGGGTGCGCCTCCGGCGACATCGGAGGAGATTGCCGCTTTCCGCGATCAGATTCCGGAATGGGAGATCCTGACGGTAGAGGGCATTGAGCTGTTGAGCCGCACCTTTCCCTTTCGCAACTTTGGCGAAGCCCTGGACTTCACCAACCGTGTCGGCGAGCTCGCAGAAACCGAGGGTCACCACCCTTCGATCCTGACTGAATGGGGTAAGGTGACGGTGCAGTGGTGGACCCATAAGATCAGGGGAATACACCGAAACGACCTGATCATGGCGGCCAAGACCGACACTTTGCAGGGCTGATCCGGCAAAATCATCGGTTCCGGCCAAGCCCGCTTTTTGCGGCGGGACCGGCGCGGTATCGGGGCCGGCAAAAGGCGTTTCGGCCCCGATTCCGATACCGATCCAGTTTGACCAGAGGTGTAAACCTTAAGTGAAGGCCGGGCCCACCCGAATCTTCCGGCCTAATTACTACCCGCGGTCCGTTCCGGTATGCTGTCGTCCCTGCCGTTGGAGATGACGACCTCGACTCGCCGGTTCAACTGGCGGCCGGCAACGGTTTCATTGGTGGCTACGGGAAAATTCTCACCGTATCCGCGCGTTTCGATCCGGGCGGAATCGATCCCCTGTGCAACCAGGGCATCACGCACGGCACGGGCCCGCCGCTGGGACAGTTCCTGGTTGAACTCCGCGGGGCCTGTGCTGTCGGTGTACCCTTCAATCGCCACATTCCTCCCCGGATACCTTTTCATGAAATCCGCCAACCTTTGAACGACGAGCAGACCGCCGGGCTTCAGCTCCGACTCGCCCACATCGAACACCACGTCGCCCAGAGTGACCACCGAGCCCCGTTCGGACTCAACCGCCCTGAGTTCCTGCAACTCCTCTTCCAGTCCGGCAATCTGTGCCTTCTGCCTTTCAGCCTGCTGCCGTGCGTATTCGGCTTCGGCCCCCCGTGCCTCCAGCAGGATCCGGTTGCGTTCGGCGCTGGCCTGCTGGATCGTGTCCTCCGCCGCCTTCCGATTGCCGATGGTTTCAGCAATGGCAGCATGCTGCTGGGCCAGATAGGCCTGATGCTTGATCAAGGTCGGGTCGGCATTTTCCTCTACAAGCTCTTCTGCACGGTTCAGGGACTGTTCCGCTTTTTGCAGAGAAAGAGGCGCATTCTTGACCACCACAGGATTGCTGCGGGCAGATTGGATATCGCTTCGGGCCTCCTCCAGTGCCGGATAGGTCATTGTTTGGGCGCATCCGAAAAGCAGCAGAGGGGAAAAAACGAAAATCAGGCTTAAGACTTTCCCGACGAAACGTTTTGGCAAAACCATGATGTCCTCCTCTATAAAGAATCCGATGGCTCCGGGTTTTAACCCCCTCTTACAGGTGCCTTGCACAGGTCTACACACCGGGTCCGGTTTGTTGACCAGGCGTGAGGCGCTGAATTTCCTTGCGGAGAAGATCAATGTTTTTTTGCAGCTCATCCGCAGCCTGCTGGGTTTTTGCCGTTTTGGCTTTTTCTTCGGCCAGCTGGGCATCCACATTGGCCTCCTCGAGCAGGAGCAATGCCTCGACGTTGTTTTCTTCCTGCATCTCCAGACGCGCCTGGGTCAGTTTGTCCTGAGCTTTTCTCAGAATGACAGGAGCATATTCATAACCTCCGGCCGCTGCCGCATTATCCACGGCGCTTTCCGCCAATGCCAGTTGGCCGGTTGGCGGATCAATGGCAGGACCGCAGGCCGTCAGGGCCAACAGCCCCAACAAAGGGAACAGAGAGATTATCCTGCTATCAGGCTTCATCGATGTCCTCCTTGATTTAGGCGTTGAAAATCAATGGCCGAATCCAAAAACAATCCTTTATCGGCCTTGGGGAAAAACCGGAACTTCTTCAGAACAGGTTGGTGCACTCAGCAAGCGGTGTCCGGCCCTCGAGGCGGCTCCTTTCAGTATTCTGGTTCTCGAGGACCGGACCATCGGACTTTTTCTTATTTGATTTCGCCTGTCGGGTTTATTGACCAGCCGCGGACCCGGCAGCCGATCCATCCATCATTCCGTCCTCGGCTCCATCAGTCATCCCATCCTCGGCTCCGTCCGTAGCGCCGTCCTCGGTTCCATCAGCCGCGCCGTCCTCGGTTCCATTCGCTGCACCATCCTCCATGTCACCTGTCGGCAGGCTTTGGGCTACGACGGTTGCAGTGCCGAAGGCAGAGTTGGCCTGAAAAGCTGTGTTACCGAAGGCGCCGTTCAGAGCATCAGCGGCTTCCTGTGTCAGAGTGAGATTGACGTCGGAAATAACCAGGGTGCCGTTCTCATCCGGCTGAACAGACTGGGGCAACTCCAGGTTGAAAAGAGGAATACGGTCGACGATGTTGTCATCAGTGGCGACCAGGCCGGTCAGGACCGGGGCGTCCCCCGTGGTGTCGATGATAAAGTTGAGCAGGGACACCTCCGTGTCGGAGGACATGAGACCCAGCCCGCCGGCATGGAAAATATCACCCTTCGCATTGCCCGCATCAATGGCCCCTGCCGGAATCGGGAAACTCACTGTGCCATTCTGAAGCGCTCCCGGCACAATGGCTGAAGGGGTGATATTCATCGATTCGAAGGCCTGAACAACCTCTGACGAGATTTCGACGTTGGTCAATCCGCCGACGATTTGGGCCGTGGGGGCGGCGAATGCCATCCCGCCCAGCAACAGTGAGATCAAAAACGTTGCGAGAACTGTCCTTTTCATGTCTTACCTCCCAGCTTTGAATTATTTTTTGATCCTCTTCACTGCCGCCCGGTTCTTGAATCGGTCTCCACAACAAAAGAACAGGGTAGCCCTGAAAGCATCGTCTCCCGCAAGCTGGAAAAAGGTAACTCGAAAAGGCATCGAAATACCGAAAAATTAATTAATTCATTAACTTATGCCCTGAACAATTCAAAAAACCCGACAACAGTGATCCCTTCTGCAACGCTATCAGGTTTATCCCTTTTTTCCAGGGGTTAACGATTGAAAATCAACGACCTCTCATATTTCGACGTTATCTTCCCGGAATCCTTGAGAACCGGAGGCTGCCAAAAGTCGGCGGTTTTGCAATTTCCATAATTCTTCCCCATTTTCTTCATATTCTTTTGTTATCAACAGACGAGCTGTTTTGATGCCGACCCGATTCCGTACTCGGAGCAACAGGCTTTGGAATCTACTCAGTTTCATCGGAGCCAAACAAGATGTTCGCTTTAACCCTCTTCCTCAAACGCAATGTGTCGTACCTGTCGATCGCCGCCCTGGGACTTTTGGGGGGACTCAGCCCATCCCTGGCCCGGTCTCAGCCCCTTCTGAACCTGGAACAGACAGTCATCCTGGCCCTGACGCACAACCAGGACCTGCAACTCTCCGCAAACCAGGTACGGGACGGGGAAGTCTCGGTACGTCTCCAGCGGGATCAGTTTCTGCCGGGTTTGTCTGGGGGTAGTTCCGCGACCCTGCGTCACGACGAAGGAGCTTTGGACGGCGACCGCAATTACGATATCTGGTCGGCGGATGTGGCGATGAACCTTAACCTCTTCAACGGCTTCGGCGATCAGGCGGCCCTCGCAGCGGCCCGCCAAAGCCTTGCCGCCCGCCAGCATGCCTTCGGTCGTCAGGAACAGTCCCTGGTGTTCGAGACCATCGGCAACTATCTGGAAGCGGTTAAAACACTGGAGCAGATCGGGGTCGCCGAGCAGGCCGTACAGGACAATGAGCAGCAGTTGGCAGCCATCGAAGCCTACTATCGGGCCGGCAGCCGCCCGATCACCGACGTCTATCTGCAAAAGGCCGAAACAGCCCGGGCCCGATCGGCCCTGCTGAACGCCCGCCGGGATTACCAGGTGAGCATGCTGTCCCTGCAGCAGACCATCGGGATCGATGCCCTTGCCAGGGCGGAGGTGGCCCTGCCCGACCATCCCCTATTAAAAACAGTTCCGTCATTAGATGCTTCCACTCTGGTCGAGGATGCCAGGCAGAAGCGCTTGGACCTGCTGGCTCTGCAGAAGGAGGTGGCGGCGGCGGGGGAGCAGGTTCGGGTGGCCAAAGCGGGCCGCTATCCCGCTCTCGAACTGCTGGCGTCGGCAGGCACATCCTACGACGGACGAAACAGCGTGCACTTCGGCAGGCAGATGAGTCAGGACAATTTCAACGCCTCGGTTGGACTGTCCCTGTCCGTCCCGATCTTCGACCGTAATCTCAGCCGCCACCAGGAGCGCCAGGCTCTGATCGGTTCCAGTTCGGCGCAGATCGAAGTGATCAGACTGAAGCGCCGGATCGAGGTTGAAATCGGCCAATCGGTGGCTGATTACCGAACGGCCGAGGAACAGCTCGCGGTGGCAGAGGCCCAGCTCACCTATGCCAAAAATGCCCTGGCCTCCAGTGAAAAGCGGTATCAGGTGGGCGCAGCGACCCTGACTGAACTGACCAATGCCCGTTCAGTCTATGTCGAAGCCCGTTATGCCAGGATCGAGGCGGAAATCGGCTGCATGATGCAGGCGGTTGCCATCGCCTATTACAGCGGCAGTCTGGATCCGGGCCTGTTTTTCAGGACGGACCATTCCTGAGTTGAAAACAGCACCCGAATTCAATCGGGGTCGAGAAACCAGAAATTGCCGGAAACAGCTTTCGAAAATCAACCTGATACTGACTTTACGAAAGGTTGAAAACAGGAGATGAGCCTGATGAGCAGCATCCATACCCGATACGCCAGCCGGAAAATAAAAACAGCCCTGATCGCGCTGGCCATCCTGACGCTATTGGCGGCCGGATTGAACTGGCTGATCGGCCAGCCTCCGCCGTCGGCGTCCCCGCCCTGGCTGCAGACCGCCAAGATCATCCGCGGGCCGCTGGAAGTCACCGTCTCCTGCAGCGGCAGCCTGCAGGCCATGGGCACAGTGGAGGTCGGCACCGAAGTCTCCGGCACCATTCGAACCGTTCTGGTCGATTATAATGACCAGGTAAAAAAGGGTCAGATTCTGGCCGAACTCGACCTCGATCTGTTCAACGCCGAGGTAGCGAAGGCCCGGGCGGAAACACTGCGGGCCAAGGCAATGGTGCGGCAGGCCGAAGCCGAGTACCGGCGCAACCAACCCCTGCTCGAGGAGGGTCATCTCTCGGCACAGGAGTTCCTCGATTATGAAACCGGGCTGGCCACGGCCCGGGCCGACCTGATGTCTGCCAAGGCCGCTCTGCGCAAAGCCGAGACCAATCTGCGCAACGCCCGCATCCGCTCTCCCATCAACGGAACCGTCATCGAACGGGAGATCGAAAAGGGCCAGACCGTCGCCGCCAGCTTCAACACCCCGACCCTGTTCATCCTTGCCGAAGATCTGGAGCGGATGGAAATTGAGGCCGATGTGGACGAAAGCGACATCGGTCAGATCCGCAGGGGACAGAAGGTTCGTTTTACGGTGCAGGCCTATCCCGATGAATCCTTCCCCGGCTCGGTTGCTCAAATCCGCCTCAACCCCACTGAGGAATCCAACGTCGTGACCTATACAGTTGTTATAGAAGCAGCCAACGAACGGGGCCTGCTGCTGCCCGGCATGACCGCGACCATCGATTTCATCATCGATGCCGTGGAAAATGTTCTGCAGGTTCCGAATGCTGCCCTGCAGTATGCCGGGAAAAGGGGCAGTGCTTCGCTGCTGCTGATAGAGGGCGAAGGGCCGCCACGACGAGTGTCGGTGGCCACGGGACTCTCCGACGGCACTCGCACCGTTGTCGAGTCTGCAGAACTCAGGGAAGGTTTGGTGGTCGTAACGGGGGAAAAATCGGAAAAGAGAAAAAACAATGGCAACCTGTTTTCCAAGTTGATGCCCCGCCCGCCGCATCGAGGACCCAGATGATGAAAATGATTCAACTGGAACATATTTGCAAAACCTTCCATCTGGGAGATACCGGTGTGCAGGCTCTGGACGAGGTGAACCTGGAGGTTGAAACCGGAGATTTCCTGGCGGTGATTGGCGCTTCAGGATCGGGCAAATCGACCCTGATGAATGTGATCGGCTGCCTGGATCGGCCCGACCGGGGCAATTATCTCCTTGAAGGCCGGCAGGTCAACGACCTGAACCGGCGGCAACTTGCCGACATCCGCAATCGGCGCATCGGCTTCGTCTTCCAGGGTTTCAATCTGCTGCCCCGTATCACAGCCCTGGAAAACGTCATGCTGCCCCTGCTCTACCATCGCGGCGGCCTGCCTTCAGCTCAACTTAATAAACGGGCGGCCGAAGCCCTGGAGCGGGTCGGACTGAACGGTCGCATGCACCATGAACCGAACCAGTTGTCCGGCGGACAGCAGCAGCGGGTGGCTATTGCCCGTGCCCTGGTCAACGATCCGGCCATCATTCTGGCCGATGAACCGACGGGCAATCTCGACAGCCGCACCACCCTCGATGTGCTGGCCCTGTTCCAGGAACTCAACGACAACGGCATCACCATCGTGCTGGTCACCCATGAGGCGGACGTTGCCGAACATGCCTCCCGGGTTATTGAAATGCAGGACGGCCGGATTCGACGGGATTTTCCGGTGGCGAACCGGCGGCGGGCTCAAACGGGAAAAACTTTTTGATCCACAGATTTCGCAGATTAACGCAGAGGACTCCAAAGGCTTGGCTTTTTTCCAAATCGAAATCGGGATCGAAATCGGATTTTGCCGTTCCGCCTCTAATCTGTGAAAATCTGCGAAATCTGCGGATAACAAGGTTTTGAAGATTAGGTTTCAGGAGATCGACACATGAAATGGCAGAAACTCATCATTGTGGCCTGGCGCAGCATCACCCGCAACCGTCTGCGCAGCCTGCTGACGATGCTCGGCATTATCATCGGGGTCGGTTCCGTCATTGCCCTGGTGGCCTTGGGGGAGGGATCGCAGGCCGACATTTCTGCGGGTATCGCCGCCATGGGCACCAATCTCATCATCGTGGTTCCGGAAAGCCTGGACGCCAATGGTGTACGCGGCGGTGCGGGAACCTCCGCCACCCTGTCTCTGCAGGATGTTGCAGCCATAAGGGAAGGTGCGCCGGCGGTAAGCAACGTTTCGGCCATGGTCCGACTGTCCGAGCAGGTGGTGGCGGGGAACAACAACTGGAACACCACCGTGCAGGGGGTCAGCGAAACCTTTCCCGCCATACGCAATTACACGGTGGTGCGGGGAGCGTATTTTACAGAGCGGGAAGTCAAAACCAAGGCCAAGGTCGCGGTGTTGGGACAGACAGTGGTGAACGAACTGTTCGGCGGGGGAGATCCGGTAGGGCAGCGGATACGCATCCGCAAAACTCCCTTCAGGATCATCGGGGTCCTCGGCGAAAAGGGTCAGAACGGCATGGGGGACGACCAGGACGATGTCATCCAGATTCCAATGACCACCGCCCTGTATCGTCTTTCCGACGGCAGGACGGTGCGCAGCCTGCTCGCCAGTGCCGCCACCCCGGACAGGATCGAGGAGGCGAAGCGGGAAATCGCTGCGGTGCTGCGCCGGGAGCACCGTTTGCGGGAGAGGCAGGAGAATGATTTCAGTCTGCGGGACCAGTCGGAAATCACGAGTGTCGCTTCCCAGGTAACCGGCACCATGACCCTGCTGCTCAGCGCCATTGCCGGTGTCTCCCTGCTGGTGGGCGGCATCGGAATCATGAACATCATGCTGGTTTCGGTGACGGAACGGACCCGGGAAATCGGCATCCGCCTGGCGGTCGGCGCCCGGGGCGGCGACATCCTCAACCAGTTTCTTATCGAGGCCGTCATCCTCTGCCTGTGCGGCGGCGTCATCGGCATTATGGCGGGCCTCGGCATCGCCTTCGGCCTCGGCCAGGCCCTGGGGATCAGTGCGGTGATCAATCCATGGATGATCCTGATCAGCGTCTGTTTTACCCTGGCGGTGGGCGTTTTCTTCGGCTTCTACCCGGCCAGCAAGGCTGCCAACCTCAACCCGATTGAAGCATTAAGGCATGAATAGTGGGAAAGTCGGTTGTGGCACGCTCCGAAGATTCGTGTCGGTATCGGTATGGGGGTCAAAAAAAGCTTTGATTCCGACCGCGAATAAAATATTCAATCGACAAACGCCAGCGCGCTGAACTCGTCCTCCGCCTTGACAATCAGCTTGTCGAGGTCTTCGTCGCTCATGTCCGCCATCTTCCCGAGGGTGGTGGTCTTGAAGGTGTCGATCTCGTAGGCCGAGGTGTTGTAGGTGGTGTGGTAGAAAGAGACTTTCTTTTCCGCTTTCAGATCCATCTCCAGCAACTGCCGTGCACCCTGACGGATCAGCCGCAGTTTCTCCTGCAGGTCCTCCCGGCTGGTCACCGACCAGACGCCCAAGGTGATGGGGCTTTCCAGGTTTTTGACATCGCCGATGAATTCTCCCCGCAGCAGTTCGTCCCGATCCTTGCCCAGATAGGGCACGTAATCCATGTGCTCGGCAAGTTTGCGGTCCGTGGCATAGAAACGGCCGTTTTCCGGGTCCATGGTAAAGATGATATGCCGCTCGATCGCCTGGCCATAGCTCTTGAACAGAACGCCTTTATAATCCTGGACCTTGACGTTATCCAGAATGTAGGATTCATTCTCTCTGATCCGTCTCACCGCATCGAGCAACCAGTCCCGAAATATCCCATTGTCAATCCTGCACTTTTTCAATTCCTGCTTCAGGAAATCGAAATCCTTCCGGCCTTCCCGATACAGCAGGATATTACGGTAAACATCGCGAACATTGTTGTAACGGCTGAACTGATTGATGAGATCGTAGCTGAATATCTCCAGCTGGCGGAGCTGCCAGATAAATATCGCCACCTGGGTTTTCTGGCTCCTCCTGGAAATGCCGATCTTTTCGGTGGTTTTCATCAAATGCTGGAAACGGGACTCGAGATCGGACAGAAGATGAACCTCCTGCCCCGTGCTCTTCGGCACCCGGATGATCCATCGGGTCGCTTTGCCCGGGACACTCTCCACCTCGATGTTTTTCACGCCGAAGGTCGAGAATATCTGCCGGGTGCCGATCCCTTCGCCGGATTTGCCCTTCTTCGTCGTGTTGCCGACAAAGGCGGGCAGGCCGTCCGGCCCTTTTTCAAGCCGCTCCCTGTCTATCCCTATGCCATTGTCCCTGACCGTCAGGATGACTGCATCTTCATCCTCCCTCAAAGCAATTTCGATGATGCCCTTTCGTCCCGTTTCGCTGATGGCATCCAGGGAATTGGACACGAGGTTGATGAGGGCCCGGCTGAAATTCAGATAGTTTCCGCTGACGAGCGGGATTTTGGAACCGATGATCAACCTCATCTGGCAGGGAATTTCGGAGGCTTCGATAAAGGGAATCACCCGATGGGTAATCAATTCCTTGATATCCACCTGGTGTCTTTCGACAATCCGGTCCTCGAAAGCCTGCAAGGTATTCAGCATGGCTGTTGATTCCCGACTGATGTCATCGAGCAATTTATGAAAATTGTCGACCGACATGATCGAGGTCATGTCCAGCAGCACTTTAAGAGACTTTTTAGCATCGTGCCGGACCTTGCTCAATTCCTCGGGAACCGAATATTCCCTTTCACGCCAAGAGGCAATTTTTTGGCGAATGGAACCGGCATTGGACGACATCAAATGAAAATTCATCTTTCGGTATACGCTGGAACCGGCATACTCGAAACCGGCGCTGGCAAAAAACTCAATGCTGCTGATCAGTTTATCCCAGACATAAAGATAGATTTCGGCCGTCTCGTCAACCTCGTTCACCAGTTTCTCGATGAACGCCGACCCGACCCCCTTGCCCCGCTGAAAAGGGCTGCTCACGACTTTGTATAAATGAAATCTGGTGTGGTTTTTATTGGAGTAGACCTGCAGAAAGCCGAGCAGTTCCCCCTCCTCGTCCCAGACGTAACAATAGTCTGGATCGAGGTCGAGGTCCTGGTCGCGCACAAAGGGCGAAGGTATCAGCACCGTATCGATGTTCAGAAAGGGGATCCGCTTGATCTTTTCTTCGTCTTCCCCGGTCATGGGGCGGATATAGGGAAACTTTTTCTTCTGCATGGTCATGTAAGGGAACCTTTCTCCGCGCTGCCAGCCCTGCTTTGACCCATTGTAACCCGGTTGCCTTTTCAATGCACCTCGGTAAAAGCCGCAGGCAATTCTCCTCTGCGGTTCTGAATGTCTTTTTTAAAATTCGTTGACCTTTTCCCCAGATGTTTGTAATTTCATTGCATTCATTCGGCTTTTCGCCCGTTGCTTTTCCCAATCCGGCTTTTGTCTTTTTCTGTTCAAAAAATCAAGGAGGGATATTTCATGAAGAAACATGTGATTGTTCTGTTGTCAATCCTTTTCACCGCCCTTTTTATGACTGCCTGCAGTTCAGATGGGACCGGTGATCTGGAATCGCTGATGAAGAAACAGGCCGATGTCATGGAAAAATTTGTCGACGGCATGGAAAAAGCCCAAAGCGCAGACGATATGGTGAAAGTCATTGAAACATACACCGCGGGCATGAAAGAATTGATTCCTCAGCTTCAGGAATTTCAGAAGAAGTATCCTGATTTTGAAAATGGTGTCGTTCCGAAAGGTCTTGAGGATGAGGTGCAGCGTGTCGAACAGGCATCCTCCAGGTTTTCGTCAGCAATGATGAACTCCATGCGGTTTATGATGGACGCCAAGGTGCAGGAAGCCATGGCCAAGATGTCTGAAGAGATCAGCGAGCAGGAATAAATCGACACGGCTTTGCGGAATGGTAAAAGCCTTTTTACCATTCCGCGTCCAAGCCGCTTTAATATTGACCGCACGAACTGCCATTTGCGAGGCGCTTCAGATTTCCTTCTCCCTCCCCCGTGGCCTTTAAATTCCCGATTGATTAAAATACCGTTAAAATGCTGATTTTTCCTTGCATATTTCGCTTCGGTCTGTTTAATCAATAGGATTCGCAACCTTTTATCAAAAACGGAAACCTACGGGTTGGTGAGGTCGTAGATGTCTGAAAAACCCTCTTTCGTGGTCGCCATCGGTGCCTCTGCCGGCGGCCTGGCAGCTCTCGAACAGTTTTTTGACCATATGCCCTCGGACAGCGGCCTGGCGTTCGTGGTGATCCAGCATCTGTCTCCCGACTTCAAAAGCCTGATGGACGACCTTTTGGCCCGGCACACGAAAATGGCCATCCACCGGGTCACGGACGGCATTCCTCTTGAGAAAAACTCCATATACCTTATACCCCCCAAGTCCCGCATGACCGTCTCCGTGGGTCAGCTTTATCTGGAGTCCCTCGAACAGGGACAGCAGCACCCGGACCTGCCCATCGACGTTTTTTTCCGCTCGCTGGCCAAGGAGTTTGGAAAGCAGGCCATTGCCGTGGTCATGTCGGGGACAGGCAGCGACGGCACCCGCGGACTGGTCAATATTCATGATGCCGGTGGTCTGGTCCTGGTGCAGTCGATCGACTCTGCACAGTTCGACGGCATGCCCCGCAGCGCTTTTGCCACGGGAAAGTGCCATATGATGCTTGAACCTTCCATGATGCCCCGGCTGATCCAGGAGTATTGTGCCGCTCCGGATAATGATCGGTTCAAGGTCCTCCAGGAATTCCCCGTCGATGATGACAGCGGAGAATATCAGCAGGTGTTTGCCGTCCTTCGCAGCCAGTTCAACCTCGACTTCTCCCGATACAAACCGCCTACGGTCGGCCGCAGGATTCAGAGGCGCATGGAATTTCTGAAGATCGGCAATCCCAACAAATATGCCGCCTATCTTGCCAGCGACATCAATGAACTTGACTCCCTGTACCGCGACCTGCTGATCGGAGTCACCGAATTTTTCCGGGATCCCAAATACTTCGAACGGCTTCGCGAACAGGCCCTCAAGAAGGCATTCGAAGACCGTCATCATGACGAAGAGTTCCGGGCCTGGACCGCTGGTTGCGCCACCGGTGAGGAAGCCTACTCCCTGGCCATCTTGCTGTCCGAACTGGCGGAGGAACATGAATGGCGCGGAAACATCACGATTTTCGCCACGGATGTCCACCGCAGTTCTCTGGATGTTGCTTCTTTGGGTGTCTATGGAGACCAATGCCTGAAAAACGTTTCGCCCGAGCGTCTGGAGAGGTTTTTCATCCAGCGCCCGGACGGGAAGTACCAGGTGATCCAGGACATCCGCAAGATGATCGTTTTCGCACCTCACAATCTGATCAACGACCCTCCTTTTACCCGGATGGACCTGATCTGCTGCCGCAACCTGCTGATCTATCTCCAGCCTGAAATCCAGGAAAAGGTGCTCGCCCTGTTCCATTTCGCCCTTAAACTGAACGCCACGCTGTTTCTGGGCAGCAGCGAGGGGCTGGGCAAAATCGCCGGAGAATTCGAAACGGTCGACAGCCCCGGCAAGATCTTCCGCAAGATCCGCGATGTCAAGATCGCCCTCGAAATGAATATGGAACCCAGCAGAAAGTTCATGACCCTGCCGAATCTGGGCATTTCGACCCACCGCATGACCGTAAGCCTGGATCGTCAGCTGATGCACGATTACGACATCCTGCTGGAAGAATACATGCCTCCCGGAATTCTGGTGGATGAAAATCGTCGCATTCTGCACTGTTTCGGCGATGTTACAAAATTGTTGAGACAACCCCACGGACGCTACGAAAACGATCTGCTCGACCTGGTCCATGAAAGCCTGAAAATACCCTTGAGCACGGCCCTGCACAGGGCCGCCCAGAATTGCGCCAAGGTGACCGCGCGTCATGCCATCCGGCTCGGTGCGCAGGACAAAAAGACCCATGATCTGCGGGTGGAATGCATCAACGACAACAAAACCAAGTCGGTGCATTACTTCGTTTCTGTTTCCCCCGCCGTCCCGGAAAAACCCAGTGCGCACATTGAACAGGAAATCTGCGATATCCCGCAGAAGGAAATCCCGGATTATCTCAATCAGCGCATTGTCGAACTCGAAATGGAGCTCCAGATCACCAAGGAGAATCTGCAGACCACCATCGAGGAACTTCAGACATCCAATGAGGAACTGCAGACGACCAACGAAGAGCTGATGGCCTCCAATGAGGAGTTGCAGAGTACGAATGAGGAGCTGCACTCGGTCAACGAGGAACTCTATACGGTCAATGCGGAATTCGAACTCAAGAACAAGGAGCTCAAACAGCTCAACCAGGACCATGAAAACCTGTTGACCAGCATCGAGATCGGCACCGTTTACATCGACAAGGATCTGCTGATCCGCAAATTCAATCCTGCGATCGTCAAAATCTTCAAACTTCTGCCCCAGGATATCGGCCGCCCCATCGACCATATCGCCTATCATCTCGCCAATCAGGAGCAGATGCTGAAGGACGTGCGGGAAGTGCTGTCCACGGGCAAGACGATGGAAAAAGAAGTTTTTACCCAGGAAGGTCAATGGCTGTTGAAACGACTGCTGCCCTTCAGGAACGAAAACAGGGTTATTGACGGCGTTGTTATGACCTTTACCGATATTTCCCGCATCAAGGAAGCGGAGCAGAAGTTGGCCCGGTCCTACGAGGAGCTGGAACGAAAGGTTGCGGAAAGGACCGAAATGCTGCAACTGGCCAAGGAGCAGGCGGACAGTGCCAACGCCGCCAAGAGCATCTTCCTGGCCAATATGAGCCATGAAATCCGCACCCCGATGACCGGCATTTTCGCA
Organism: Syntrophotaleaceae bacterium; assembly: GCA_041390365.1. NCBI lineage: Bacteria > Pseudomonadati > Thermodesulfobacteriota > Desulfuromonadia > Desulfuromonadales > Syntrophotaleaceae > Syntrophotaleaceae bacterium. The sequence goes on along the minus strand of JAWKQB010000001.1, from coordinate 469,082 downwards.
ACAGTTCAACTGCTCGAGGCGACCGACCTCACATCACGGCAGGAGGAAATTCTGCGCATTCTGCGGGTCTCTGCAGAGAATCTCTTGGCGATTCTGGATGACATCCTGGATTTCTCCAAGATCGAGGCGGGCAAGCTGACTCTGAACAACGAGGCGTTCGCGCTCGGATCGATCATCGAAGAGATCCTGAGTTTGCAACGTCCCCGCTTCGAAGCCAAGAACCTGGAATGCATTATCGACCTGCAAAAGGACATCCCGACGATTCTGGTTGGAGATGCCCTGCGCCTGAAGCAGGTTTTTTCCAACCTCATATCGAATGCCATCAAGTTTACCGAAAAAGGCCAAATCACTCTGAGAGCCCGCCTGCTGCACAGGGAAGAGAAAAAGGTGGTGGTCGAATTTTCCGTTCAGGATACCGGGTGCGGACTGACACCGGAAGCGATCAATCATATTTTTCAGCCCTTCGTCCAAGGGGACCATTCCATCACCCGCAAGTTTGGTGGAACCGGCCTGGGTCTGGCCATCTGCCGAAAGCTTGTCACGATGATGGGCGGCCGGATCTGGTGCGAGAACAATCCCGAAGGGGGGGCCTCCTTCCATTTCACGGTTTACTTCGACCTGCCGAGCAACAGGAAAAAGGCGTCCCTGGAGGGCGAACTTCTCTCGGTTCCCGAAAGCCCCTCCTGTGAAGGCTTGAAAGTTCTTCTGGCTGAAGACGATCCACTCAATCGTCACCTGATCCTGACCATCCTGCAGGATCTGGGCTGCTGCCCGAAGACGGTGGAAAACGGCGCCGACGCCTTGGGTTTGCTGGAAAAGGAACCGTTCGATCTGGTATTGATGGATGTATCCATGCCGGAAATGGACGGCATTACCGCGACCAGGCGCATCCGCAAGTACTCGGAATCGAACCTGAACCGCGATATTCCCATTATTGCCATTACCGCTCACGCCATGGATGAAAACCGGGAAAAATTCTTTGCCGCAGGTTTTTCCGAGGTCGTCACCAAGCCCTTTTCCATTTCCGCCATAAAAAAGGTCATAAATGGATACAGCAGGCGGAACGAGGAAAAAAGAGAACTGAAAGCCGAATAGCGCCACGATGCATCAAAAGGGGGCATCCCGTGCCCCCTTTTGATGTCCGCTCCCGCTGCGGAATGCAAAAACCCTGTCCGGCCTGACTCACAGCTTCAGATGGTTATCCGGGCGGGAGACTCCCCTTCTTTTTTCAACCGGAATTTTCCCAGCATCTGCCGCAGATAGTCTGCCTGCCCTGCCAACTCCTCTGCCGCAGCGGCGCTTTCCTCGGCATTGGCCGTGTTCTGCTGGGTCACCTGATCGATCTGCCCCAATCCCTGGTTGACCTGCCCGATACCTTCCGCCTGCTCCCCGGAAGAAGCTGCGATTTCGCAAATAAGGGCGGCGGCCTGCTCGGCTGCGGCCGCAATGTCCTGCAGGGCACTCCAGGTTCTGTCGGCGAGATCGCAACCGCCGCGGGATTTTTCCAGACCGTTCTCGATCAGCAGGGCCGTCTCCTCGGACGCCTTGGCGCTCCGCGCAGCAAGATGGCGAACTTCTTCTGCCACGACCGCGAACCCTTTGCCGTGCTGGCCCGCCCGCGCTGCCTCCACGGCCGCGTTCAGGGCCAGCAGATTGGTCTGGAACGCGATCTCATCGATCACCCGATTGATTTTCGAAATGTCTTCGCTGGCTTTCTCGATGTCCTCCATGGCCCGGACCAGGTCCTTCATCAGTTCAGCGCCTCTGGCTGCCGCTTCCCGGGTCTCCGTCGACAACTTGTTCGCCTTGTCGGCGTTGTCGGCATTGCGCCGGGTCTGGCTGGCCAGCTCCGTCATCGAAGCGCTGATTTCCTCAAGGGAAGCAGCAGACTCGGTGGCCCCTTGCGACAGGCTCTGGGCCGCATCGGAAACCTGGGCCGATGCCTCGGCAATCTGGGCCGCCGCAACCTGGCCCCGGGTCATGACCTCGACCAGAGCCCGGTTGGCCTGCGCCAGAGGTTCCCGTATCACCCCCTGGGCCTCGAAAGTGAAGTCGCCCTCCGCAAGTTTTTGGAATGCGGTCACAACTTCCCCCTGCAGATTTTCCGCAAACCCGTCCATCGCCTCGGCGATCTGCCCGATTTCATCCCTGCGCTGCATACGCAGACGGCTGTCCAGCTTGCCCCGTTCCAGATCCTGAATCATGGCGACAGCCTTGCGCAACGGGAGACTGATGTTCCTGGCCAGCCGGTAACCGGCCACCGCCGCCACCGACACGATCAGGGCCGCCACCCACAGAATCTGTTTCACCATCTTGCCAAGACCCGCCTCTACCTGGTTTCGGGCCCCCTCGAGGTCGTCCTCGTAGATAGTGGCCCCGATCACCCAGTCCCAGGGGGCAAAGTAGGTGACCGCTGCGATTTTGGCCCGCGGTCTGGCTTCACCTTCGTTCTGCCATTCATACCGTTCATAGGAGACCGGAATGCCTTTTGGGTCATTCTGTGGCGCCAGGGCTTTGTCGATCAGAGAACGGATGAAATAGCGGCCTTCTGCATCCTGCATATCGTAGATGTTTTCCCCATCGCGAGCACCGTTCTTCGATACCAGGTAAACCCCTTTCTGATCCCCCTGGCCCCCAAGCACAAAGACGTAACCGGTCTGGCCGACAACCGCATCCATGATGCCCTTGCGGAGACTGGAGACATTCTCCTGCTTTTCGCCAAAATAGAGGACACCGACGACCTGTTCATGCCGGGAATCCCAGATCGGCTTGTAGGCCGTGATATACCAGGCATTGACCACGTAGGCCCTGCCGGTAAAGGTCTCGCCGCGCAGCACGGCCTCGATGACCGGGTTAAGTTTGCCATCGGGATTTTTATGGGGGATATAGGTGCCGATGGCGCGCGTGCCATCCAGTTTCTGCACGTTGGTTGCCACCCGCAGCATGTCCCCTTCAGCATTCATCCGTTGAAAAATGGTGCAGGTTCCCCCGACCAGATCCTTGACCTTGTCCACCAGAGGGGTGGCGGTATCCGACGAATAGTTCTGGCCGAGCCATTTGCCCCCCACCTGCATTTTCGGCAACACGACCTGTCGCCGCTCCTTGTTCAATTGGTTGACGGCTTCCCACTCGGCGGTCTCGGTGGAAAAGGACACCGGTCCCATTCCTGTCATGACCTCTTCCGCGACTTTGAGATTGTTGGCCACGGTCTGGGTCACCGACTCGTACATGGCTTGACACATCAGGTAGACGCTCTGCGCAACTTTCGCCGTTTCATCCATGCCCTGCCGTTTGATCACCTCGTCGATCTTGTTCTGGATGACCCCTTTCTGATAAACAGCCGCTCCGGCGATAAATAGTGCCGTAAGAAAAACCAGACCGATTCCCATTGCCGTAATCTTCACGCGAATGTTCATGCTGATCCCTCTTTTTTAAATATCTGCAGATAACAAAAGCATCAGCAACGGGCTTTTCCCGTCGCTTGAATAGGATATCCGAAAGCTCTGCTATTTCCCCTTGGAAACAGGATTTGATAGCTGGTCGTGCGGTTTTAATGGTCTCTAAGCAAATAATATTCCAAAAATTTTTATGTTTAATTTTATATATAAAATTGGATTTACCATAAACTTTTTTAATTCCATCCCCCAAAACGATCCAACCTTAAATATCAAAAGGCCTGCCCCCGGAATTTCGGAGCAGGCCTTTTCCTTGATCGATCTGGATTGCGTTACACCCTACTCTGCGTTGCGTGGCCCTCTCGGCCCCATGAAATCGCATGCCTGGCGAAATCCTTTTTTCTGGCGGCCTCCCCCCAGGCGTTCAAGGTTGCGGGCCAAATCGGCCAGTTCCTGCTGCTCGGGAGTCAAAAGGGCATAGATCTGTTGATGCGTTTTGGCCCGATTGACCATCATTTCCGTTTGAATTCGGGCCTTTTCGGCGGCAGCCTGACGCACAGCCTTTTCATCGAAGGTTTTCGGATTCATCGCCTGGTTCAGCTTGGAGCGGACAGCAGTCATCTGATCGCGTAAAGCCTGAACCTTTTCCCGATTGGCCTGAATCAGCCGGTCGGCCTGCTGCTCCTGTTCCGGCGTGAGATCCAACTGGCCGAGCAGACGCGCCAGGGAATGACCGGGTCCTTTCATTGCACAGAGCCTGCCCTTGCCCCGCTGCTGATGGTCGCCGCGGCCCCGGCCCCCATCTCTGGACGCCATGGCGGTGAATGCGGAGGTCAACACCATGACGAAAATCAGTCCAAGTGTCAAAATTCCCTTTTTCATGTTTTTCTCCTTTGGTGACGGAAGCAGAGTGTTACTGGGTTTTCTGGAATCTTTTTACACCCCAACCTTGCAGGAATTATGAAAGAAATAAGGAAATAAAAACTGTTCCGGCTTTCACCTGGAATCCTCCAGCAGGGATATGGTACTTAGTTTTCATCCCAAAACAGAATCGGAGGCGGAAAAAGCATGAAAATCAGCATCACCCAGCGGCTTTTCCTGGCTTTTCTGCTGGCGACGTGTACCCTGGTCGCCGTCATGTTCTTCGTGATGAAAATAAGCTTCGATCGAGGATTTCTCCGCTACATTAACAATATCGAACAAGCCCGTATCGAAGATTTGGCTGATCACCTGGAACACGCTTATTCCGAGTACGGCAGCTGGGATTTCCTGGGGAACGATCCCCTTGTCTGGCGAAAGCTCCTGGAGCAGACCGTACCGGAGGAACAGCGCGCCTATCGTAACGACACCCGTCGGGAAACCGGGGCGCACGCGAATCAGATGTCCAGGTTCCCCAGGAGGTTGTTCGGCAGGGCGCCGCACACCTTCGAGCGCCGGGTAGTGCTGCTGAATGCCGATAAATCCCTGCTGTTCGGGCCCGATCGGCCTCTCGAAAACATCGACCTGCGTTCTCTCGAAGCGCAGGGTCGAACCATCGGCTATCTGGGCATGGTCCCCCCCAAGCACATCGTCGACCCGCTCCAGCTGCGCTTCGTGGAAAAACAGCGCAAGTCCTTCGCCCTGATCGCCCTGATTACAGCCGCCGCGGCCGCCCTGCTTTCCATCCCTCTGGCAAGGCGCCTGGTCAAGCGCATCACGGGAGTCGCGGCGGCCACCCATCGATTGGCGGCAGGCGACTACAGTGCCCGCGTCCCTGCCGAAGCATCCGATGAACTCGGTCAGCTCGCAAGGGATTTCAACAGCCTGGCGCAAACCCTCGAGAAAAACGAACAGTTGCGTCGCCAATGGGTTGCAGACATTTCTCACGAGCTGAGGACGCCCCTGGCCGTGCTGCGGGGTGAAATCGAGTCCCTGCAGGACGGAGTACGTCCCCTGAGTCCCCAGTCGATGGCCATGCTGCATGGGGAGGTGATGCACCTGAGCCGTCTTGTCGACGACCTCTACCAGCTTTCCCTGGCAGATATCGGCGCCTTGAGTTATCGTAAGGAACCAATTGATCTGGCGGACAACCTGGCTGCATCCATAGAATCTTTTCGCGGGGAGTTTGAAATGCAGGGAATTCGCCTGGTGGATGAGATCCCCCAGGGCACGCCCTTTATCATTGAGGCCGACGAACGGCGCCTGCACCAGCTTTTCGGCAACCTGCTGGAAAACTCCCTGCGCTATACAGACCGGGACGGGGAACTTCGCATTCGCATGAGCGGGGACAAAAACCGGGCCGTCGTTCTTTTTCAGGATTCGGCTCCCGGCGTACCCGATGACAAGCTGGAGCGCCTGTTCGACCGGCTTTTCAGAGTGGAAAGGTCACGCAGCCGTGCGACCGGCGGCGCCGGCCTCGGTCTGGCGATGTGCAAGAACATCGTGGAAGCGCATGACGGAACCATAATTGCCCTCCCGTCGCCTCTCGGCGGCCTGGGAGTGGAAATTGTCTTTCCCCTGAAGGGTCAGCAGCTGTCATGAAAAAAATACTGATTGTGGAAGACGAGGAGCGCCTGGCCGGCATCCTGGCGGACTATCTGCGGCTGGCCGGCTTCGAACCCCATTGCCTGAGCGACGGGCTGTCCGTCCTGCCCTGGGTCAGGGAGCAGCGTCCGGTCCTGATCGTACTCGACCTGATGCTGCCCGGCCGTGACGGCATGGACATCTGCAAAGAGATTCGATCCTTTTCGGATGTGCCGGTCATCATGGTCACGGCCAGGGTGGAGGAAATCGATCGCCTTCTCGGACTGGAACTGGGAGCCGATGACTACGTCTGCAAGCCTTTCAGTCCCCGCGAGGTGGTGGCTCGGATCAAGGCAGTGCTGCGCCGCACCCAGGGCAGAGAAACGGTGCAGGCCGAGGGCCTGACCCTCGACGAGGCAACCTATCGCGCCATCCTCCATGGCCGCGACCTGGATTTGACGGCAGTGGAATTCAAACTGCTGCATTTTCTCGCCGCCAACCCCGGGAGACTGTTTTCCCGCAATCAGCTGATGGAAAAAATCTATTCCGACCAGCGCATTGTCAGCGACAGGACCATCGACAGCCATATCAAGAAACTGCGCAGGAAGATCACCTCTGTCGCTCCCGACCAGGAACTGATCCATTCCGTCTATGGTGTCGGGTACAAGTTCGAAATCCCGACTGACGGGGCTTCCGGGCAGGCCCTTTGACCGAGCTCCATATTTCCCCTGTAATCGACGATCTCCCTTGCCCCCAGACCAGACCCTTGGCCGACGATAGTCGGCCAAAAAACAGAATTTTCTGACGACGCCTGTTTGATGATTATGTAAATTTTCTAGGCTGAAAATTCCGGAGATGGCATCTTTTCATGAGCCATTTGCAGCCCAAATTAAAAATGAAACAAATCCAACCTGGCTTCCACCCTCAAAAACGGTTTTTTTGCTTTTCCTAATGCAAAACGAGAGGATTCAAGAAAAGGTCGGCAAAAATTTGCTTCGCCTAATTCTTATACTCGAAAAGCCCCAGAATTATGATTTTTTCTTAATCTCCTGCAGGACAATAATCTCTTCGGATTAACACTTTTTAGCCAAAAAAAATCGACCCTCTCCCCACATTAACCATAACTTACCAAGAAGGACGTTTCTCCTGGGACAATTAGCGCGTTCCAAGCCCTGTTTTTAGAATTTTCAGCCAGAGTTGGAATAATCTTTTCTTTTTGGAGGCCGGTTTTCGGTTATGAAAAGTATTACAGAAAGTGTCATGGGGCGGGCGGGAAACCTGCACAGTGCTTTTCAGGTCTTATATGTCCTATGGGTCCTATAGGTCCTATGGTGTCTTATGAGTCAAAAAAAAAACAGGTTTTCAGAGATGCAGCGCCTTCCTGCATCCCCGAAAACCCATTGACATTAGCCATTGCCCCTGGCCTATAGGGCCGGGGAGTTTTGCAAGTGATTGGCGTTACTGGGCAGCTTTGGCAGCCATGCTGAGTACATCTGCCGTGAAGGGGTTGGCGAACAGGATGATCATCGCCACGACAAAGACGTAGATGGCCAGCGATTCGATCATCGCCAGACCGATCATCATGGTTGTCAGAAGCTTGCCGCTCGCGCCGGGGTTACGAGCCACCCCTTCCAGAGCACTCCTGATGGCCATGCCCTGAGCCAGACTGGTAGGAATGACACCTACCGCCATGCCGAATCCTGCAACGATCATGCACAATGAAAAAAAGTCCATCTTTTCCTCTCCTTTTTACTTTAGAATGATGAGCTGGCAATTCCTCCGAAGCTTCTCCCCGCGCCTCAGTGCGCTTCTTCCAGGGCTCCGGCGATATAGATCATGGTCAACAAGGTAAAGACGAAGGTCTGGATGAAGGCAATCAAGACCCCCATCAGCATCATCGGCAGCGGCACAATGAAGGGCGCAAGAAACAAAAAGATCATCAGCACCACTTCATGACCGTACATATTACCGAAAAGACGCAGAGTGAGAGATACCGGCCGGGCGACATGTCCGATCAGCTCGATCGGCAGCATGAGTGGGATCAGCCACCAGATGGGACCGGTAAAATGCTTCAGGTACTTCAACCCGTGTTCCTTGACCCCTATGATGTGGGTCCCGAAGAAAACCGTCAGGGCCAAAGCGCCATTGGTGTTGAGATTGGCCGTCGGCGGCATGAATCCGGGCAGCAAGGCGATCAGGTTGGAAACCAGGATGAACAGGGCCAAGGTACAGATCAGGGGGAAATAGGGCCGGCCCTTGCGCCCCATGGTTTCGCCCATCAGCCGCTCGATCTGCTCGAACACCACTTCCATGAAATTCTGCATTTTGCCGGGAACGGTGCTGAGCTTCCGGGCGGCCAACCAGGCAAGCAGCACCAGGATTCCCATGGTGACCCATGCATATGTGATGTGATTAAAGTAGCCGTAATGATGCAGCTCTTCAGAGGTGAATCCGAAGCCCAGCTTCTCCACCAGCCACTGCATAAATAAAAAGGGGTGAACCATGGTCTATTTCACCTTCCTGCTGGCAACTTGAATCCGCACCAGAGCACGCTCCAGAGCGGCCTGCCGAACCCGGAAATCCTTGTCTTCGGGGCTCAGTTCGGACAAAGCCTTTTCCGCCCTGGACATCGCCCGTCGAGCCCGTTCCAGATCTATCTCGTCCCCGGCCTCGGCGGTTTCGACCAGAATGACCACAAGATCGTTTTCGATCTCCACGTAGCCCCAGTTGACCGCCACATAATGGCGCTGCTCCCCCTGCCTGTAGGACATTTCGCCCACCTGCAGTGTAGTGAGCATCGGGGTGTGCCCCGGAAGCACCCCGAACTGACCCAGGCTGCCGGGAGCAACGATTTCGTCGACCTCTTCGCTGAGCACCTTTTTGACCGGGGTGATCAGTTCCAGTTTCAGTTTCGCCATCGGCTTTCAGCTCCCCGACGCTTCAGCCGGCCAAACGGGCGGCGTTCTGCAAAACTTCTTCAATGGTGCCGACCATGTAGAAGGCCTGCTCGGGCACCCCGTCATGTTCACCGGCCAGTATCTGCTGGAAACCGGCGATGGTATCCTTGAGTTCGACATACTTGCCGGGCGTGCCGGTGAAGATTTCGGCGACGTGGAAAGGCTGCGAGAGAAAGCGCTGGATCTTCCGTGCCCGGGCGACGACCAGCTTGTCCTCCTCGGAAAGTTCGTCCATGCCGAGAATGGCGATGATGTCCTGCAGGTCCTTGTACCTCTGCAGCACGAACTGCACCTCACGGGCCACCTGGTAGTGCTCGTCGCCCACGACCTGGGGGTCGAGGATGCGGCTGGTGGAGTCGAGAGGATCCACGGCGGGATAGATGCCGAGTTCGGCAATCTGCCGCGAAAGAACGGTTGTCGCATCCAGATGGGCAAAGGCGGTAGCAGGAGCCGGGTCGGTCAGGTCGTCGGCCGGCACATAGATGGCCTGAACCGATGTGATGGAGCCGTGCCGAGTCGTCGTGATGCGCTCCTGCAGCTCGCCCATTTCCGTTGACAGCGTAGGCTGATAGCCGACGGCGGAAGGGATGCGACCCAACAGGGCGGACACTTCGGAGCCTGCCTGGGTGAAGCGGAAAATGTTGTCGATGAACAGCAGCACGTCCTGGTTCTGCTCATCCCGGAAATATTCGGCGACAGTCAGGGCGGACAGGGCGACCCGGGCGCGGGCGCCGGGGGGCTCGTTCATCTGGCCGTAAACCAGCGACGCCTTGTCGAGGACCCCGGACTCCTTCATTTCGTTCCAGAGGTCGTTTCCTTCGCGGGTGCGCTCACCAACTCCGGCGAAAACGGAATACCCGCCGTGCTGCTTGGCGATATTGTGAATCAGCTCCATGATCAGAACCGTCTTGCCGACCCCGGCGCCGCCGAACAACCCGATCTTGCCGCCACGGGCATAAGGGGCGAGGAGGTCGACGACCTTGATGCCGGTTTCGAAGGCTTCCACCTTGGTCGACTGGTCGACGAACTCAGGGGTCGGACGATGGATTTCCCAACGGGTTTCGGTTTTGACCTCGCCCATCTCGTCCACCGGTTGGCCGACCACATTGAGAATCCTCCCAAGGGTCCCCGCTCCGACGGGCATGGTGATCTGCGCCCCCGTATCGAGGACCGGCTGACCGCGCACAAGACCGTCGGTGGAATCCATGGCAATGGCCCGTACGACGTTCTCGCCCAGATGCTGGGCCACTTCGACCACCAGATTCCATTCGCCCTCACCGAGCGAGGGGTTGGTAATTTTGAGGGCGTGATAGATCTCGGGCAGTTTGCCGTCGGCGAATTCGACGTCGACGACCGGGCCGATGACCTGGGTGATGGTTCCTTGATTCATATGTCGATTCCTCCTGACAACCGCATCCGGCAAAAACAGAGCCGGCCGGTTTTTGGTTGTTCTTCCCGGGGAAAATTACCGCCCGCCAATTTCAGGGCCCGCGAGTCCCTGGAAACGAAATCCTACTGAACCGACTGGGCGCCGGATATGATCTCCACCAGTTCCTTGGTGATCACAGCCTGCCGGGCTCGGTTGTACTGCAAGGTCAGGGCACTGATCATGTCTGCGGCATTGCTGGTGGCGCTGTCCATGGCGCTCATTCTCGCTCCGTGCTCGGAAGCCAGCGATTCCACCAGGGCCCGGTAGATCTGAACTTCCACATACTTCGGCAGCAGCGAACTCAGCACTTCGACCCGATTGGGCTCGTACAGAAAGCTGGTGGCCACCTCCCCCTCATCCAGGGGACGAGGCACGATGGGCAACAGCTGATCCGCGGTTACCTCCTGGCTGATTGCACTACGGAAGGTATTGTAAACAAGAAAGATACCGTCGTAGCGCCCTTCGGTCCATTCAGCCACAATCTCCTGCCCCAGCAGAGAAGCGACGTGGTAGGAAGCCTGACTGGTAACCCCTTCATGGCTTTTGACGACGTTCACTTCCGATCGGCTCCGCATGTACTCCCTGCCTTTGCGGCCGACAATCAGCATCTCGTAGCGTGCGAACCCACCTTGCCGTTCCCGGATGAAGCGCTCGGCGGCTTTGGCGGCATTGGTGTTGAAGCCACCGCAGAGCCCCCGGTCTGAGGTTATCAGCACCACCAGGGCGCACTCCTTGCCTCGCTCGGCCAGCAGCGGATGGGCGCGGCGATCCTCGCGCAGCGCAAGGCTGGAGAGAACGGAGTGCATCTTGTCCGAGTAGGGCCGTGCCGCCACCACCGCCTGCTGCGCCTTGCGGAAACGCGCCGCCGCCACCATCTTCATGGCTTTGGTGATCTGCTGGGTGCTGCGCACCGAGTTGATCCGTTTTTTGATGTCCTTGAGATTGGGCATTTTTACATCCTGTAATCAGTAATGAGTGACAAGAATACGGTAAAACCTTTTCTACCTAACTCATCACCTATTACTCATTACTCATCACAGCCTTTAAGGTTTGAACTGATCCTTGAACTCCGCCAGGGCAGCCCGAATCTGCTCGTCGAGGGCAGGATCGATGGCTTTCTTTTCCCGCAGGGTGGTCAGCACTTCGGGACGGCGGTTTTCGAAATAGCTGTACAGTTCGATTTCGAATTTTCGGATTGCGCTGACCGGAATATCGTCGATGTATCCGTTATTGGCGGAGAAAATCAGCAGGGCCTGCTTTTCGACAGGCAGCGGCTGATACTGGGGCTGCTTGAGAATTTCGACCAGCCGGGCACCGCGGGCGAGCTGTTTCTGGGTGGCGGCATCGAGATCGGATCCGAACTGGGCGAAGGCGGCCATTTCGCGGTACTGGGCCAGCGCCAGACGCAGGGTACCGGCGACCTGTTTCATGGCTTTGACCTGGGCACTGCCGCCCACGCGGGAGACGGAAAGACCGACGTTGATGGCCGGTCGCACACCACTGTAGAACAGGTCGGTCTCGAGGAAAATCTGGCCGTCGGTAATACTGATGACGTTGGTGGGGATGTAGGCGGAAACGTCACCGGCCTGGGTTTCGATGATCGGCAAGGCGGTCAGACTGCCGCCTCCCAGTTCATCGTTGAGTTTAGCCGCGCGTTCAAGAAGACGGCTGTGCAGATAGAAAACGTCGCCCGGATAGGCTTCCCGTCCAGGCGGACGGCGCAAAAGCAGTGAAAGCTGGCGATAGGCGACGGCATGCTTGGAGAGATCGTCATAGATGATCAAAGCGTGTTTGCCATTGTCCCGGAAATATTCCCCCATGGTGACCCCGGTATAAGGGGCGATGAACTGTAGAGGGGCGGGGTCGGAAGCGCTGGCGGAAACGACGATGGTATAGTCCATCGCATTGTACTGGCGCAGCTTGTCGACCACCTGGGCAACCGTGGAGCGCTTCTGCCCGATGGCGACATAGATGCAGACGATGTTCTGGCCCTTCTGGTTGATGATGGTGTCGATAGCCAGGGCGGTCTTGCCGGTCTGACGGTCGCCGATAATCAGCTCGCGCTGGCCGCGGCCGATCGGCACCATGGCATCGACGGCCTTGATACCGGTCTGCAGGGGCTCATGCACCGATTTCCTGGTGACGATCCCCGGTGCCTTGACTTCCACATACCGCCGTTCCTCGGCAGCGATTTCAGCTCCGCCGTCGATCGCCTGTCCGATACCGTTCACCACCCGCCCGACGAGGGACTCCCCCACGGGGACCTCGACGATACGTCCCGTCCGCCGGACCGTGTCGCCTTCCTTGATATGATGGGCTTCACCCAGGATGGCGGCGCCCACGTTGTCCTCTTCCAGATTGAGTACCATGCCCATGGTTTCGCCGGGAAACTCGAGGAGTTCACCGGCCATGGCCTGCTCGAGTCCATGGATGCGTGCGATGCCATCGCCGACGGAGATGATGGTGCCCATCTCGCTGACTTCGATCTGCTTTTCGAAATTTTCGATCTGCTCTTTGATGATGTTGCAGATTTCTGCCGCTCTGATTTCCATGTGTCCCTTACCCTCTGTTGATGTTCCCGGCAAGCCGTCGCAACTGCGTGCGGACGCTGCCATCCAGGACTCGATTGCCAAGCTGTACCCGGATCCCGCCGAGCAGCTCGGGCTCAATCTTTTCTTCAAGCACGACATTCGCCTCACAGCGTTCGCTCAATGCCTGCCGCAACTCCTCCCGCTGATAGGACTCGAGAGGAACGACGCTGGTCACCTGCGCCCTTTGAATGCCCATTACGGCATCAGCCAACCCCTTATAGACCTCGGCAATGACCGGCAGCAGCTGCAGCCTGTTTCTGCTCAGCAGGAGGCCGCAGAAATTACGAAGCATAGCTGAAAGCTGCAGATAATCGGCAAGGCCGGAAATAATGGCGATTTTTTTCTCCTCGTCGAGGGAGGGGCTGGTCAGCAGCAGACCGAGTCGGGGTTCGACGGTAAAGGCCTCGACAAGGCGTTCGAGCTCCAGTCCGAACTCCTGCACCTGTCCATGCTCCCGGCCCAGTTCCGCAAGTGCCCTGGCGTAGCGCTTGGCGATCACGGTATCGCTCATTGACCCCCTCCTACCTGTTTCAGGGATTCGTCAACCAGACGCTTCTGGTCGGCCGCGGTGAGACCGGTGGCAAGCTGCTTTTCCGCCAGCTCAATCGCCAGAGCGGCAGCCTCGGCCTGCAATTCACGCCGGGCACGTTCGAGCTGCTGATCGGCCTGATTCCGCGCTTCGCGCAGAATCGACTCTGCCGCCTGTTCGGCCTGTTGCGTCAACAGGGCCCGTTCCTTTGCCGTTTCGTCGGCAAGCTGCCGCCGCAGCTGCTCGATCTCCCGGCTGCCGGCTTCCAGTTGAGCAGCCAGCAGGGCGGCCCGCGCCTCGGCTTCCTCCCGGGCCCTGCGGGCCTCCTCCAGAGCCGCTGCGAGCTTCTCCCGCCGCTCGCCAAGAGCATTTTTTATCGGCTTGCGAAGAAAGAACCAGAGCAGCCCGGCCAGCAGTGCGAAGTTGACAAAGCGGGCGATGAAATCCTTGAGCAGGTCGCCGCCTCCGTGACCGTTTTCGGCCGCAGACGCCATTCCGGCATGGAGAAGAAACAGCCACACCCCGATGATCAAGGGCATTACTGCCCGCCTGCAAAAGCTTTTTCTCACAACGACCTCCCCGCAATTTTCCGGGTAATGGCTGCGGCCAGGCGATTGGCCTCATCTTTGAGGAGGGCAGCGGCCTCGCTCCTTTGAGCTGCGATTCTTTCCCTGATACTGTCCCGGGAAGCCTCAACCTGTCCATGGGCAGCGCTCAGGAGTTGGGCCTGCTTCGATGCAACCGAGTGGCGCATTTCTTCCCGCTGCTGGCGGGCTTCGTCCCGAACGGATTCAACCTTTTCCTTATAGACAGCCTGCTTGCCGGAAATATCTTCCTCCAACTCCCTGACCCGGTCCAATGAGCCCTTGATTTCATCCTGACGGCAATCGATGACTTTACGCAGCGGCCGATACAGCACCCAATGCAAAAGGCCGAGCAGTATGAAAAAGTTCACCGCCTGCACCAGCAGGGTCCAGTCAATATTGATCACGGCGATTCCTCGCTATTCAGAAAGACGGCACAGCCTAAATCAAACTGGCTAACTATACTTTATTTTTTTCAGTTTTTGTAGACCGATTTAAGGGAGTTGTCACTTTAATTCAATTACAAAAAGGGAATACTTGCAAAAATACGGTCGTCGGAAATACATTGAGGATGGTCAGTGCCTTGTCGGAAGACCCTCTTCTGATATTCGGCATCCTTGCTTCCTTAAAAAACATTCAAATTCTAAAGTGTAAACAACGCGCAGGAATCTATCACTATATATCCTGTATTTCAAGCGATTTTTTGATGGAAGAAAAAACCCTAAACCAATCTCTGCGTGGAAGGGATGGGGCGGAAAATTTAATCCGAAAAATCGAGCAGATGCGGAAACGGGCGTATTTTCAAAAAAACACTTCAGTTTTCGGCAAGTTGCAGCTAATATCAAAAACCACGGAACAATACGGGACAATAAATGCTTTTTTAGTGCAGGAAAACACCATGGACGAGACAATCCCTTCAGGCCGCAAGAAGTATTCATCCCTTGCCGACCCTTTCAAGGAACTCGGTTATTTCGAGCGGACCGACTCTTCCACTCCCGGCATGATCGCCCTGGTTGACCGTGCCCACCTGTTCCGCATGGTGAATGATGCCTTTTGCCAAGCCTTCGGCAGAAATCGGGAAACTCTCCTCGGCACCCCGGTGGCGGACCTTCTACAAACGGAAGCCTCGGGAAATCCCTTCCGGGATCACATGGACCGCACCTTCGCCGGCGAAACCGTTGTTTTCGAACAATGGTTTTCCCTCCCCCCCCTCGGCCGAAGGTTCCTTTCAATGACCTATCACCCTGTTCGCGAAAGCGGCGGCACGATCGATAATATTTTTCTCGACGTGCGTGATATCACCGATTTCAAACGAGCGGAAAGCGAGCGCCAGAGAGTATTCGACGCCTCCCCCGACATGCTCGGCATAGCCGGTTTCGACGGCTACCTCAAGGATCTGAACCCCTCCTGGACCCGTATATTGGGTTGGCAGATGGAGGAGTTGAGGAGCAGACCGTATCAGGCGCTGATCCATCCCCAGGACTTGGAGGCGACCCTCGAGGCCGAGGAAAGACTGCTGCTGCGGCAGAAAATCTCGGGATTCGAAAACCGGATACTATGCAAGGATGATTCCTATCGATGGATCTCCTGGAGCGCTTTCGCCGACATTAAACGGAAAGAATTCTTCCTCGTGGGCCGCGACGTGACCGAAAGCAAAATGCTGGCCGAAGTGTTGCGATATTCCGAAAAAAAATACAGGACGATTTTCGACAGTGCTGGAGACTACCTGTTCGTTCACGATTTTTCCTGGATAATCCTCGACGTCAATCAGGTGGCCTGCGAGAAACTCGGCTTCGCCCGGGAGGACCTGCTGAAGCAGTCCCTGCTCGACATCTGCGGCGAAACCAGAACCCGGATGGGTAAGATTCTTTCGCAACTGCAGAAAACCGGCGAGGCCTGCATTGAAACACGTCTTGTGGGAGCGGATGGAAAGGAAAGGAATATCTGGATCAATTCGCGGGCCATTGAATACGACGCCGAGCAGGCCGTGCTCAGCGTGGCGCGGGACATATCGGAACGCAAGCAGATGGAGGAAAAGCTGCGCACCCTGGCCACCCTCGACCCCCTGACCGAAACCAGCAACCGCCGCCACTTCCTGGAATGCGCCCGCAAGGAGCTGATGCGCAGCCGGCGCTATGCCAGCCCCCTGCCGATGCTCATCCTCGACATCGACCATTTCAAGAACATCAATGACTGCCATGGGCATCACGTGGGGGACAAGGTGCTCAAAAGCGTCGCCTCCACCTGCCTTTCGACCCTGCGAGCCACCGATATTTTCGGCCGCCTGGGGGGGGAGGAGTTCGTCGCCCTGCTTCCCCACACGGACCCCAGCGGAGCCCGGCTGACTGCGGAGCGCCTTCGTCAGGCCCTGGCCCAACTGAGGGTGGGGAGCGAAAACGGCCCGATCAATATCACCGTCAGCATCGGTCTGGCCATGGCGGAATCGGAAGACGGTTCGGTGGAAGAGGTGCTGCAACGGGCGGACACGGCCCTCTACGAGGCCAAGGCCAAAGGTCGGAACCGGGTCGAGGTGGGCTGAGGGCGTTGGCATTAGAATTTTCCGGTGGCCTTGCACTACATGGGCGCAGGAGTGATATAATACATTTGTCACTGTTCTACCGCTAATGAGAGCGGTACACCGAAAGGAGAAGAATCATGGCAGGGAAAATTTTCTATCGGGAACGTGAAAAACTGGTGGATGGCTCCAAGCAGCCGCGCTACATCGTGAGCGCCGTGTCGGACGTCAATCTGAAGGTTTATGGACAGCACATGCGCATGTCCGAGCTGAAGCAGATCGCCGAAGCGGTCGGTGCGGAACTTGTGCCGCTGAAACGGGGTCCTAAACATTGACGTTGTCCTGAAATGGAAAGAAAAAGCCCTCGCGATTGCGAGGGCTTTTTTGTTGTTTTCCAATAAATTTAATACTTTGCCATCCCCATTCAATTAATTTTCAATTGACTGCACGTGCCTTTTTTTAATACCATCGCTCGCTATAGAGTCATCTATACAGTATAATTAATTCGTTATTTCACCAAAACTACCCCGGGAACCATCATCACTCAACAGCGTAGAAGGAGGCATAACCAATGAAATCGTTCCTGCGTATTTTCTCCACATCACTGATCCTGCTGGCGTTCCTGAGCACCGGCGCCCTTGCCGAGGAGCGCCTCAAGCTCTCCACCACCACCTCAACGGAAGCTTCGGGGCTGCTGGACCATCTGCTCCCCACCTTTGAAAAGCAGAACAACGTCAAGGTCGACGTCATCTCTGTCGGCACAGGCAAGGCGATCGAGCTTGCCAAATCCGGCGACGTGGACGTCACCCTGGTGCATGCACGCAGCAAGGAAGATGCCTTCGTCGAATCGGGCTACGGTGTCAACCGCCGAGACGTCATGTACAACGACTTTATCATCCTGGGCCCCGCCAATGACCCCGCCGGCGTCAAATCGGCGAAGACCGTCTCTGAAGCCATGCAGAAAATTGCCAAATCCAAATCGACCTTTATCAGCCGTGGCGATGATTCCGGTACCCATACCATGGAAAAATCGCTGTGGAAAAAAGCCGGCGTCGAACCGAAGGGTGACTGGTATGTGGAAGCCGGACAGGGCATGGGCGAGGTCATCGTGATGGCTACCCAGAAGAAAGGCTACACGCTGGCCGACCGCGGCACCTACATCGCTTTTGAGGACAAAACCGATCTGCAGATTGTCAAGGAAGGGGACGAAACCCTTTTCAATCCCTATGGGGTCATTGCCGTCAATCCTGAAAAACACCCCCATGTCAACTACGACAAGGCCATGGCTTTCATTGAATTCCTGACCGGTCCCGAGGGACAGAAGATGATCAACAACTTTACCCTGAACGGCAAGCAGCTGTTCTTCACCTATGACAAGAAATAAAACGGTCAAAAGATAATGGAATTTTTCTTCCCTGCCGGGAATCTTTTCCCGGCAGGGGTTTTTGTTTCCAACCCACACAGCATAAAGAAGGTTTGTCTGGACAACCTTCCTGACTTAACGGGAGACACGCATGAAAAAGTATTTTTCCTTTGCCGCCCTGATCTGCTTTCTGTTTGTCACTGCATTTCCGGTCCTCGCCCAGCCCAAGGCGGAAGCCACTTATGGCCAAGGAACGAACAGCTTCAGCCTCGCCACCGGCAGCCCCGGCGAACTCGGTCTACTGCAGCTGCTGGCTGAAGCCTTTTCGAAGAAAGCCGACTCCAGCATGATCTGGGTCAAAGCCGGTTCGGGAAAATCCCTGGAGCTGCTGAAAAACAGGGAAGTCGACATGATCATGGTGCATGCCCCGACCGCCGAAAAGAAAGCCGTGGCCGAGGGCTGGGCCGTAAAGCGAACCCTGATCGGATCCAATGAGTTTTACATTGTCGGCCCTGCCACCGACCCTGCCGGCATCGCCTCGGCGACCGGCGTGGCCGATGCCTATGCCCGAATCGCCAAAACCCAGTCCAAGTTCTTTTCACGGGGGGACAACTCAGGGACCCACAAAAAGGAGCTGGCGGTCTGGAAGCTGGCCGGTATCGAACCTGAGGGCGACTGGTACGTCGTCACCAAGGACTTCATGATGGCCACTCTGAAAAGGGCGGATCAAGAACAGGGCTACTTCATGACCGACAGCAGCACCTGGATTGCCGCACGCAAAGAACTGGCCGGCCTCAAAGTTCTGTTCAAAGGGGACAAGTTCATCATCAACACCTACCATGCCTTGAGTCAACCGGAAGGCGCCACTCCTGGCGCGGCAACTGCCGCCCAATTCATCGATTTCGTAGCTTCTGACGAAGGACAGCAGATCATCCGTGACTACGGCAAGGACCAGTACGGCGAAGGGTTGTACAACGACGCCGTTTATGCCAGCCAGTTTGAATAGCTCGCTTTCCCGGGGCTGGTAAAACAATACGAAAAGAGAGCGGTGGTTCAGTCCATCGCTCTTTTTTCGTCTGGGATTCTCACCAGCGACCGACGGCCTGCAAGAACATTTTAACCACTGCCGAGAGCCGCTCATCCAGACGATCGATCACCTCATTTCGGATCGAGATCGGCACCTTTCCGAAAAAAGCTTCCGCTATCCCTCCTGTGATACAGGCGATGGTGTCGCTGTCACCGCCAATGGATATGGCGTTGCGGATTGAGTCCTCGAAATCTGCAGCCTCGAAAAAGGCCTGCATAGCCTGTGGCACCGACCCCTGGCAGGTCACATCGAAGGTGTAATAGGGGCGGATGTCTTCAAGCCTCCAATTAAAATCGTAGCCGAATTGGTCGACGATAAAGTCGCGGATATAGTCCTTGCCCCGGCCAGTGCGAGCCAGAAAAATGGCGGCCGCCGTAGCCTGAGCGCCCCTAATCCCCTCGGGATGATTGTGCGTGCAGGCAGCGCTGGCCTCAGCCTCCCCGAGCACCGTCTCGAGATCGTTGAAGAACCAAGCCACCGGACTGGTTCTCATAGCCGCCCCGTTGCCGAAGGAATAATACGGTTCCATGCTTTCGCTGTTGGCCCAGAGATGGAACCGCCCGCCGTATCCGGCATCGGGATAGAGATGATAGTACTCCTTGAGCTTGACTGCAAAGGGCACCCTGGAAAGGAGGCTGTCCGCCAGGGCGACGGTCAATACCGAGTCATCGGTAAACCGACATTCCGGGCTGAACAGGGAAAATCCCTTGGTCTTGATGTTTCGCCATTCAAAGCGGGAACCTATGATGTCCCCGGCGATCGCGCCAAGCATTTTGACCTCCCTTCTCGGTGGCTATATTGCTGTTCACATATCCGGCAATTAACTCTATTTTCTTAAACTTATCAAATTCTAGAAAGTACAAGCTTTTTCGCATTAAGGCCGAATGCCGGTCTTGGGAATTGTGTTATAAAATTAAAGAAAGAACGGTCTTGACATTTTGCGACTCGATTACTTATCCTTGCAAAATTTCTGCAGGATCGTGGGGATTATAGATGCAAAACATTAATTGGGTCCCTTCACAATTTTATTCCTTTTTTGGCGACTTTGAATCATCCGCAGCTTGAGGGAGGTCATCCTTGGATTTTCTGCTTGAATCTCTGCTTACTGCAATCGAGCAGATCTTTGCGCTCAATCCGGATGTCTACAACGCCGCCTGGACATCCATCTACACATCTTCCACGGCCATCATCCTGGCCGCCATCCTGGGCATCCCGGCCGGCATGCTCATCGGCATCGGCCGTTATCCTGGGCGAAGGGCTACAGTTGTCATACTCAATACGATGATGGCGCTGCCTACCGTTGCTGTCGGCTTGGTGATCTTCGGCTTTCTGAGCCGCAGGGGCCCCCTCGGTTTCATGGGAATGCTTTTCACCCCCTATGCCATGATCATCGGCCAGACCATCCTGGCGGCCCCAATCGTAGCCCATTATACACTTGCCGCCTTGAGTTCCGCGGACAATCGCATCATGCCCACTGCCCTGACCCTCGGCGCCAGCCGTTTCCGGGCGTCCATGACGCTGCTCATGGAGATCCGCTTCGCCGCCATGGCGGCCGTAATTGCCGGTTTCGGCCGAATCATCGCAGAGGTCGGCATTGCGATCATGCTGGGGGGGAACATCAAGGGCTATACCCGCACCATGACGACAGCTATAGCCCTGGAAACCGCCAAGGGCGAGTTCGCCTTCGGCCTGGCCCTGGGGATCATCCTGCTGAGCATCGCCCTGCTGGTGAACCTGTTCCTCAATGTTCTGCAACAAAGGTAAACCCGTGAAGCCGATCTATTCCCTGCGCAACTTGCGAAAATCTTACAACGGCCACTTGGTCCTGGATATTGATGAACTGGACCTCCAGCCTAACCGCATCTATTCCCTGGTTGGGCCCAACGGCTGCGGCAAGAGTACCCTGCTGCTGGTTCTGGCCCTGCTGCTCGAACCAAACGAAGGAGAGCTCTTTTTCCAGGAGGAGACAATCACCTGGAGCAAGCGCAACCTAAAGCGCCTTCGCCAGGATATTACCATGGTTCACCAGGCGCCCTATCTCTTTAATCGGTCGGTCCGCGCCAATCTGGCCTACGGCCTCAAGGTCCGCGGAATCCAGGGGCAGGAGCAGCACCGCCGGATTCACGATGCCCTCGATCTGGTCGGCCTGCCCGGTTTCGGCCGGCGCAATGCCCGGGAACTCTCCGGCGGCGAAATGCAGCGAGTCGCCATTGCCCGGGCCCTGGTCCTGGACCCCAAAGTCCTGATCATGGATGAGCCGACCTCCAGCATGGACAAGAAGAGCATTGCTGCTTTCGATGCACTGATTCCGACCCTGAAAGAAAAGGAAATGACCGTTATCCAGGCCACCCATATGGCGGATCAGCCCGAGCGCCTCGGCAGCGATGTCATCTCCATGGAACAGGGAAAAATAGTGCGCAAATAGTCCGTCCCTTTTAAAAGGACAGCAGGGACCACAAGGACGGCAAAAACTTTTTGGCCAACCTTCCGCGCCTTTCCTGACCTAGCTTGAAAACACCCTTCGGCATTTCCCCTTCCCCGTTGAATTTATTGTATAATTCCTGAATCCTTCTGCAAACGATCCCTGCATCGAAAGGAGGCATATGGACAAGGCGGATATCGGCCTGATCGGTCTGGCGGTCATGGGCCAGAACCTGGCACTGAACATTCACGGCCAGGGTTTCAGGATCGCAGTCTATAATCGGACCGGAGCCAGGACCGACGAATTTCTCGCTGGACCGGCGGCGGGCACGACCATCATCGGCTGCCGCTCCTTGAAGGACCTGGTGGCGCGGCTCGAATCTCCCCGGCGCATCCTTCTCATGGTCAAGGCCGGTCCGGCGGTGGACGACCTCATCGAACAGTTGCTCCCCCTGCTGGATCCCGGCGACATTCTCATCGACGGCGGCAATTCCCACTACCAGGACACGGGCAGGCGGGTTGCGGCGCTGGCGGCAAAGGGCTTGCGCTTTCTGGGCCTCGGCATTTCCGGGGGCGAGGAGGGCGCCCGCCACGGTCCATCATTGATGCCCGGCGGGGATCCCTCCGCCTGGTCTGCTGTCCGGAATATTTTCGAGTCTGTCGCCGCCAAAGTCGAAGGCGACCCCTGCTGTCGCTGGATGGGCGAGGAGGGTGCGGGACATTTCGTGAAAATGGTCCACAACGGCATCGAGTACGGCGACATGCAGCTCATCGCAGAGGCCTATCACCTGCTGAGAGACGGGTTGAATCTTCCCGCCGTGGACCAGGCCCTCGTCTTCAAGGAATGGAACAGGGGCCCCCTCGATTCCTATCTGATCGAGATTACCGGAAAAATCCTGGCAGCGGAAGACGAGGACGGTCAGCCTCTGGTGGACAAGATCCTCGATGTGGCCGGGCAGAAGGGAACCGGCAACTGGACTGTTGCCGCCGCATTGGAACTGGGCGTGCCGCTGACGCTGATTGCCGAAGCGGTCTTTGCCAGAGGGCTGTCCTCGCTGCGGGAAGAAAGACGCGAGGCCGCCACCCTGTTCGGCCATGGCAGCAGATCCTTAAGCCAGGACCCAAGGCAGGCATTGCAGGCCGTCGAAGAGGGGCTCTATGCCGCCAAGATCGTCTCCTATGCCCAGGGGTTCATGCTGCTGCAGGCCGCCGCCGAACAGTATGGATGGTCTTTGAACTGCAGGGATGTCGCCCTCACCTGGCGCAACGGCTGCATCATCCGCAGCCGCTTCCTGCGGGACATCGCGGAGGCCTATGCCGCCAATCCCCGACTGAACAACCTGCTGCTGGCCGATTTCTTTACCCGTGCCCTCCTGCTGGGGGAAGGGGGCCTGCGCCAGGCGGTGACGCTGGGCAGCGATCTCGGCATCCCTCTTCCCGCCTTTTCCTCCGCCCTCGCCTTTTTCGACGGCTATCGCTCTCAGCACCTGCCGGCCAACCTGATCCAGGCGCAACGGGACTTTTTCGGCGCCCACACCTATGAGCGGACCGATCGACCGAGGGGGACCTTTTTCCACACCGATTGGACTGTTCAAGAGGAATACTAGAGATGCAACCCTGCACCTTCGTCATTTTCGGCGCCACCGGGGATCTGGCCCGCAGCAAGCTGATCCCTGCCCTCTATCACCTGGACGTTGTTAACCGCCTGCCGGCCGGCACCCGGATTCTCGCCTCCGGCCGTCGGCCATGGGACCGGGAAAAGCTGTTGCAGGAGACCCGGCAGGCGTTGTCCGCCACCGCCCGGGACGGCCTTCAGCCCCAGGTTTTTCATCGCTTCTCCGACCGTCTCGATTACCATCAGGGGGATCTGCGGGATGCAGACGCCTACTCCCGTTTGCGGGAACGGCTCGGCGACAAGACCCTTTTCCCTCCTGACGTCGCTTTCTACATGGCCATCAGTCCGACCGAATACGGCGGCGTGATCGAGCACCTCCACGCGACCGGATTGCTGGATGAAGCGGATGGCTGGCGCCGGGTGGTCATCGAAAAACCCTTCGGCTTCGACAGCCGGTCGGCGGCGCAACTTCAGCAGCATCTGAGCCGTTTCCTGACGGAAAAGCAGTTGTTCCGCATCGACCACTACCTGGGCAAGGCAACCGTCCAGAACATCATCGTCTTCCGTTTCGGCAATGTCCTGATGGAACCCCTCTGGAATCGCAATTTCATCGACCATGTCCAGATCACCCATGCCGAAAGCCGGGGCGTCGGCAGTCGCGCCGGCTTTTACGACGATACCGGCGCGCTGCGTGACATGGTACAGAGTCATCTGCTGCAATTGCTGACCTTCGTCGCCATGGAATCGCCGGTCGCCATGAATGCCCGGGCCCTGCATGACGAAAAACTGAAGGTGCTCCGTTCCATCCGCCCCATCGCCCCCGAGGAGGTGGACCAGGTGGCCGTGCGGGGCCAGTACGGACCGGGCTGGATCGACGGCCAGGCGGTCAGGGGCTACCTCGAAGAGGACCGGGTCGCTCCCGACAGCCGCACGGAGACCTTCGCTGCGCTCAAACTCCATATCGACAACTGGCGCTGGGCGGGAGTGCCGTTCTACCTCCGTACCGGCAAGCGTCTGGCCGACAAGCAGTCGATGGTGGCGATCTGTTTCAAGCATCCTCCGCAGCAGTTCTTTCGCGCCAGCAACATCCAGTGCGAAGATCCCAACTGGCTTTTGATGGGTATTCAGCCCGACGAATGTCTGCGCATGGAGATGACGGTCAAGAAGCCGGGCCTGGAGATGATTACCCGCCGCACCGGGCTGAATGCCAGTTTCCGGCGCGCCGACGAGGTGACCAACGACGCTTATGAGGAACTGCTGCTGGATCTCGTCAAGGGGGACCGGTCGTTGTTTCTGAACTACGACGAGGTGGAAAGCGCCTGGGAGGTGGTGGACCCGGTCCTGCAAAGGTGGGGGGAGCAGAAGGAACCACCGAGCCGGTATGCGGCGGGCTCCTGGGGACCGGAGGAATCCGGGAGGCTGTTCGACAAGCAGTGCTGGTACTGGCGCAATTCGCTCAACCTGGGGCTGGAGGCTTCCGAATGACGGGACCGAAGGATTCAGGCGGAATTGCCGCCCAGAACCTCCGCTGGCATCTTTTCGAAGACGCCTCGGACCTCGCGGCCGATGCCTGCAATCGGATCCTGCTGGCCGCCGCGGAAACCCTTTTGCTGCGGCCGCGATTCCGCATCGCCCTCGCCGGAGGCAGCACCCCTGAGCCGGTCTATTGCCTGCTGTCAGATGCGGTCAGGGACTGGACCGGGTGGGAGATCTACTTGACCGACGAGCGCTGCCTGCCCGCCGACGACCCCGGGCGCAACAGCCTCATGGTGCTCCACGCTTTGGGAGGCAGTGCGTCCCTGCCTCCAAGAAATTTCCATCCGATTCCGGCCGAGCGGGGAGCCCGGGAGGGGGCCCGGCTCTATGCTTCCCTGATCGAAGAGATCCTCCCCTTCGATCTGGTCCTGCTCGGTCTGGGCGAGGACGGCCACACCGCCAGCCTGTTCCCCGGTCACCATCACCCGCCCGGTGAACTCGTTCACCCCGTCTTCGCCGCCCCCAAGCCTCCCCCGGAGAGGGTTTCCCTCGGAGCCGCAACCCTCAGTCTGTCCCGCGCAGTTCTGGTGCTGGCCTGCGGGGAGCAAAAACGTGAGGCGGTGGCAGCCTGGCGCCGGGGGAAGGACCTGCCCATCCGCCACATCCTGCCGCCCTGCCCCATCGACGTGCTGCTCGACCGGTACGCCGCCGGTCCGGACGATGTGATTCCCAAAACCTAAATCTGACTGGTCATCCACCTTTCCCGGTTAAGTCTTCATCAAAACCAAAAGCTCTCACCACAGAGCACACAGAGAGGACAGAGAAGTTCTCAAAACTTAAGGATTTTTCTCTCTGGCCTCTCTCTGTGGTCTCTGTGTCCTCTAGTGAGCGAAGCGAACGTGTGGTTAATAGATTTGGTTTTCCAACAGTCATTTTTCTTTTCAGGAAAATTGCGCCGCCTTGCGCCGGATTTCCTCCACGCACCAGTAAGGGATGCGCAGGTTGCCGCGGATGCCTCCGATCACCAGTTCTCCCCCCTCCGTACCGTGAAAATCCGACCCTCCCGTCACCGCCAGGTCCCGCCGCCGGGCCTGGC
This sequence comes from Syntrophotaleaceae bacterium, assembly GCA_041390365.1. Lineage (NCBI taxonomy): Bacteria > Pseudomonadati > Thermodesulfobacteriota > Desulfuromonadia > Desulfuromonadales > Syntrophotaleaceae > Syntrophotaleaceae bacterium. The sequence continues at coordinate 443,522 of JAWKQB010000001.1, read as the reverse complement.
TGATGTACCAGTCGATGTCGTCGTTGGTCGACCGGTTGTTGTAGGCTTCGATGCCGTCCAGCCCCAGGGCTGCGAAACGGTCGAACAGCTTCTGCAGTTTCTTGCGGTCGTTGGTGATGTAGGGGGGATGCGCCAGGGAGGTCATCCCTCCGGCCTGGTGGATGAGGTCGATCGCTTCCTGGATCGGGAAAAAACGCTTCGGCATATTGCAGGGCACCAGGTAGCGCTGAAAGGCCTCCTCCATATTGCCGACATGGCCCTTGGCGATCAGAGCCATGCCGATATGGGGCCGGCCGAGGGTGCCTTCCGCCCGGCGCCGGATCTCTTCAAAATCCAGGAGCTCCCGTCCTTCCTGCCGCAGCCGTTCGTTGATCCGCTGCACGATCCGTTCGTTTCGGCTTTCCCGATAATCCTGAAACTCCCGCAGCGCTTCCCTGAGCGCCGGCGCCCGATGATCGAAGCAGTAGCCCAGCAGGTGGATGTCTTCGTAATCCTCCCATATCACCGACAACTCCACGGCCGGCAGCACGTCCACCTGCCGCATTCGGCCCGCTGTCATGGCTTCCTCCGTACCGTCGATATTGTCGTGATCGGCAATGGCGACGGCTTCCAGTCCGGCCGCCGCAGCCAGCTCGATCAGTCGAGCCGGAGTATGGACACCGTCGGAAAAAGTGCTGTGCAGATGCAGATCGACCATTTTTTACAGACCTCCAACTATTTTTTTATCCGGAATCCGGCCCGCTCCCAGGCGGCTTTATCGTCGACGGCAGGGGATTTGACGGGCTGGGTTACTTTCTTTTTCCGTTCCTCCCCTTCGGGCATGGCTTCCTTGATCGAAAGGGCGATGCGCTTGCGCGTCACGTCAACGGACAGGACTTTGACCTTCACCAGATCGCCGACCCGCACCACCTCGGCCGGATCCTTGACGAACCGCCGGGACAGATGGCTGACGTGGACCAGACCGTCCTGATGCACGCCGATATCGACAAAGGCGCCGAAGGCGGTAACGTTGGTGACGGTGCCGGACAGGATCATCCCCTCTTTCAGGTCGGCGATCTCCTGCACGTCATCCCGGAACGCCGCCGTTTCGAACTGCCGGCGAGGGTCGCGCCCGGGCTTTTTCAGTTCCTCGAGGATATCGCGCAAAGTCGGCAGGCCGACCTGATCGGTGACATAGCGGGCAGGATCGATCCGTTTGACATGACCGGGGTCGGCGGCCAGCTCCAGCAGGGAAACGCCGAGATCGGCCGCCATCTTTCCCACCAAAGGATAATTTTCCGGGTGAACGGCCGTGTTGTCCAGGGGCTGATCCCCTCCGCGAATGCGTAGAAATCCCGCCGCCTGCTCGAAGGTCCTGGCCCCGAGCCGGGGGACGTCGAGCAGGGCCTGGCGGCTGGGAAACGCCCCCTTCTGTTCCCGATGGCGCACGATGGTTTTGGCCAGGTTTTCGCCTATCCCCGAAACATAGCTGAGCAGGGCCCAGGAGGCGGTATTGAGATCGACGCCGACAAAGTTGACGCAACTTTCGACGGTCTGGTCGAGGGTCTTTTTCAGCTGGGTCTGATTGACGTCGTGCTGGTACTGGCCGACGCCGATACTCTTGGGGTCGATCTTGACCAGCTCGGCGAGGGGATCCTGCAGCCGCCGGGCGATGGAGATGGCCCCGCGCACCGTGAGATCCAGCTCCGGGAACTCCTCCCGGGCGATGTCGGAAGCCGAATAGACGCTGGCGCCGGCCTCGTTGACCAGTACCACCGGCAGCTTCAGGCCGGCCTCGGCAAAGGTCTCCCTCACGAAGCGCTCCATATCGCGCCCGGCGGTGCCGTTGCCCACCGCCACCATCTCGCAGCCGTGGCTCTGCACCAGCCTCAGCAACTCCCCCCGGGCAGGCTCCACCCGCCCCTTGCCGGCATGGGGGTAGATGGTGGCATGTTCCAGAAAAGGCCCTGTGTCATTGACCACTGCCAGCTTGGACCCGGTGCGCAGACCCGGGTCGATGCCGAGCACCCGCAGGCTCCCGGCAGGGGGCATCAGCAGCAGGTTCTTGAGGTTGTCGGCAAAGACCGCGATGGCCGCCTCCTCGGCCAGCTTCCGGGTCTCCAGGCGCAACTCCACTTCGATGGAAGGGGCGATAAGGCGCCGGTAGGCATCCTCGGCGATCTTCTCCAGCAGAGGCTTGAAAAGACTCTCCCCTTTGACCAGGCGCTTGCGCAATAGGGGCAGGATCTCCTCTTCCGGCGCCTGAATGGAAAGCCTCAGGACCTCCTCCTTTTCCCCGCGGCGCATGGCCAGCATGCGATGGGAGGGGATGCCCCGCAGCGGTTCCTGGTAATCGTAGTACATTTCGAACTTGCTGATCTTGCCCGCATGGTCGGTAGACACCCGGGAGCAGAAGAGGCCTTTTTCCCAGGTCAGACGGCGCACCATGGCCCGCACGTCGGCATCCTCGCTGAGCCGTTCGGCCAGGATATCCCCCGCCCCCTGCAGAGCTGCGGCGGTATCCGGCACGTCTTTTTCAGGGTCAACGAAGGGTTCCGCGGCCGTTTCCGGGTTCACCCCCGGCGGCTGCTCGGCCATCAGGGCTGCCAGGGGTTCCAGTCCCCGCTCCCGGGCCATGGTGGCGCGGGTGCGCCGTTTCGGCTTGTAGGGCAGGTACAGGTCTTCCAGCTCGGTTTTCTGGAGCACCGACTCGATGCGGCTGCGCAGCTCCGGAGTCAGTTTCCCCTGTTCCTCGATGGAATTCAGGACCGTGACCTTGCGCTCCTCCAATTCCCGGTAATAGTTGAAACGTTCCTCCAGGTTGCGGATCTGCACCTCGTCGAGCTCTCCGGTGCGTTCCTTCCGGTAGCGGGCGATGAAGGGGACGGTGGCCCCCTCCCCCAACAGAGCGACGGTATTGTCCACCTGCATGCGACTCAGGCCGGTCTCCGAGACCAGACAGGCGAGCACGCGCAGTAATTGTTCCTGATTGAGAGTCATGCGTTATTCCTTGGTTCAATATTTGGATTTATCCACCAGACAAGTTTCAAGATTGAAACCCTAAAGCCTCTCACCACAGAGCACACAGAGAACACAGAGAAAAACATAGATTTATGATTGAATGGTAAATATATCGGGCTGGCTTTTGCCGTTCTCTGTGCCCCTCTGTGTGCTCTGTGGTGAATGTTTTTGATTTTTTGCTCAAGAAGCCGGCATTCTAGCATGAGGGGGAATCCTTGGGAAGGCTTGCGGTTCCGCCCGGTTCTTGACCAGCCAGGGAAATCCGGGTAGATTGTTTTCGCCATTCCAACTCGAGGCCAATATATGCCGCCACTGCTCGATGTCCGCAATCTGATGACCTATTTTTTCACCGAGGCCGGCCTTGTCAAGGCGGTTCGCGGAATCGAATTCATCATCGAGGAGGGGGAAACCCTGGCTCTGGTGGGAGAATCGGGGTGCGGCAAATCGATGACGGCCCTGTCCCTGCTGCGACTCGTCCCTCCGCCCGGAAAAATCGTGGAAGGGCAGATTCTTTTTCGCGGGGAAGACCTGCGGCGGTTGCCGCCGACGGAAATGCGACGGGTCCGCGGCAACCGCATTTCCATGATCTTCCAGGAGCCGATGACCGCCCTCAACCCGGTTTTGCGCATCGGCGAACAGATTGCGGAGGTCCTGCAGCTGCACCGGGCCTATACCCAGCGGCAGGCTCTGGATGCGGCCGGGGAACTGCTCGGGCAGGTTGGCATTTCCGATCCATCCCGGCGACTGCGGGAATACCCCCATCAGCTTTCCGGCGGAATGCGGCAGAGGATCGTCATCGCCATGGCCCTGGCCTGCGATCCCCAGCTGCTGATCGCCGACGAGCCGACCACAGCTTTGGACGTCACCATCCAGGCCCAGATTCTTGACCTGCTGCGTCAGCTGAAGGAGCAGCGTAACATGGCCACCCTGCTGATCACTCATGATCTTGGAGTGGTGGCGGAAACGGCCGACAAGGTGGCCATCATGAATGCCGGGCTGATCATGGAATATGCCGACGTCCAGACCATATTCAGCCAGGCCGCCCACCCCTACACCCAGGGACTGCTCAACTGCATTCCTCGGCTGGGGCAGAAACAGCGTCGCCTGGCGGTCATCAACGGCAGCGCCGACAAAAGGGAATTCGCCAGGGAGGAAACCTTTCTCGACCGGTGCGCCGAGCCCTTCGCCACCTACAAAGGCAAACTTCCCCCCTTGCGGGAAATTTCAGCGGGACATTTCGTCCGCTGCTGGAGCCTGTGATGGATCTGCTGCTATCCGTTCAAAATCTGCGCAAGTTTTTTGTGCTGCCCAGCAAGGCTCCGGGAGGCAAAACCCAGGTCCTGAGAGCGGTAGACGATGTCTCTTTTCATCTGCGCCCGGGGGAAACCCTTGGCCTGGTCGGCGAATCGGGCTGCGGCAAGTCGACCACAGGAAAATGTCTTCTGCGCCTTCTGGAGCCGGACAGCGGGGAAGTCGTATTTCGCGGACAGAATATCCTGAAGCTGCCGCCAAGGGCGATGCGACCTCTGCGACGGGACATGCAGATGATCTTTCAGGATCCCTACGCCTCCCTCAACCCGCGCATGCGTGTCATTGAAATCGTCGGTGAGCCGCTGAAAGTCCATGGGCTGGCCAAGGGGCGCGCCTTGCAGCAGGAGGTGGCCCGACTGCTCGATACGGTCGGTTTGAGGCCGGAACATCTCTATCGCTATCCCCATGAATTTTCCGGCGGCCAGCGTCAGCGCATCGGTATAGCACGGGCCCTGGCGGTCAGGCCGAGTCTGGTGGTCGCCGACGAACCGGTCTCCGCTCTGGACCTTTCGGTCCAGGCGCAGGTCATTAATCTGCTGCAGGACGTTCAACAGCAATTCGAGCTCACCTACCTGTTCATCGCCCATGACCTGTCCGTCGTGGAGCATATCAGCGACCGGGTAGCGGTCATGTATCTCGGGTCTATCGTCGAACTGGCCTCTGCGAGCGAACTCTACCGTCGTCCCCGGCACCCCTACGGGGAAGCGCTGCTGAATGCCGTGCCGATCCCCGATCCCGCCATCCCCCGGCAGCGCAAGCTGCTCAAGGGGGAAATCCCTTCCCCCATCAACCCGCCCCAGGGCTGCCGTTTCCATCCCCGCTGCCCCTATGCCCGGGAAATCTGCAGCCACGAAAGCCCGGCCCTGCTGGACAAGGGGGGCGGACACCTGGCCGCCTGTCACTTCAGCGAGGAAGTGGGCCGCTTCCGGTCCCGCCTCTGATCCTCCAAACCGCAACGGAAATCCGGCTGGCAAAATCCTCCGGGTTTGTTTAAAATGGCGAATTGGAAAACCATCATCCCGGAATCAGGAAAACAAACAGTGAAGCAACTCGGCGTCGCCACGCTGGAAGATATCAGCACTCTGATCCTGCAGTCTCACGATCTGGACGAAACCCTGAACAATATCGTTTCGCTGGTCGCCCGCCGGATGAACTCCGAGGTCTGCTCCATCTATCTGATGGAGGCCGATGGGGAAACCCTGCGACTGCGAGCCACACAGGGCCTTTCCTCGGCCTCGGTGGGCCGGGTTACCATGAAAATCACCGAGGGACTCACCGGCCTGGCCGCCGAACAGCGCCGGGTGGTGGCCATCGAGGACGCTCAGACCCACCCCCGCTACCGTTATTTCGAGGAGACCGGGGAGGAACTTTTCCATTCCTTCCTCGGCATCCCCCTTTTCGACCGCAAACTGCCGATCGGGGTGCTGGTGATTCAGACCCGGGAGCCTCGGCGTTTTTCGACAGAGGAGATCAGCGCCCTGTCGACCATCGCCTTCCAGGTGGCCTCCATCGTCATCAATGCCCGGCTTCTTGATTTTATCCATCAGAAGGAGCAGGAGGCGGACCGTTACGCCAGGGAGCTGGAACAGACCCGCAAATCCCTCCTTCAGCCCGATTCACCCCCTGTCGAAATCCAAAGAAAGGCCCTCCTGCGCGGCACCGTCGCCTATCCCGGGCTGGCCTCCGGTCCGGCTCATCTCATGGTCAGCCAATGTGGTTTTGCCGATATCCTGCACGATGAAAAGGTCGGATCCCGGGAGGAGGAACTGGAGAAAATCGAGCAGGCCCTGGAAAAGACCTGCATCCAGACCCTTTTTCTGGAAAAACGCATGGCCGAGCGGCTCTCCCCGGATGATGCCGCCATCTTCCATACACACCTTATGATTCTTGAGGACCGGGCCTTTCTGCAGAGACTGCAGGGAGAGATCGAACAGGGCCACAGCGCCCTCTATGCCCTGAAGACCGTCGTTGATCAGTATATAGAAGCATTCGAGCGCATGGACGACCCCTATCTGCGGGAACGGGCCGCGGATATGCGGGACATCGGACGCAGGCTGGCAGCCAACCTGACGGGGCGGGAGACCCCGGTGATGGAACTGAACCACCCCGGCATTCTCGTCGCCCGGGAAATACTCCCTTCGGATATGGCCGCCCTGGATCACCAACTGATCCTCGGCATCGTGACCGAATCCGGAGAGAAGAACTCCCATGCTGTCATCTTGGCCAAAGCCCTTGGCATCCCGGCTCTGGTCGGGGTCAAGGGAGCCGTCAAAGCGGTGCGCCCGGAAGATGCCGTCATTCTCGACGCCAATTCCGGCTGTCTCTATGTGCAGCCGCCCCCAAACATCGTCGAAGAGTACCGGCGGCTTGAGGATGACGCCCGTAATCAGCTGCATCTGCTGGAGGAATTCGCCCACCTGCCGGCCATTACCAGGGACGGCACCCGTGTCGTCTTGCGGGCCAATATCGGACTGGTCAGCGACATCGCCATTGCCCAGCGCAACGGGGCCGAGGGAGTGGGTCTCTATCGGACAGAGTTTCCCTATATGATCCGGGCGGATTTTCCCGGTCGGGAAGAACAGTACCGCCTCTATGCCCGGGTGGTGGAAGGGTTTGCCGGGCTGCCGGTCACCATCCGCACGCTGGACATCGGCGGCGACAAGGGATTGCCCTATTTCCGGCCGCCGAAGGAGGAGAACCCTTTCATGGGCTGGCGATCCGTGCGGGTGTCCCTGGATAATCGCGACATCTTCAGGACCCAGATTGAAGCCATCCTGATGGCCGGCATCCACGGGCCCGTCAAGCTGCTTTTCCCGATGATCAGCGGGCTGGATGAGCTCCATGCCTGCAAGGAGGTCATCGAGGAAGCCCGCTTGAATCTGGTGGAGGAAAAGGTTCCCTTCAGCGAATTCCTGCCCCTGGGGGTGATGATTGAAGTTCCGGCAGCGGTGAAACTGGCTCCGCAGCTGGCTCAGGAAGTCGATTTCTTCGCCCTGGGAACCAACGATCTGATCCAGTACATGCTGGCCGCCGACCGCAACAATCCTCTGGTCAGCAAATATTACGATCCCCTGCATCCCGCTGTGCTGCTGGTGCTGCAGGAGGTTGCCGAGGTGGCCCGAAAAGCAGAAAAAGGGTTGTGCCTGTGCGGTGAAATGGCCTCCGATCCGGCCCATATCCTGGCACTGCTCGGCATGGGCATCCGTGAGTTTTCGATGGCTGCGCCTTTTATACCAAGGACCAAGGCGCTGTTGCAGAGACTGAGCATCGAAGAGGCCGAAAAGGCGACCGCCAGGGCTCTGGAAATGCGCGACAGCCGCAGGATAAGGGAGTACCTGCTGGAGGTTCTGCAGGGGCTTGGTCAAGGGGCCTGAAAAGGACCTCAGCGACTTCAAAGGCAGCAGGAAAAAAAAGGCCGTTTTCGGTGGCGATACCGAAAACGGCCTTGTCTGTTTTATCAGTCCCTGCTGTCCTTGAAGTCCTTGTGGTCCTTTAGCCTTCCTACATGACAGCGATTTTGGCCAGGCTCTCCTGCAGGATCTGCAGCTTGTCTTGAGCCTCCTGGAGCTTGGCGCGGTTCTTTTCCAGCACGTCGGCCGGCGCCTTGGCGACAAAGGATTCATTGTTCAGCTTGCTGCTGAACATGGTCACATCCTTCTCGATCTTGGCAATCTCCTTCTGCAGGCGCTTCTGCTCCTCGGCAACGTCGATCATTCCGGCGAAAGGCAGCAGGATCTCGACATCACCGGCTACCTGGGTGGCGGCCTGGGCGGGACGGGTCATCCCGAGACCGTACTGCATATCGTCCACCTTGGCCAGAGACCGCACATAACCCTCCCCGGCCTGGAGAAGGGCGACCGACTCCGGACTCCTGCAATCGAGAACGGCGGCGATTTTCTTGCCGGGAGGTACGTTCATCTCGCCCCGGATATTGCGAATCCCCTTGATGACTTCCATGATCAGGATCATTTTTTCCGCCTTCTCCCGATCCGGCATGACGGCTAAAGGAGTGACATAATCGGCGACCATGATGGAAGGTGCCGGACGCCCGCCCGGAAGCACCTGCCAGATCTCCTCGGTGACAAAGGGCATGAAGGGGTGCAGCAGGCGCAGCAGCTGCTCCAGAACGGTGAAAAGAACGGCCTGCGAGGTGTGGCGCCGCTGCGCGTCCTCGCCGTAAAGGTCGTCCTTGATCAGCTCGATGTACCAGTCGCAGAACTCGTGCCAGGTAAAAGCATAGAGGGCACCCGCGGCGTCATTGAACTTGTACTCGGCCAGCGCCCGCTCCGTCTCCCGGACGACTTCATTCAGGCGGGTCAGGATCCAGTGGTCGGCCATCGACAGGGAAGCCTTTTTCAGGTCGATGGCGGAAGGATCGAACCCCTCGAGATTCATCAGGGCGAAACGGCTGGCGTTCCACAATTTGTTGACGAAATTGCGATAGCCGGCAATCCTCTCCACCGACAGCTTGATGTCCCGCCCCTGGGCGGCGAAAGCCGCAAGGGTGAAGCGGAAGGAATCGGTGCCGTATTCGTCGATGACGGTCAGCGGATCGATGACGTTGCCCCGGCTCTTGCTCATCTTCTGGCCGCTGGCATCCCTGACCAGGGCGTGAATGTAGACATCCATGAAGGGGACCCGCCCCATGAACTTCAGTCCCATCATCATCATCCGGGCCACCCAGAAGAACAGGATGTCGAAACCGGTGACCAGACAGGACGTCGGATAAAACTTTTCCAGGGTAACGGTCTTCTCGGGCCAGCCCATGGTCGAAAAAGGCCACAGGGCCGAGGAGAACCAGGTGTCGAGGACATCGGTATCCTGCCGCAGCTCCCCGTTCCCGCACCTGCTGCAGGCGGCGGGATCCTCACGGGAGACGATGATTTCGCCGCAGCTGCCGCAATACCAGGCGGGGATGCGATGTCCCCACCAGATCTGGCGGCTGATGCACCAGTCGCGGATGTTGTTCATCCATTCGAAATAGGTTTTCTCCCACTGTTCCGGAACGATGCGGGTGCGACCCTGGTTGACCGCTTCAATGGCCTGCTCCGCCAGCGGGCCGACCTTGACGTACCACTGCAGGCTCATGTACGGCTCGATGACGGTTTTGCAGCGGTAGCACTCGCCCACGGCGTTGAGGTGGTCGTCGACCTTTTCCAGCAGCCCCTGCTGGCGGAGATCCTCAACCACCCGGCGGCGGGCCTCGGAACGGTCCAAGCCCTGATAGATCCCGCCTTCGGCGTTGACCACGCCCGATTCGTCGAAGATGTTGACGAATTCGAGATTGTGGCGTTTGCCGATCTCAAAATCGTTGAAATCGTGGGCGGGAGTGATCTTGACCGCCCCGCTGCCGAATTCCCGGTCGACATACTCGTCACCGATAATGGGAATTTCCCGGCCGACCAGGGGCAGCAGCAGGGTTTTGCCGATCAGCCCGGCATAACGCTCGTCTTCAGGATGAACCGCCACGGCCGTATCCCCGAGCATGGTCTCGGGGCGGGTGGTGGCGACGACCAGCACGCGGTCGCTCTCCTTGACAGGATAGCGCAGGTGCCAGAGCTGCCCCTGTTGTTCCTGGTGCTCGACCTCCAGATCGGACAGGGCGGTATGACACCGCGGACACCAGTTGATCAGGCGATTGTCACGGTAGATCAGCCCTTCTTCGAAAAGGGTCACGAACACTTCCCGCACCGCCTTGGACAACCCCTCGTCCATGGTGAAACGTTCCCGCTCCCAGTCACAGGAGGCACCGAGACGCTTGAGCTGATGAATGATCTGTCCGCCCGATTCCTCGCGCCACTGCCAGACCCTTTCCACGAACCGCTCCCGTCCCAGTTCGTGACGATCCCGACCCTCGGAGGCAAGCTGCTTTTCCACCACGTTCTGGGTGGCGATACCGGCGTGATCGGTGCCGGGCTGCCACAGCACCTCGAAGCCGCTCATCCGTTTCCAGCGGGCCAGGATGTCCTGCAGGGTATTGTTCAGCGCATGCCCCATATGGAGCACGCCGGTGACATTGGGCGGGGGGATGACGATCGAATAGGGTGGTTTGGAGGAGTGTTCATCGGCCCGGAAAAAGCCGCTCTTCTCCCAGATCTCGTACCACTTGTCTTCCACTTCAGCGGGATCGTAGCCTTTGGCAAGTTCTGATTTCATCAAGTGTTCGTCCTTCCGGCATTCCAGAAATTTCGCTCATAAAAGCAAATGGGGATTTTAGCAATCCCCATTTGAGCAGTCAACAGTATCGGATGTAAACCTGGCGGACGGTGGCTTAGTGGGAGGTTTCGGTGATTTTACGTATCTCCTCCTTGATCATGGCCTCGGCTAGGTCGGGAACGACCTCCCAGGCGATCTTTTCGAGAATGGAACCGGCCAGCCGCTCGATGACCGCCCCGGCGACCCGCTCCACGATCTGGTTCAACTGTTCCTCTGAAAGCGCCTGCACCCGCTGTTCCACGTCCACTTCGGTCAGCCCCTGAACAGGAGCATCCTCCTGCGGCCAGACGATTGGCTCCGGAGCCGGAATTTCCACCTTGGGGGGTTCGGCCAGGCGGCTGATCAACCCCGCGTTCTTGAAATAATCGAGACCGTTCCCCTTGGCAGGGATCGGGAATGCTGCCCGTGCAGCAGGTTCGTTTGTGGCCGGTTCCGGTTCAGTGGTTTCCGTCTCGGTCAGTTCCGGTTCCGCCATTTCAAGTTCTGCCGTTTCCGGTTCTGCCATTGCAAACTCGGCCGGTTCCGCATCGACCATGTCCGGTTCAATGGTTTCCGGGAGCACTTCCGCCTTCCCATTCGGGAAAAAGGCGACTTCCGGCTCTTCGGTCATGGTTTCCGGAAGTGTCTCCGATTCAGTCTCTTCGCTCTCGTCAAAGACGAAATCATCCAGATCGGATTCGGCCGGGGATTCCATTTCGACCTGTTCATCCTCGAGCAGATCGCTTTCATCGATGAAAAGGAATTCTTCCTCGGCGGCAAAACCAGGTTCTTCGGACATGAGAGCGGCTGATGAGGGTTCCGGGGAAGCTGTAGGGGCAGAGGTCACAAAAGGTTCTTCGTCGTCGATCCATTGCTCACCCTCTCCGGATCCGGCATCGGCATTTTCGAGGCCAAGATCGGCCCAGAGATCGGACTCCTCTTCAGAGGAAGCGGAGGCAGCCGCCGCATCAGCCGATCGGCTCAACAGCCCTTCCACTTCGTCCATCAGGCTCTGGGACTCAAAAGGCTTGGCAATCCAGCCGTCGGCGCCGACCGAGCGGGCCTTCTCCTCGTCAAAGGGTTCAAAAGCGCCGGCCAGCATCAGCACCGGGACACGGTTCAGAGCCGGATCGGCTTTGACGGCCGCACAAAGATCATAACCGTTGCGGCCTGGCATATGAGCATCGGCCAGTATGATGTCGGGCCGGGAGAGGCGCGCCTGCTCAAGGGCTTCGTCGCCGTTGCCCACACACTTCAGACCATAATCCGAGTGGGCGAAAATAAGCTCGACGACTTTCTGAATCGTGACGCTGTCATCGGCCAACAGCAGCATTTTGCTCATTCGAGCCTCCTTGTTTTTCCAGCCCGCGGGCCAGTTTTCCATAATAGAAAATGGAATTCCGTTTCCCGCATCGCACTGCCACGATGGTCTTTGTGGCTTTTATTGCTGCATCCGTTTGGAAGGGCCCCCAAAAAGTCCCGTCGAGAGCGGGCAACCCACCTTTTCCATTGAGAAAAATGGCCCTGGAAAGCGGCCTTCAAGCTAGCACAGGGCACCCAAGGTGTCAAGCCTTTCACATTTTACCGAACTGCCTTTCAGGCCGGGTTTCGCAACGAAGGCACCGGGCTTGGCGATTTTGTAACTTTCTGTCGAAATTTTTCTTAATTCAATAGAAAAAAAGCCGAATGTCCTGATCGTCATGCTGTAGGAATAGACGAACAGTAGGAATACCTTTTTAACTTGAAACATCTTCACCGTTCCTGAATGCAATGTTTTTCTACTCAAAACATCCAGGGAAGCACAGGTAGAATCAATTCACAAAGAGATAGAAATTTCACAGAATTTTTCAGCAATTCCAGAGAACACTCTAAAAAGTCCCCTAACCTTCACTATCAACTCTTATTTCCATATTCAGTCAAAACCGGCATTTTTTCATGATCAGATGATTTTTTTACTTGATTTTACACGAATTTGCTGTATTAGTATGCCATTGAGATAACCAACCCAGAAGATTAAGATAACAGGAGGATTTGTCTGATGGCTACTTTACTTGAAATGGCTACGGAAATCGTTGCTGCACATGCATCCACAACACCTCTTACCAAAGAAGAGTTGATATCCGAAGTGGCTGAACTCTACAATGCCCTTTTGAGCCTTGAGAAAGGAGAGCAGGTCGTCTCCCAGGTACCCGAGGTTGAAGAAACAAAAGAGCCGGCCATTTCCCGCAAGAAAGCCTTTGGCAAGGACAAGATCATCTGTATGATCTGCGGTAAAGCGATGAAGACGCTGGCCCGTCATCTGAAAACCGCACACAACATGAAACCTTCGAAGTATCGCAAGCAGTTTGACATTCCCCGCAGCCAACCTCTGGCTGCCAGGTCCTATTCTGAAAGCCGCCGGCAGATGGCCGTCGATCGGGGTCTTGGAGAGAATCTCGCCAAGGCCAGGGCTGCCAAGGCCAAGACCAGAAAAAAGTAAATGCCCGACCACAAAAAAGCGCCCTTGCCGGGCGCTTTTTTTATTGAATCGGGAGGCCGCTGCTGCCGATAATTGGCCTATGACCCCTACCCTTTTCCTTGGAACAGACAGGGCCACCCGTCCAGTTTTTCCCCTTGACGATCAGCACGCATAACGTTATTAACTACTTAAAACTGCATATGAAAGAGGATGGCAACAGCGTCGGGGAAAACTTAAACCCGATGTTTTGACCAGGGATTAGGGAAAGAAACCTGCATACGAAAGTGAAAAGGAACCATGAAACGCGTTCTGATCGGTGATGACCGGGACAAGCTTCTCGCAACCCTGGAAACCATTCTCAAACACTGGGGATACCGGGCCCTGGCGTCATCCAGCAGCAGTCAGCTTCTCGCGCTGCTTCAGGAGACCGAACCCGATCTGCTGATCATGGGGGAGAAACTGCTTAAGGAAAGGGCGCGCCCACTGCGGGAGGAAGTTTTTCATTTCGCCGCCAAAGGCGTTCCGCTGCTGATTCTCTGTAAAGGCGCCGACCCTTTTGATTTGAACGTGCCTCACGAATCCCTGTCGGTACCGCTCGACATCTTCACTCTGTTCGAGCTGGTTCAGAAGTACCTTGAAAAATATCCCCGAAAAAATATCCGTCTGCCCATGAAACTTCCCGGCATGCTTTGCCTGGGTCGAACCTGCCATCTGGCGGAAGTTCTCAGCCTCAGCACCAAAGGGCTCTTCATCAAAACCGGCTTCCGCCTGAAGGAGGGGGAGCGGTTTCATATCGCTTTTCCATTGATGGGCATGAAAAGGGAGGTGGAACTTGAAGGAAAGGTGCTGTATTGCGTGAATCCCGATCCGGAAAACAATTTTCTCCAGGGAATCGGTGTCGAGTTCACCTCTTTGGACGAAAAAACCCTGAAAGACCTTCAGACTTTCATTGAAAGCTGCTTTCTCGAAGGGCTTCCCCGCCAACTGGGCGAACGGCTGGTTTTGGAAAGTCAGAAGACATCCGAAATTCTTGAACCTACTCTGAGATTGATCTCTCCCGCCCAGTTGAAGTCTTCCCTCTATCCGGAGTAGCTGCAGGATCGCAGCTTTCCAGCTGTTCGGCAAACCCGGTGCCGTTTTCCATCGGCAGGGAAAAAAGTTCGCCCACGGTCGCTGCCAGATCAGCAAAGGTTTCGCGCACCCCGAGAGAAAAACCCTCCCGCAATCCCTTGTGCCAGACCAGAAGCGGTACGTATTCACGGGTGTGGTCGGTTCCCGGTGTCGTTGGATCGCAGCCATGGTCGGCGGTCAGAATCAGGAGATCCCCTTCATCCATGACCGCCATAAACCCCGGCAGCCATCGATCGAATCCCTCCAGAGCCCGCCCGAATCCGATCGGGTCGAGACGATGCCCGAAAAGGGTGTCAAAGTCGACCAGATTGGTGAAGATAAGGCCATTTTTTACCAGGGACAAGGCCTCGGTCGTTTTTATCATGCCATCGGCGTTACTGCTGCTGGACACGGAAGAGGAAAGACCCCTGCCGGCGAAAATATCCTTGATTTTGCCGATCCCGTGAACCTCCAGCTTTGCTTGCAACAACCGATCGAGGAGAGTGATTCCGTTGGGTTCCATGGAAAAATCCCGCCGTCCCGCGGTGCGTTTGAAACTTTCGGCATTCTGTCCGGCAAAGGGGCGGGCGATGACTCGGCAGATACGGTAGGGATCCAGGATTTCCCTGGCGGTCCGGCAGATATCGTAGAGTTTTTCCACGGGGATGACCTCCTCGTGGGCCGCGATCTGGAAAACCGAATCGACGCTTGTGTAGACGATGGGACGTCCTGTGCGGCAGTGTTCTTCTCCAAGCCGGCGAAGAATTTCAGTGCCGCTTGCAGCAATGTTTCCGAGAGGATCGAGCCGGGTTTTGCGGCGAAAAGCAGCCATGATCTCTTCCGGAAATCCCAGCGGATATGAAGGAAAAGGCTCCCGCTGAATCAATCCTGCAATTTCCCAGTGTCCGGTCGTGGTATCCTTGCCTGCAGAAGCCTCCTGCATTCGTCCGTAGGCCGCGAGCGGGTGTGCTGCGGGGGCAACGCCCGCGACCGGCACGATGTTCCCTAAACCGAGTTGGGCCAGGTTGGGCAGACAAAGCTCATCACAGGCCCGTGCGACATGTCCCAGGGTATCGGCCCCGGCATCCCCGTAGGCGTCCGCATCCGGCTGGGCACCGACCCCGACGCCGTCCAGGGTGATGAGGATAACCCTTTTCCAGCGGTTCAAGCTTCTTCCCCTTCCAAAAACTGGCGCATGATCGCCAGTGCGGAACTGGTTCCGATCCGCGTGGCACCCGCTGCCAAAAAATTTCTGCAGGTTGCCCAGTCCTTTATTCCTCCGGAGGCCTTGATCCCGATACGCCCCCTGACCACTTCATGCAAAAGCTGGATATCTTCAAGCACGGCCCCTCCGCTGCCAAAACCGGTGGAGGTTTTGACGAAGCGGCCACCCGCCGCTATCACCACCTCCGCCAGCTGGCGCAGAAGGGGCGGCTGGAGATAACAGCATTCGATGATGACCTTGACGGCCGCTTTCCCGGCAGCCAGAACCACCTGGCTGATTTCCTCATGGACCAGATCCATTCGCCCCTGGCAGGCATCTCCGAGGGAGACCACCATGTCGATCTCGTCGGCCCCGGCGGCAACAGCTTCGCCAGTTTCGAACACCTTGGTGGCCGTTGTGGCATAGCCCAGAGGAAAGCCCACGACGGTACCTACGGCAACGGGAAGCCCCTTCAGGTTACGCGCCGCCGCCGGAACGTAGCGGGGCGGAATGCAGACGGAGGCAAACCCCCAACCGGAAGCCTGATTGCACAGCTCCTCGATCTGTGCCAGCGAGGCCAGGGGCGACAGCAGGGTGTGATCGATGGTGCGTGCTATTTCCGTCCCGGTCATGGTCAAACCGCCTTTCTTCCCTCTTTTGAGCTTATCAGAATAAGGAGTCCTTAGGTCCGGTAGGCGGCATTGATCTTGACGTATTCATAGGTCAGGTCCGAAGTGTAGTACTCGGCCTCGGCCTCCCCCAGATTCAGATCGACGGTGACCGTGAATTCCCTTTTTTTCAGAACATCGGTGGCCTGGGCCTCCAGTTCCTTGCCGGTGGAGAGCCCCTGGTGAACGACCTGCACCTGGTCAAAGCGGATATCGACCCGATCGGGATCGACCTGCGCCCCCGAATATCCCACCGCCGCGATGATGCGCCCCCAGTTGGCATCTTCACCGAAAAAAGCCGTTTTGACCAGGCTGGAGGTGGCCACACTGAAGGCGGCTTTTTTCGCATCTTCGGTTCTGGCAGCGCCGGCAACCCTGATATGAACCAGTTTTGTCGCTCCTTCTCCATCGCGCACGATCATTTTGGCCAGTTCCAGCAGCACCTCTCCAAGACGGTCGGCAAATATCTCCCCTTCTGGTGTCCCGCCGTGAATTTCAGGGGTCCCGGCGGCCCCGTTGGCCAGCAGCAGCACCATGTCGTTGGTCGAGGTATCTCCATCGACGGTCACGATGTTAAAGGATTTGTCAACCGCTGCTGTCAGTGCCTGACGCAAAAAGGACTCCTCCACTTTCGCATCGCAGAGAACGAAGGCCAGCATCGTCGCCATATTCGGATGTATCATGCCGGCACCCTTGGCCACCCCGAGGAGGGTGTAGGGATTGCCGCCGACGGTGCCTGAGGCGCCAGCGATTTTGGGAAAGGAGTCGGTGGTCATGATTGCGGCGGCCACCTGGTCGATCTTTTCCTCGTGAAGGTTGCCGGCCAGCAGAGGTACATGCTTTTCGAAAGACTGCATCGGAAGCTGGACTCCTATCACACCGGTGGATGCCACAGCGATCAGATCTTCATCGATTCCCAGACTTTCGGCAGCAAGTTTTGAACAGTGCAGAGCATTTCGCCGCCCCAGATCGCCGGTACAGGCATTGGCGTTGCCGCTGTTGACGAGGATCGCCTGACACAGGCCCCGGCCGATCCTCGCTTCCGTTATCACCAGTGGCGCAGCCTTGACCCGATTGCGGGTATAAACGCCTGCACATCTGGCGGGGCGATCGGAAAAAATCATGCCCAGGTCGAGGCGCCCCGATTTCCGGATTCCGGAGGGCTCCGCAGCGAACTTGAATCCTTTTACCGTGTTTATCCCTTTTTCCGTCATCTGCATTCACTCCATATAAAACAGCAAGCGGCCATTTCCCTCAAGCTCCGCAGCATTTCTTGTATTTGAGCCCGCTGCCGCAGGGGCAGGGATCGTTACGACCCACTTTCCGGTCAGGGCGGGTAACGGGTTGGCGAGCCTGATTTGCAGCTCCGCCGCCGACCTGGTTGAAAGCCAGCCGCTGGCGGCGCTCCTCCTGCTCCATCCGCTCCACGTCGTCTTCGCGCGCCAGCTGAATTCGGAAAATCTTTTCGATGGCTTCCTGGCGAATTCTGCCCATCATTTCCATGAACAGGCCGTAGGCCTCCCTTTTGTATTCCTCCTTGGGATTGCGCTGGGCATACCCTCGCAGACCGATCCCCTCCTTGAGGTGGTCGATGGACAGCAGATGATCCTTCCACTGGGAATCGATCGTCTGCAGCAGCAGCACCTTCATGAGATGTTCGAAAACAGGGGTGGAAAACTCTTCCTCCCGCTCGGACAGGCGTGTGCGGACCTGACTGAGAAGCTTTTCGCTCAGCGCATCCGGGGTCAGCGAGGCGCCCTGCCCCTGGGGAGCGATAAAAGGCATATTGAACAGGCCGAAATATTCCTCGCTCAGGCTGTCCCATTTCCATTCGGCGGGAGGGGTTTTTTCAGGGCAGAAAGTGGCCACCGTATCTCCAATGATCTCCTCGATGATCCCCTCGAAAATTTCCCGCAGGTTTTCCCCGGCCAGCACCTCCCGCCGCTGATTGTAGATAACCTTGCGCTGGGTATTCATGACATCGTCATACTCGAGAAGATGCTTGCGGATCTCGAAGTTGTGCCCCTCGACCTTTTTCTGAGCATTCTCGATCGCCTTGGAAATCAGGCCATGTTCAATCGGCTCACCTTCCGGGATTTTCAACTTATCCATGACGAAAGCCACCCGGTGGGAGCCGAAAATGCGCAGCAGGTCGTCTTCCAGACTGAGATAGAAGTGGCTTTCCCCGGGATCCCCCTGACGGCCGGAGCGGCCCCGCAGCTGGTTGTCGATCCGGCGGGATTCATGCCGCTCGGTTCCCAGTATGTAGAGCCCCCCGGCGGCAAGGACATCGGACTTTTCACCACTGCAGATCTGCTGATACCGGGGCAAAAGCTCCTGGAATACCTGCTCCGGTTCCTCGGCCGTGGCGGCTTCCCTGCGGGCCAGCATTTCAGGATTGCCGCCCAGGATGATGTCGGTGCCGCGGCCGGCCATGTTGGTAGCGATGGTCACGGCTCCCTTGCGGCCGGCCTGGGCGACGATTTCCGCCTCTCTTTCATGATGCTTGGCGTTAAGAACATTGTGCGGAACCCCTCTCTTGCGAAGCAATTCGGAGAGGACTTCGGAATTCTCGATGGAGATCGTGCCCACCAGCACGGGCTGGCCCTTGGCATGCCGATCGACGATGTCTTCAACCACCGCCCGGAACTTTTCCTTCTCGGTCTTGTAGATCACATCCGATTGATCCATCCGGATCATCGGCCGATTGGTCGGGATGACCACCACATCGAGCTTGTAGATCTGATGAAATTCCGCCGCCTCGGTATCGGCCGTTCCGGTCATGCCCGCAAGTTTTTCATACATGCGGAAATAATTCTGGAAGGTGATGGTGGCCAGGGTCTGGTTTTCACTCTCGATCTTGACCCCTTCCTTGGCTTCCACGGCCTGGTGGAGTCCGTCGCTCCAGCGTCGGCCCGGCATCATCCGCCCGGTGAATTCGTCCACGATCATTACTTCGCCGTCCTTGACCACGTAATCGACGTCGCGACGGAACAGGGCATGGGCCTTCAGAGCCTGATTGACATGATGCAGCAGCTCGATGTTGTTCGGCTCATACAGATTTTCGACCCCGAGCAGGCGCTCGACCTTGGCCACGCCCTGCTCGGTCAGCATGGCGCTCTTGGCCTTTTCATCGACGGTGAAGTCCCCCGTATACTCCCGGAGCGTCTGCCCGATTTTGCCATCCCGGTTTTCGATCACCTCACCCTTTTGCAGCATGGGGATGATCCGGTTGACGGTGTAGTACAGTTCACTCGACTTTTCACTCGGTCCTGAAATGATCAGGGGGGTACGGGCTTCGTCGATAAGAATGGAGTCGACCTCGTCGACAATGGCGTAGTGCAGGGGCCGCTGCACATAATCTTCCAGGGAAAACTTCATGTTGTCCCGAAGATAGTCGAACCCGAACTCGTTGTTGGTGCCATAGGTGATGTCGCAGCCATAGGCCGCCTTGCGCTGCCTGTCAGTGAGACCATGCACGATGCAGCCCACGGAAAGACCCAGAAAACGGTGAACCTGTCCCATCCACTCGGAGTCGCGGCGGGCCAGGTAATCGTTGACCGTTATCACATGCACGCCTTTTCCAGGCAGGGCATTCAGGTAGGAAGCCAGGGTGGCCACGAGTGTCTTCCCTTCACCGGTCTTCATTTCCGCGATCTTGCCTCCATGGAGCACCATACCGCCGATCAGCTGCACATCGAAATGGCGCATCCCGAGCACCCGGCGGCCCGCCTCGCGGACGACGGCAAAGGCCTCGGGGAGCAGATCGTCGAGGCCGGATCCCTGGGCGAGACGCTGGCGAAATTCCACTGTTTTGCCCGCCAGCTCCTGATCGGTCAGATCCTTCATGGTGTTTTCGAGGCCATTGATCTGCTCAACCCTGGGTTGCAGGCGTTTGAGTTCGCGTTCGTTCTTACTGCCGATCACTTTTTTCAACAAGTTGTTGATCATAGGAAAAACTCCGTATAGGACGGGAGTGACATGGGGTTAGAGTCCAGAGGAAAAATGGGCGGTTCCCGGCAAAAACGCCGTACTTCAAAGGGCCAAATATTAGCACAAGGCCACTGGAGCCACAAGGAAGAAAGCCCGGCAGGCTCCCCGGCAACGAACTTCTAACAAAAGAAAAAGCCCCGGATTGACCGGGGCGGGATGAAACTGCAAGTCGCTATCTGTCGTCGATCCAATACTGGATTACAGATAGGTTCTGGGATTCACCGGAACCCCGTTCAGGCGGACCTCATAATGAAGGTGCGAGCCGGTCGAGCGCCCGGTGTTGCCGACTTCGGCGATACGTTCGCCCCTTTTCACCCGCTGACCGACCTTGACCAGAATCTTTGAATTGTGGCCGTAGCAGGTCTGATATCCATAACCGTGGTCGATGATCACCATTTTGCCGTAATCGGGCAGGGTCGCCACCTTGCTGACGATACCGTTTGCCGCTGCTGTCACCGAAGTTCCCGTGCGGGCGGCGATATCCAGGCCGTAGTGCATTTTGCGCTCGCCGGTAAAGGGCGACTTGCGGCGGCCGAAGCCTGAAGTCATCCAGCCCTTGGTCGGCCACCCCTTCGGCTTGGCCGCCAGCAGGGAGCGCTGATCGTTGAAATAACCCTGTATTTCATCGAGGCTTTCGCGGCGCAGGTCGATGGCCTGCCGGATTTCATCAATCTGTCGCTGCAGATCGGATAGATTGGTGGTGGGATCACTCTCCGACGGCCCGCCGATGCCGATCATGGCATCATCGGGAGGACCATCGAGGCGTGCCAGCAGACGCACTCGGGCATCGTTCTGCTGAAGCACTACCATCTCCCGCCGCAAATTCTCCAGAGTGGCGGCCAGGGTTCGGACCTCTTCCCGCTGCTGTCGATTCATGCCTCGAAGCCGCATCAGTTCCGCCCGATCCACATTGATCCTGCAATAATCAAACACCAGGACCGAAACCGCCAGCAGAAAAAAAATCGTTCCGGCCGCCGCCAATTTCAGCCAATCCGGGCGCAGACAGAACCTTCTGACGGTCCGCGACCCTTCTGGGATGATAATTACGGATATTTTTTTTCCGGTCAAAGAACGCTCCTTGATTACAAGAAATTAAAGATCATTTCCTCACAAATTCAACCTGGAAACTAAAAATCAATCCTCCTCGGCCATATCCAGGCCGTTATTCCCCCTGCCGACCCCTCAAGCCGGCGGCTACAGATCGATACTCATGGCCGTTTCGTCGCAATCGGGGAACTTCGGACATTTCAGACAATCACCCCATATTTTTTGCGGCAATTCGGATTTTTCGATATAGTGAAAACCCATTTTTTCGAAAAACCCCGCCTGGTAGGTCAGCGCGAAAACTTTTTTCAGTCCGAGCTGGCGGGCCTCCTCGAGACAAGCCTGCACCAGAATCCGGCCGATGCCCTGTTTGGTCCTGTCGCCGGCAACGGCCAGAGACCGGACCTCGGCGAGATCTTCCCAGCAGATCTGCAGGCAGACCGTACCGATCACCTCGCCATCCTCCTCCAGCACATAAAAGTCCCGGATCGCATCGTATATCTCCGCCAGGGAACGGGAAAGCATCAAACCCTCTCGGGCGTAGGTCAACAGCAGTTTATGTATGATCTTGGCATCCGGGATTCTTGCCTTGCGAAGCATAAAGTTCCTTCACCGCCTGATTGAAGTAGGGTCCGTTACGGCCTGGCCGTCGAGGTCGCTATCATTTCCCGGGCGTGCTCGACGGTCGCATCCCCAACCTGAGCCCCCCCGAGCATGCGGGCCATCTCGAGCACCCGCTGTTCTCCACCGAGAGGGACGAGGTTGGTCAGGGTGCGTCCTTGTTCCTCCCGTTTTTCAACCCGAAAATGCTGATCGGCAAAGGCGGCCACCTGAGGCAGATGGGTGACGCATAAAACCTGCACTCCCCGGGCAATGGCACGCAGTTTTTCTCCCACGGCCGATGCGGCCACCCCGCCGATGCCCGCATCCACTTCATCGAAAATCAGGGTGCCTACACGATCCCCTTCGGGCGCTGCGCGCCTCAGTGCCAGCATAATGCGGGACAGCTCCCCACCCGATGCGATCCAGGCCAGTGGTCTGGGGTCCTCGCCGGGATTCGGGGCGAGGTAAAATTCCCCACGCTCGAGTCCGGAGGGTCCAGGGTGTGCAAGGGAAAAAAGCCGCATCTCGAACCGGGCTTTAGGCATGGCCAGATCCTGCAGCTGAAGCTCGACGTCCTGGCGCAGCTTTCCGGCCGCTTCTATGCGCCTGGCCGACAGAGTTTCGGCCAGAGCCTGAAGTTTTTCGCGGCCGGCTTCAAGACGCTGCTTCAGATCCTCCCGGTTGACGTCGGCATGGACAAGTTCCTCCGCCTCCCGGCCGATAGTCGTCCGGTAGTCCAGAACAGCTTCCAGACCTCCTCCATACTTTCGTTTCAAATCCGCCAGCAAGGCCAGTCGCTGGTCCACCTCGCGCAGACGGGAGGGATCGAAGGATATTTTTCCGGCATACTTGCGAAGCTGCTCGGCCACATCTTCGACCGAATAGAGGGCGGACCTGACAGATTCGGCCAGGGGCGTGAGCTGGGCATCGTGAACGGCCGCACCTTCCAGTTCCCCGGCCACCGCATCCAGCCTTTCTCCAATGGCCCGCTCGGCACCGTAGAGCTCTTCGTAACCTCTGAGAGCGGTCATGGAAAGACGTTCGGCATTCTGCAGAAGGTTGCACTCGGCCAGCAGTTCCTCGTCCTCTCCGGCCCGGACTCCCGCCTCATCGATTTCCGTGATCTGAAATTCGAGCAGTTCAATCCTCTGCCGGCGCCGCCCTTCGACCTGACGCATCTTTTCCAGGGATGCGGAAATCTCTTCGATCTCACGATAGAGGCGGCTGTATTCTTCCAGCAGAGATTCCAGGCCGGCATAATGATCGAGAAAAGCCAGATGTGTCTCCGAACGCTGCAGATTCTGGTGCTCATGCTGACCGTATATATTCATGAGCCGGCTGGTCAATGGCTGGAGCTGAGCAAGCTTGGCCAGACAGCCATTGATGAAAATCTTGTTCCGACCGTTGCGGTTGACGACCCGCCGAATCAGCAGTTCCTCGCCGTCCCCGAACCCCTCCTCCTCCAGCTCCCGCCGCAGTTCGGGACGAAGGTCAAGGCTGAAAACCGCCTCGACGACCGCCTCCTCCTCACCCGTTCTGACCAGATCGATGCGGGCCCGATCGCCCAGCAGAAGAGCCACGGCGTCGATGATAATGGATTTACCCGCACCCGTTTCACCGGTCAGCACATTGAAGCCGGGAGAAAAAGCGACTTCAAGGCGATCGATGATCGCGAAGTTTCTGATGTGGAGATCGGTCAGCATAGAACCCTCGTTGACAAGTCGGAGCATTCAGCTCCCGGGCCAGCGAATTCAGTCATTTAGCTGAAAGGTCTGCCATAAATTGCCTAACGTTCACCCCAGCCCAGCTTGGTCCGCAGAACCTCGAAGTAGCTTCTCGTGGGACTGTCGACCAGAATGGTGGACCTGCTCGATTTGAAAACCTGAATCACGTCTCCCGCCTGCAGGTCCGTCCCGATCTGCCCGTCCGCTGTAAAGACCACATCCTCGTCCTTGCACTTGACTTCGATCCTGATGAGGGATTCGTCACATACGATCAAAGGGCGGTTGGCCAGCATATGCGGGCAGATCGGAGTAATGACGAAACAGTGAAGTCCAGGGCAGATGATCGGACCGCCGGCTGACAAATTGTAGGCCGTTGAACCTGTAGGGGTTGCAATTATCAGTCCATCGGCCTTGAAAGTGGTCAGATAGGCATCATCGACCCAGACCTCCATGTCGATGATCCGGGCGATGGCCCCCTTGTTGATAACCACGTCGTTCAGGACCCGAAAGCGGTTTTTCTCCTCCCCGTTCCTCCAGATGACCGCTTCCAGCATCATGCGACGGGAAATGACGAAATCTTGCCTGAGAAGCTTTTCCAGGGAGATGAACGTTTCCTGGCGAGTGCTCTCGGTCAGAAAACCCAGATTACCGAGATTGATGCCCAGAATCGGTATCTCCCTGGCAGGCTCCATCCGCGCCACGTGGCGAGCTACGGAAATCAGGGTTCCATCCCCTCCCAGCACGACGATGACATCCACGAGAGCCGGAATCTCGCTTCGCTCGTAGAACGGCATCTGCCGGTCGACTTTGCCATCCAGGGCTTTTTCCAGGAACACCTCCATACCCTGAGATCGCAGCCAATCGGCAACTTCAAAGGCGGTGCTGACTGCATCCGGATGGCTGCTCTTGGCAAAGATTCCGATCTTTTTCATCATCCCCGTTTCTTTCCCGCTCCGTTGGATTAATGGCCGAAACCTACCACACAGTCTTTCCGAAGTCCACACTTTCAAGAACTTAGCACTCCAGCATCTTGTGAAGCCGGGGACAACCATGTTAGATTCACCCATGGTCATCCAGCTGAAAAGTCTTTACAAAAAAGTATGAATTCACCCGAAACCGACCCCCGGTTTCCGATTAACAAGGATACGCCATTGGATCTGTTTGACGCCAATCGCACGTCGCGGAACACGACCCCTCTGGCCGAGCGCCTGCGCCCCGCTGACCTCGAAGAAATGGTGGGGCAGGAGCATCTGCTCGGGCCGGGCAAAATTCTGCGGCGTCTCATAGAAGCCGATCAGCTCTCCTCGGTCATTTTCTGGGGCCCGCCGGGCACTGGTAAAACCACCCTGGCCCAGGTCATTGCCAACTCCACCCGCAGCAGGTTCGTCTTTTTTTCAGCGGTTCTCCAGGGAGTCAAGGAGGTTCGGCAAATCGTTCAGGAAGCCGGCGAGGAGCGGGCTTATCACAACCGGAAAACGCTCCTGTTCGTCGATGAGATCCACCGTTTCAACAAAGCCCAGCAGGATGCGTTTCTGCCCTCCGTGGAGAAAGGGGACGTCATTCTGATCGGCGCCACTACCGAAAACCCCTCCTTCGAAGTCAACTCCGCCCTGCTCAGCCGTTCGCGGGTTTTTGTCCTGCACCCCCTCGAACCCGACCAGATCATGATCCTGCTGCGCCGTGCGCTGAAGGATCCCCGAGGGCTCGCCGATGCCTTTCCGGAAACCCCTGAGAGCGTCCTGCAACTGATTGCCGAACAGTCTCAAGGAGATGCCCGCATCGCCCTCAACTCATTGGAGCTGGCGGCCGCTCTTGCCGAAAAAGGCACGATCACCCTGGAAATTGCCAAGGAGGCGCTGCAAAAACGCGGTGTTCTCTACGACAAGGGGGCGGAAGAACACTATAACGTCATCTCGGCCTTCATCAAAAGTCTGCGGGGATCGGACGCCGATGCTGCCCTCTACTGGCTGGCCAGATTGATCGAGGCCGGAGAAGACCCGCTTTTTATTGCCCGGCGAATGGTCATCTTCGCTGCCGAGGACGTTGGCAATGCAGACCCCCGCGGCCTGCAACTGGCCCTGTGCGCGCAGCAGGCCGTCCACTTTGTGGGCATGCCCGAAGGGCGTATCCCTCTGGCCCAGGCTGCCACATATCTGGCGTCCGCCCCCAAGAGCAACGCATCCTACCGTGGCATCGATCTGGCCCTGGCAGAAGTCCGACGCAGTGGCGCCCTGCCGGTCCCTTTGCACCTGCGCAACGCCCCCACCCGGCTGATGAAGGAACTTGGTTACGCCAAAGGCTATCAGTATCCGCACGACCGGCCTGGGGGATATGCCGATCAGGAATATCTGCCGGAAAAGCTGCAGGGGCAAAGATTCTATTTCCCAACCGACCGCGGTGTGGAAAAAATAATCAAAGAACGCATCCGGAATCTGAAGGACTATGCGACCCAGGAAAACACCCGTGAAGTACCGGTCCCAGGGGACCAGGGCAAACCGGAACCGAAAGAATGAGAAATTCCCTGAAGGCTGGAAAACTGGAAGGAAATCAACTTGTAAGTAAGTCTTTTCTATGATAATGCTGTAAGCCGTTAAACAGATGGATATCATACCGGGCTAAAGGAGGGTTTATTTGAGGATCCGGTTCGGATCCAGCGGCCCCGGCATTCTTGGGAAAAACAGGATGTCGAGCCCAGGGACGGGCGACCAGGAAAGTCAGGGAAGACCATACTTATCAACCTGTTGCAGTCCACGGGTCAGATCGCCTGTCATTAAATGGAATTTTCCATGGAGAGCACAGCAGAAAGCCGATCTTGTGCGTCCGAGGAGGGCAGTTCCACCCATTCCTCTTCCGGCCGAACCCACAATCGGCAGTCCTTGATCAACAAAATCAACTATATAAATTTTGTTGATGGAACAATTTCTGCCGTCTTTCGACACTCCAAGTACGCCAGTACCCTGTCCCTGCCCGTCAAGCCGCTGCCCTGTACAGACGAGCAGCTTACCTGCCTTTGGACGGATACGGCAAACCTGCAAAAAAACCTCCAAAACCACGAGTTTCTACATCTGCTCATTCCCGATGGACAGAAAGCGCTCATCGTCAAACCGGAAAGAGCGGAAATAACCCTGCAGGGTCTTGTCCTCTTCCTTCCGCAGTTCGCCTCCGAGCTCAATCTGCGGAAAATTCGCCGGCATTCCTGTCGCAACGTCATCGTTCAACTGGTCCAGAACGGCACCTTTTTTCAGGGCGGCCTGATAGACTTCAGCGCCATTTCCCTGCATGTCAGAATCACTGCCGATCCTCCAAAGACCTTTCAGTGGATCAATCCGACGATTCCCGTCAATGTCGTCTTGTCCACCCCCGAACTGGGGACCGTATACTCAGGCGAATTCGAAGTATCCAGCCAATCCTGCGGCCAGCACGAGCGGTCATTCATCCTGATGATGGTTGACCATCAGATCCGGAAGTTCAGACCCAAGAAGTACCGCAGTGCCCGACAAAGCCTGATCCCCTCCCCCAACATTTTTTTTACGCACCCCCTGACCGGCCAGAAGGTGGATATGAAGGTCGCCGACATCTCCGGAACAGGGTTTTCAGTGGAAGAAGACAGATACAACTCCTTGCTGTTGCCCGGCTTGATCATCCCCGAGGTGGATATTGTTTTTGCAGATGGAGGCAATCTTTGCTGCAAAGCTCAAGTCATTTATCGTCGCGGATGTGAAAAACCAGGGAAAGAAAAACGGGTCAAGTGCGGAATTGCCATTCTGGATATGAAGATAGAAGGCCAGGTTAAACTACAGGCCATTCTCAACCAGGTCCACAACACCCATTCCTATCTAAGCAATCAGATCAATCTGGACTCTCTTTGGAAATTCTTTTTCGAAACGGGTTTCATATATCCTGACAAGTATGCTTCGCTGCAATCAAAAAAAGAACTTTTGAGGGATACCTACCAGAAAATCTACAATGAACGTCCCAATATAGCCCGGCATTTCGTCTATCAGGACAATGGCCACATCTTCGCCCACATGGCCATGATCCGTTTCTACAAAAAAGCCTGGTTGATCCATCACCATGCAGCGAAAAAAAAAGAAGCCTTAAGGGGAGGAATCGTCGTACTGGGGCATGTCAGCCGCTATGTCAATGAACTGCACCGGCTGTATTCAGCTCACATGGATTTCGTTTTCTGTTATTTCCGGCCTGAAAATCGTTTTCCTCAAAGAGTATTCGGTGGAGTCGCCGAGGCCATTAACAACCCCAAGGGATGCTCCATAGACAAATTCGCCTATTTCCAATTCCATAACTCCTTCGACCTCGATTGGAATATTCAGGCAACCTGGAGTCTGGCACGAACCCGCCAGGAGGATCTGCAGGAACTCAACCGATTTCTTGAACACGAATCCGGTGGTTTGATGATCCCCGCCCTTGATCTGGAACCTGGCTCTTATTCTGACGGGGAACTCGCCGCCGAATATGAAGCCATTGGATTGAAGCGGGAGCGGCAGATCTATTCCCTCAAGATCAAAGACTCCCTGAAAGCCATTGTTATCGCAAACATTTCGGACATCGGTCTCAATATGTCCAATTTGACCAACTGCTTTCAAATATTCGTCTTAGATCCGGCAGATGTCAGCAAAGAAATTCTTTCCTTGATGCTTTCGATGTTATGTGTAAAACTGCAAATCGATCAAATTCCGGTACTTATCTATCCTTCGGCCTTTGCTGAAAATGTTAATTTTCTAATAGAAAAAGAATATAATTTGTGGATTCTAAATCTTCAATATTCGGATAACTATTTCGAGTTTTGCAAAAAGTTTATTCCTGATCTATAGATTTTTATGGTGTAAGAAAGAATTCCGGTGCTATGGAAATTTTGAACAACCCGGACATACCGATATACAGTAATCGCGTTATTGAGAATTACTTTAAGTTTATAAAACAAAATTATCCGCATGTTGATCTTGGAGAGGTTATGGCCTATGCCGGCATGCGGAGTTACGAAGTGGCCGACCAGGGGCATTGGTTTACCCAGGATCAGATAGATCGATTCTATGACAAATTGGTAGAACTGACCGGCAACACCAATCTGGCCCGCGAGGCGGGCCGCTATGCCGCCTCTCCCGACGGTCTCAGCCTCATCAGGCAATATGTCCTCGGGCTCGTAGGTCCCTCCAACGCTTTCAAACTTATCAACCAGGTAGCTTCCACGCTGACGAAATCAGCCATTTACGAATCTCAGGAACTTGGCCCGAACAAATTCAAGATAACGGTTACCCCCCAGGAAGGAGTCACTGAGAAACCGTTTCAATGCGAAAATCGCCTCGGATATTGGGAAGCTATTGTCATCTGCCTCGGAAGCACTGTGCCCAAGATCGAGCATACGGAATGTGTGTTCAAAGGCGATAAAAAGTGTACCTATATAGTTTCCTGGGAAAAGACGCTATCCTTCAATATCAAGAATTTCAGAAAGTACCTGTCTCTGCCGGCGATCCTATCAATCCCTTTTTTATTTTTCTTCAATCCGAATTCTTTAAAAATTGCAGCTCCTGCTTATTTAATTCTTTTTCTCTTCATTTCCTACGTCATTGAACGTTTAGAGAAAAATGAAATAGTCAAAAATGTAGGCGAAATTAAAGATTCAACAGATCAGTTGCTCGACCAGATCAACAGAAACTACAACAATGTTCTTATGGCCAATGAAATTGGACAAGCCATAAGCAATCAGACCATTCTTGACGGTTCCGCCGATGTCAATATTGATAAAATTCTTAAAAATGTCGTGGACATACTGAGAAAGAGGCTGGATTTTGACAGAGGCCTGATCCTGGTGGCAAATGAAAGCAAGACGAGACTCGTTTTTCGCGCAGGTTACGGTTATTCGAAACAACAGCAGGAGGTTTTAAAAACGGCGGCCTTCCATCTGGATTCGGAAAATTCGAAAGGTATGTTTGTAGTCGCCTTCAATCAGCAAAAACCGTTCCTGATCAATGATATTCGAGAAACGGAATCGGATCTTTCCCCCCGCAGCCTCGCCTTCGCCAAGGCATTGAATGCAAAATCCTTTATCTGTTGTCCCATTATCTGTGAGGGAGAATCACTTGGCATTCTTGCCGTGGACAATGTCCAATCGAAACGACCACTGGTCAACAGCGATCTGACCCTGCTGATGGGTATTGCTCCCGTAATAGGGGTCAGCATTCGCAATGCCGACCTTTTAAACGCCAGACAACATCAGTTTCACTCCATCCTGCAGGTTCTTGCGAAAACCATTGATGCTCGAGACCCGTTGACGGCCGGCCATTCAGAGAAGGTTACCGAGTATGCCATCGGTATTTGCGGAGAACTTGGACAATCGGATGATTTCTCTGAAATGATCAGGGTCGCGGCCCTGCTGCACGATTACGGGAAAATTGCCGTTCCCGACTCCATTTTGAAGAAGGCCGGGCGCCTGACGGTCGAGGAATACCAGGCGGTCAAGACACATGCTTTCAAAACCAAGGAAATACTGGATCAGATCAATTTCGAAGGAATTTACAGATCAGTGCCCGAGATTGCAGGCGCCCACCATGAAAAACTGGACGGGAGCGGATATCCCGACGGCCTCAAGGGCAACGAGATTCCCCTGGGTGCCCGAATCATTGCCGTTGCGGACTTTTTCGAAGCTATAACGGCCAAACGGCATTACCGAAACCCGATGCCGCTCAAGGTTGCTTTTGAACTGCTGAGAGCGGAGAGCGGTGTACATTTCGATAAAGAAATCGTGGATGCTTTTATCCGCTTTTTCGAAAAAAATCACGCCGAGGATCTGAAGCGAAAGTGGGACAATGAGGCTTCGGAGAGAAAAAGCTTGAGAATCCCCTACAGCACTCATGTCCAGTACACGATCAACGGCAGCACCAAGACAGGAACAAGTGCCGACATCAGTCCGCTGGGAATCTTTATCGCCAGCAAATCGGAAGAATCAGAAATTTACGAGGGCTGCCCGATCAATCTGTCTTTTTCGCTACTCAACAATCCTGGGCGGATCATCGAGACTTCCGGCCGGGTGGCATGGGTGAACAGATCGGACATCCCTCGGAAACTCAATCTTCCGAGAGGTTTTGGCGTAGAGTTCTTAGGTTTGAAAAACGTAATTTTCGACGCAGTCCTGTCCGCGATTCTGGACCAACATCAGATGGCAATCTGATAGCGGACCCTGGCCAGCCCGGTTAATCCTGTCTTCTAATTCTGGGGTTTGACTCCCTTCACCGCTATCAGAGGCGTGTAGGTAAATCTTCGCGGATTCGTGAAAAACCTGTCGTAATCCTCCAAAAACTCATCGAACCCACCTTCATACTCGCAAAATGAATACCCGCTTTTCTTTCCGGCAACCATCGCTTTTTTATACCAGTTGTAAGCATCAACCTGGTTGAGATCCCCAAAGATAAGATGATGGGGCTCCATCATGACATCTATGTTCTGATAGCCCAGATCATAAACATAAGAATATAGTTTTCTGCCTACATACGGGTCGAAATCATGATAATTTTCGAGATGATTTAAAATGCCTATAATTGTATTTTCGAGTTTTGGGGATAATCCAAAGTGACTTAGACAGTTATAGTCCAGATCAGCTAAACAAATTACCCCTCCAGGCTTAAGCAGTAAATTTAAATTTTTAATTATCTCAAAACAATTTTTTTTATGATACTCCAGAAAAAATCTTGACCAGATGAAGTCAAAATTTCCCAAATCGGAAAGATCATCAAATACGTTACGACAGTAAAAATCAAGTCCATTGCCGCCATACCGTTCTTTTGCGTAATCTATTCGCTCCTGGGAAAAATCGATACCGACTGCGTTTCCATTTTTGCCTGTCACCTTTTTTATTATGGAGGTAGTTTTTCCTGGTCCGCATCCGACATCAGCCACTCTCATCCCTGGTTTCAAACCAGCCCACAAAAGTTGTCGCACAAGGGCAGTTTCATCGGTTTTCAATTCAAGACGCTCAATTTCAGCCGAATTTTCCATCAAATATTCTTTTTTTATTTTATGATTTTTCATCATTCAAAAATTTAAAAACCTCTGCAATTTTCTTGTTGGAGTCAAAAGCATCTTTGTCTCTTAACATCGACTTTGCCAGAAAATGTCGTTTATTAAAAAACTGTTTTTTCTTTTCAGGTCCCATTATTTTTAAAAGGTCCAGATTGTCTCCTCTATAAATCGGCGCGGATTTTTCAAGTCCAAAATAAATCTTTTTTATAAGTTCTTTTGCTTTTGTTGAATTCATTGTTTTGTGCTGCCATTGGTGCATGTATCCTTCAAGACTATACCTTTCTCTCTCCCTTTGTTCATAAATAGGACTTAATGGACTGAGAATAAAGGGGAAAATTGACCAGGATAAGCAGCCCTCTGCATCAAGGCCCTCGATTTGTTTTATAAATTGCAGGGTTTCGGCAACTGTTTTCTCTGTCTCACCTGGGAAACCAATAATGAAATAGCACGAGCAGTCGATCCCGTTCGATAACAAACCCCTTATTACCTTTTGGTATAGATCCGGAGATGCTCTTTTATTCATATTGTTAAGGATTTCTTGACTTCCGGACTCTACCCCAAGTTGCACTTCGATGCAACCGGATTTCTTTAACAAATCCATATCCATATCGGTTAAACTCGATGCCCTGATAAAACTCATCCATTTTAGTGCAATTTTCTCATCAACCATTCTCTGACAAAAATATTTCAGATCCTTTTTCCCCAATCGGAAATTGTCATCTGAAAACCAGATATAATTCACGCCTTTCTGTTGAACTTGTCTTAGCTCAGAAAAAAGCAGATCCATAGATTTGACGCAATTTACTTTTTTGCTTTTTGTAAAATTACAAAAACTACAATTATAAGTACATCCATTGCTGGCTTGCACTGGGACAACTTTTGTCGAAAAAATACTTTCTGGCAAGCAGTTCCAGTCTACAGAAAGTTGATCGCCACTACAATTTTCGCTTTGGAAGTCTGAGAAACAGTATTTTCCATCTTTGTACTGTGCAATATTCGGCAACCCTCGAAAATCGCCTCCATCCTCTACCCTCCTCATTAGTTCAAGCAAAACATGCTCCCCTCGAGGACTGATAACATAAAAATCAACCAAGGGTTCCTCGTCGATCTCCAGAAAAAGATAATCCTTTGAAGCAATGGCCGTCTGGTAACCTCCGATCCTCGCTTTTTCCATTAGAAGAAAAGATGAATAAACAAAAGGACCACCAACTATGATTACAGAGTTCTTAAATGTCTCTCTCAACTCTTTCGCCAACTTCAATAAGTCTATCTTTCGATAAATAAATGTAGTTGATATGAGAACAAATTTTGGATTCATTTCCGCAAGTATTTTAACTTTCTCTTGTTCCAATTTGTAATTATTTATTAGCTCAAAAGAATATTTCCTTTTATTCAAAAAGCTCAATAAAAAAATCCCATTCAACTTAGGAGCTCCGTCCCAGCTAGGGATATTTTTTTCACCTGTTGAACAGGGAGCACCTTTAATGGTATTCAACAACCTGTGTATCTCCTGAATATTTCCGACACTGTCTCCTATCTTAAGACGTAAGGCATTTGTTGCGGATAAACTGTCGTGCCCATAGTCGGAGACTATGATTCCATCCAGGACATTTTTTTTCCCTGCTGTTTTTTTCATTTCAAGATCCTTCAGAGACGGATGCATTTTACATTAGCTATTTGCACTGGAGTTTGACATAATAGGAGGCCTGCGCCAAATCGTTGCTTTCTTTTTTGAAAAACATATTTTTATGGAGGGATTTTTATGAAGAAATACAACAACCCTTCTCTTTTGGCTACAATTATTTTTTTCCTGGTGTGTGTATTTTTACAGTCAACCGCCCACGCTTCCGGATTCGGTATTTTCACTCAGGGCGCTGATGCTCTCGGCCAGGCAAATGCCACCGTGGCCCACAGCGATGGGCCTTCCTCAATTTATTTCAATCCGGCTCTGATGACGCTTGTCCCTGGAACCCAGATCGAACTGGGCACAACCGGCGTATTTCCCTACCGCAAATTTGAGAGCGCCGCCGACGGTCCCACGGAAAAAAACGAAGACAATGCCTGGTTTCCCAGCACTTTCTATCTGTCCCACCAGTTCAGCGACAAATTCAGTGCCGGGTTGGCGGTGTTCAGCCCTTTCGGTCTCGGGACTGTCTGGGACAGCGACTGGGAGGGGAATCTTCTCGCCACCAAATCCCGCATCACCACGTTCAACATCAATCCCGCCGTCGCCTGGCGTGTCACCCCAAGGTTTGCCATCGGGGCCGGTCTGGATATCCTTCTGCTAGACGCCAAACTGAAGAACAAAATCCTTCTGGACGTGAACCTGCCCCTGGTAGGCCAGGAATTTTCCGGTGATGGTGAGGGAGTCGGATTCAATGCAGGAGTTTTCCATCAGATTACCGATGGTATCTCTTTTGGTGCGGCTTATCGCAGCGAAATCAAAATCGATATCGATGGTAAGGCCAAGTTTGATGTTCCTGATGAAATTGCCGGGTTGGTGGGTCCGTTTTTTCCCGACACCAAGGGTGATACCTCCATCAGGCTGCCGCAACAGCTGACTGCCGGAATTGCCTGGCGGATTTCACCGGCCTGGGTCTTGGAAACAGGGGTTCGCTGGGAGGATTGGGAATCTTTTGACGATTTGACCATTGATTTTAATCAGCCCGTCTCCCCCCTTGCCATAAGCACAGTCAGCTACCCCCGCAATTGGCATAGCACCTGGGCCTACAATATCGGTACCAAGTACCGCGCCAGCAACCGGGTAGCCCTGATGGCCGGCTACCTGTACGGAGAGAATCCCATTCCTGACAGTACCTTCGAACCGGCCATCCCCGATTCCGACACCCATCTGTTCACTGTTGGGACCGAACTGGTCTTCGATAGACTCAAACTGGCTCTCGCCTACGGTTTTCAGCTTCAGGAAAACCGCAGCAAGAATAGCAATCAATATGGTGACATCGCAAACGGAAAATACGAAAACCACATCCATCTGGCCGGTATCAGCATGTCCTACGCATTTTAATCTTTTCCCTTCAGTAGACCGGCAATAAAAACCCCGGATCGGGGTCTAACCCGATCCGGGGTTTTTATTGTGAATCATCTCCCCTGAAGAAACTCTAGCACCTCCCGGGGATGGAGTTCAGCCTTTTTCACCGCCGGCCAATGCTTGAACACGGTTCCGTCGGGTCCGATCACCACCGTCGAACGAATGACCCCCATCACCTTTTTCCCGTAGAGATTTTTCTCTCCGTAGGCGCCATAAGCCTGCATGACCGATGCGTCAGGATCGGACAGCAGGACAAAGGGCAGTCCAAAGCGGCCGATGAACTTGTCGTGAGAGGAAAGACTGTCACGACTGACGCCCAAAAGTACGGCATCGATCCCCTCGAATTGGGAATGCAGATCCCTGAAAGAGCAAGCTTCCTTGGTACATCCCGGAGTATTGTCCTTGGGATAGAAATAGAGCACCAGGGTTTTACCGGCATAGTCTGACAGACTGTGACGTTTTCCATCGCTGCCCTCCAGACTGAATTCAACAGCTTTTTTTCCTTCCAGAATGCTCATTTTTCACCTCAGATTGAAAAGGCGGGATCGCCACCGGGGAAAAAGAAAAGACTTGCAATGGATTTTGAAAACCATTATCGTTTAAATCACATTTCCTTTATGGAGGTTCCCATGTGTATTGCCGTTTTAGGTGGAATGGATCGTTTACGCCCCCACTACCTGGAAGAGGCCGAAAAATTCGGGGCCAAACTGAAGCTTTTCGCCGGCACCCACAATGACATGGGAGCGAAGCTGAGGAATATCGACGCCCTGGTCATTTTTACCAACAAGATCTCCCATTCGGCCCGAAAACAGGCGGTCAACGCCGTCAAGGGCCAGAAAATCCCAGTTCTGCAAGTCCATTCCTGCGGTGTCTGCACCCTGCGGGACTGCCTGAACTGCCTGTATTCCGGTCTCCCCGAGAATTAAGTTTCTCGGGGTTTCCCAGCCGGCCCTCTCCGGCATGAATCATTCCACCCTTTCCACCTCCCTGACCTCGGGGATGGCATTTTTCAGTGCCCGCTCTATACCCATCTTCAGGGTCATTGTTGACATGGGGCAGGATCCACAGGCGCCCTTCAACCGCAATTTAACAACACCGTCATCGGTGATATCGACAAGTTCCACATCACCTCCATCCGCCTGGAGTGAGGGGCGAACCATGTCCAGAACTTCCTGAACTTTATCTTTCATGACGACCTCCTGTCGTTTTTGCTTCATTATACGTCTGGCGGGGATTACCTGTAAACTTGCTTTCGCCCCTTCTAAAGGAGGAGCCGTCCTGCATCCATTGAGGCGCCCCGGCTTTGTGCGACCAGCATGCAGGCCGTCTCTTCGATCTGTCTGCCGAATTCGCTGCTGGGATAGGGGTCCCGCAATGCCGGTATCGTTCGGCCCGTAATTTTATCAGTTCCGATTTTCAGTGAATGTCCTTGGCATCAGCAATGTCCTCTGTCGAGAACCGATCCATAAAAGCCCTGACCGATCCCGGGTCGTTGCAGAACACCCCGTCCACCTGGATATTCCAGAGCGTTTCCAACCGCCGGGGGCCATCCACAGTCCAGGGGAAAACCGCAAGGCCCAGACTGTGGCACGTTTTGACCAGAAGGGCGTCAACCATTTCCTGGGCGGGGTGAAAGGACCACGCCCTGCAGGCGGCGGCTTTTTCCGCAACAGGCAACCAGTCCCGGTTGTCGCAGAGAAAGCCGACCGGCGGGCCCGGTTCCTTGCGACTCAGCTCCTCCAGTAATGACTGATCGAAGGAAGAGACCACCAGGGGCGTGCCGGGAAACCTCCGCCAAACCTCGACTACGGCATCGGCGGCAGCTGATTCCTTGATTTCGACGTTGACTTTCAACCGGCCGGCGTTCCACTGGAAAACCTCGACAAGGGGAGGTATCGGTTCCCCGAAAAAACCCTTGTCGAACCAGCTTCCGGCATCGAGAAGACTGATTTCCTGCCAGGTCATTGCGGAAACCGCCCCTGCCCCATTGCTGGTCCTGTCGACGGTTGCGTCGTGAATGACAACCGGTACGCCGTCGCGGGTGAGATGCACATCGAGCTCCAACCCGTCCGCTCCCTGCTCAAGGGCCAGGCGGAAGGCCGCCATGGTGTTTTCCGGCGCCTTGGCGGACGCGCCTCTATGAGCCCAGATAAAAAAATTCTTCATTCCATTTTCGCTTTCTCATGGTAAACATTAGACTGTTCTCGATAATCAAGCCCTGATGTAAAAGAGTTCAAGGCGCGAGTTGTCAAGAATGAGACGTGCCTGAGTAGCCGCAGTATGTGAGAAATGCAGAACAGCATCGCCTTCAACTATAGCTCAATCTGTTTCAAAAAGGTAAGACCCGCTGCTGGAAAACTTGTTTTTAATCCAGAATCATGCCATGATGAGGCCCGCTTAAACTCGTGTCAAATCGGGAACATGCGGCCAGAAGAGGGCATGTTCCGGACTTTGGCCAAGTGACTATTCGATTGAACCGTAACGATCTTGGCGGCTACCGCCAAAAGGGAGGATTGACAGAAGATGGATCGCAACCTGGCACTGGAGCTGGTGAGGGTAACCGAAGCCGCCGCCTTGGCCTGCGGGCGCTGGGTCGGCAAAGGAGACAAGAATGCCGCGGACGGAGCCGCCACTGAAGCGATGCGGCGCACCCTGGATTCCATCGGCATCCGAGGCACCGTGGTCATCGGCGAAGGGGAGATGGATGAAGCTCCCATGCTGTATATCGGCGAGAAGGTCGGCAACGGAGTGGAACCGGAAGTCGATATTGCCGTCGATCCTCTTGAAGGTACAACCATCTGCGCCAAGGGCACAACCGGCGCCATTACCACCATTGCTCTTGCTCCCAGAGGGGGCTTCCTCCATGCTCCCGACATGTACATGGACAAAATTGCCGTCGGTCCCCAGGCCTACGGTACCATCAATATCAACGACAGCCCCGGGGAAAACCTGAAAAGGGTTGCCGAGGCCAAAAACTGCTATGTTCAGGACCTGACCGTGGTCATACTCGACCGGCCCCGACACGAGAAAATCATCAATGAAGTGCGTCTGGCCGGAGCCAGAATCCACCTGATCTCCGACGGTGACGTCGCGCCGGCTATTGCAGCAACAGTGGCCGGTAGCGGGGTAGACATGATGCTCGGCATCGGCGGAGCTCCGGAAGGGGTTCTGGCTGCGGCGGCCCTCAAATGCACCGGCGGAGACATGCAGGGGCGTCTGGTATTCCTGAATCCTGAAGAAAAGGACCGGGCAAGGGCGATGGGAATCGATGACTTCGACCGGGTCTACTCTGCGGAAGACATGGCACGCGGCGACGTTTTTTTCGCCGCCACCGGCGTCACCAACGGCGAACTTCTCAAGGGAGTGCGTTATTTTTCAGGGGGTGCCGAAACCCACTCCATCGTCATGCGATCCAAAAGCCGCACGGTTCGATTCATCACGGCTTTCCATCAATTCGATTTTAAACCGGTTTACTGAAAGACGTCCCCCGCATCTCATCAGCCGTCGGCCGAACAAGCGCTTTCCGCCATGGGAAAGCGCTTGTTCGGATTCCGGGCTTCATGATAGGATCAACCGTTCTATCCCCCGGACCTAAAAACCGATCCTTGGTCAGCGGTTCTGTATCGAATGGGCCCCTTTCTTCCACCCGAGTATCGGCAATAGCAAGAGTTCCGGCAGAAGGTTCCGGGTTCGCACTTTCCTACGCCAAGCGTTGAATATACCGACAAGGAGAAAACAGAAACATGGCAGGACACAGCAAGTGGGCGAACATCAAACACCGCAAAGGCGCCCAGGATGCAAAGCGCGGCAAAATATTCACCAAACTGATCAAGGAAATAACCATCGCAGCCAAGATCGGCGGCGGAGACCCGGAGGGAAATCCCCGCCTTCGCACCGCCATCGACAAAGCTAAAAGCGGCAACATGCCCAAGGACACCATCGATCGGGCCATCAAGAAGGGCTGCGGCGACCTCGACGGCATTTCCTATGAAGAAGGGACCTTTGAAGGATACGGACCTGGCGGCGCCGCCGTCATCGTCGAGTTCATGACTGACAACCGGACCCGCACGGTGGCCGACGTGCGGCATATCTTCAATAAACATAACGGTTCTTTGGGGGTGAGCGGTTCCGTGGCGTTCCTGTTTGACCGGAAGGGCCTGATTTCCTTCAGCAAGGACCAGGATTTTGATTCCCTGTTCGAAGCGGCGCTGGAAGCCGGGGCCGAGGATGTCAAGGATGAAGGCGATGTAATCGAGATCATCACCGACCCGGGAAATTTCATCGAGGTCCGGGAAGCCCTCGCCGCCCGGAATCTGCAGTGGGAATCCGCCGAGGTCACCATGATTCCCCAGACCATGGTCAAGCTCGAGGGGAAGCAGGCCGAGCAGATGCTGAAGATGATGGACAAGCTGGAAGACAACGACGACGTGCAGAACGTCTACGCCAATTTCGATATCTCGGAAGAAGATCTGGCAAGCTTCGTAGCCTGAGCCGGCGGATCTGGAGAAGAGGCGCTTTCAAGGCTGTCAGACTCCTCCTGCATGATCCGGCAGCCGGGTTGGGGGTGGCAGCCTTGCCGCTCCGTCGTCTGAAACGGTTTGAATAATGCGCATATTAGGGATCGACCCGGGAACCAGGATCACCGGCTACGGCATCATCGAAAAGAGGGGAAACCGGCTGATTCATGTCGACAACGGTGCTATCTGCACCCGTGCCGAGAGCCCGCTGTCAGAACGACTGCGATTGATTTACGACGGCCTTTCCGGGGTCATAGAACATTACCGACCTCAGGCCGTAGCCGTCGAGCAGATATTCGTCGCCAAGAATGCTCTTTCCGCACTGAAACTCGGTCATGCCCGCGGAGTCGCTCTTCTCGCCGGGGTCAACGCGGATCTGCCGGTTACTGAATACAGTGCGGTTCAGGTCAAGAATGCCGTGGTCGGCTACGGCAAAGCAGGCAAAGGTCAGGTTCAGCAAATGGTCCGGGTGCTTCTCAAACTGCCGGAAATCGCCCAGGAGGATGCCTCCGATGCCCTGGCCGTGGCCATCTGCCATGCCCACAGCTGCGAACTGGTTGCCCGGTTGGTGCAATCGAAAACCATCAGCGAGGTGCCATGATCGCCCTTCTCAGCGGCAACATACTGCAAAAAACCCCGGCCCAGGTCATCCTCGATGTCGGCGGCGTCGGTTACCGGCTTCTGATCCCGCTTTCCAGTTTCTATTCCCTGCCGGACGAAGGCCCTGCCAGACTTTTTGTACATACCCATGTCCGGGAAGATGCCATCAATCTCTACGGTTTTCTGACCGCCGAGGAAAAGGATCTGTTTATCCTGTTGCTCTCCGTTTCAGGGGTCGGACCGAAACTGGCACTCAACATCCTCTCCAACATGCCGGCTGGAGATCTGCGCGGGGCTCTGGCCCGGGGTGACGTCAAACAGCTCTCGGGGCTGCCCGGAATCGGCAAAAAAACCGCCGAACGACTGATCCTCGAACTCCGCGAGAAGATCCCCCGGGAGGCCGGACAGGCCGTCGCCGTTGCGACCGCTTCCTCAAAAGCCGGTATGGCCGGCCTGCGTCAAGACGCCCTGTCGGCACTCACAAATCTCGGCTACACCGAAAACCTTTCGAAAAAAGCACTGGAGAATCTGGAATTCCCTCCCAATTCTTCGCTGGAAGACATCCTCAAGGCCGCCCTGAAAATCCTGTTGCGATAGAAGCCGGGGGACAAATCGATCACGAGTAGGGACTCTTACCAGAAAGCAGCGCAGAGCACCAGCACCGGGAGTTTTTGATGGATGACCGTCTGATCACCGCCGGCCTGTCAGGCGACGATGCCCGTTTCGAGGCTTCTCTTCGCCCAAGAACCCTGGCCGAGTATATCGGCCAGTCCAAGGCCAAGGAAAATCTCCAGGTCTTCATCGATGCCGCGCGGGCCCGCCAGGAAGCCCTGGATCACGTGCTTTTTTACGGACCGCCCGGATTGGGCAAGACCACCCTGGCCAACATTGTGGCCAGCGAAATGGGGGTCAACATCAAAAGCACCTCCGGGCCGGTAATCGAAAAACCGGGAGACCTGGCGGCCATCCTGACCAACCTCGAAGAGGGGGATGTTCTCTTCATCGACGAGATTCACCGCCTTAGCGCAGTTGTGGAAGAGATTCTCTACCCGGCCATGGAAGACTACCAGATCGATATTATCATCGGCCAGGGTCCTTCCGCCCGCACCATCAAACTGGACATCCCCCGCTTCACCCTGGTGGGCGCCACCACCCGCGCCGGCCTTCTCTCTTCCCCACTGCGGGATCGCTTCGGAGTCATCGCCCGTCTCGAATTCTACAATCACGAAGA
Source organism: Syntrophotaleaceae bacterium (assembly GCA_041390365.1). Taxonomy (NCBI): domain Bacteria; kingdom Pseudomonadati; phylum Thermodesulfobacteriota; class Desulfuromonadia; order Desulfuromonadales; family Syntrophotaleaceae; species Syntrophotaleaceae bacterium. The sequence goes on along the minus strand of JAWKQB010000001.1, from coordinate 402,781 downwards.
GCTGGCCACCATCGTCCGCCGCAGCGCGAACATCCTCAACGTGCCCATTGAAAAGGAAGGGGAAATCGAAGTGGCCCGCCGCAGTCGCGGCACCCCACGCATCGCCAACCGCCTGTTGCGCCGAGTGCGGGATTTCGCCCAGATCAAGGGAGACGGCATCATCACGCGGGAGCTGGCCGACATGGCCCTGACCCGCCTGGAAGTGGACCAGCGTGGCCTCGACCACATGGACCGCCTTATCCTTCTGACCATCATCCAGAAATTTTCAGGCGGGCCGGTGGGGCTTGAAACTTTGGCCGCCGCCGTGGGCGAGGAAAAAGATACCATCGAGGATGTGATCGAGCCGTATCTGCTCCAGCAGGGCTATCTTAACAGAACGCCCCGAGGCCGCACCGCGACCGAACTTGCCTACCGTCACTTTCAGTGCACTCCCAGCCAGGCCGGCCGTTCGGGAAATCTCTTCGAATAGGCCCAGGCGCCGCTGTTCCCCCAGGTACCTGTTGAAAGAAAGGTCATGTCTGCTTTTTCCACCCGACCCACAACCTCGAAAACCATCCGGCAACTGGCTGAACAGCTGGCGCATTGGGGAGAAAGCCTGATCGCTCATGGCAGATCCCCACTGCGCAGAATCGAGACCTTTCCGTCGCTGCTCACACCCTGCGGCTGTCAAAATCCCCCTCTGGTGTTCTGGATCAACCGGGACAGTTTCATGGCCGGAGCTGTGGTGCTCTTTCCCGACAGCAACGATCCCCCTGCACTGCACCTGGGACAATGCTGCTCCCAGGCCCTCGGCCTCGCTTATTTCATCACCTGGACTGCAAGGAAAATCACCTTCTGGGATGCCCGACAGGACCAGCCGGTTGCCCGGAAACAGTTCGAACTGGACAACGTTCCTTCCGTCGAGGGTTTTCAGGAAGCGCTGCAGAAGTTGATGGATGAGGCCAAAATCATGGCCGTGGTGGGTGCTGTCCCGCCCCCGCAACTCTCGTCCAGTTATTTCGCCAACCTGTACCGCTTCACCCTGTCGGGAGTGCGGTCTTTGCTGGTCGACACCTGCCGGATGTCACGCATCGATCGGAAATTTACACGATATGACGTTTCGGCCGATGACCTTGCCGACAGTAAAAATTTTCTGACACTGGTTCGCCTCCTGAGCCTGATCCTGGAAAATCCGCCAACATCAATCGCACCCCGGGAGCTCGATTCCGTGCTGCGCGCGTTTGCCAGGACCCTGCCGGACCCTCTGCGCCTTGCACTGCAGGAGGAAGAACATGAAATTGCCTTGCCTGAAGAGGCAGCTGTCCGCTTTCATCTCCTCTACCGGCGCCTGACCCAGCTGCAGGCAGCCACCGATCCCGATCGCCACAGCGAGGCCCTCAGCCTGCTGCTCCAAAACGAAAGCCGGCACCTCGGCGGCTTTCCCCTGCCCTTCCCGCCGGCCGAAAAAACCGGCCAGTTCCTGCTGCTGAATCCGGACCGTTGCTACGCGTATGCGGGACCGATTCTGGAAGTCGCGCCCCGCTCCGTTCTGGCCATGACCGCCCTGCTGCGGCATCTTTTGAAGTCCCCGGCGGCCGAGCAGGCCTGGGATCTGTGGCAACTTCCCTTTTCATCCGCCCCTGGCATGGTCAGCGGCACCCTGGGCAACGGTCGTTATCCGGATGCTGATTGCCGCCGCAACCATCTGGCGATGCTCCGCACCTCCTGGCCTACCCGTCGCTTTCGACTTCCTGACAGAAGTCCCGAATGGGCCTGGCAGTTTCTCCATCTTTTGGGGATGGCCGCCGAGGGAGCGGTCATTGAATTGCGTCTCCCGAACGACTGGCCCGCCGCCGATTTCGGCCGCCCGCTGTTCCAATTGATCCAGGAACAGTTCACCCTCGACCGGATCGAACCGGAACCGGAAAACCTGCTGCTTGTGAGGCTTTTCAAATCAATTCTGCCGGATCATGTCACCCGCTTCCGCTTGGCTGATGGTTCCGAACGGCGTGTCAACTGGCAGAAGCTTCGGCGGGCCCATCCGTCCATACTGAGGCTTTCGCTGCACCTGCCTGAGAATCTGCAAGCCCTTCTGGACACCGGCCGCCTTGTTTATCCCCAAGAGGATAGCTGGAGTTCACAGCATGAAAAACAGTTTTCCCTCTTTCTGCACAGCAGTCTCGGGCATTATCTCTGGAAGGTGGTCAGCAATGGCCGCAGGCTGCCCGGACGCAAATCCTTGCGTCTGGAAATGGTCAATTTCGGACTGCCTGTTCCCGAGCCTGCAGGTCTGGCCGTCCTGCAGCGTCACTTCCCGCGAGAGGATGGGCCGCCCCCTTCAACCCGTGAAATCGACCGGGTCCTGGCCTCCTGGCTGGGAACAGAACCTCTCCCTCCAGTTGTGGTTGCGCCTCAACTTTCGTCGCCACCCCGATCCCGGGAAGAGGATGGCACCGAACTGGCCAGACAGATCGGTGACCATGTATTCATCGACGGCGTGCCGGTTTTTCCCGATCATTACCTGTTCGATTATTATCGTCCCCGACTGCAGGAGTATTCGTTCGAGGCCCCGCTCGTTTGCGCGGGCCAGTTCTTCGAGACTTTCGAACTTAGGGATGCGTCAGGCAATCTGCTGCGGATTGAAGGAGCGGAATTGGCCCGAGCCCTCCTGTTGTCCTCGGCAACCGCTTCCGGCCCGATGCGGCTGAGTCTGCCCGAAGACCGCCAGATCCTTGCCGCGATACTCGAACGTTATCAGGCCGACCTGGGAAAGCTTCGCCAGAATCTGCTGAGGGAAATTCATCGTCTGAATGATGATCCGAAAGGCGCCGATCACCTTGCGGATAGCCTTTGGAGGGAACGCAATCTGCCCCCATGGTCGCTGATAGCAGAGGAAATTTAGTTTTTCTGGCCACCTCCCCGAATGATAAGATATAGTTCATATCGATCCCGGTAAGGATAGCGGCCCCGAACGCAAAAAAACTCAAGCCATGACCTTCGGAAAAATCCTGTTCATCACCGGTCTGCTTTTGGCCGGACTCGGCCTGCTGATCCACTTCGGCGGAAAAATCCCCTTTCTGGGACGGTTGCCGGGCGATATCCGCATTGAATCGGAGCGCGTTACCTTCTATTTCCCCCTGGCCACCTGTCTTCTACTTTCAGCGATCATCTCCCTGATCATCTGGCTTTTTCGCCGCTGAACATCGGGGGTAATAAGGAGAAGGTTTGCAGGCCCCTCTCGCTGTGATAGTATTAGAAGTACCTGAAATCCTTTCAACCTTGACGCTTTCGCAATACAGAAAAATGTGAATGACCAAGCAGAAAGCAGCAGTGGGCAAGTTTTTGCGCCTCCATCAACCTTCGGCCTGGTCGCTTGTCGTTTCAGGCCATCAATCAACCTGTTGAAACAGGAGAACGCCATGGCGGACATCATCGAGAAAACCCTCCTTGCCGGCATCGGAACCCTGGCTCTGAGTCAGAAAAAAGTCGAAGAACTCATCCAGGATCTGAAGAGCCGGATGAATCTGCGGGAGGAGAAGGGACAGGAGCTCTTGTCTTCTCTGCGGGAAGCAGCCCGCAATCAGCAGCAGAAACTTGAAGAAGCGGCTCAGAAAGAGGTTCAGCGCATGAGCTGCAAAATGGGTTTGATATCAAGGGAAGAATTCGAATCCCTTGAGAAGAGAGTTCAAGTGCTGGAAAGCCGTCTCCAGGACAAGGTCTGAACAGCCCTTCCATGCCACCAAAAAATTCCAGCCCGACCGGACGCAGTCCACTGAACCAGCGTGCCGGTTCGCCGTGATCTTATGCTGACATTTTCGCGGGTGACCCGCAACATCCGTTCCTTGCGCCGTTACAGACAGGTTCTCGGCGTTCTCATCAAATACGGCTTCGGTCACATCGTCGAGCAGCTCAATATACACCAGTACCTCCGGCGGGCCACTCCACGGGTTGCCATGCGCAACATTGCCCGGCTGGGCGGACCGGTTCGCCTGCGTCTGGCCATGGAGGAGCTCGGCCCCACCTTCGTCAAACTGGGCCAGGTATTGTCGACCCGTCCGGATATTATGCCGGCAGACTTTGTTCAGGAGCTCAGCAAACTGCAGGACACTGTCCCGCCGGTGAGTCTGGAAGCGATCATGGGGCAGATCGAAAAGGAGCTCGGCCAACCGGTCCAGACCCTGTTTGCCGAATTTTTTCCCAAGCCGTTGGCCGCAGCCAGTATCGCTCAGGTTCATCAAGCCAGATTGCATTCCGGGGAGCTTGTGGTGGTCAAGGTTCGCCGCCCGGGTATCCAGCAGGTCATCAGGACCGACATCGATATTCTGATGAACCTTGCTCGCCTGGTGGAGCGTCATCTCCCCAGCGGTGAATTCTTGAATCCGACGGGCCTGGTTCGCGAATTTCGCCGCACCATTATCCGGGAAATGAGTTTTTCCCGCGAGGGTCATACCATCGACCGTTTCCGGGAAAATTTCAAACAGGACCCTACGGTCTATGTCCCGCGAATCTTCCATTCCCTGACCGGTGAAACCGTTTTGACAATGGAATATATCGACGGGATCAAGGTCTCTGAGCTGGAGCGGCTGAAAGCCGCCGGCAACGATCTGAAGATCATCGCCCGCAACGGCGCCAACGCCGTTCTGCAGCAGGTTCTGGTTCACGGCTTTTTCCATGGCGACCCCCACCCGGGAAACATCTTCGTGCTTCCCAACAATACCGTCTGTTTTCTCGATTACGGGATGGTCGGACGTCTGGACCGTGAACTCAAACTGCGCGTTGTCGAACTGCTGTCCGCCATCGTAGATCGGGACGTGGACGGCATGATTTCCGAGCTGGTTTATTCCGGCGAACTGATCGAGGAGATCCGTCTGCCGGAATTGAGGATGGCTCTGAGCAATTTCATCGACGACTACTACGAAATCCCCCTGCATGAGATCAACGCCGGCAAACTGCTGACCGAACTGGTCGAAATCCTGGTGGAGTTCCGCATCCCCTTCTCCCCCGACCTGCTGCTGCTGGCCAAGGCTCTGATCACCATCGAAGGAATCGGTCGTCGTCTCGATCCGGATTTCAACATGGTGGGTCACCTCAAACCCTTCATGGCCCGCCTGATTGCGGAAAAAACCAGCCCTGCAAATTTCTCCCGGGAAGGGGCAAAACTGCTTAAAACCTACGCCTCGCTGATTAAATACCTGCCGCGGGACCTGAAGGAATTCATCAACCGGATCAACCGCAACAAAATTAAGATCGATCTGGAGCATCGCGGACTGGAAAAACTGATCACCGATCTCGACCGGTCCAGCAACCGGCTGTCTTTCAGCATGCTCATCGCCGCCCTGATCGTCGGCTCATCCATCGTCATGCAAACAGACAAGGGGCCTTTGCTGTTCGGCTTCCCGGCCCTTGGCCTGCTCGGCTATTCCATAGCGGCGGTACTGGGCCTCTGGCTCGCTATTGGCATCCTCCGATCAGGACGCCTTTAGCTCAAAAACCAGCTCACCCCGCCATTGTGTTGCAGACACCACAATACCTTGCAGACTGTGTAATCAAGACCACGAACTCCCATTCCTCCTCTCTTTTATTTCTTATTTAAATTCAACAGGTTAGATCGTTTAATATTTTGGCAAACACTTTGCATAGAGGATGGTGTAGTATTTAAAAAAGTTTTGCCCGATTCCAAGAGAGGATTTTTTTTCATCATGATTTACCAACAGACCCTGCAGCATCCCGTCAAGATCTCCGGCATTGGTCTCCACAGCGGACGCCAGATCAATATGCATCTGCGCCCTGCAAATGCCGGAACCGGCGTCGTTTTCCATCGCCGCGAGGGGGATCGTTCTGTTTCCATCGAAGCTGTTGCGGCCAACGTGGTCGACACACGCATGGCAACGGTCATCGGCAAGGGAGGGCTGTCGGTTTCCACGATCGAACATCTGATGGCGGCTCTCGCAGCCTGCGGCATCGACAACCTGCACATCGACATCGATGGGCCGGAAGTGCCGATCCTGGATGGGAGCGCGGCACCCTTTGTCGTACTTCTGCAGGAAGCGGGCCTGCGCCAACTGCCGGCCAACCGGAAGTACCTGGCAATCCGCAAGCCGATCAGCGTCATCGACGGCGAAAAACGGGTCAGCGTGATCCCCTCCCGGTTCTTCCGCATCTCTTTCGACATTGCCTTCGACCACCCCTGCATCGGACTGCAGCATCGCTCGGTGAAGGTGTCCGATACGCTGTTCGAGAGAGACCTCGCTCCTGCCAGAACCTTCGGCTTCCTGCACGAGGTGGAATACCTCAAGGCCAACGGACTGGCTCGCGGGGGATCCTTGGAAAATGCGGTAGTCATCGGCAAGGATCAGATCCTCAACCCCGAAGGACTGCGATTCACCGACGAGTTCGTACGTCACAAGATTCTCGATGCCATCGGCGACTTCAGCCTGATCGGCTATCCGATTCTGGGACACATCAAAGCCTTCAAGGCCGGCCACGACATCAACCATCGGACCGTGGAGCAGATTCTGGCTTCCCCCGACTCCTGGGAACTGGTGGAATTCGGCAGGCCCAGCCATCAGCCTCACGCCATCGCAGCTCAACGGCGGCGGGCTTTTGCGGCGGATCTGGCTTTCTGAAACAGCGATTTTTCCTTTTGAAATTAAAAGCAGCCTTCGGGCTGCTTTTTTTATTTCGCCCGGCCCCTGGCCAACACCCTCACCGGCTTGCATTTGTCCCCTTTTTTGGCCTAGAATTGCACATTTTCAATTTCACAGGTTTGCCATGACCACGACACCATCGGAAGCTTCTGAAAAAAAACGACATGAATTGCGCAAGCGACGTCGGGAATGGATGATCGTCATCCTGGTCACCGTCCTGGTCATCGTCCTGACCCGATTGGAGTCCGGCCTGTTCGAGGTCACTTCCGATCTGCCGCTGTCGAAAAACATTCTGGTCCTGGCGCTGATCAATCTCAACATCCTGTTGATCCTGCTGATTCTGTTTCTGGTCTTCCGCAATATCTTCAAGCTGCTGGTGGAAAAACGCCGCGATGTTCCCGGAGCGCGCCTGCGCAGCAAGCTGGTCATCGCCTTCGTCGCCCTTTCCCTGGTTCCCACCATGCTGCTGTTCTTCGTTTCGGCCGGTATCATTTCGAATTCCATCGAAAACTGGTTCAACGAAGAGATTGAAACCTCCCTGGAGGAATCGCTGGCGGTCGCCCAGACCTACTACCAGAACTCGGCCACCAATGCCCTGTACTACGGCGACCAGCTGGCCCGCATCATCAAGGAGCAGAAACTGCTCAACGAACGGAACCTGCCGTCATTGCAGGATTTGATCCATCAAAAGCAGCAGGAATATAACCTGGGTGTGGTCGAGGTGTTCTCAGCCACCCTCGAAGAACTGGTCCGGGCCTCGAATCCCCAGGTGCCCGCCGCGGAATTCACCGATCCCGGTTCCGATACCATTCGCGAAGCGCTGCGCGGCAACCGCTTCACCCAGGTCACTCCCGTCGGCAAGGCCGACCTGATCCGCGGCGTCGTACCGGTCTTTTCCAACTGGAACCCCGACGATGTGGTGGGAGTGGTGGTTGTCAACTATCACGTGCCCTATTCCCTGGTGAACAAGATGAAAGAGATTTCCAACTCCTTCGAACAGTACAAGGAAACCAAGCTGCTGAAAAACAAGATCCAGAAGGGCTACCTGCTGGTCCTGCTGCTGACGGCGCTGGTCATCATCTTCCTGGCCACCTGGTTCGGGTTTCACCTGGCTCGCGGCATCACCGTTCCCATTCAGGAGCTGGCCCTGGCGACCAATCGGGTGGCCGGAGGCGATCTCGATGTTCACATAGACGTCAAAACCGATGATGAAATCGCCTTGCTGGTGGAAGCCTTCAACAAGATGACCTCCGATCTGCGCAAGGGTCAACAGAACATCCGCCGGGCCAATCGCGACCTCCATGCCTCCAACCTGGAACTTGATCAGCGGCGCCGCTATATGGAGATCGTGCTGAAAAACGTCACCGCCGGAGTCATCTCCGTCGACCGCCAGGGACGCCTCACCACGATCAACAAATCGGCCGAAAAGCTGCTGCGGATTCAGACCACCAAGGTCCTGGGGAAGAACTTCCGCGAAGTCCTCAAACCGGAGCACCTGCCTATCGTCAAGGATCTGATCAAGCTGCAGAACAGCTCCGGCAAAGACTCGATCCGCAAGCAGGTGACCCTCTCCCTCGACGATCAGAAACTGACCCTGCTGGTCAACCTGACCACCCTGAAGGATGAAGGGGGCGAGTTCATGGGGACTGTTGTTGTCTTCGACGACCTGACCCATCTGATCCGGGCACAGCGGATGGCCGCCTGGCGGGAGGTGGCACGCCGCATTGCCCACGAGATCAAGAACCCCCTCACCCCGATTCAGCTGTCGGCCCAGCGTCTGCGCCGCCGATATCTGGACCGGTTTGAGGAAGACGACTCGGTGTTCGACGAGTGCACCAATATGATCATCAAACAGGTCGATGAACTGAAGAACCTGGTCAACGAGTTTTCCAATTTCGCCAAAATGCCTGCGGTTAACCCGACACCGAACCGCCTCAACGACATCATCGCCGAGGCCCTGGTTCTTTACCAGGAAGGACACAAGGAAATCCAATTCATCTTCCGGCCGGATCCGGGTGTCCCGATCCTGCAACTGGATCATGACCAGATCAAGCGGGCGGTGATCAACATGCTGGACAATGCCGTCAGCGCCGTGGGAGAAAAGGGCAACGTTACCATCGAATCCCATTTCAATCCCACGCTGCAGATTGTTTCCTTTACTGTGGCGGATGACGGCTGCGGCATCCCGCCGGAGGACAAGCCGCGTCTTTTCGAGCCCTATTTTTCCACCAAGAAATCTGGCACCGGACTTGGGCTGGCGATCGTTTCCACCATCATCACCGATCACAACGGTTACATCCGGGTCAAGGACAATGAACCGAAAGGGAGCCGGTTCATTGTCGAACTGCCTGTTGCCAGGGATTCGATTCAGGCCTGATTCTGCGGCAATCGCATTACAATCCTGGGAGGAATATGAAAAACATCCTGGTCATCGACGACGAGCAGAGTATTCGCGAAAGCCTCAAGGGCATTCTGCAGGACGAAGGCTTTCGTACCCTGTTTGCCGAAAGCGGCGAAGAGGGATTGGCCCTGCTCAAGGAGGAAAGTCCCGATTTGGTTCTGCTGGATATCTGGCTGCCGGGCATCGACGGTCTGGAGACCCTGCAGCGGATCCGCCAGGATCAGCCGGAACAGCTGGTGATCATGATGAGCGGCCATGGAACCATTGAGACCGCGGTCAAAGCCACCAAGCTGGGCGCCTACGATTTTATCGAAAAACCTCTTTCGTTGGAAAAGGTGCTTTTGTCCATCGAAAACGCCATGAAGGTCGGGCAGCTGGTCGAGGAAAACCGGTCGCTGAAGGCGAAGATCGCCAAGGAATACGAAATGGTCGGGAACAGCCAGGCCATTCGCGAACTCAAGGAACAGATCTCCATCGCCGCCCCCACTTCCGGATGGGTGCTGATCACCGGCGAAAACGGCACCGGCAAGGAACTGGTGGCGCGGGCAACCCACAACCTGTCGAAACGCCGGGACAAGCCCTTTGTCGAAGTCAACTGTGCGGCCATCCCCGAAGAGCTGATCGAGTCGGAATTGTTCGGCCATGAAAGGGGGGCCTTTACCGGCGCGACCACCATGCGCAAGGGCAAGTTCGACCAGGCTCACGAAGGAACTCTGTTTCTCGACGAAATCGGCGACATGAGCCTGAAGACCCAGGCCAAAATCCTGCGCATTCTCCAGGAAAGGAAATTCGAACGGGTCGGCGGCAGCCGATCTATTGAGGTCGATGTGCGCGTCATCGCCGCCACCAACAAGGACCTGGAACAGGAAATCAGGGAGGGCAACTTCCGGCAGGATCTCTACTACCGCCTGAATGTCCTGCCGTTTCACGTCCCCCCGTTAAGGGAGCGAAAACTGGACATTCCGCTTCTGGCACGACATTTTCTCAACTATTTCTGTCACAAGGAGGGACGCCCGGCCAAAACAATCGAATCCGAGGCTCTGGAAATGTTGATGGAATACAGCTGGCCGGGCAATATCCGCGAGCTGAAAAACCTTATGGAGCGGCTGGTCATCATGACCCCGGGGGACGTTATCAGGGCATCCAATCTGCCGGAAACCTTTAAATTCGAAACCGAAACCGTCAGAACTGTTTCCCGGCCGGGTTCGGCACTGGAAGCCGCGACCTTCAAGGAAGCCAAGGAGGAATTCGAAAAGGAATTCATCCTGCAGAAGCTGGAGGAATTCAACGGCAACATTTCGCGAACGGCGGAAGCCATCGACATCGAGCGCTCCAACCTTCACCGCAAAATCAAGGCTTTCGGGATTGAGTTGAAGAAGTGAAAATGCTGTAAATTCGTGAGGGTGAGGTGTGAGGGGGCCTCACTACCTTTCAATCTCGAGCAATTCGATTTCGTAGACCAAAACCTCATTGGGTCCGATGGTCGAGCCGGCTCCCTGCTCGCCGTAGGCCAGTTCCGGGGGCAGAAAGATCCGCCAGTGCCCGCCCTGTTTCATATTCAACAGGGCCTCCTGCCATCCGGGAATGACTCCTGACACCGGAAAGGTGACGGGCTGGTTGCGGGCATAGGAACTGTCGAATTCCCTGCCGTCGGTGAAAAGGCCGCGGTAGTGAACCTTCACCCGATCCGAAGGACCGGGCCCTTCCCCCTCGCCCTGGCGCAGAACCTGGTAATGCAACCCGCTCGGCAGTTTTTCCACACCGGCCTCCTTCCCCTTTCGGACTAGAAACTCCCGCCCTTCCTGCAGGTTTCGCTCAGCCTCATCCACGCGGGTTTGCCGCTGCCGTTCGCTCAACTCCTGCTGCAGTTGATTGAGGGCCTCCTGAATCTCCTGATCGGACAAAAGGGGCTTACTGTCCGTCAGCCCATCCTGCAACCCGCGCAGGACGATAGCGGGATCGATATCCAGCTGTCGACCGCGAAAATCCTGCCCGAGACGCAGACCGATGCCGTACCCGACCCGGTCACCGAGGGTATTCAACTCGGGTTCGGCAGACTTCCTGTCACATCCCCCACTTCCCAGAAGCAGCAGAGCGCCCGCCATCAACCAACAAACGCAATATAGAGCCCTGATACCTGTCATTTCATGAATCCTTTTCTCCAGCAAGCCGGATTTCATCGGGAGCTTCAAAGCTGATGCGTCCGATTTTGCCGCTCTGCAGTTCTCTCAGAAAAATTTCCGCGGCGCGATAGTAGTCCACTTCGCCGCCCTTTTCAAGACAACCTCGCCTCCGCCCCAGCTCGGTCAGTACCTCTTCCCCATCAGCGGGTAAAAATGAAAGATTGTACCGACCACACAAGAGGTCGGGGTAGTGCCGCAAAAGATATGCGGCGGCGAAACGGCCCACCTCATGATAATCCATGGCGGCATTGCCGATGGCACCGCTGGCCGCCAGCCGCAGAGCCGCAAGTTCGTCACCGGGATCGGGCCAAAGGATGCCGGGCGTATCGAACAGCAACAGCCCGTTACGCAGATCGACCTGCTGGGCACTGCGGGTGATGGCCGGCTGATTGCCGACTTTGGCTATTCTGCGCCCTGCAAGGGTATTGATCAGGGTCGATTTGCCCACATTGGGAATGCCCACCACCATGACCCGCAAAGGTTTGCCGGGAATTCCGCGATGGGGCACCAGACTCCGGCATAGCTTGGGCAGCAGGGTTACCTCCTTGGCCCGGGTGGCGTTAAGCGCCAAGGCCCGCACCTCTTTTCCCTGATGCTCAAAATGGGCAATCCAGCGTTTGGTCACCAGAGGGTCGGCCAGATCTGCCTTGTTCAGAACCATGAGGCAGGGTTTTCTCTGGCGCATCTGGGCCAGAATAGGATTGCCGCTCGAAACCGGAAGACGGGCATCGACAACCTCGATCACCGCATCGATCTTCGGCATCGCTTCGGCCATCTGCCGCCGAGCGGTTTTCATGTGTCCGGGGTACCAGGTCATTGCCATGGGTGAATTGTCCCCTGTGTCTTTCGATGGAAAATTAAAAAGCCGATCCCGATTCCGATTTCAATTGGGTTTAGCTGCTCCTCCGGACAAACCCGAAAGCCTGCTCCGCCACTCTGTTGGCCGCGGCCACACAATCATTGAGGCCGATTCCGTAGAAAGCATTGCCGGTAAAAAAGAATCCGGGATACCGGCCGGTCCGTTCCTGCAACATCCGCAGCCGGCGGCCGTGGCCGGTCACATATTGGGGTATCGCTTCCCGATGGGGGAAAACCCGCACGAATTCCGGTTCGGCCTGCAGCTTCATGGTTTTAGCCAGGGCCGCGAGAGTTCTTTCCCTGACCTGTTCTTCATCCCACTCACCCACATCCGGGCGGGTGGCCCCTCCAAGCATGGACCGCAACAGCACCCTGTCATCTGGCGCCCGGTTGGGAAAAATGCTCGAATCCCACAGCGTGCCGAGAACATCGAGTTTTTCAACCTGCGGCACCAGGTAGCCGAACCCATTGAGGTCCCGGTTCAGGTCTTCCCTCCGAAACCCGAGACAGCACACCTGAAGCGCCGCATAGGGGATGCCGCGCAGAAGATGGGCCGCCTCCCGGTCGAAACCTTCCACCATTGTCGCGAAGTGGAAAGCCGGGACCGCGCAAACAACCAATTGTGCTTCCAGCTGCGAGCCGTTGTCGAGCTGGAGTTCGAAGCCGTCACGGAGGGGACGCAGGGCTGTGACGCCGGTGCCAGTCTCGACCGCGCCGCCAAGAACCTTTTCCAGCCGGTCGGTGAGCTCCTGAATCCCCCCGGCGAAGGAGGTCAATACGCCGGCCGGACCGCCGGCGCCAGCCACGGCCTTGCCCGCACGTCGCTCGCAGCGGTGCCGGGCCGCCAGCCGGAGCATGGCCCGGATCAGGCCGCCATACTCGACTTCCAGCTGATGTATCCGTGGGAAACAGCTCTTCAGGCTCATTCTTTCGGGATCCCCGGCAAAAATTCCGGAAACCATCGGCCCGATCAACTTTTCCAGAGCCTGAGGACCCAAACGCCGCCGACAGAAATCTGCAAGTGTTTCATCCTCGCCGCCCCGCTCAGCGGGCACCAGCGTCTCCATGGCGATGCGCAGCTTGCCGGGCCAGGAAATCAGCCTTGTGCGGCAGAAAGCGGCGGCATTTTCCGGAACCCAATGGAGTTCTTCCTGCGAATAGATGAAGCGTCTGCGGGCGTTGTCGTTGGACCGCTGGAGTGCCCCGGATATCTCCAGATCTCGACACAGCTCCAGTGTCGCCGGTTTGCCGTCGAGGAACCCGTTGGGACCCCATTCGCAAAGATAACCTGCGTCCCTGATGCTGTGAATCTTACCCCCGGTGCGGGAATCCTTTTCCAGCACCGTCAACTGCAGATCGATGCCGTTGCGGTCGGCCATGTGCCGCAGGAAAAAAGCTGTCGCCAGACCGGAAATACCCGCTCCGATAATGACTGCCCGCATGTCTCACCTCGTGCCCGGAAGATAAATTCCCGCCATTATGGCAGTTATTGGACCGGTTGGCAATCTTCCTCCCCCCAGCCCTTGACGGCATCTATCGCGCTAACTATATTGTCAGAGTCTTTTTACGAAATCAGGAGAAAACATGGCCAAGGATTATTATGCCGTTCTGGGGGTGGCCAAGGATGCCGACCAGGACGCCATCAAAAAAGCCTATCGAAAGCTGGCGCTGAAGCACCATCCCGATAAAAACCCGGGCGACGCCAAAGCCGAGGAAAAGTTCAAGGAGATCACCGAAGCCTATGCGGTCCTCTCCGACCCTGAAAAGCGCCGCCAGTACGACCAGTTCGGGGAAGCGGGGTTCCATCAGCGCTTTTCTCAGGAGGATATTTACCGCAATTTCGATGTCGGCGACATTTTCCGGGAGTTCGGCTTCGGGACGGACGATATCTTCAGCCGCGTCTTCAGCGGCGGCGTACGGGGCGGAAGGACGACCTTTTTCGGGGGCGGTGGCCAGCCCCGTCCGGTAAAAGGGCAGGATTACGTGATGCACCTGTCGATCCCTTTCCGCCTGGCGGCCCAGGGAGGCAAAAAGCGCATCGATTATCGGGGTGAGCAGGGTGTCGAACAGATCCAGGTGGCCATTCCGCCGGGGATAGAATCAGGGCAGAAGCTGAGAGTGAGCGGCAAGGGGGGCAGCAGCCCGACTGGAGGTCCTGCAGGAGACCTGTTTCTGGAGATCAAAGTGGATCCGGACCCGGTCTTCACCCGGGAGGATCGGGACCTGTTCGTCAAGGTGCGTATCCCCTTCAGCGGCGCCTGTCTCGGCACCACCCTGGAAGTGCCCACTCTCGAGGGGAGCAAGCGCATCAAGGTGCCGGCAGGAATGCAGAGCGGCGGCAAAATCCGGCTCAAGGGCTTCGGCATTCCGGGACCTAAAAAAACCCAGAGCGGCGATCTCTATGCCGTCATCGAAGTCAATGTCCCGGCCAAATTGACCGATGACCAGAGCACGCTCCTTGAAAAACTGAAAGAACAGGGCCTATAACCTAAAGCCACAGACCGACACGGACTGTCAATGGCGGACACGGACTTCGCTCTCCCATGTCAGGCCGTGTCGTCTGGTTCACACAGATCATTGTAGCGCCGTTGCAGTAGCATCGCCAAAGCCTGCAGGAAATCGGGATGGTCGTTCAGGGAGGGACTGCGGACGAAATGCACGATGCCCCGCTCTGTGGCTGCCCGCCGGTAGATGACGTCGATCTCGTGAAGGGTTTCGATATGATCGCTGACGAAGGAGAGGGGAACCATCAGCAGGCTTTTGTGGCCTTTGGCGGCGAGGGTTTTGATGACTTCGTCCACAGAAGGCCGGAGCCACTTGACCGGGCCGCTGCGGCTTTGAAATCCGACATGCCAGGGCCTGTCGCCGATGCGCTGCATGACCCCGCGGACGGTGGCCAGGGTTTGGCCGAGAAAGGGATCACCCCGGTCGATGACTCTCTGCGGCAGTGAATGGGCGGAAAACAGCAGGGGGACCTCATCCCTCATGTCCCGGGGAAAGGACTCCAGCCCTTCAACGACCCTCGCGGCCAGGGCGTCCAGGTACGGCGCCCAATCATACCAGTGATCGATAACGGCATAGGTCAGTTCGGGAAACAGGGTTGCCGCGGCCTGACGGAAATCGGCGATGCTGCTGCCCGTGGTCGCCTCGGCATACTGGGGATACAGGGGCAGGACGAGGGCCTGCTCCACCTGATCGTTGCGCATCCGCCACAAAACTTCCTGAGCTCGCGGCTGCCAGTAGCGCATGATGACATAGATCCCCCAGGTTGAATCCAGCACCCGGGACAAACCGAGAGCCTGGCGTTCCGTCCAGTCGAGAAGAGGCGACCGGCCGCCGATATGCCGATAATTTTCTCTGGCGCTGCGAGCCCGCCGGCGGGAAATCATTCGGGCGAAAGGCTTCTGCAGAAAGGGACCACCCGGCAGAGCGATCAGCCTGCGATCGGAAAAGAGGTTGTAGAGAAAGGGCTCGACCGCTTCCAGACTGTCGGGACCGCCCATATTCAGCAGCACCACCGCGGTCCTGCGGTCTGAATGCAGGGGGCCGGCGTGAACCTTTCGGTTCGTGAAGGGCTCGCTCATCGTCAAACTCCCCGCCTTCAGGAGACAGCGCTCAACCGATGGACGCAATCCACCAGGAAGGCCGCCTTTTCCGGTTCAACCGTCGGCAGTATGCCGTGTCCGAGGTTGAAGATATGTCCAGGGCGCCCGCCGTTCTCCTCGAGAATACGCCGTACCTCCTTTTCGATATATTTCTCTGGAGCAAACAGGACGGTGGGATCGAGGTTGCCCTGCACAGCCACTTCCGGCCCCAGTTCCCGTCGAGCCCGGTCCAGGGAGACGCACCAGTCGAGACCGACCACCTGCCCGCCCGCCTGTTTGACAAGGTCCAGCATGGCCCCTCCCCCCTTGACGAAATGGATGATCGGTGCCCCTTTGTGCTCGAGGGCGGCGATCAGGCGGCGGGTGTAGGGGAGCGCAAAATCCCGGTAATCGGCAGGGGACAAAATGCCTCCCCAGGTATCGAAGATCTGGATGGCCTGGGCACCGGCCTCGACCTGGGCCGTCAGGTAACGTTGACTGGTTTCGGTAATCTTGTCCATCAGCCGGCCGTACAGGTCCGGCGCCCGATACATCATCCCCTTGAGAACGGCGAAGTTTCTGCTGCCTTGCCCTTCAACCAGGTAACAGGCGAGGGTAAAGGGTGCACCTCCAAACCCGATGAGCGGCACCCGACCGGCCAGTTCCCGACGCAGAATACGGATGGTTTCGTACACGAAGGGTACCTCTTCCTCGACCACCGGCACCCTCAAGGCCTCGATCGCGGTCTTGTCCCTTACCGGCGATGAGAAAACCGGCGCAGGTTCATAGCGCAGTTCCACACCCATGGCCTCGAGAGGGATGAGAATATCCGAGAACAGGATGGCTGCATCCACGCCCAGAATATCCACCGGCTGCACGGTCACCTCGGCGGCCAGATGGGGGGTCTTGCAGAGTTCGAGGAATCCGACGCGATGGCGAACCGCCTGATATTCGGGAAGATAGCGCCCGGCCTGGCGCATCAGCCATACGGGAGTGCGGGATACCGCACAGCCCCGACAGGCCTCGAGAAAGTCGTAACCGCTGGTCATGTCAAAAACATCCTCCTGCATCGACAGCAAAAAGCCCTAATCTAGATGTCCTGTCCGGTGTTGGCCGATCCTATCGGCAAATAGCTGCAGAATGGCTCCTCGGCCAGGTAATCACCATAGACCGCATCGGCGCGGGCCCGGCAACCTCCGCACACCCGCAGGTATTCGCAACTGCCGCATTTCCCCTTGTACTTGTCGAAATCACGCAGCTCCTGCAGCAGGGGAGCCTTGAACCAGAGATCCCGGAACGAGGTGTCCCGGACATTGCCGGCCGTCCGGTGAAAGTAGGAGCACGGCTTGAGGTTGCCGAAAGCGTCGATCAGGCAGATGCTCTGTCCGGCCAGGCACCCCTTTCCGCCACCGGTTGAGAAGGACAGGCTGCGCCGCCGGTAGGGCACCCCTTCGGCCCTGGCCATCTGGGGAGCGACCCGATAGTAGTGCGGCGCGCAGGTGGGGCGCATGAGGATATCCGTTTCCTGTTGTTCCTGGCGGTAATGCCAGGCCAGGATCTCCTCGTAATCCTCTTTGGAGATCAGTTCGTCCATGATCTCCCGCCCCCGTCCAGTGGGAACGATCATGAACAGATACCAGGCCACCGCGCCGAGTTTCTTGGCCAGCCGGAACGTGGGGGCGATTTCCGCCTGATTGCGCCGGGTGAAAGAGGAATTGATGAGAAACCGCAGGCCGTTGCGCTTCAGTATTTCCGCCGCCCGAACGGTTGCGGCGAAGGCGCCCTGACACTGGCGGAAATCATCATGGATCTCGGCGCGGGATCCGTCCAGGGAAAGGGAAACGATGCGAATTCCGCTGTCCTGCATGCGCCGGCAGACATCATCGGTCACCAGGGTACCGTTCGTAGCCATGCACATGCGCAGCCCGCGATCCGTTCCGTAACGGGCAATGTCGAAGATATCCTCCCGCAGCAGCGGCTCGCCGCCACTGAGAACCATGACCGGCTGGGATACCAGACAGATATCGTCGATCAATCGAAAAGCTTCTTCGGTGGAAAAGTCTCCGGAGGCAGCAGACGGATCGGATGAACAGCGGCAATGAACGCATTGCAGATTGCAGCGGCGGGTGCTTTCCCAGGCGATCCACTTAGGCAGGAACGGTTCATTTTCCGGGGGCATCAAAAATCCTTTTTAAAGGGCAGCATGATGTATGAGTTTACCCCGGAACCATTGATTTTACAAAGTTTAGAATGGAGCCGGCCGCAAGGAAATGTTGTAGAGAGGCTGGATGCAAAACAGGCGGACTCGGGTTGAATCCGCCTGCTTTTTTTCAATTCTCACAATTGTCTGTCAGCCGTTGGACACCATCCGCTGGTGGATTTCTTCCACCTTGACGTCAAAAAGCTCCTCGAAAATGGCCTGAACCGTTGTGATGCGGTCGGCCTTCCAGGCGTTCGTGCCGCAAAAAATCAAACCGTTTTCCAGATCCCCCCGCTGGGCTCGATCGAGGGCTTTGATGATACAGAACCTTTCCTGCTCTTCCTTATAGGTGCACTTTTTCAGGCAACCGCTGGGGCAGCGCAATCCCTCGGCCAGGTCGCTGCGGCGGATGTGGTCGATATTCCCTTTGAGAGCCCTCCCTGGCAGCCCGGCTGGGCTCATGATCAAACCGATATCCTCGGGGCGGCACTCCAGATAGGCCCGTTTGAAAGCCTCATCGGCATCGCATTCCTCGGTGCAGACAAAGCGGCTGGCCATCTGTACCCCGTCGGCACCCTGGGCCAGAGCATGTTCCACATCCTGCCTATCCCAGATGCCCCCGGCAGCAATCACCGGCACTTCGACCTTCCAGACTTCCCGGAACAGGGCCTTGATCTCCCGAACGGTGGCATACTGGTCATACTGGCCGGTGCCGATATTTTCCAGTTTTTCCCCGAGATGCCCTCCAGCCGTGCCCGGGTCCTCCACGACCACCGCATCGGGCAGGCGGCCGTACCCTTTCGACCACTTGCGGGCGATCAGTTCCGCAGCGCGGACCGACGAGACAATGGGGATCAGGG
Organism: Syntrophotaleaceae bacterium; assembly: GCA_041390365.1. Lineage (NCBI taxonomy): Bacteria > Pseudomonadati > Thermodesulfobacteriota > Desulfuromonadia > Desulfuromonadales > Syntrophotaleaceae > Syntrophotaleaceae bacterium. The sequence goes on along the minus strand of JAWKQB010000001.1, from coordinate 384,069 downwards.
CCACGTGGGGGAATTTCTCGGTCAGTCCCGGAAGACTCATGGGCAGACCCGCACCGCTGACAATGTAATGGGCGCCCGCTTCACAGGCGGCGACAACCATGTCGTCGTAATTGCTGACGGCAAACATGCAATTGACTCCGACGAAGCCCCCCTCGGCAATGGCCAGAGCCTTGCGGATTTCATCCTGGAGCGCCCGACGATCAGCCTCGAACAGGTTGCGTCCGTTGAAATAGGGACTGTTGACACCGATTCCGGCAGCCGCAACCGTTCCGAATCCTCCGCAACGGGCAACATGGCCGGCCAGACTGCCAGCGGAAACTCGCACCCCCATGCCGCCAAGCAACAGCGGAAAGGGCGCGGTATATCGACCAATAGTAAGATTCTTTTTCACGATTTTCTTCCTGCATGCTTGCCGGGCGATCAGCGACACCGAACTCACCCGGGTCAAAAAGAAAAGAACCGGCCGCAGGCTTTAGCGGCCCATCTTGTGTTTGCAGTCTAGCACAGGGATTCAACGTTTAAATGTAATAGTTCTGTAAAAAGGATTTTGCACTTGTTCCGGAGTTCGGGCAGTGGTAAACAGACGGGATGAAAAGAATTTTTCGCCGCCTGTTCAACCCGCTCATGGCCTTTATCGGCATCCAGTTGGCCTGGATCATCATCGTGGTCTATTGGATCTCCTGGTTTCTGAAGAGCAATCGCAAACTCAGAGCCCTGGCGGAAAAATACAGTCCGGAGCTGCTGCAGAACCGCATCGACTGGGTGGTGATGGTCGAGGGTCTGGTTCTGCTGATAGCCATTCTGGTGGGCGTCTACGTCATTTTCGTCTACTGGAAGCGGCAATCCGCCCTGGCCCGGGAGCAGCGGAATTTTATGTCCCAGATCAGCCACGAGTTCAAATCCCCCCTCGCCTCCTTGCAGCTTCACCTCGAAACCATCCGCATGCGCCAGCTTTCGCCGGAACAGATGGACGCCTTTTTCGATACCATGCTGGCCGACACCGCCCGTCTGCGGAACATGGTCGACAACCTGCTGACCACCCACCGCCTGGAACAGAAGAAAATTGGCCTGGATCTCAAAACCGAAGACTTCTCTCTTCTGGTGGAGACCTTTCTGTCCCGCCAGCGTCCTGGTCTGCCCCCCGGCAGCCGCATGACCACCGACATCGAGTCCGGTCTGTATGCCCGTATCGACAGCGAGACACTGACCATGGCCCTGCGCAATCTGCTGGAGAATGCGGTCCTGTATTCGGACACCCCACCGGAGATCACCGTCACCTTGAGGGCCGAGGGCAACTGGTGTCATTTCAGCATTACCGACCGCGGACGGGGCATCGCCGAACGGGACAGGAAGAAAATCTTCCGGATGTTTTACCGTGTGCGAAAATCGGACGAGAACATTCGCGGCTCCGGTCTGGGGCTGTTCATCGTCCGGGCCGTGGTCTGGCGGCATCGGGGAAAGGTCTGGCTGGAAAGCGCCGGTCTCGGCAAGGGCTCAACCTTCCACATCCTGCTGCCGAAACAGGACTCACCGGAGGAGAGCGGCGAATGAAGGACCCCTACATTCTGCTGGTCGAGGATGAACTCCACATTGCCCAGGGGCTGAAGTTCAATCTCGAGATGGAAGGTTTTCGGGTGCAGCATGTCACCACCGGTGAAGAGGCACTGAATCTTCTGCCCTGGTCGGGCTGCCTGCTGGTGATCCTCGATCTCATGCTGCCGGCCATCGACGGCATCGAAGTCTGCCGCCGCATGCGGCAGGCCGATGCCCGCCTGCCCATACTGATCCTGACCGCCATGGACAAGGAAACGGACAGAATCACCGGTCTGTCCGAAGGCGCCGACGATTATCTGACCAAACCCTTCAGCTTGGCCGAGTTCCTTCTGCGGGTCAAGGGGATCATCAAGAGATCCCACTGGTATCGATCCGGTCCCAAGCCTGCTGAAGGCTATGTTTTTGGTGAGAACAAGATTTTTCTGGAAGATCTCCGGGCCATCGTCAAGGGCAAGGAGATATCCCTGACCGATCTGGAGGCCAAAATGCTTCGGATATTTTTCGAACGGGAAGGGGAAATATTGTCCCGGGCGGAACTGCTAAAATCGGTGTGGGGAATGGCGCCGGATACGGAAACGCGTACCCTGGATAATTTCGTCGTTCGATTGCGGAAGTATTTCGAGAAAAAGCCCTCCCGGCCAGTCCATTTCCTGACGGTTCGCGGCCGGGGTTACCGGTTTGTTCGCGGAACTCTCGATTGACGATGTTCAATCCGGATCGGTCCCCGGGTTGCGGAGACCGATCCGAAATTCGTGCCTTAATCGTTCATGATCTCTTTGCGGAAAGCATCCAGCCCGACATCCTCGAGGAGCTTGCCCATTCTCCCCTTTTTACCCTGGGCCTTGAACCAGTTGACCACCCTTTCCAGAATGGCCAGGGCCTCCTCGTCGGTCTGAATATTTTCCGCCAGCTTCTGTGACAGATGAGGCATCCCGCCGCCATTGCCGCCGACCATGACGTTCCAGCCTTTCGGCGTGCCGATCAGACCGACATCCTTGATGCAGACTTCCGCACAGTCGTTGGCGCAGCCGGAAACGCCCATCTTGAACTTCCACGGCAGTTCCATGCCATGATACTTCCTGTCCAGTTCCATCCCGACACCCACCGAATCCTGCTGACCGCGTTTGCAGAAGGTGGTGCCAGGGCAGATTTTGACTGAACGAACGCAGAGGCCGATGGCCGCACCAGGTTTCTCCCCAAGAGCTTCCCAGACCTGATCCAGTTTTTCTTCGGCCAGACCGACAATGGCGATCCGTTGGGCACTGGTGATTTTGAGGGCCTGCGCACCGAATTTTTCGGCAACGTCGGCGATCTTACGCAGCGTATCCGGGGAGGTCACTCCACCGGGAATATGCGGAGCAACGGCAAAGGTTTCCTTGTCGCGCTGCACGATAGCGCCTTTTTCCAAAATATCCTTTTTCATGTTTTCCTCCTTCTTTGGCAATAATAGCGGTGAACAACAATCAGACTCCCTGATGGGGCATTTCAAACCTGTTTTTCCTATCCAGCAGACGGTCAACCCGGCTGTAGAGATCTTCCAGCTTGAAGGGTTTAGTCAGAAACTCATCGACCATCATCTCTTCGGCCCGCCTCCTTTCAGCCTCCTGATCCTTGGCGGTCAGGATCAGAACCGAACAGTCGGAGATGCCCACATCCTTCCGCAGGCGTTCGATAGTCTCGAAACCATCCATTCCTCCCGGCATCATCAGATCCATGATGACCAGGTCCAATTTCCTGTTTCTGGCTACCTCCAGAGCCTCTTCCCCGCTGGCGGCAAGAAAAATTTTCCGATCTTTCGCCCGCAGGCTGATCTCCAGCAGTTGCCGAATAGTCATCTGGTCGTCGACGATCAGAATTTTTTTCACGGCGCGACCTCTCCATTTCCCCAACCGGGACCAAAGACATAATCTCTTCCGGTCACACATTGGATTCCGATCGGCAGACTCAGGTGGACAGTCGTTCCGCATCCCGGCGTACTGTTCACCCAGACCCTTCCACCATGGGCCTCGACAATCTCCTTCACGATGTTCATGCCGAGACCGATCCCTCCCACGGCCGAATTGGAGGTGTCGGCCCGGAAAAACTTATCGAATATTTTTCCCACCTGTTCCTCGTTCATTCCGATGCCCTCATCTGTTACCGCAAAGCGCAGGTCTGTTCCCCGCCGGTATGCGTCAACCTGAATGATACCGCCTTCAGGCGAGAACTTAACAGCATTGGACAAAATGTTTTCCAGGGCCTGACGGAGCTTGCCAGGGTCCGCATGAATCTCGAGAGATTCGGCGGGGAAACGGACTTCGATCCGGTGCCGCCCCTTGTCCCGGGGCACATGACGAATGGCCTGGTCCAGCAGTTCCCTGGGGCTGCAGGAGGTTTTCTTCAATCTGAAACCGGCGCCGGTCTCGATATGCGACAGATCGAGCAGATCATGAACGAGTTTCGCCAGGATTTCCGACTGCTCATGGATGATCTGGTAAACTTTTCGCCGCTCACCCCTCTTCAAACCGGGTTGTATCAATAGAATTTCCGAAAATCCCTGAATCGAGGTCAGCGGAGTGCGCAATTCGTGTGCTGCCGTATTGATGAACTCCGTTTTCAAACGGCTTATTTCCCGCTCCGCTGTAACATCCTGCAATACAGCGATCCGCCCGGAAGTGTTCGCCCCGCCTTCGGCAATCCAGGAAATACGTGCCTGAATGATGCGTCGGCCGGTGCCGGGGCATCCCTCCAGTTCGATTTCGCACTGGTCGCCATTCTCCCCTTTCACAAGCGCCTCATGCAGCCTGGGAGGGAGCGGCCGGCGGGAAAACAGGGCATCGAGGGGCCGACCGACCACCTGCTCGCAGGCAACCCCCAGCAGTTTCTCCGCCGAAGCACTCATCAAAACGATGCACTGCCTGTTATCGATGACAATCAGCCCCTCACCGAGGGAACGCAGAATACCGTCGATTTTATCCTTTGCCAATCGCGTTTCCGACAAGGCCCGGAGCAGATCGGCCTCGGCCCTTTTCCGATCGGTGATGTCCTGGACCAGGCCGATGCCATAAAGGGGATTATGCTCTTCATCGAACAGCCAGGCGCTGGTCACATGGCCCCAGACAACGCTGCCGTCCTTGCGCAGAAACCGCTTTTCGTAATCGAAGGCCTGCCGCAATCCCGCCTTGATCTGGGCAAAATGGGTGCGCGTCGCGGACTGATCTTCAGAGTGGGTGAGATCGTAGACGGTCAGATGTCTCAGCTCTTCCCTTGTGTAGCCCAGGTAGCGACAGAACGCAGGGTTGATCTGGACATACCTTCCGTCGATGGTAATCGTGTTCATACCAGCATTGGCATGCTCGAAAATCGACTGAAAAAAAGCCTCCCCCTTGCCCTCACGGAAGGACAAATCCGACGTGCAATGCTCACAAACAGGAGCCTTGGATGACTTGTTGGTCATGGTCAAGGCCATACCCTCCGCCTTTTTCCGGCGCAACTTCTTCAATCGTCGAAGGCAGGAGGTTTCTCTTTCAAGAAAGTGCATGACCGACTCTTAGGACCCAATGAATCCAAAGAAAGTAGTTATATTCATTCGGAAAAAAGGAAGTGTCAACCTTTTTTCAGCCCGCTGCCCGGATCTGGGATCCGCCCTCCGCACCAGGAAAAAGGGTGCTGAAAAGATGAAAGTATGATAGGAACCGCAACAGAAAGGAGATGAAAGAGGACTGTTTTTCCGTCTGCGTCGTTCATTAGCCGCAAAGATTTTAGCTGATAGACTGCGTATTGCAAGCCCGGTGCTAAAAAACCAGGCACCGTCAACCCCGTCTGCAATACGCCATCGAAGAGAGAGGACGTGATGGCCCTTTTCCTGAAGGAAAAAGAAGTCGAACAAGTCCTGACCATGCCGCTGGCGCTGGAAGCGGTGGAGCAGGCCATGAAGGATCATGCCTTTGGCGACGCCGTCAATATCCCAAGGGAGAGGACCCGCATCCCCAAAGGTGCCCTGCATATTCTCCAAGGAGCCCTGCCTGGGCGAGGGGTCCTGGGCTACAAGGCCTATACCTCGACCAAGGAGGGGAACTGTTTCCTGCTTTACCTGTATGACAGCGTGCATGGCAACCTGGAAGCGATCATCGAAGCCGATCTGATCGGCATGACCAGAACCGGCGCCGCCGCCGGGATTGCGGCAAAATGGCTAAGCCGTCCCGAATCCTCGGTTGTAGGACTGTTCGGTACCGGCTGGCAGGCCAGGGGTCAGCTGGAAGGGCTCTGTGCCGTTCGGCCGATAAAAAAGGTGAAGGTATTGGGCAGGGATTGGCAACGTCTCAAAAGTTTTTGTGAGGAAAACAGCCGGCGACTGGGGATCGAGGTTCTTCCCGCCGCCGAAGGCAGGGAAACGGTCAGCGGAAGCGATATCGTGACGACGGTCACCACCTCCCCCCGACCGGTGGTATGCCACCCCTGGGTTGAAAGAGGGACCCACCTGAACGCGGTCGGAAGCAACGCCCTGATCCGCTGCGAAATCGATGAAAAGACGCTCCTCCAATGCGATCTGATTGCCGTCGACTCCCGGGAAGTCGCCGTTCGCGAATGTGGCGATCTGCTCCCTCTTGTGGAAAAAGGTCGGATCAACTGGCATCAGACCCCGGAGCTGGGGGAAATCATCGCCGGCAGAGTGCCCGGCCGCAGGGACCCCGATCAGATCACCCTGTTCGAATCCCACGGCATGGCCATCCAGGATCTGGCTGTAGGAGCCCTGGTCCTCGAAAAAGCCAGGGCGCAGGGTCTGGGAACCGAATTGCCGATCGGCTGTTAATCCTGCACCCGGAATCCCTGCTGTCCTTGGGGCCCTTCCCCTTTTTTACAGCATATCCAGTGGATCGACATCTACGATCAGGCTCACCCGCCGGGGCACCCTGGCTCGCAAAGAGCCTATATTGGACAGGATACGGCGCATGGAGCTGCGTTCCACCGCTTTCAGCAGAATCTGAAAGCGCCATTTTCCACGCAGCCGATTCAGCGGACAGGGGGCAGGACCAAGAATTTCGACCGCCAGGTTTCCCTTCAGTCTCTCCAGTTCGTCTGCAAAAACCGCGGCGGTTTCCGCCACCTGCACCAGGTCATTTCCGGCGAGGACGCAATTGGTCAGGTACCCGAAGGGGGGATAGGACAATTCGCGGCGAATGGCTGTTTCCTGCTCGTAGAAACCGGCATAATCGTGGCGGGCGGCAGCCTCGAGAACATAATGCTCGGGGACGAAGGTCTGGATAAGGACCTTGCCCGGTTTCTCTCCCCGCCCGGCCCTGCCGGCAACCTGAGTCAGGAGGGTAAAAGAGCGTTCGGCGGCCCGGAAGTCGGGCAGGTTGAGAGCACTGTCCGCATTGACCACCCCAACCAGGGTCACTCCGGGAAAATCGTGCCCCTTGGCCACCATCTGGGTGCCGACGAGAATGTCGATCTCTCCACAAGCCATACTTTTTACCAGGCGCTGATGGGCCCCTTTGCGGCCGGTGGTATCGCGGTCCATGCGGCCGACGCGGGCCCCAGGGAAAAGATTTGCCAGCTCTTCCTCGAGGCGCTCGGTTCCAGCCCCCTCAGGGGTCATTCCGGAGCCCAGACAGGCTGGGCAGACGTCCGGAGGACTTTGGGAGAAATCGCAGTAGTTGCAGCGCAGCCGGCGCTGCTTTTGATAGTAGGTCAGGGTGATTTCACAGTTGGGGCAACGCAGGGTCGCGCCGCACTCCATACACAGCAGATAGGGCGCAAAACCCCGACGGTTAAGCAGCAGCAGGGACTGTTCCCTGCGTTCGAGATTTTCCAGCAGGGACTGGCGCAGAGTTTCGGACAGGCTGCCCTCGGGCCGTTCCTGGCGAAGGTCGATCAGCTTCACTTCCGGTAACGGCCGATCGAGGATGCGGCACGGCAGACCCTGATAGGAGATCTGGCCCTGCCTGGCCCTGAAAAAGGTGGTCAAGGCCGGCGTGGCGCTGCCGAGCAACACCGTGGCCCCCTCCATCTGGCCTCTGAGCAAGGCAAGGTCCCGCGCATTGTAGCGAAATCCCTCTCCCTGCTTGTAGCTGGTTTCATGTTCCTCATCGACGACAATGATGCCGAGCCGGGAGGCGGGCGCGAAAACCGCCGAACGGGCACCGACTATAATGTCGACATCTCCCCGCGCCACTGCCCGCCAGGCATCGTAACGTTCCCCGTCGGAAAGCCCGGAATGAAGCACCGCCAGGCGCCGGACCCGATCGGCGAAACGTGCCCGGAAACGGCCGACCAGCTGCGGAGTCAGGCCGATTTCCGGCACCAGCACCAGGGCCTGCTTTCCGCCTGCAATAGCCTGCTCGATGGCCCGCAGGTAGACCTCGGTCTTGCCGCTGCCGGTGACGCCATGGAGCAGAATCTGGGTGAATTGACCGCTTTGCAATGACTGACCGATGGCGGCCAGAGCCGCAGACTGCTCAGGACCGGGTACCACCGCTTTATCGGGCTCCGGCGCTTCCCCGGCGAAAGGATCGCGGCGTTTTTCCAGAAAATTTTCGCCGACAACCCCTTTGTCTATCAGCCGGTGCAAACTCTGCCCGGGATTGTCGACGAGCTGCCCCAATTCCTCCATGGACAGAGTTTTCCGCTCGCGAAGATGGTTCAGGATCGCCTGTTGCTTTCGGCCGACAACCTCAACCTCCGGTTCCCGCAGATAGAGGAAACGCTCGGTGGCAATGGCCACCCGCTGCCTCTCGTTCGCCAGACCGGCAGGCAGGGCGGTACGAAACACCTCGCCGAGGGGATGGCAGTAGTATTCAGCGGCCCGCTCCAGAAACGGCACCATAGTGCTGCCGAAAAGCGGCTCCTCGTCCAAAACCTCGCATATAGGCTTGAGTTCGGCGACCTCGGTCATTTCCAGACGCAACAGAAAACCGACCACCAAACGGCGACCGAGGGGAACTCTCAGCCTTACACCGGTCCGGACACGATCCCGCAATGGATCGGGAACCAGGTAGGAGAGAGGTTTGTCGAGAGGGGCGGCAACCGCTACGTGAGCCACTAACTGCAAGAAATTCCTCCACATCATAATTAAATCAAGCTATCGCCTGAATGGATGGAATTGGCACGGTGAAGGAATTATGGTACATTGCCCTGCTTAAAAAAGCATCCGTTCCGCCCGACCATTCTGCAGGGATACATGCAAAAAAACGACTTTCGGCCAAAAGATCTCCGTTTCATTTCACGGCGCAAGTTTCTCGCCTCCAGCCTGGCTCTGGGAGGATCACTGAGCCTGGGCGACGCCCTGTGGCTGGAACCTCGCTCCTTCGTAATCGAGGAAATCTTACTGCCTTTGCCTAAAATGCCTCCCGGAAAGGAGCTGCGCATTGTCCACCTGAGCGATCTCCACCTGCATGATTTACCCCCCCATTTTGCAGAAGCGGCAAATACGGTCAACGCGCTCAACCCGGATCTGATTCTATTGACGGGGGATTACCTCGAGCAAGAAAAAAATTTGAAGGGGGTTCTGACCTTCCTGGGTCTGATCAAGGCCGCACGGGGCGTTTTTGCCGTGCAGGGCAACTGGGAGTATTGGGCCCGTCTGGAAGGGGAAAATCTGCGCCGCCATTTTGCCCGGGTTTCCGTAGAGCTCCTCATCGACGAGCGGCGCGATCTGGATATACAGGACATCCCCCTGTCCATCCTCGGCCTGGACTATCCCTCTGCATCCGTCAACCTGAACCGGATTCGCCAGGCAGCAGATCCTCAGCGACTCAACCTGCTTCTCAGCCACGTCCCGGCTTTCGACCACGACATGATCGGCGACAGAATCGACCTTATACTCTGCGGACACACCCACGGCGGTCAGATCCGTCTGCCTTTTCTTCCGCCTCTGTATATGCCCCGTTTTTCCGGACGCTTCGTCTCTGGACTTTACCGGGTCGCCAAGCAACAGGTTCCGCTCTATCTGAACCGCGGCCTCGGCACGAGCGTTTTGCCGATCCGTTTTCTCTGCCGTCCCGAAATAACCCTTCTGCGCCTCGGCAGCCTGCCGGCATGAGACAGGAATTCGTGATCCTTCGAATTGACCCCTCACTCCTCACTCCTCACTCCTCACTCCTCCCGCCTCCTGCTTTAGAAAAACAGCCTATTGAACACTTCCGGCGGTTATGCTATGGTTTCCGGCTATTGTGAACCAAGCACGAAAGACTGTCTCCATGACCCAACGCATCATAGACATCAACTCGCCGAATTTTTTGACCGAAGAGAGGTTGGCCGGGGCAAGAAGCATCGAGGAAGTTTTCGCCAATGGCAACCCCCTGGCCCTTGAAATAGGGTGCGGCATCGGCGATTTCATCCTGCAGCTTGCACAGGAAAAACCCCTCGTCAATTTTCTGGCCATCGATATCTACAACAAAGGCTGCTACAAGACCTGCAAGAAAATCGATCAGGCCGGACTGGACAATGTGAGGGTCATGCGGATCGAGGCCCGCTATCTGATGGCCCGGTACCTGCAGCCGGAAAGCCTTTCAGCCATCTACATCAACTGCCCGGATCCCTGGCCGAAAAAGCGCCACCGGGATCGCAGGCTGGTCAACCGCGGATTTCTGCAGACTGCTCTTCATTACCTGAAATCGGGTGCCGACTTCTATTTCAGTTCCGATTTTACCGACTATGCCCTGCAGGTGGCCGACCTCCACCCCACCCTGCCCGGCTTTTGCAACTGCCTGGCCTCTCCCTGGGAGACGGTTCCGGCCTGCTATCCCAAATCCAAGTACATGCGGAGATTTCTGGAAAAGAACCAGCCGATCTACTTCATCCACTGCCGGAAGGTCGAGTTTCACAATTCCCCGCTTCCGGCAATCCCGCCGGTATACCCCGGCTTTCGCACTGCATGGAGCACGGTCGGCCATGAATGAATTCCTGACCCGTTCCCATCCCGGCACGGGGGGCAGCATCAAGGAAACCCCCGAGGATTTTTATGTTGAAGAGATTGCCCTTTACCCACCCTGCGGAGAGGGGGAACATCTCTATCTGACAGTGGAAAAAAAGGGGATCACGACTTTTGAGTTGATCGACCGGCTCGCCAAAGCTTTGAGTGCCGACAAAAGAGAAATCGGCTATGCCGGAATCAAGGACGCCTGCGCGACCACCCGGCAGACCATCTCCATACCCCGCGTCCAACCGGAACAGGCCCTCGCCCTTGAACTGGAGGACGTCCGGATCCTTTCAGCCGCCTTTCACCGAAACAAGTTGCGTATGGGCCATCTTGCCGGCAACCGGTTTCTGATCCGGATCCGGAATACGGTGCCCGGCGCCCTGGACCGCGCCCGGGATATTCTGCACATCCTGGAAATGACCGGCGTCCCCAATTTTTTCGGAGAGCAACGGTACGGTGTACTGGGCAATTCCCATCTCATCGGTGGGGCGATTCTGCGGGAAGATTTCGAGGAAGCCGCCCGCCAGATCATCGGCGCCCCCGAACGAATCGAAAACCCCCGCTGGCGTCGAGCGGCCGAACTCTTCGCCGCAGGCCGCCTGTCCGAAGCCCTGGCTGAAATGCCCGACCGCATGCGCCCGGAACGCAATCTGCTGCAGGATCTGATCAGGGGTATGCCCATCGACAAGGCTGTTTTCAAAATGCCCCACAAGCTGCTGAAACTCTATCTTTCGGCTTTTCAGTCCAGCCTGTTCGATCGGATCGTGGCCATGCGACTCGCCAGTCTGGACCTCCTCTGGCCGGGCGACCTGGCTTTCAAGCATGACAACGGAGCCTGCTTCGTCGTGACTGATCCCGGTGCCGAACAGCCTAGAGCTGACCGGCTGGAAATCAGTCCGTCTGGACCCATGTACGGCTTCAAGGTCCGGCTGGCGTCCGGCCAGGCAGGTATTATCGAGGAAAGCCTTCTGGAAAAGGAAAAACTGGACCTGAACCGCTTCAGATCGCCAAAAGGGCTTGCCCTCGAAGGGGAGCGTCGACCCCTGCGAGTTCCGTTGAAGGATGTTCGCGTCGTCCAGGAAGGTGCCGACCTGCTCCTGTCCTTCTCGCTCCCAAAGGGCAGTTACGCCACCAGCCTCTTGCGCGAGGTGATGAAACCCCTGCCAGCCGGTCCCTGACGGACGACCTTGAACACCCCCAGACCCTAACCCGCCAACAGCAGAACAGGTTAAAATTTTTGCGGCAAGACTGGCACAACCTTTGCTTTTTAAAACAGCGTACAAACCGGGCCCAGGATCGTGCAGAAGACAGGACCAACACAAGGGGAAATTTGGAACAACTCCGGAATTTCGAGTCGCCATACTGCGAGTGGGAAACGGTTCCAAGTACCTGAAATTCTCAATATGATTGACGGATACGGCCCTTAGAATATCACTCACTCAGCTTTGAAGGGTCCATGAAATTCATTCCGCCAACTGTTGACTTTCATAAAACATAATTTTATATTTCAAAAATCTCTTTGGTTGAACAGGACGTTTTCAGCGGGCATCTTCATCCTTTGAAGACCCCGAAAAAAACAGGAGGGATCTTCGGCAGAGGAATGCCGAAAGGCCGTTCCCCCTCATTTAAAAAATTGACTGTTCCGCCCTATTTCAGGCGGTTTTGCACCCGGGAAAAAGGACCCCCACCATGGCCAAGAAAGAAAAATCCGAGTATATGATCCAGGCGGTCTCCCATGCCCTCGACCTGCTGGAACAGTTTCACGGCAACGACGTGGACGAACTTGGCGTGACCGAGCTCAGCAAGCGGCTGAAGCTTCACAAAAACAATGTTTTTCGTCTGCTCGCCACACTCGAGTTCAGGGGATACATCGAACAGAACAAGGTGACCGAAAACTACAGGCTTGGGCTGAAATCCCTGGAACTCGGTCAGACCTTCATCAAAAAAATGGGTCTGCTGCACCAGGCCAAGCCCGTGCTGGAAAAACTGGTGGAGGATTGCAACGAAACCGCTTATGTAGCCATTTTTAAAGAAGGCTATATTGTCTATCTCGATGTGGTCGAAACCCATCTCACCGTAAGGGTCGTCTCCCGTGTGGGATCACGGCTTCCCGCTCACTGCACCGCGGCAGGCAAGGTCCACCTGGCTTTCATGTCGGACGAGGAACTGAACAGCGTTCTTCCCGAAAAGGAACTCAAGAGCTATACGCCTCACAGCATCACCAACCCCGAAGTCCTTCGTAAAGAGCTGCAGAAGGTTGCCGTTCAGGGTTACGCTTTCGACAATGAAGAGCTCGATCTCGGGGTCCGCTGCATCGCCGCACCCATCCGTGACTACACCCGCCGGATCGTAGGGGCCTTGAGTATTTCCGGTCCATCGACCCGCTTGACTGATGAGCGGGTGGAACGGGAACTGACGCCCCTGGTTGTGCGGGCAGCGGAGGAACTCTCCACCAGGCTCGGCTTTCACAAGTGAAAGTCGACGGCCCTTTCTGCAGTATAGAGCACATCATACTGCAGGCCCGCCAGCAGGGCGTCGTTCACGATGAACACCTGCCCTTTCTGCTGACCCCCGATCTTCCCAACGGCTGCGGCATCCTCCTGGTGCACGGTTTCACCGCCACGCCCTGGGAAATGCGGCCGTTGGGCCGAATGCTTGCTGATAAAGGTTTTCTGGTCAAAGGGGTGCGCCTGCCCGGCCATGGGACGTCACCCGAAGATCTTGCCATTCGCCGCCAGGAGGAGTGGCAACAGGCGGTTCGCCAGGGGTTTGATCTACTGCGGCGGGAGGTTGAACGGATCTATGCGGTGGGCCTGAGCACCGGTGCCCTGCTCATTCTTCAGCTGGCCAAGGAACTGCCCCTGGCAGGTCTGGTGCTGCTGTCGCCCTTTCTTCGGGTTCGCCATCGGCTGGCTCCTGCTGCCGGTCTGCTGCGTTTTCTGATCAAGTACCAGTCACGACCTCTGGCGGCGCACCTGATTGACCATTACTATACCCGCCGGCCGGTGAACGGAGTCCATCAGCTCAACCGTCTGTGTCGAACCGTAAAACGGGACTTGAAGGACGTCCGCATCCCTGTCCTCATGGTCAATGGTGAAGGCGATCGCACCATTCGGGTCGACAGCAGCCTGGACCTGTTCCGGCGCCTGGCCAGCCCTCACAAGGTTTTTCACCTTTACGGACCCGAAGTGGGGCATGTTCTGACGGAGGAGGAGAATCCCCGCAGGGAGGAAATCTTCGACCTTATCCAGAACACCCTGGCTTACTGGGAATCCCGGGACCCGCCCCCAGCCGGTCCAGCAACTCTCTGACCTGTCTCACGGTTTCCTCCAACGACCCAGAATTGTCGATAACGAAATCCGCCCGCGCCACCTTTTCGCGCAAGGGCATCTGGGAGGCAATTCTTTTCTCCGCCTGGTCGAGACTGATGCCGTCCCTTTTCTGCAGGCGCAACAACTGCTGTTCCCGATCGAGGTTTACCACCAGAACCTTGTCGACCTGCCTTTCGGCCCCTGCCTCGAATAAAAGCGGTACATCGTAAACGATCAACTGGGCACCCGACCTTTTCAGCTCGTCGAATTTTCGATCCGCCAGTTCCGCAATCGCCGGATGGGTGATGGTGTTCAGAGCCGACCGGGCACCGGGATCCCTGAAAATCAGTTCGGCCATGGCCTTGCGATTCAGGCTGCCGGTTTCGTACAAAATTCCCCGTCCGAAATGTTCGGCTATGGCGGCAAGAACGGCACTGCCCGGACGTACAACCTCCCTTGCCAAAACATCCGCACTGACCACCGCCGCGCCGAACTGCCGAAAAATATCAGCTATGGTGCTTTTGCCGCTGGCGATCCCCCCGGTCAAACCCAGAACCATGCCGGCTCCCCGACGCTGCTTGTTACAAAAAGGTTTATTTTGAGACGAAATACTGGTATTTGTACCCATTAGCACACCCCCCTTGCCGTCCAACAGAACTTTTTCCCGGAATGGGATGCCTTAGATTGGCGCCAATCTCCCGGGAACAAACCTTAACACATTCGAGTTCAAACTCGAAAGCGGCGAGTAATCGGAAACAGCGCCAGAAAAATGCTGACCTCCTGCAACCTGTAGAGCCTGTTACAGGGTCTGGATCCGTTGTTGCAGGGCGTTTTGATGGACCTTCGGGCATAACTGTTGCAGTTCCAAGAGAATGTTTGATTTCAAGGAGAAAAGAACGGGCTGAAAGGGTGGTACGGCTGGCATTCGGTGCCACCAGGAGATTGCGATGAGTGGCGACAGCATCAGGCCGGATAAGTACGATACCGTAATGGCAGCCTTGATCCATCTCAGCAAGTTGCTGCAGACCGTTCGGTATTATCCTTCCACCCACCCCGTTCTGAAGGCAGCCTCGAGCGAAACTTTGCAGCTTTTCAAACCTCTCTTGCTGGAGAGCTCCCTGACCCTGACCGTGCGCAAGGACGGTTTTCTGATCGGCCAGACTCCCATAGGCAAAGATCTGCCGGTCCTGAAAAACCTGGCTTTTTCCTTTTTTGCCCGACTGGTTTACAGGATTCTGATCCTGCCGGACCTCACAGCTGGCGATCTCTCCGCCTTTGCCCGTTCTATCGCCCTCTCCCCCGCTGAAATCCAGAAGGCCGGAGGTCTTCAGGAACTTCTCCTGAATGCCCAGGTGACAAGCATCTGGCTGAACGAGGTCGATCTTGCTCAAATCCAGGCGATCCGTGATCGGGTGGCTGAACAGAGCATAGGCGCAATAGACGGCCAGGAAGAGAATGTCAATCCCGGAAGGGATGAGGCGGACATGATGCAGGAGTCGGCCGCCGACCCAAACGGCATGCCCTCTCAGGATACGCTTGAGGAGCTTTTGTCAGCCAATCTCGATCTCGACCGGCTCCTCGATCAACTTGAAAGGGAACCTTCCGATCAGCGATTCATCCTGCTGGCGGGCAAAGTCCCTGCCAAGGTTCGCGAACAGTTGCATGCCAAAGGGCTGCCTAGCGTTATCAGGGCCATTCAGTATATGAAGAAACTAGGTGCGGCCCCCTCCATCAGTGTGGAACGGCGTCGCGAGGCCCTCACCATCCTGCAGAAACTGGCCACCATAGATATCCTGGAGTTTCTGACAGCCTGTCTGTGTGCCAGGGAGTTGCCGACTAAAATCCGGGATTCCATCATCGAGGCCCTGTCTGCCCTTAAGGAAAAGGCCACGCTTTTTCTGATCGGCAGGCTTGCCAGCGAGGAAAATGCCCAGTTCCGGCGCCATTTGAGCGAAGCGTTGATTCGGCAGGGAAATGAAGCCTTACCGGCTCTGGTGGAGGCCCTGTCTGACAGCCGGTGGTACGTCGTGCGGAACATTATCCTGGTTCTTGGTAAAATCCAGGATCCCAGGGTTGCCGCTCATATTCGCCCTTTTGTCGATCACAAGGAACCTCGGGTTGCTAAAGAAGCAGTCCGGGCACTGTCCCGCATGGGCGGGCCTATTGCGGTAAAAAGTCTGCTTCACGCGATCGAGACGGCGGACCAGGAAATCCGGATTCAAGCATTTCTGGCCCTGGGAGTCATGAAGGATCCTTCAGCTGTCCGGCCTCTGATCCGGTTCGTCAAGTCATTCGATCCCTTTTTGAAAAGGGTGGAATTGAAAAAAACGGCCATCAAGGCCTTGGGCGCGATCGGCTCCCGGGAAGCGGAGCCTTTCCTGCAGCACCTGCTGAAGCAGAGGTCCTTATGGCGAAAAGCCCGCTTCGACAACCTGCGCTGCTACGCGGCCCTGGCTCTTGGCCAGCTGGGCGGAGAAAGTTCCATCCCTTTTTTGGAGAACGCAGCCGCAGACTCCTCGAAACAGGTGGCTCGCGCAGCACAACAGGCTCTTTCCAGATTAAACAAGGATAGTCAATGAGAGTGGAGTCTTTCAGTCAGAGCACGGATCTTTTCAGACAGATCGTGATGAGCATGTCGGGTGCTTATAAAGGCCTGCGGCTCTATCCGGCCGAACACCCCTCGGTCCTGCGCCAGGTTCACACCCTGCTGGAGCGCCTCAACACCGCGCTCCACCTGAAAGACAACCTGAAGATGGGACTTCTGCAGGGAACTCTGTTTTTGGGAGAGCACCTGTTTGTGGAAGAATTCCCCTCGGCGACGGAAATAGGGCGTCTGCTTCAGCACCTCGAAATCGAGGCATTGGAATTTCTTCCCGGTCTCTCACAGGAAGAAATATTCACCTTTCTGGAAATCCTGAGGCAGGAGGAGGTCAAGGGCGAAGGTCTTGAGGGATTCCTGGCCGAAAAGGGTGTCAGGCATATCCGGCTGGCCGGCGGGGAGGACGACGAGGACCAGGAGGATCAGGAGCCCCGCAAAATCTACGGACGTGCCCTGACCGTGGTCAATGAAATCTTTCAGGATGTCCGGCTGGGCAGGATTCCATCCTCACGCAAGGCGAAAAAGGTGGTCAAGGATATGGCGCGGATGACCATCGCCGATCCTCATGCCCTTTACGCCCTTTCGATGCTCAAAAACTATGACAACTACACCTTTACCCATTCGGTGAACGTTTCGGTCATCGCCCTGGCCATCGGCAGAGCGTGCGGTCAAACCGAGGAGCAGCTGCGTCTTTTGGGATTGGGAGGTCTTCTGCACGACATCGGCAAACTGAAGATCGACCTGGCCATCATCAACAAGCCGGGACGCCTGACGGAGCGGGAATTTGCCGACATCAAAAGGCACCCTTCCCTGGGAGCGGAGATACTCGACCATATGGACGGGATACCACCGGAATCCAGAGACATTGTCCTGGGCCATCATCTGGGTTTCAATCGCAATGGCTACCCGAGCCAGGTCCCTCTGCGGGGATCGCTGGCCATGGTCGACATGGCAACCATTGCCGACACCTATGATGCCATCACCACCCTGCGTTCCTATCAACGGCCTGCCACCCCCCGGGAAGCCCTGTCCCATATGCGCAAAACTGCGGGAAAGACCCTTCATCCACAATATCTTCAGGCCTTTATCGCTTCTCTCGGACCCTACCCTGTAGGCAGTCTGATCCGGCTCGTCAATAACGAAATCGGTCTTGTGGCCAAAGTCGGGATCGACAATCCCAATGAAATTCAGTTGAAGGTTTTGATCGACAGGGAGGGACGCCGGCTGATGGAACCCCGACTGCGGCACCTTTCAAGCAGGGAAATTCGGCAGATCGTTGCTGAAGTGGATCCTTTTCTTAAAGGCATCAACCCGGTTGATTACCTTTGAAACGAAGATTTCAGGAGGGTGAGAAAGACCTTAAAAGGTCAAGGGGATTTGGCCTCCTCCAGGCGCAGCCTGCCCAAAGCTTCGGCGGCTGCCTGTCGAATGCCTGGTCGGGGATGTTTCAGCAGGGCCGCCAGTTCGGTTTCCGCCTCGGGCGCTGCTATCCTCCCCAAAGAATGAATGGCGCTTTTCACGAGTTCGGCATCGTCCTCCCCGAGAACCCCCGCCAGAAAAGGGACCAACCTTCGATCGGGAAAAAAGCCCAGAGCTTCGGCGGTATGCACGCGAACCGCGGGATTGGGATCCTGAAGGTGACGAACCAGGTTTTTCAGCGTCTGAGGATTCTGCTTTTTGCCCAGCACCTGAACGGCAGTGCTGCGTATATCGGGATCCCGAACCTGAAGCGCTGCCAGAAGGGGCGGAAAAACTTTGGGACTGTCAATGAGCTCAAGGGAGTATAGTGCACGAATCTGCTGGTCCCGGCCACCAGTTTTCAAAGCTTGGAGTATATCCTCGAAACCCAGGACCGCCTCGAGCCTTTCCAGGGCCTGCGCTGCAGCCATCCGCACACTTTCATCCGGATCTTCAAGCGCCTCTGTGAGCACCTGTCTGCGTAGCTTCGACATGAAAATCCGGCCCTCTTCTACTTTCTCTTAATACTTGGGAAACTTGCGGGAGACCACTGGCCGATCCTTTTCGAAAAAACCCGAGGTCACATTCCTGTCAGCCGAAAAACTAACAGAATTTAACAGGAAAATCAAACCCTTTGTCGTCATCCATTGGAAATTCGTCCCAGGTTTCTTGCTTGTCTGTCTATTTTTTAGGCACACCTATATAAATGTTGATCTAGTTTTCTGTTGCTGGTAGCGTTATTAGGCTTTTTCTGGATTCCTGGGTACATCCGGCACACCACCGCTCTACAAATTGTCTACTTTTTGGGCACGCCTTGCAGAAATGGTTGAACTGGTTTTCCATTGCTGTTATCATCGGATGGTTTTTACTGTTTCTTACCGGTTCTGCAGGGCCCCGGCTTCAGGCCTTTTTCCTCCTGAGGGGAATTAAACCATGTTCGAAGTAATGGAGAATGAAATTCTGGCCCCGAATCTTCACCGGATGGTGGTGCGGGCACCGCGAATTGCCAAAGCCCGCAAACCGGGCCAGTTCGTCATCGTCCACCCTTCTGAAGGCGCAGAGCGGGTTCCGCTGACCATCGGCGATGCCGACCCCGTCACAGGAACCATCACCTTCTTCGTCCAGGCCGTCGGCGCCACCACTCTGCAGATCGTAGGTACCCCAGCGGGAAAAAGCCTCCGCGATATTGCCGGACCGCTCGGCAAGGCCACCGAAATCGAAAACTGGGGCCGGGTCGCCTGCGTTGGCGGAGGAGTCGGCACCGCCGTGCTTTTCCCTCTTGCCAAAGCCCTGGCCGAGGCGGGGAACGAAGTTAAGACCATCATTGGCGGCCGATCCGAAGCTTATGTTATTCTGGCAGAGGAACTGGGAGTATTCTCCGAGGTGCTGATCACGACCGAGGACGGCAGTCTTGGCCGCAAGGGATTCGTGACCCACGTGCTGCAGGAACTCATCGACGATCCCGAGCGCTGTCCCCAAGCCATCTATGCCGTAGGACCGGTACCGATGATGAAGGCGGTCGTCGAGCTGACACGCCCTTACGGCATCAAAACCATTGTCAGCCTCAATCCGATCATGATCGACGGAACCGGGATGTGCGGGGGATGTCGGGTCAAAGTCGGCAACGAAACCAAATTCGCCTGTGTCGACGGCCCGGAATTCGACGGTCATCTGGTCGATTTCAATCTGCTTATCGACCGGCTCAGCATGTATCGGGAAGAGGAATGCCGGCTGCTGGAGCAGCTGCCGCCGGAAATGAAAGATAAAATCATTAAAGTGAAAAAGTAACACATGAAAAATGACCTGACCCCAAAAGAAAGAATGGCCATCGATCGGGTAGAAATGCCCGAACAGGACCCGGAAAAACGGAACCGCAATTTCGAGGAAGTCAATCTCGGCCTGTCCAAGGAACAAGCGATTCGCGAAGCTCAGCGCTGTCTGCAGTGCAGAACAAGGCCTTGTGTTCAGGGCTGCCCGGTGCGGGTGCGGATCCCTGAATTTCTTCAGGCCGTAGCGAATGACAACCTCCCCGAAGCTGCCCGTATTCTGCTCGGCGACAACACCCTGCCGGCGGTTTGCGGCCGGGTCTGCCCTCAGGAAACCCAGTGCGAAATCAAATGCGTCCGCAGCGGCAAAGATGCCCCGGTGGCCGTCGGCTACCTGGAGCGGTTCGTCGCTGACTGGGCCATGGACCACCCCGAAGAGGTGGGAAAGGAATCACCCGCTCCCGCCACGGGGAAAAAAGTGGCCATTGTCGGATCGGGGCCCGCAGGATTGACCATGGCCGGGGAACTGGCTCGCATGGGTCATTCGGTGACGGTCTTTGAAGCTCTGCACGAAACCGGCGGGGTACTGCGCTACGGCATACCCGAGTTCCGCCTGCCGAAACGGATCGTCGACCTGGAGGTGGACCGCCTGCGGCAAGTGGGGGTGGAAATCGAGTGCAACGTGATCGTCGGCAAGACAGTCACGCTGGGTGAACTCCGGGATGAATTCGACGCGATTTTCATCGGCAACGGAGCCGGCCTGCCGGTCATGCTGAATATCCCCGGCGAAAACCTCAAAGGGGTGTATTCGGCCAACGAATATCTGACCCGGGTCAATCTCATGAAAGCATGGATGGCCGATTCGCCCACCCCGATCGTCCGCGGGCAGCGTGTCGCAGTTATCGGTGGGGGCAATACCGCCATGGATGCGGTGCGCACATCCCGCCGGCTTGGAGCCGACCGGTCGATCATCCTCTACCGGCGCACTGAAACAGAGATGCCGGCCAGAATCGAGGAAATCAAGCACGCCCGGGAAGAGGGAATCGAATTCATCTTCCTCAGCGCTCCTCTGGAAATTCTGGCCAACGACAAGGGATGGGTCAGGGGGTTACTCTGTCAGAGAATGGAACTGGGCGAACCGGACGCCTCCGGCCGCCGCCGACCGGTCGCCATCGAGGGCGAGACCTTCGAACTGGAGGTGGACGTGGTCGTTAACGCCATCGGCACTCGGGCCAATCCTTTGCTGACGGCAACCGCTCCTGATCTGAAACTGAACCAGAAAGGCAACATCGCCACCGACGAAAACGGCGCCACCAACCTGCCCGGTGTCTTCGCCGGCGGCGACATCGTTCGAGGCGGCGCCACCGTCATCCTGGCCATGGGCGACGGCAAAACCGCCGCCGCCGCGATTGACGACTATCTGCGGCAAAAGCAATAATTTTTCTGAGACTGAAAGGACCGCGGTCCTCAGCTATGAAAACAACAGGGCTCTCCATTTCTTGGAGGGCCTTTTGTTATGGAAATGTAAAACCGAGGAGGCCGGCCCTAAGACTGCGAGTGTTTAGGCCCGCTCAATCACATTCGGCCGGCGCTCTCAGATTCCTATGACTTCAGGGAGGCTTCGATAGCACCAAATAGATCCTTCATTCTGATCGGCTTCGTCAGAATGCTGTCCATTCCCGCGCTCAGGCACCTGTCTTTGACCTCCTTCTGTCCATGAGCAGTCAAGCCGATGACCGTGGTACGCCTTCCCTGCTCCGCATCCCCCTGGCGAATCCTCACGGTCGCTTCCAGACCATCCATTTCCGGCATCTGCACATCCATCAGGACCAGTTCGAATTGCCCGGTCCGGTATTTTTGCAGAGCCTCTTGTCCATCAGCGGCTTCATCAACCTGCCAGCCTCGCTGGTTGAGCAACAGGATAATCATTTGGCGAATCATCGGGTCATCGTCGACTACCAGAATACGCGGAAAAGCCTTTTTCTCCCTTACATTTCCCGCTGTTTCAACGGGAATTCTCAATGGAAGGGTAAAGGTAAAAACGCTTCCTCCCTGCTCTCCTGGCCGAGCCCATATTTCACCGCCCATCAACTTGACCAGCCCCCTGCTGATGGTCAGGCCCAAGCCCGTTCCTCCATACTGCCGGGTAAGCGAGCTGTCGGCCTGAGTAAAGCTTTCAAAGATCGTTTCACACTTATCTTTCGGAATCCCGATGCCGGTGTCTGCTATGGAAAATTCCAGAGATTGTTCACGGAGGCCGACTTTGACCCGAATTTCCCCCTCATGAGTGAATTTTAGGGCATTGCCGATCAGGTTGGTCAGAATCTGCCCCAACTTGCCCCGATCACCGAAAATCTGTCGGGGCACCGGTTCTGCCACTTCTGTTATAAGCCGAAGGTTTTTCTTCTCCGCCTGCAGGTCGAACATGTCGAAAACCTCCCGCACAGTTTCACGAACGTCAAAGGGCTCATCCGCCAACTCGATCTTCCCTGCCTCGATACGGGAGAAATCGAGGATGTCATCGATGAGAGCGTCCAGGCGTTTGGCTGATTTATCGGCCAATTCGAGAAGGCGGCAGTGTTGCGGGTCTCGCTCGAGCTGCAGCAGATTTTCCAGAGCCACCAGGAAGACCGTCATCGGGGTCCGGATCTCGTGGCTCATGTTGGCCAAAAACGCGCTTTTAGCCTGATTCGCCTCCTCGGCGGCCTTTCTTGCTTCGACAATGTCTGCCTCTGCTTTTTTGCGCTCGGTGATGTCGCTGAAAAGGACTGCCACTTGCCGGCTTTCGGGCTCTCCATAGCGGAAGGCGAACAGGTCAAACCAGCGATGCAACTGTTCGGCCCAGTTCTCGAAACGCTCCGCCTGTCCACTCAGGGCGATTCGCCCGTAGATTTCGAACCAGTGCTCTTCGTGCCGTGGGAAAAGCTGGCGGATTGTCTTGCCCTGGGCATCGATCAGTCCCGTGTGTTTCTCGAAAGCGGGGTTGGTTTCCAGAAAGCGAAAATCGACAGGTTTTCCAGCGTCATCAAAGATCATCTGCATAATGCAGAATCCCTCATCGATGTTTTCAAACAGCGACCGGTACTTCGCCTCATTTTTAATCAGGGCTTCTTCAGCCTCCTTGCGTTCGGTAATGTCCTTGGCCATCCCGAACCATTCCACAACCCTGCCCTTTTCGTCCAGCAGTGGAATGGCTCGCGAAAAGGTCCAGCCCACACTCCCGTCCGAACGCAGAACCCGGTGGACCAGTTCGAAGGTGCTCCTGGTCCGAATGGCTTCGTCCATCACTGCAATCACCTGCCGCCGATCTTTTGTCGGGATGTATTTCGAAAGCCAGCTACGGCAGGGTTCCGTCGTATCGGCTAGAAATTTCCGGCCATGAAGCTGGCACATTTCGCGCCAGTCCGGCCCCATTCGGAAGACCGCGTCCGAACTTGCCAGGATCAAGGATCGAAACCGCTCCTCGCTTTCCCGCAAGGCCTCTTCTGCTCGATAGCGGTCAAGCAGGTCCGCTGTCTGTCGGGCCAAAATGTCCAGGGCTCCAAGTTCACTCTCCAGCGGATCGTGCGGTTGCGACCAATGGGTGGCGATCATCCCTAAAAAGGCGCCGGAACGCGAGACCAGCGGAGTACATTGAATCGCCCTGATGCCGGTCTTGCGACACATGTCCAGATGGCTATCTCGATCGATGAATTCGCAGGTTTCGATATCCGGGACAATGACTCTTTGTCCCGTATCCAGAGCCTTTCCACAGACCGCCCCGGAAACCGGGCTGATCAAGGACTCAGCTTGGTCGACATCTGGAGGAAGTCCGCGATGACCCAAAAGCCTGAGTTCTCCGTGCTCACCTTGCTCAGAACAGAACATTTGAAGGGTGGCGAAATCGGCCTTCAGGATAGCCAAGGCCGTATCCAGAATCTGGTCATAGAGGGAATCGATCCTATCGGTCTGCAACAGGTGGGTACTTGTCTGTTGCAGGCGCCGGGCAATGTCAAGTTCCGCCGCCAGTCTCTGCTCGCTCTTTTTGCGAGCCGTTTGTTCATGCTTATGAATGAACGCCTGCACCATGGCTTTCGCCAACCCGTCCAATGCATCCCGGTCCATTTCCCGGTATCCGCCCTGGCGGTTTCCCAAGGCAACCAGGCCGATGGTTTTCTTTCCATAATTGAGAGGGGCACCGATAAAAGCGTCAAGCGGCGGGTGTCCCTGGGGCAGGCCGATACTGTCGGGATGCGAGGAGGGATCATTGGTGAAAAAACTTTTTCCGTCGAGGAGAACCCGGCCATAGATGCCTTGCACCTTGAAGCCGGTCGGCAGTTTTCGGTGACTGCGATGACCCTCTATCTTGCAAACCGCCCACCCGGGGTCGCTGATGGCGATGTCATCAAAAAGCCCCCCTTCCCCGATCATCCCGATAAAGCCAAACCGGCTTTCAGTCAGTTCTTCCGCAACCTGCAGGCAAACGAGCCCCAACTCTTCATCGGTTTCGCAAACAAGCGCCTCTTCAAAAATTCGGTTAATGCCCTTCAATAAGGAAGTTTGTCGGTGAAGCGCCTCTTCGTGGATGGTCTCTTTTTCATCGAATCCGAATTTGGTCGGCATAAGATTCCCTCTTCGCAGATGAGGCAAGAAATAGAATTAAAACCGGCATTAATCTTAACCGCCATTTTTATTATGTACAGCAAACAGATGAATAAAAAACATAAAAAAAATGTCCCATGGAAGCAGAAACAACAAAGAATTTTTATGAAACTAAAACTATAATTCACTCTGCTCATAGGCCTTGCAGAACCATAACTTGATTTTTACTATTATATTAATGAAAAAAGAAAAGCGGGAAAACTCAAGCGGCTGTTTTATGGACCTGTTCGGCAAAATGGAGTATGCTGCCCCCATGAGCCAAACTCCAACAGAACTGCTCGAACATCTCGCCACGATTCTGGACAGCGTTGCCGACGGTGTCTTCACCGTCGACCGGGACATGCGCATCACGTGGTTCAACCGTGCCGCGGAGTCGATTACCGGTTTTTCACAGAAGGAGGCTTTAGGGCGACCCTGCTGCGAGATTTTTCGCAGCAACATCTGCTTTACCGCCTGCCCGGTTGCGAAAGCCCTGGCCACCGGCCAAAATGTGGAAAACCTCGAAGTCGACATCCTCGACAAGTTCAACCGGGAACTGCCCATTTCAGTCAGTGCCTCGGTGCTGCGGGATGCGGAAGGCCACCCTGTCGGGGGCGTGGAGACTTTTCGCGACCTCTCCCGCCTGTATGCGCTGAAACAGGAAATCACCGAAAAGTATTCCTTCCACGACCTGCTCAGCCGCAACCCGGCCATGCGGCGCCTGTTCGACATCCTCCCCGACGTCGCCGCCAGCAATGCGACCGTGCTGCTGCAGGGGGAAAGCGGTACCGGCAAGGAGCTGTTCGCCCGCGCCCTGCATGATCTCAGCCCCCGCCGCGATCATCCCCTGGTAGTGGTGAATTGCGGCGCCCTGCCGGAGCAGCTCTTGGAAGCGGAAATTTTCGGCGTCAGGAAGGGGGCCTACACCGGTGCGGTGGAGGACCGTCCCGGCCGTCTGGCCCAGGCCGAAGGCGGGACTCTGTTTCTCGACGAGATCGGCGACCTGCCCTTGGCGCTGCAGGTCAAACTGTTGCGGGTCCTTGAAAACCGCGAATATCAACCTCTCGGAGCGAAACGGTCGCGCCGGGCCGATGTCCGCTTCGTGGCTGCCACCCACCGTCAGCTCGAAACCATGGTGCAGGAAGGTACTTTCCGGCAGGACCTGTTTTTTCGGTTGAATGTGGTGCAGATCGCCATCCCTCCACTCAGGGAAAGAGCCGAAGACATCCCGCTCCTGCTCGACCTGGCCCTCGACCGTTTCAACAAGAGCTACGACAAGCGTATCCGCGGCTTTTCCCCGGAGGCCCTGACCCTGCTCCTCAACCATCCCTATCCCGGCAACGTCCGCGAGCTGCTCAACATGGTGGAACGGGCGGTCATTCTCGGTCGCAGCGACACCATCGGCCCGGATCTGCTGCCGTCCTCGCCGAATCGCATGCCCGAACCGCAATCCTTATCCTGGAAATCCCCATCCCCCGACCCCGACCACCTTGACGCGCTACTGAAAAGGCATCAAGGCAACCGAAGTGCCGTTGCGAGGGAACTCGGCATCAACCGTACCACCCTTTGGCGTTGGCTGAAACGTTGCCATCTCGCCTGAGCCAGGCGTTTCATTCCGCAACACCGTTGCTTTTCCTGCAACACCCTGCAACCCCCCGGTTACCTTTCGAATCCTCATAAAATCCCCAAGCCAGCGTTGCATCTGCAACACCTCACCTGCGGTCCCGGTTCCGGCAGAGTTCCGGTTCAAGATTCCATCTATTTGTTTTTTCAGGATTTTTAACTTCGACAAGCAACCTTTCAGATGTGGTACGCCTTTTGGAATAGAAGTCTGACATGACCGATCCAAAATACCGGGAGATTTCCCTGCGTATCGCCATCCCCAGCAACGGCCGACGGATCATGCCGCGCTTCGGGCTGGCACGGGACTTCTTCCTCGTGGACATAAAAGACGACCGTTTGTCGAATCTGCGTGCCTGCCGCTGGGAACCGGCGCTCGAACCCTCCGTTGCCCGCTGGCTGCACAGACTGAAGGTTGACGGGGTCATTTGCGACGGCATCCATCCCCGCTTCCAGTCGGCCCTGAAGGCGGAAGGACTCTGGGTTTTCTGGGGTATCTGGGGGGACATCGATGATGTCTTGCGGCGGTTCCTTGAAGGTGGCATGAAGGCACCGGCCGCGGACGGTCCCACGCCACCAGTTCCCTGTTGTGAAAACAAAAACCGCAGATGCAGGACACCTGTTGCCAACATCCATAAAGGAGAAAAAGATTGATGAAAATCGCCATCACCGCCCAGAATCCCACTCCCGAAAGCCCTGTCGACCCTCGTTTCGGCCGCGCTCCCTGGCTGATGATCTACGACCCGGAAAAAGAAACATGGGCGTCCGTTGACAACAGCACCGGCATTAACGCAGCTCACGGCGCCGGCATCCAGGCAGCCCAGAAAATCGTGGATCAGGAAGCCCGAATCCTGATAACCGGAGCGATCGGACCCAAGGCTTTTCACTCCCTGACCGCTGCAGGAATCAAAGTTTATCATGGCGCCACAGGGACTGTTCTGGAAGCGATGCAGGCCTGCACCCAGGGGAAGCTTCTCGAAGCCACCAGCAATGACGCTACAGGAAGAGTCTGACCATGAAAATCGCCATCGCCAGCGGCAAGGGCGGCACCGGCAAGACCACCGTCGCCGCCAACCTGGCCGGTATTTTTTCCCGATCGGGGTGGGGGATTTCGTATCTGGATTGCGATGTCGAAGCCCCCAACAGCCACCTCTTCTTGAAACCAGACATTTCAGCTCATGAACCGGCAACCACCCTGATTCCAAAGATTGATCCTACCCTCTGCACCCATTGCGGAGCCTGCGCCGATTTCTGTGGTTACAATGCGCTGCTTTGTCTTTCGCGCCAGGTGCTCGCCTTTCCCGAGCTATGCCATGCCTGTGGAGGCTGCCGTCTGGTTTGCCCGATGCAGGCCATTTCAGAGGTTCCGAGGGAGATCGGAAAAATCGATCTGGGACATGCCGGGTCAATCGCTTTCGCCAGGGGGCTGCTGAATATCGGCGAAGCGATGAGTCCGCCGCTGATCAGAGCCTTGAAAGCCAAGGCAACACCCGCGGAGGTCACCATTGTCGATGCGCCACCCGGCACCTCTTGCCCTGTCATTGAAAGCATTCGGGACTCTGATTACGTTGCTCTGGTCACTGAACCCACCCCTTTCGGGCTGAACGATCTGCAGCTTGCCGTGGAGATGGTACGCGCCCTTGAACTGCCTTTCGGCGTCATCCTCAACCGCGCCGGCCGTCACGACCGGATAGTGTTGGATTACTGCGGCCAGGAGAAGATCCCACTTCTGGCACAGTTTCCCGATGATCGGCGGGTTGCCGAAGCCTATTCCCGGGGTGAAATGATCAGCGAGGTTCTGCCGGAGTTCCAGGCCAGGTTCTCCGCCCTGGCCGCAGCCATCGCCCTTAACGTTAGCGGCGGGGAAAGGATTCAGCCATGAAGGAACTGGTGGTTATCAGCGGCAAAGGAGGAACCGGGAAAACCACGGTGGCCGCCTGCTTTGGAGTCCTGGCCCAAGGAGCGGTTCTGGCCGATTGTGATGTGGATGCGGCGGACCTGCACCTGCTGCTGGAACCCGAAATCCTGCTGCAACAGGATTTTTCCGGAGGAAACCGGGCGGAAATAAGAACTGAGGCCTGCAAAGCCTGCGGATACTGCCAGGAACTGTGCCGCTTTCATGCAATCCTAAACGAAGAGGAAAAATTTCGCATCGACCCCGTCTCTTGCGAGGGCTGCGGGGTCTGCCACCATTTTTGCCCGAATCACGCCGTCGATTTGGTGCCGGCCGTCAACGGCAAGTGGTTCGTTTCTGAAACCCGGGTCGGGCCGATGGTGCATGCGAGACTCGGCATCGCCCAGGAGAATTCCGGCAAGCTGGTGACCCTGCTGCGAAGCCGCGCCAAGGAACTGGCTGAAAAAAGATCCCGGAACCTCGTCATCATCGACGGCTCGCCAGGTATCGGTTGTCCGGTCATCGCTTCGATAACCGGTGCCGATCTCGTGCTGGCGGTTACCGAACCCACCCTCAGCGGCCGTCACGATCTTCAGCGGGCGATCGACCTGGCCGGCCATTTCGGAGTCCCTTTGGCAGTCTGCGTCAACAAATGGGACATCAACCCCGAAATGACCGCGGATATCGAAAAGGAGGTTCGAAAGCAGGGAATTCCCCTGGCCGGCCGGATCCGTTATGAAAAGACGGCGACCGAAGCCCAGGTCCATCGACAGACCCTGGTTGAATTTTCACAGGATGGGGCCGCCGACGATTTGCGGCAGCTCTGGAGAACGGTGAGCGGACTGCTGAGCTAACTGATCCTGACAGTCTCTTGAGAAGTATAACGACAGGCGGCCGGGCGCCTGGTTTATCAACCCACGAAAGGAGCTCGACAATGAAGATAGCCATTCCTCTGCATCAGGGGGCCCTGAGCCTTCATTTTGGTCACTGCGAACATTTCGCCCTGATTGAAGTAGACCCCCAAAACAGGAAAATACTCGGCAAAACCCTCCATGAACCGCCGCCCCATGAGCCGGGGGTCCTCCCCAAGTGGCTGGCCGAACTAGGCACTGACCTGATCATTGCCGGAGGCATGGGCAGGCGGGCGCAGGAATTGTTCGCCGCCAAATCCATCTCGGTCCTGGTCGGCGCCCAGGCTTTATCTCCAGAGGATCTGATTGCGGCGTATCTGGACGGAAACCTGCAGACAGGGGAAAACTGCTGCGATCACTAGCGTAAGGAACGAAGACCATGGAAACCAACACGATGAGCTGCCCGGAAGGCAGTCAGCAGCCTTCCCCCTGTCAGGTGCGAGCACAGATGAAAACCGCTCTGCAGGGTATCAAAAACAAAATTCTGGTGATGTCGGGAAAAGGCGGGGTCGGCAAGAGCTCTATGGCGGTCAACCTCGCCCTGGCCCTGGCTCAGGAGGGGAAAAGCGTCGGACTGCTCGACATCGACATCCACGGTCCCAGCATCCCGAAAATGCTGGGCATCGAGGAACAGCGCCTGATGAACGGGCCTGAAGGATTGGAACCGGTCGCCTGTCTGCACAACCTCAAAGCCATTTCCATCGGTTTTCTACTGGAAAGCGGCAGCGATGCCGTGATCTGGAGAGGACCGATGAAAACCAATCTGATCCAGCAGTTTCTCAAAGATGTCCATTGGGGTACACTCGACTATCTGATTGTCGATTGTCCCCCGGGGACCGGGGACGAACCCCTGTCCGCGGTTCAATATCTGACTTCGGCGGGAGGACCGGTCACGGGTGCTGTGATTGTCACCACGCCTCAGGATGTTGCCGTGCTGGACGTGCAGAAATCGATCACCTTCTGCCGCAAACTCGACCTTCCGGTTTTCGGAGTCGTGGAAAACATGAGCGGGTTGACCTGTCCCCACTGCGGGGAATCGATCGCCCTGTTCAAACAGGATGGAGGCCGACAGTTGGCGGAAAAAATGAAAACCCCCTTCCTTGGCAGCATCCCCCTCGATCCCGCCGTGGTCATCGGCGGCGACAACGGCAAGCCATTTCTGGCAAGCCACTCCCAGGGTCCAACTGCTGATGTGTTTCGCCAGATAGCAGGGGAGTTGATGGCCCGATGTGAGGGGAATCAATGACGATAGGACATCTGCTGCGGGTGCCCTCTGCGGCAGATGTCTTTTTTATTGGGTGGACGCCCCCCCGGACGCCTTCTCCCGGCAAACAAGCTCCTGGCCGAATTTCCGCACGATATGCAGCAGGGTCGGCGAAGGGGGAGAATCGAATTTTTTTCGCACCAGGAGTATGGTTTCACAATCCCCGGTAAACGGGTTTTCACCGAAAAAGGAGTAGAAAAGAATTTCCGCTCCGCTCTGTTTCAGAGATTCGACCTTGCTCTGGTCCATAAAGCGGTAGCACTCCACACCACTGTTCTTGAGATATTCCTCCATATATCTGAATTCGAAATCCTTCATAGCGGGCGCCGCCTTATCGCCGAACTGCTCGTCAATGTGTCAAAGGATTTTTTCGATCCACCTGTTGATGCTTTCGATGGGTAAGCCACACCATCACTTATTATTTATACCGCATCCCCGAAATTTAACAATATTCGCCTGCTCCCCCCTCTGCCGGGATTCCTCCCTTTTCAGGTACCCGTTTCTTCGAGTTCAAAAATTCTGTCCACCGCCACCATCATGTCTGGCACCACCCAGGCTCCAGGCCGGCCGATCTTTTCTTCATCTCCGGGACGATACTTGCCCGTCTGCACCAGTATGCCGCGCATGCCTGCAGCCAGTGCTCCGCCTACATCGGAGGCTGCGTCATCGCCGATCATGGTAACCCGGGAGGCCGGGCACAGGAACTCATCGCGGGCAGCAGCAAAAAACCCGGGGGAGGGTTTTCCGAGCACCAGGGCTTCGGTATCGGCGGCAAATTCCAGAGCCGCAACAAAGGGACCAGAATCCAGCAGCAGGCCGTTGGGCCCCTGAAAGCAGGCCGTGCGGCCGGTGGCTATGAGCGGTGCCCCTTCCTTGAGCAGCAAAAAGGCCCGGTTCAGATTGTCATAGGTGAAATGGTTAAGGGCACAGCCGACCACGACGGCATTTGGATTATCCTGGGGCAGATCGGTAAACTCTTCGATCAAATCCTGATGGACCAGCAAAAAGGGACGCAATTTCTGCTGCTGCAGATAGCGATGCACGACC
The DNA here is from genome assembly GCA_041390365.1 of Syntrophotaleaceae bacterium. Taxonomy (NCBI): domain Bacteria; kingdom Pseudomonadati; phylum Thermodesulfobacteriota; class Desulfuromonadia; order Desulfuromonadales; family Syntrophotaleaceae; species Syntrophotaleaceae bacterium. The sequence goes on along the minus strand of JAWKQB010000001.1, from coordinate 353,123 downwards.
AGCGGAGCCGTGAACAGCTCCTCCATGGAGATATCGAACCCGATCTCCATCAGAGCGGCCTGCAGCTGTCGACGGCTTTTTGACGAGGTGTTGCTGACAAACCGGACCCGGTATCCCTTCCGGCGCAGCCGGTCCACCGCCTCGATTGCGCCGGGCAAGGGCTGGCGGCCAACATGAAGGGTGCCGCTGAGATCGATGAAAACACAAGATGCCATGGAACCATTTCCCTTCATCAAATTTTTTATTAAAGCATAGCACTCTTTTTCACCCTGGATTCCTCAATTTTCCCCGGAAAGGGTACATTTTGCAGTATTTTCGGTAAACTATGCTTTATTAATAATTAACCCCGGAAAATCTCATTCCTCAACCTCTTCTTCGAGAGGGTCTATGAAAAAAGTCTTCGTCACCGGAGCCACCGGTTTTATCGGTGCAAGTCTTGTCAGGGAACTGCTGCAGGAGGGGTGTCGGGTAAGGATCCTTGTCCGTGCCGGATCGAACCGAAATAATATTGTGGGACTGGATGTCGAGGTTTTCGAGGGCGATCTGCTGGACAAGCCGTCGCTGGAAAGAGGGTTGACAGGTTGCGATACCCTGTTCCATGCCGCAGCCGATTACCGCCTTTGGACCAGGAATCCGGGGGAGATGTACGCAACCAATGTTGGCGGGACGCGGGCCCTGCTGGAAACTGCATTGAAAAAGGATGTGACCCGGGTCGTCTATACCAGCAGTGTGGGAACTCTCGGCAACTCGGGCGACGGCATCCCCGGTACGGAAGAAACTCCGGTCACATTCTCCGACATGGTCGGTCATTACAAAAAAAGCAAGTATCTCGCCGAACGGGAGGCGGAAAGCTTTCTGCAGCACGGCCTGCCACTGGTGATCGTCAACCCGTCCACCCCGGTTGGTCAACTCGACATCAAACCTACCCCCACGGGAAAAATGATCGTCGATTTTCTCAATCGTAAAATGCCCGCCTATATCGAGACCGGCCTGAATCTCATCGATGTGGAGGATTGTGCCCGGGGTCACCTGCTGGCAGCCCGGCGGGGGCGGATCGGCCAGAAATACATACTCGGCAACAAAAACATGAGCCTGCGCGCAATCTTCGAGTGCCTGGAAGAAATCACCGGCCTGCCCGCCCCCCGGATCCAGTTGCCCTATGCGCCCGTCCTGCTGGCCGCCCACGTCAATGAGATGCTCTCCCATCTGACCGGCAAGGAGCCTTTGATTCCCCTTGCCGGGGTCAGGATGGCGGGCAAAAAAATGTTTTTCGATTCCTCAAGGGCCAGAGGCGAGCTCGGACTTCCCCAAGGATCGATAAAAATGGCCTTGAGCAAAGCGGTGGATTGGTTTAATAAACATGGTTATGTCTGCAGCCCGCAGACACGGCAATTTTCCACCACCCGATACTGAAAATGAATGACATTAGATGACCGCAGGTTTCCTGATGCAAGATTTTTAAAGGACCCTTGCGGCCGACTGCCAGGAGGTTTACGTGGAACAGGTTCTGATCGGCAGAGGGTCCCGCCCCGTTCATCTGCTTGCCCCCTATGGCAACCGTCACGGCCTTATCGCCGGAGCCACCGGAACCGGCAAGACCGTCACCCTGATGGTTCTGGCCGAATCCTTTTCACGAATTGGGGTCCCCGTTTTCATGGCCGACGTCAAGGGGGATGTTTCCGGTTTGGCCCAGGCCGGCACCCTTAGCGACCGTATCCGTCAACGGCTGACCGAAACCGGCCTCGAAGGCTTTTCCCCCGAAGCCAGCCCGGTCGTCTTCTGGGACATTTTCGGCGAGGCGGGCCATCCGGTCCGCACCACCATCAGCGAAATCGGCCCCAAGCTGCTCGGCCGCATCCTGGAACTCAACGACACCCAGTCCGGAATCCTGGAGATCGTCTTCCAGCTTGCCGACGACCAGGGACTTCTGCTCCTCGACATCGAGGACCTGCGGGCGTTGCTCAACTTTGTCGCCGACAATCGCAAGGAGATCTCGGCCCGCTACGGCCTTGTCAGCGCCCAGTCGCTGGCCGCCATTCAGCGAGCCCTGTTGCCCCTGGAACGGGACGGCGGCAAATCCTTTCTCGGCGAACCGGCTCTGGAGATCCCCGATCTGATGCGGACCGATCTGAGCGGGCGCGGCATCATCAACATCTTCGCCGCTGACCGGCTGATTCTCAAACCCCGCCTTTACGCCAGCTTTCTGCTCTGGCTGTTGTCGGAACTGTTCGAGGACTTACCCGAGGTCGGCGATCTCGACCGGCCGAAGCTGGTGTTCTTCTTCGACGAGGCGCACCTGCTGTTCGACGACGCGCCTCCGGCACTTCTGCAAAGGGTGGAGCAGGTGGTCCGTCTGATCCGCTCCAAGGGGGTGGGCATCTACTTCTGCTCCCAGTACCCGGACGATCTTCCGGGGGAAGTCCTCGGCCAGCTCGGCAACCGCATCCAGCACGCCTTGCGGGCCTACACGCCCCGGGATCAGAAGGCGGTGCGCTCTGCTGCCGAAACCTTCCCCCCCAATCCGGCCTTCGACGTCGCTGAAGTCATCTCCCAGCTCGGCGTCGGCGAAGCACTGGTCTCCACACTGCAGGAAAAAGGGGTGCCGCTGCCGGTGGAGCGGACCCTGATCTGCCCGCCCCGCTGCCGCATCGGCGGCCTGACCCCGGAAGAACGGAAGGCTGTCATGGCCCGCAGCCCCATTGGAGGCAAATACGACACACCGGTCAATCGGGAATCGGCATACGAAATTCTTGAGCGGAAAACCCTGGAACGAAAAACCGTCGAGCAGCCGGAGAAACCGGCGGAGGAGGGAAACAAAATCGGGGAACTGCTATGGGGCAACAAGCGCCGCCAGGGCCTGGTGGAGACCATGGCCAAGCAGGCCGCCCGGACCCTCGGCAGCCAGCTCGGCCGGCGCATCCTGAGGGGTGTCCTCGGCGGCATCCTCGGCAGTTCCCGGCGAAGCTAGTACCCCTGCGGCTTGTCCTGTCTTCTGATTCTGGCCCTTTTTTGCCCTGCCTTCCGTGCGCCAATTTGGCCCAGCACACAGCTGGGCCTGCACAACGAACCGCACGGGAACTACCGGAGCTTCCTGGTTACCCCTGACAACCTTTCTTCTTTTTCGGCACCACAACGATGCCCGATTCGGTGACCGTATAGCCTTTTTGCCTGTCCTCCTCAAGGTTGTAACCTACCTCCTCCCCGTCGGGGATGGCTACGCTATCCTCGATGATCGCCCGCCTGATTTTGGCATGACGGCCAATGGTGACATTGTTGAAGAGAATCGAGTCTTCTACCACGCTGTAACTGTTTATTTTGCATAGTGGACCGACTATCGATCGTTTTACGATGCCTCCGCTGGTAATGCAGCCGCCGCAGACGTACGAGTCGATATTCATACCGCGGCGGTCCTCGTCGTCGAATATGGTTTTCGCCGGAGGAAAATTCCCCTGGTCGGTCAGAATGGGCCACTTGTAGTTATAGAGATTCAGTTGCGGGGAGACGCGGACCAGGTCCATGTTGGCTTCGTAATAGGAATCGATGGTCCCCACATCCCGCCAGTAGCCCCGCTCCTCGGATCTCATGCCGGGAACCTGATTGTCGTTGAAATTATAGGCGAAAATTTTGTCGCCCCGCTCCAACATCATCGGAATGACGTGTTTGCCAAAATCGAGGTCGGAATGCCGCTTGGTCCCCTCTTTCAGGATTTCAATGAGCTTTTGTGTGGAAAAGATGTAATTGCCCATCGACGCAAAACAGGTATCCCGCCCCGGAATCGTTTCCGGTCGACTCGGCTTTTCCGTAAAAGCCGTCACCCAGAAATCGTCGTTGACGGAAAAGACCCCGAAGCGCCTGGCCTCCTCCACCGGCACCTCGAGGGAGGCGATGGTGATGTCGGCCCTGTTCATGCGATGGGAGGCGATCATCTGTCCTACGTCCATTTTGTAGATATGATCACCACCGAAAACGGCGACGTAATCCACGTCGGCGGATTCTATGAACCGAAGGTACTGCCGGATGGCATCTGCCGTCCCCCGGAACCACTCTTCGCTGTCGCTGCTGGTTTCGGGGGAGATGGCCACAAAAAATTCATCGAGCCCGGTCCATTTTCCCCAGGAGTTCCAGATATGCTGATTCAGCGAGAAGGCCTTGTACTGGGTAAGAATGTATACCTTTTTAAAACCGGAATTGAAGAGGTTGCTCAGGGCGAAATCGATGATCTTGTATTTGCCTCCGAAAGGGAGATCCGGTTTCGCCTTATGCAGGGTCAGGGGACTGAGCCGTTCCCCTTTGCCGCCCGCCAGAACCATGGCGATCGTATTTCTGCGAATATCTTCGATGGCATACATCTTTGGTCCCTCCCGAAATAAGCAGCAAATTAACCAACCGTGCAACGGATTATATTATACCATGTGTCAACGTCTTCTCCTCTGCCATCAATATTTTGCTTCAAGCTGAATCTTCTGATAAAATTCCGCCATTCCTGTGCGCCCGTAGCTCAACTGGATAGAGCACCAGACTTCGGATCTGGGGGTTGTGGGTTCGAATCCTACCGGGCGCGTTTGTCGCTTGACATAAAAGCCCACCGCCGGCTTGTTTTCCCCTGCAAGATTTCTGATTATTCTTGACTGTAAGGCAATTCGGGAAGATTATCGAGAGCCTTGATAAATCTTTTTAGGTTGAAGGGTTTCCCTTCCTTTAAAACATCCCATACTTCGGCAACGACAACAGTACCTATCAGTTCTTTCGCTTCCTTTTTGCTAAACCCTTCCGAAATCAGACGATCCATAGTCTGTCTCGTTTCCGGCGGATCATCCGATCTGATTTGGTTTTCAACAACTTGAATGACTGCCGCCTTGAGTCTCGGATTGTATTCCATTTGAATTTCCTTCGATAAAAAACTGAACTGCTTGATCATTTCAAGTGCTCAGCGATATTCAGTGGAATCGATAGAGAAACGTAGAGTGAATAATACCAATAGATTTAGGCCCTTGCAATTCAACAAGGACTTCGGTTAGCATGAATTGCTGCCTGCACGCAACCTCGGGAGGCTGGAATGGGCAAAATCTTTTTAATAGCAGCAGGAATCGCCCTTTTTGCATCCACCGCGTTTGCCGCAAGCACACAGGTTCCAGCGGGCAAGTCGCTCCCCCCCTCCCTCCTTGACGACTGTGCTCGCACGACGACTCCTCCAAACGACTCCCCTTTTAATCTGAGAGCCGACGGCGATTTGGCCGCCATCCACCTCGTGACCGAAAGCCCATTCACCCCCTACCTCGGTATTACCCGAAAGATGGAGCCCGAGGAAGAAGGGTCTCCTTCGGTCTACCGCGATTCGGAGAAGGATAACCTTCGCCTTGAATTGGGGATTGGCTGTCTGCTCGGCGACAACGCCAGCCTCAACGTGGGCTATCGCCTTGCCGATCCGACTTCCGCCCTGATGGATCCGTCCTCCGCCGCCCTCGAAACAGAAGCCGACGACCTGCACATTTCTTTCGATCTCACGCTTCCTTTCTGACCCCCCTTCTCAGTTTGGACTAACTCCGCCATCCGGAAGTCCTTCGCGTCCCCTCACCTATCTATGTTGACACCCGTTCGAATTTCGGCGCGCCATTATCCAATCACCCTTTCTATTGAACCTCCCGGATCGATGAAGGATAATGGAAAGTAAATGTCATGCATGAGCGGCAACCTTGAAGGAAAGGCATTAAGTCGCGTGACCATGCAGGCTACGGCAACCAGATAATGGGAGGATCTATGAAGTTTTTCATGCAACTGCTTGTTATTTTCACAATGTTCGCCGGCGCCTCTGCACTCTGGGCCGAATCTTTCCCGCTCACCGAATCGGACATGATCAGCGTAAGGGAGTGTCGTCCTGTAGGGAAATATCCCGGCCCTTCCGGTTACAGCTTCTGGGGCCCCCCGCCGGTTTTAGCGGATTTCAGATACCAAACAGCTTTAAAAGCAAGGGAAGCGGGTGCAACCCATATCGTATGGAAAAACGAAACAAACGGGATTAGGGGGAGGGTCACTGGATACGCATTTGACTGCACCGGCGTGAAAATGCCGACCTGGAGCGAAGAGGACTGGGACATAATGCAGTGACAATTTATGATGATCTTAGCCCTTGGCCCTGAAAATTTCAGGTCGGTAAGCAATGATAGTGGACTTAATCATATGCCAATCGCATTTTCAATTCTGGAAAAACATACTTAATTCGATCTTGCCAGATATCGGACTCCCAAGTGCCGAGTCTTTCGTGGGTCAAGAAATAATTTTGCGGGATTGGATGCGTGCCAATAACTACATCCAATCCAAACTTAACGGAAATATAATCAACAAAAATCTCCACTCGTGGACAAGGCGGATAACCGACCACCAAACCGGTGGCTAAATGGATGACATCTGCGCCATTCTTCTTCATCTCTGCGGGAGCGTATTCGACATTTCCACCAGGACACCCACCGCAGGTCGTAAATCCTACAAGCTCAACCTCCTCTCCCTGGTAAAGGGAAAAAGCCCCTTCACGATGGCGCATGGCTCGCAGACATTTCCCGCCAGCACACGTGTAATATCGATTGCATATAATGATGCCAATCTTCTTCATTTTCACGCCCCTTGATATCGATAAAAGGACAATATCGGTTGGATGGCTTTGTTATGATCCTGTTCGCGCTAACTCACAGAGTTCAGTAGCAAATGCTTCTAGACCTTCAACCCCATGCGCATGAAAATGTGCTTCACTGCTCCATCTTTTCGAGCTCTTACAAAACAGCACGGACTTCATACCAGCTGCATTCGCCCCAGCCACATCGTGCTTAATTGAGTCACCAATATATAGTGCTTTTTCAGGCACTACGCCAATTCTGTTTAGCAGAATATGAAAGATGTTCGGATCAGGTTTATATACTCCGACATCCCCAGAAATCAGTATCTCGTCGAAGTAGTTTTGTAAACCAGAAGCCTCAATCCGCCTTCTCTGTTCCAAACCGTCGTAAGCGTTTGTTATTAATCCCAACTTGAAACTCTCTCTGAGTCGGGACAATATGTCAGCTACACCATCAAATGGTATGCATGTGCGAACAATCTCATCTTTGTAGATTGCCAAAGCTGAATCATCCCATTGAATCCCGTGTGCCTTGAACGTTTTTTCAAGCCGAAATTTGTGCATTAAAAGAGGATCTATAAATCTCTCCTCAACAAGCCTGTGGAATTCCATTATTTCATCAACGGCGGTTTGCAAAAATTCTTTGAAAGGAACTTTTGCTTCCATAACAGAATGCAGATGTTTTAGACTTTTTATATCAGAGTCAACATAGTTGACCAATGTTCCGTCAAAATCAAAAACTACAGCTTCAATCACGCCTTGCCACCACTCTTTTCCCTAACTCTCGCACTCCCAAGTTCTCCTGGATCTTTTGACGACTGAGCCAGTCCAGACCGATTCATTAACAATTTTAGCGGTAATGAATCAGGTAGGTGCTGTATTCATAGACGGAAGCATCCTCACCGGCGAGAACAGCGAGAATGCGACCGTCGTCGAACAGAACCGCGTCGTCCACATCAAAGAGAATACCGGGGGTCCAGGGAAGCACCTGCTCGACCGGGGACCAGCCGTCGACGGGATCGTAACGGCGCGCCCAGACCGCCGATCCGTCCGCATCAGCAAGGGCCAGACGGGTCCACATGACGACGACGCGACCGTTGGTCCGGTCCATTGCCATGACCTGCGAGCGCAGGTTCAGGGCCTCGCCATCATCGCTCACCAAGGTCGAGTCGGCTTCCCAAACGCCGCCAACCCAGGTTTTGGCGTATACGTTCTGGCCGTCCGCCCAGGTCTGGACGATGCGTCCATCGGGTGCGATCATGGCATCAGAGGTGTAGATGTTGGTCCCCGTAGCGACCGTTTCAGTAGCCTGCCAGCTTCCGCTGATCAGGCGCCGAACCTTGACGGCCGTCCTGTCGGCCAGGGTCCAGTGAGCGAGCCCGTCGCCGTTGGTCCCAAGATCGATGTGGATTTTCTCGATACTCGGATCACCCGCACCATCGAGTTCGGTGGGCGAGATATCCCAGACGCCGATGGCCGTGTAGCTGCGGGCCAGGGCCTGGTTTCGCGATCCGTCCCATTGCTCCCAGACAACGATGGCATTGCCGTCGCCATCCAGAGCGACCTCCGGATGGTTGGAAAAACCAGGCAGCGTGTCAAGGCGAATGGCTGCCGGGCTCCAGTCCGAAGTATCCGTATAGGAGCGGGCCCAGACATGGCCGCTTGCAGAGTAGCGGGTGAAGACACCCATCACGTCACCGGCATCATTCATCGCTATGTCACCGCCCGTACCGTCGACAGTGAGCCCATCGAGGAGCTGAGAGGTGGCATCCCAGCCCGTCGCCGGCGAGTAGAGACGGGCTTTGAAATAGTCTCCGGTTGATTCCTCTGCTCGCCACATCAGCGCGGCAGCGCCCGAAGCATTTATCGAGAGCGCTGTCAGGCCGGCCCGCATCGTGGCGTCATCGACCTGCTCTGGAGTGTTCCAGACATCCCCATCCGCAGACGTTGCGGCCCATATGTGCGAGTCTTTGCTCCAGGCGAGCATGGCACGCTCACTTGTATCAACGACCAACCGGGCTCCCTGAAACCCCTCGTGGAGAGCAGAAAAAAGAACCGGGTTTTCCCAGGCCATTTCCGTCTGGGGATCCGTATTCGAACCCGAACCCGAACCGCAACCGGCCAGAAAGAGGAAAAACAGACCGATCAAAAGGAAACGATGCATGATGAACCTCCTTTTTTAAAAACAGATCAGATGAGAACATATGAAATGTTTATTCTTGAAGGGGCATTCTGGCAAAGCGCGAGTTTCTCATCAACCAAAATAGCAGTGAAAAATGATCCCTTTTCCACCTGCCCCTCCAATAAATTTATTAAAATAAAACGCCGCCAATTTACCTTAAAGGGGGTCTAGGGTCAAGCGTCAGGGGACGACTGATCAACAATAAAGACCCGCTAAAGGAGGCTGCAATTGGCCGAAAAGCTGTTTGCAATTGAAAAAGGATCAAAGCAAGTCAAACGAATTTTAGAGAAAACGATTGAGTCAGAAGTTCGAACAGGAAAAAGAGCGAATCAAGAAGCGAGTGCATTAGCCCAGCTGGCAAGTTTCGGATTTTCCATGCAAAAACCTGCATGTCGAAATGGATTTCGGTTGACGGTTTTTTGTCATCTTGGAGTTAAGGGTGTTGTTGGAAAACACCTTTCAAACTTTCAACAGCAATAAGATGTGCCTGTCATTGGAATGAATTCCAGAAAGAAGGTTAAGTTTCAGCCGCTATTTGAGTCCCTTTATCCAGTTGGCAATGTCGCTTATGACAATTGCTGCAACATTCCCGGGTTGTTGATAATCAGCCCCTGTGCTCCTGCCGTCCACTTCCATGAAAAGGTGGTTAAGAGTTGGATAAAGTTTGAACTCAACATTTTTCCGGCCTGAAAGGGTACGCTGCCATTCCTTGAAATCTTTTTCGCTGCTCACCTGGCAATCTTTTTCTCCCTGCATGATCAGCAATGGCCGATGCATTGCCTTTGCAACTTCAGTTGGGCTGTAGCCTTTAAGCTCAAGCCAATAGCTTGGTGGCGCTCCCAGCATCTTGCTTCCGGAAAAATTTGTAGCGTGGACATTCTTGATCGCTGCAACTTGTTGTTTTACCTGGTCGATATGAAGCTTTGCTTCAGGCGTCAGCTCGGGCGCCAGTGATGCCTGATACAGCGTCTGGTCAAGAAAAAGATCCTCCAAGGGTCTTGCGTTGCCTGCCATGATTACAAAACCCGCGATCGCCGACTCTTGCTTGCCAATCCGTGGTATCAGCATGCCGCCAAGACTGTGTCCGAGCACGAAAATTCGGTCTGCTTTCAAGGCCTTGTCTTTTGTCAACAAGGCCACTGCTTCCAATGCATCCGCAACCGTTTCTTCCTGGACTGTTATATTGTCATAATTCTTTGTTGGGTATTGTCGCGTTCTCTTCTCGTAGCGGAGAGCGGCAATGCCTTTTGAGGCAAGTCCCCACGCAAGATCGCGGAACGGTTTGTTCGGGCCTATGGTTTCATCTCTATCATGAGGGCCAGAGCCATGGACGAGAACCACCGCAGGAAAAGGCCCAGCGCCGATGGGCACTGTCAAGGTGCCGGGGAGCGGCCGATCCATGGGGCCGACTTGCACCTCAGTTTCCTTGAACGCTTTTCTGTATAAATACTCTGGCGTCGAATGCTCCACTATTTGATGTCGAACGAAGAACAGGCCGGCTATTTTGCGCGCCTGGTCGTAAACCACTTTGAGGTCGAGCTTTCGCTTCTCAAATCGACAGGTCACGAAGACCGTATGGTAGGCGCCATGACTTTCAGTTCTTGTTCCGGTGATCTCCTGAAAGGATCCAACTTTTTGCTGCCGCCCCTTCCATGTGGCTCGTAATTCGTCGGGCGTAACTGCCTTTTTCATGTTGTTGTCGAAAAGGTCCACCGCTTTGCTGAATTCTTCATTCTGCAGCAACAGGACAAAATCGCGGGCGGCTTCCTCGATATTTTCAGCTGCTCCAAAAACAGCTGCATTCGCGCAAAAAACCATCAAAATCAGGATCAGCAATGTCTTCATTACATTCTCTCCTTTTCCAGGCAGGAAACGGCCCCAGATGAACCGTTTCATGCCTTTTCCTCCAGTCGATTTGAAAACAGCCAAGAATCTTTCGCTTTCAAGGTCACCTCTGGATCACACCTTGTCATCGCGGTGAATAACGGCCAGGGTCCCCTGGTTGTAAAGGTTGCGGGCGAAGCATTCTACGGAAATATCGGCGCCGCAGGCGATGTGCATGAACATGCTCCGGTTGCCCACGGCAATGCTTCTTCCGCCGAAGGAGACGCCGAGAGTGTCTTGCGGTATCGAGCGAAAATAGCCGGAGAAGGGGTACTTTTTTTCCGGACCGTCCTCTTCGAAATACTTGTAGCCCGGCGGGTATTCGAACACGTGATGGCGGCCCGAGGTGACGGTCAGGTATTGAGCATCGCCGGTTTCATAGAAGAACCAGTCCCGGCCGTTGCCTATCTCCCGGCAGGGCCACGGGAAGTCGTCGCCGCCCAGTCCCTCGACGAAGATCAGGGCGATCTTGTCCTGTTGGAGGCGCTTTTCCACCGCGCGGCGAACCTCGGTGCTGTCGCGGACACCCTCAAGGCTTGCGGAGACGGGGATGCGGAATGCCGGGGCGGGAATGCGCCGCACCTGGCGGAAGGCGCCGCCGACCGTGCGGAACATATGCCCTTCACGGGCGACGAGGAGATACTCGGGGAGGATCGCCGGATCCAGTCGGCAGGCATTCCCGAACAGGGCGGCGAACTCCTCCCAGGGGACGATGCGCTCGATGTCCGGCAGGGCGGAAAGCCGCTCCAGGTCGGCGCGGGAAGGATTGTGGAGGCCGGCGTAGCGTGCCATCCAGTGGGTGCAGAGGGCCAGGCCGTCGAGATGGGTCAGGTCGATTTGAGCAACCAGCGGCGTCATCGCCCCCGTACCCACGATGATCGGAGTGAAGCCGGAAAGGGCGACGAAACGCTCCACCTCACGGTAAACGGTCTCGACCGTCGCCGCCCACTGGGTATCGGTCTGGGGGGTAAACCGGCCGGAAAAGTACTGCTGGGCATAGGTCAGGAAGACGAAGGAAGGGTCGTACCGCTCCATCAGGTCGATGGCGGTATCGGTCACCCAGCGGTTGCCGGCGGCATCCAGGTCGCCGGGATAGGGGTGCCGGTCCTGGACCCCCCGCACCATGTCGTCCAGCGGCCCCTTTTCAGAGAGCGTCGAACCGGTCTTCAGATCGAAAACCTTCTGCCATTCCCGGGCATCGATGATCGCTCTGCTCATGACCGCACCTCCCCTGCTTTCCATCCTGGCGCGACATCGCCCGCCAGTCTGATATCCCGCCCGCAGTCCGGGCATCGCCCTTCGACACAGTTGAACATTTTGAGCTGATCGCCGCCGCAGCCGAGACTGAAACGCTCCACGGCCAGGGCGCCGCAACCGGGACAGATTGTATTGACCCACTCGGAGCCGACGAAATTATGGAAGTAGACATACGGCAGCCGGGCGCGGATCGAATCGAGGGCGGTGGCAATCTTTTCGATGCGAGGATAACGGGTTTCCTTCATCTCGTCCTCGGGAAGCAGGCGGAACACGTGCCAGGGGATTTGCGGGTCCACCTCGGCCAGGAAGCGGGCCATGTCGTCCAGTTCGCCGTCGTTGACCGATTCGATGATCGGCGTGGTGATCTCCACATGGGCACTGGCGGCGAGCCGCCGGATGTTGCGCAGGATCGGTCCGACATCCGGGATGCCGATATGCTCCCGATTGAAGTATGCCGACAGTCCCTTCAAGCCGATATTGAAGAAGGAAAAGATCGACGTCAGCAGTTCGGTGGATTCTTCGGTGGTGTAGGCATTGGTCAGGCATCCCAGTTCGATCTTCTCCCGGCGCGCTTCCTCGGCCAGCTCCAGCAGGGAGGGGAAGGACATGGCCGGCTCGTTCACGTTGAAGACGATGCTGCCGCAGCCCATCTGCCTGGCCTTGCGGACCACTTCGAGAGGAGTCAGGTGGAGCATCCGCGGCTGGACGATGGCCGGGTCTTCCTTGGCGATGAAAGCGTTGGAGCAGTAGCGGCAGCTGAAATTGCACCCCATGGTGCCGATCACCAGCGCCCGGCTGCCGGGTCGGACATGGTAGAAAGGGATCGATTCGATGCGCGATGGGATGCAGCTGGACCAGCGGTGCGGGAACCGCTCCCGGATGACGCCACCGGCCGCCTCGTACATGCGGCACACGCCCGACTTTCCGTCCGACAGATCGCACCGCCATTCACAATAGTTGCACTGCATGGTCATCGTCTCCTGTGGCTGCCGGAGCTCGTGCCGGCGGTTTTGGTTCTGAGCCTTTCCTATGGAAATCAACCGCAAACACCTGAAATCATTGGCCGGTCCCGGCCGGCAGCCGGGGTACTTTCTTTTCAAGGCCAAAAAGAAAGTACCCAAAGAAATGGCCTAAAATCGGCTGTCGCCAGACTGGCCGTCGCGGCTGTCCGGTGGCTCGAGGGACCGGCGGGGGGAGATTTCGGTGAGTTGTCGCGTCTTCGTGGCATAATCTTTCAAGGCAAAGGCAAAGGCAAAGGCCGATTTGGAAAAATCGTTGCCATCAGAGAATGGCCGGCACCACCACTCGGCTCCCCGACTGGGTCCGCTCCATCCTGATCCCCTCTCCCAGAACCTCGCGCAGATGGACGTCATCCAGGATCTCGGCCATCGGCCCGGCGGCCACCACCCTTCCCTGCCGCAGCATGACCACGTCGTCGCAGTACTGCAGGGCGAGGTTGGGATCGTGGAGGGTGATCAGGGCTGTCACGCCCCGCTCCCGGACGAATCGGCGCATGAGGCCCATCATCATGTGCTGGTTGGGAAAATCGAGGTGCGAATTGGGCTCGTCCAGAAGCATGACCGGGGCGTCCTGGTGCAGGGCCCGGGCCAGCATGATGAGTTGCTTCTGCCCGCCGGACAGGCAGTTGAAGGGCCGGTGAACCAGATCGGATATCCCCACCTCGCCGCAGATCCCCAGAGCGCGCCGCTTCTCCCTGGCGCAGGGCGCGCTCCAGGGCTTGAGGCGCGAGGCGCCGCCCATGAGGATGATTTCCAGGCAGGAAAACTCGAAGGGGGAATAGTTTCCCTGGGGAACCAGACTGATGAGGCGGGCGATTTCATCCCGCTTCATGGTCCGGATCTCCCTGCCGGAGACCGCGATCGTCCCCCGGACCGGCTTGAGGATGCCGTTGATGCAGCGCATCAGGGTGGTCTTGCCCGACCCGTTGCGCCCGATCAGGGCGCAGATGCGTCCGGCAGCCATCGCCACGGAAACGTCGTGGAGCACCAGGCTGTTGCCGTAGCCGGCCGTCATGCCGTCAACCCGTACCGACATTCAGAACTCCCTTTCTGCCGCGATGGATCACCAGGTAGCCGAGGAAAGGGGCTCCCAGGATCGAGGTGATAATGCTGATCGGTATTTCCGATACGGAAACGGTGCGGGCGACGGTATCCATGACCAGGAGAAAACCGCCGCCGATGAACGCCGCGGTGGGGACGAGCCGGCGGTGTTCGGTGCCGACCAGGTAGCGGGCGATGTGGGGCACGATGAGGCCGATCCAACTGATGTTGCCCACCGCGGCCACCGACGAGGCGACGACCAGCGTGCTGATGCCGAGATAGAACAGGCGCCAGCGGAACACGTCTACACCGAGGGACAGGGCTTCCTCTTCGTTGTGGGTCATAACGTTGAGGCGCCAGCCGAAGACGGTGAGGAACAGGGAACCGGCCAGCACCACGGGCAGGGTGGCCTGCACCTTGGCCCAGGACGCCACATGAAAACTGCCCATGAGCCAGAAAACGATTTTCGCCAACTGATCGTAGGGATCGGCCAGATACATGAGGATGGAAACACAGGCCTGGAACACGGCGGAGACCACGATTCCCGAGATCACCAGCACCGAGGCGGACCGGTCCCAGCTTCTGTTGGCGAGGAAATAGGCGATGGAAACGGCCAGCACGCCGAACAGGAAAGCCAGGCCCTGCACACCGAACAGCGAGCGGGTAAAAAACATGATCGCCAGCGCGGCGCCGAACCCGGACCCGGCGGTCACCCCCAGGATGTCGGGTGCGGCCAGGGGATTGCGGAACAGAGCCTGGAACACCACCCCGGCAATGGACAGACCGCTGCCGACGGCGATGCTGAGCAGTATGCGCGGCACGCGGATGTTCCAGAACACCGCCCGCACCTCGGCCGGAACCCCTTCCGCGCCGATGCCGGGCAGCAGGGAGGCGGCCATGCGCGACAGGTCGGCCAGCCCGATCGGGTAACGCCCGACGGCCAGCGAGGTCACAAAGGCGAGGCCGAAGGTGAACAGGCAGAGGATGACGAGGCTTTTTTTCATAAGGTCCCGCCCATGGCGGTGAAGGAATAGCCAAGGTATTTGCGGTAGAAATCATCGGCGACCGCGAGCATGTCGACATCGTCGAACCGCTCGGGATAGAGGGTTTTCGCCATCCAGACCAGACCGAGAACGCAATGGGGCGCCGGGTAGTCCCACCAGCCGATATTCGAGGGGAAAACGTACACCCGGCGATGGCTGACGGCACCGACGGTGGTCAGCATGCCGTTGTCGAACAGCGCCCCGGCGCCGTAGGTATCGAGGCTCGAACCGAGAAAAATGACATCGGGGTTCCAGGCGGCAACCTGCTCCGGAGACACGGTCGCCCAGAAACCGGCCATTGAAGAAGCCACGTTGCGGCCGCCGGCCATGGTCATCAGCGTGTCCTGCAGCATGTCGCCGGTGGCGACGGAAAAGATGTTCTTCGGTCCGCTGAAAAGGACCTTCACCCGCTCTTGCGCAGGAATCCCGGCGGTTCTCTCCTCCACGAGGCGGCAGAGCTTGCGGCAGTCGGCAATGTATTCCTCTCCGCGCTCTTCCCGTCCCAGCACCCTGGCCACCAGGCGAACCCCCTCGAAGCTCTCGTCCAGGGTCTCTCCCCGGATGGCGACGACCGGAATGCCCGCATTTTCCAGACGCTCCATCTCGGAAGGATCGAAGGAGGTATAGGCGATGGCGATATCCGGCCGCAGCGCCACCATCTCCTCGTTGTTGAGGTTATGGCCGTCTATGAGCCTCGGCTTCGCCGCAAAGGCGGGATTGACCCGGCCCATGGCGGTATTTTCATGATGATAGAGCGCCTGGTCCACCAGCAGATCCTGGGCGCCCAGGGCAAAGACCACCTTGCCGCCGAAATGATGAAGGGCGGCAATCCGCTCGATCTTCTTCGGCACGGTAACGGTCCTGCCCGACTGGTCGACCACGGTCAGGGTTTCCCCGGCGTTTCCCTTCTGGCCGAGGTCGCAGCCGGACAGAAACAGAGCGGTGGCAACCCAGATCAGACAAGGGAAAAAGTGAAAACCACGAACCTTCATAAAACCACCGGCTCCCATCGATCCTAACGGAAATAAATAAGTCATTTCAAAGACTTCTTCCAGTTTCTTGGCAATATGAGCGACTCCTTCCGTTCCTGCTTCCTGTACGCTATTTACTTCTTGACATAGCGTATTTGTTCCGTCAAGTATTAAAACTCCCGTGGGACATAGCTGGAGGAGTCAACCATGAACAAAACCCTGAATATCAGAAACATTCTCATCATTTTCCTTCTTGTAAGCTTCTTTGTATTCGCGCTGGCCCTGGTACGCCGGGCACCCCGATCCACTGCGGAAAACACCCGGCTGCTCACCGACATGATCGGTAACGAGATCCGGGTGCCCGATCCGCTCACCCGGGTCGCCCTGTTCGGTGGTCCCACCGGTCAGATCGCCTATATCCTCGGGGCCCGCGACCAGCTCTGCGCCGTCACCAACACCCTCAAGGGGTCCGAGCTGCTGCTCGCCTTCGACCCCACGGTCACCGAACTCCCCGGCCCGCGCAGCACCAGCGGCCACATCAATATCGAGGAGCTGCTGCTCGCCGAACCGCAACTGGTCATCGCCGGCAATCTGGACGGTTCCATCGTCCAGAAAAAAACCGGCATACCGGTCGCCTTCACCGAAAGCAGCATGAACCACGACACCCGGCTGCTCAAGGAGGAGATCCGCTTCTATGCGATGATCTTCGGCAAGCAGGAGCGAGGGGAAAAGTACAACGCCTACCTGGACAAAACCCTCTCCTTCATCAGATCCCGAACCTCGGACATCCCCCAGGACCAACGGAAAAAAGTTTTCAACGGCTACGGTCCCCAGCACCTGGTGACCCTGGGCGGCGATACCTTCATGCATGAACGGATTGAAACAGCGGGTTGCCTCGACGCGACCGCCGCCATCAGTACCACGGGGAAACAGGAGGGGCTGCATTCCGGGCTGTCGGAGATGTCGATGGAAAAGGTGCTCGCCTGGAACCCGGATATTCTGATCATCGACACCGGCACACCGGAAGAGATTTACAACGACCCGCGCTGGCAGAACGTTACGGCGATTCAAAATCGGCAGGTTTTCAAGCAGCCGGTGGGCATCTTCATCTGGGACCGGCCCACGGCCGAAGCGGCCGTCCTCTACCCGCTCTGGCTGGCCAAGACCGCCTATCCCGAGCGCTTTGCCGATGTCGATCTGGTCGCCGAGGTCAAGAGGTTCTATCGGGAAACCATGGATTTCGACCTAAGCGATGACCAGTCCCGGTCCGTTCTGAACGGCGACTACAGCTTCACCTTCGGCGCCGTTGCAGGCAAGAGGTAGTCAGGGGCATGCATTCCTCGCACAATAAAGTCCGCCAGGCCGATCCGCGCAGACTCCTGTTGATCCTGACCCTCCTGCTGGTGGCCGTGGCCTCGACCTCCCTGATGCTCGGCCAGTTGAAGATCGGCCCCGATCTGATTTTCAGAATTTTCGCCTCCGCGGTACTGCCGATCGAACGAACCTGGTCCCCGATCCTGGAGTCGATCCTGTTCGATGTCCGGGTTCCCCGGCTTATGGCCGGCATGCTCGTGGGGGCCGGGCTTTCCATCTCCGGCGCCGCCTTCCAGGGGCTGTTCCGCAATCCCCTGGTTTCGCCTCACATTCTCGGCGTATCGGCCGGCGCGGGTCTCGGCGCGGCCATCGCCATCCTCTTTTTCGGCCACATTCTCGCCGTGCAGATCCTGTCCTTCCTGTTCGGCCTGCTCGCGGTGCTGCTGACCTACAGCTTGAGCCGGGTCTACCGGTCGACGCCGGTTCTGATGCTGGTCCTTTCGGGCATCATCGTCGGCGCCCTTTTCTCCGCCAGCACCTCGCTCATCAAGTATGTCGCCGACCCGGTCAACGAAATGCCCTCCATTATCTTCTGGCTCCTCGGCTCGCTCAACAACGCGTCAAACCGTGACATGGTCGTGGTGGCGCCCATCATCCTGCTCGGCATGACCGTGCTACTCCTCATCCGCTGGCGGATCAACCTGCTGAGCATGGGCGAGGAGGATGCCCGGGCGCTCGGCGTGGACACAGGGCGCATCCGGGCGACCGTCATCCTCTGCGCCACCATGATTTCCGCAGCGGCCGTCTCCATCGGCGGCATCATCGGCTGGATCGGGCTGGTCATCCCCCACATCGGCAGAATCCTCGCCGGGCCGGACAACAAGATCCTCCTGCCGGTCACGGTTCTGGTGGGGGCCTGCTACCTGGTGGCGGTGGATACCATCGCCCGGACGGCCATGGAGATGGAAATCCCCATCGGCATTCTCACCGCACTGGTGGGCGCACCCATCTTCGCCTACCTGCTGCGCAAAAACCGTTCGGGGTGGTAAACGATGAAGAAACCTCTGATCAGCGTTGACAAGCTGGCCTTCAGCTACGGGGAAGACGAGGCGGGAGCCATCTTCCGCGATGTCTCCTTTACGGTCTCCTCCGGCGATGTTTTCTGCCTGCTGGGTCCCAACGGCACCGGCAAATCCACCCTGCTCAAATGTGTCAGCAACATCCTGCACGGCTGGCAAGGTTCGATCCTCCTCGACGGCAGGGACATGTCCCGCCTGAAGCCGGCCGAGGTGGCCAAAACTATCTCCTACGTTCCGCAGACCCAGGCATCCCCCTTCCCCTTCCTGGTGCACGACATCGTGGTGATGGGCCGGGCACCCCATCTCAACGTCTTCTCCTCCCCCACTCACAAGGACCGTGAAATCGCCCTCGCCGCGCTGGAGACGGTGGGCATCGGCCACCTTGCCGATCGCCCCTGCACCATGCTCAGCGGCGGTGAATGGCAGTTGACCCTGATCGCGCGGGCCCTGGCCCAGCAGCCGCGGGTCATGATCCTGGACGAGCCCACCTCCCATCTCGACATGGGCAACCAGGTCCGCATCCTGCGCGTGGTGCGGTCCCTCGCCGAACAGGGGATCGGCATCCTCATGGCCTCCCACTTCCCCGACCACGCCTTCATTGCGGCGACGGAGGCGGCCATCCTCGACCGGGGACGGATGGTCCACCAGGGCAGACCGGATGAGGTCGTCACCGGGGAGAACCTGGAACAGGCCTACGGCATCGTGGTAAAGGTGCTGCACATCGGCGAAGGAGTGGACCGCAAGGCGTGCTTTCCGACCCTGCTGAACAGCGGCGGGCATGTCGCGGGATAAACAGGATGGACAGGAGCAGTCGAATGACAAAAGTCGCGGAAGAAAACGGGGCCGACCAAAACCAGAAGGACCTTCTGGCTTTTTATCGTTACGATTCCGATCACCCCTTCGCCGGCACCTACCCACTGCTGGCTCGGCAGATGGTGGAGGACTATGGCGTAACCCGGGGGCTCTGCCTGGATATCGGCACCGGCGGCGGCCCGATGCTGATCGAACTGGCCAAACTCACCGACCTGGAGCTGGTGGGAATCGACCTCAATCCGGCGGCCCTGGCTCTGGCGGACGAAAATGTCCGGCGCCACGGCCTGGAGGAAAAACGCTTTCAATGGCGCCAGGGGGACGTTCATTCCCTCCCCCTCCCGGACTGTTTCGCCTCTTTTGTGATCAGCCGCGGGTCCATACCTTTCTGGGATGACCACGCCCTCGCCTTTCGGGAAATCTATCGGGTGCTGCGGCCGAACGGTCTCGCCGTGATCGGCGGCGGCTTCAGCCGTTACCAGAGCCCCGAGGAGATCTCCCGCCTGCGGCCCGGCTGGGCGCGCAAGGACAATCCGGAGAAGCGGGCGCGCTGGCTGCATGCGGAGTTTCTCGAAAACGCTCTGCGCGACGCGGGCGTCCCCTCTTTCAAAATCGTCGAGGATTTTTCCGGCATCTGGGCCGTGTTCTGCAAATCGAGTGGCGGGCTTTCGGCCGCAGAAGGAGAGACCGCATGATCTGTGACATCTGCGAAAACCGCTGCCAGGTTGCGGAAGGCCAAACCGGCGCCTGCGGCCAATACCGGGGCAGCAACGGCGCCATGGAGGAAATCTATCCCGACCGCTACCTGATCGTCTGCCCGATTCTCATCGAAACCATGCCGATGCTGCACTTCCATCCGGGCGGCAAATTTCTGCAGATCAGCACGGTCGGCTGCAATTTCGACTGTTCCGGCTGCATCTCCACCGTCATCGTGAAGGAGATGAATCCTGCCAGCGACATGCTGCGAAAACTCGATGCGCAAGAGGTAACGGCCCTCGCCCTGCAGCAGGATTGCCGGGGCATCTCCTTTTTGATGAACGACCCCCTGGCCAACTTCGAAACCTTTCTGCGGGTCGCCCGCGCCGCCCGGGATGCGGAGTTGCTGGTCGGCTGCGCCAGCAACGGCTACTTTACCGAGACCTCTCTGGCTCGACTGCTGCCGCTGCTCGATTTCGTCAACATCGGCGTCAAGGGGCTGGACGAGCCGTCCTATCGGGCCTGCGGCGGAAGATCGCCGGAACCCGTGCTGCGCAACATCCGCCTGCTGCACGAGGCCGGGGTGCATGTGGAAGTGGCCTGCATGCACCGGCGGGACAATCAAGGGGAATTGCTGGAGCTGGCCCATCGGGTCGCCGAGGTTTCCCCCGCCATCCCCCTGCAGGTGATGCGCTACATCCCCCTGGAAGCGGCCGATCCCGCCTGGGAACCCACGATTCGCGAATCGGAGGATTTGGTCGAGGATCTGCGGGCGTTGTTGCGGCATGTCTACCTGTTCAATTCACCCGGCAGCGCTCAACTCCACAGTCGCTGTCCTGAATGCGGGGACGTCCTGATTCGGCGCGATTTTTACGGTCCGATGGGAGCCCGGCTGCTGGCCGTCGACGACGAGCGGTGCATGCACGGTCCGGCAGCGCTCGATCTGCGCGGCGAGGCGGCATGCTGCAACTTCCGGGAAGGGGACTTCCAGGGCGGCTACCCGTTTACCCGGGCGCTCGAAATCGTCCAGGCGATGCTGATCGCTCTGGGCGTGAAAGACCCCGAGGAAGTGGTCGGCATATGGGAGAGGGTGCTTGGAAAAGAGAACCTGCGGGAACTGCATCAGGCTATTCAAAAACCCGATTCATATCTGGCCACCCTGCGCCGCTTCGGAGAATTGACCGGGCGGCAGAGCCAGGCCGGCAGACTGATCGATTACATCGGGACACGTCTGGATGCGGTGGTTCAGGGGCTGAAAGGGATCGGCCGAAAGCCGCGGGTGTATTACGCCATGGGCACACCGCTGTTCGCCATCAAGGGCGAGCGGTTCGAGAATCAACTGGTGACCATTGCTGGCGGCGACAGCGTCAACCAGCAGTTGGAGCTGAAAGGCCGCCCCGGCATGAGCATCGTCCCTGAGGTCATACGCAAGCTGAACCCGGAAGTCATGCTGATTTCCTCTTTCATCTCCAGCCCGGTCGAGGACTTTTGGCAAGAGTGCCAGCGCCTCGGGCTGGACGTCGAGGCGGTCCGTCAGGGCCGCATCCACACCCCGCCTTTGCCCGGCAGCGATTTCGGCGGCCCCCGCTGGATCATCGGCCTGCTGTACCTGGCCAACGTTTTCCACCCCGATCGCTTCGAATTCGATGTTCTCAGGGAAGCGGAACTCTTTTACCGGGAGTTCTACGACATCCCCTTCTCTCCGGATCAACTCAACCGCTCTTTCGGCAAACCCAGCCTTCAATGGCGCTGGTCCCAAAGGCAGACAGAACAGTCTGACCCAGGTTAAAGGTTATTTCTCGGGAAGATAATCTTCCCGAACTGGAGAAAAAACTTCGATCGCCACGGATTTTTCCACTATTTCCGCGCTATGATCCATATTTCCGGGTATACACCAGCTGTCTCCCGGGCCGACATCGAATGTCTGTTCTCCGATCCTGAGACGGATCCTCCCCTCCACTAAATAACCGGTCTGCTCATGGGGATGGTTATGCCGTGGCAGTAAGCTATTGGCTTCCATTCTGAATTCTGAAAAAAGCGTTTTTTCTCCATAAACCAGTGTTTTTAATCGAATTCCCGGCAGAACCTGCTTGTATTCATCTTCATTGGCTTTATAGAACATAATGCATTCCTTCCCATCTCAAATCTTTTTTCCGATATAAAAAACATATCCATAAAAATCTTTGTATTTATAATACAACTCCGCTTCATGCCGCTGATTTTCAACGAGTTCTTCTGCCGTTTTATTGCCTGAATGTTTTTTCAGAAATCTCTCCTGGACCCAAACCTGCGGCATGTAGAAATTATCGATCCAGCAGTTTTCCGGCAACACAAAGGTGGCCATGGGAACATAGCCGGCTTTCTGCATCTGTTCGACTTTTCGAGAAATGACATCGATTTCCGGATAAGCGTCCTTCCAAAACGCATCGATTTCGGCGGGGCGTTCCTCAGTCAACCAGGAGGCTTCCGAAACGGCGACAAATCCCCCCTTCTTCAGGAATCCATGCCATTCCTTCAAGCCTTGCTCAAACCCGATATTGTAGATGGCGCCTTCCGACCAGATCAGGTCCAACTCTTCTTGCTGAAAGGGAAGTTTGTCCATTGAGCCAACAATGCCGGATACTCTGTCTTGAAGATTGAGGGTCTGGCAATTGGCGTTGAATATCTCAATAAAATCGGCAAACAGATCGATGCCTGTAATCTGCCCGGGCGCATGTCGAGCCAACACCATTGTCTGACCACCGGTTCCACAGCCCAGGTCGACAATTTTTGATTCATTGTTGAGATTATCGATAAAGCTGAGTGCCTTGAGGGTGACATCAGGACTGCCTGGCCCCTGTCGCTCCAGATACGCGTAATATTCACAGATCAGGCTGAAATCGAATTCATGGATCGATCTCTTGTCATCGCTCATCTTTCCCTCCCAAAAAAACTTCAGGCAAGAGGCACCCCCCGCCCAAGAAGGTATTGCTGGTGTTCGCCGATACGAACCATACCATACCTCCGTTTCAGCTTGAGCAGGTGAACAAAATAGTGTACAAGGCAAAACAAAAAGGGACCTGCATTGCTGCAAGTCCCTGATTTCTTTGGTAGCGGGGGCAGGATTTGAACCTGCGACCTTCGGGTTATGAGCCCGACGAGCTACCGAACTGCTCCACCCCGCGTCATGAGAAGCGAACTATAGATCCATTTGCTTCTCCTGTCAAGAATTTTCGCAATCACTTTTTTTTCAACAGCGGGGCCGAGGAGATCTTGTCTGCCTTCAGTGCCGCAACCACTCTTTCGGCATCTTCTTTGCTGCCGTAGGGACCGGCGAAGACGCGATGCCAGACGCCTTTTGCCCCGAGATCGGCCTGCTCGACATAGGCAGGATAACCCTTGGCGGCCATACGTGCGCGCAAGCCTTCGGCACCCTGTTTTTCGTTGACGGAGGCGACCTGGATCACATAGCTGCCGGTGGAAGTTGCCGCCGGTTTCGGAGCGACCGGCTTTTCCTGCAAAAGGCGCTCTGCAAGCGGCCCCAATTCAGCCGGCAGTTCCGGGTCTTTGGCCACAGGCTTGACTACGGGTTGGGCGACGGTTTTTTCGGCGGGCTGCTCCTTGGGTTTCGCTTCCTCCACAGGAGGAAGATTGATACCGCTCCCCAGAGCATTTTCCTGGCCCTGGGGCAGGGTATCGTAAAAGGTCAGCTCTCCACTTTCAGGTTCCTCTGCGGGTCCGCCCTGTAGAGCGGAACCCTCTTCAGCCTGGGCTGCCACGGCCGGTTTTTCCTGCGGGATCTGTTCGGTAACCAGGACATCCCGGCTTCCTCCCCTGCCGACCATAACCCCCAATGAAAAACTGACCAGACAGGCCACCAGCAGCAGGGCCAGCATAACCAGAGCCTGTCTCTTTTCCATGCGACGTTGGGTGCGTGAGACCACCTGACGAGCCATGACGGAACCTCCCTCTTTACATTCTTTCCGGCGCCGAAACCCCGAGAAGCAACAAAGCATTTTCCAGCACCTGGCGCACGCCGTTGATCAGGTAAAGGCGGGCCTTGCTGGTTTCAATGTCCTCGCTCAACACCCGACCCTTGTTGTAGTAGCTGTGGAAACGGGCTGCCAGATCCTGCAGGTAAAACACCACGCGGTGCGGCTCACAGAAGCGGGCGGCACCTTCGATCGTCTCCGGATACCGGGACAGTAACTTGACCAGCGCCAACTCGTCTTCCAGGATCAGGCGATCGAACTCGACCTCGCCCAGCGCAGGCATTTCCAGACCCTGCTCGTCGGCATTGCGGTTGATGCTGCAAACCCGGGCATGTGCGTATTGTACGTAATAAACCGGATTTTCATTACTCTGTTTCTTGGCCAGTTCCAGGTCGAAATCAAGCTGACTGTCCGACCGCCTCATGAGGAAGAAAAAGCGGCATGCGTCCCGCCCGACCTCGTCAATCACCTCGCGCAGGGTGACAAATTCTCCGGATCTGGTGCTCATGGCCACCTGTTGTCCTCCGCGAAGCAGATTGACCAATTGCACCAGGATGACCTTAAGATCGTCCGGATTGCGCCCAAGGCCGGCCAGTACGGCTTTCATTCGCGGCACATAACCGTGATGATCAGCGCCCCAGACGTCGATGACCAGATCGAAACCGCGATCATACTTCTCCTTGTGATAGGCGACGTCAGAGGCGAAGTAGGTGGTGGCACCGTTGGACCTCACCAGGACCCGATCCTTGTCGTCACCGAAATCGGTGGTGCGGAACCAGATGGCACCTTCCTTTTCATAGGTCAATCCCCGTTCCTTGAGCAGGGAGATTCCCCGCTCCACCTCGCCCCGGTCATAGAGGCTCTGTTCGCTGTACCAGCGATCGAACCCGACGCCGAAGGCCTGCAGATCGTCCTCGATGCCGTCCCGGATCTTGCCGCCACCATATTCGGCGAAAAAGCGGATGGCCTCTTCTTCGAGCTTTTCCAGAAGCTGCCGCCCTTCCCGGTCGAGAACCTCGGCCGCAAGATCCTTGATGTAAACCCCCTGATAACAGTCTGAAGGAAAATCGATTTTGTCGCCGAGCAGCTCCCGATAACGCAGGTAGAGGGACCGACCGAGGGTATCCATCTGGTTTCCGGCATCATTGATATAATATTCCCGCTGGACCTCGTAGCCGGCTGCCTCCATGACGGCAGCCACGGCATCTCCAGTGGCCGCCCCACGGCCGTGGCCGATGTGAAGCGGCCCGGTCGGGTTGGCACTGACGAATTCAACCTGAACCTTTTGCCCTGCTCCCATCCTGCTGCGGCCAAACAGGGCGCCCTGACGCACCACCTCGTCGAGAACCCCGAACCAGTAGCGGTTGCTGAGAAAAAAATTGACGAAGCCGGCCCCGGCGATTTCGACCCGGTCCCAGATACCGGAGCCGTCACCGAGAGCCGCTACCAGTTCTTCGGCAATTTTTCGCGGAGCCTTCTTTTCCGCCTTGGCCAACACCATGGCGATATTGGTGGAAAAGTCCCCATGATCGGAACGGGCGGGCACTTCCAGAGCGATTTCTGGAAATTTATCCGACTGCAAAGCTCCCCGCACCACGCAGTGCTGCAGGGCCTTAAGAATGAGTTCACGCAGATTTTCTTTCATGAGATTTCTTTCTCGATAAGACGATCTTTGTCCCGGCCAGCCTGTCTTCGCAAGGAATTTTCCAGCCTGCGGCCCCCAGAGGGGATTAAAAACATGGTATGGTACCTTTCACTCCATTGCCTGTCAAGGAGTGCTGCAATCTCTATAATAAAAAGGCCCCGGCACGAGCCGGGGCCACGAAACGTTGTCTTTGTGATGCCTTCAAGGATTGGGCTGACTGGTCGCCGTCGGGTTTTTGGGAAACTGGTAGACCAGTTCGTCTTCCTTGACCATGCCGAGCTCCCGCCGGGCAATCCCTTCCAGGAATTCCCGGTCGGACCGCAAAGCCTCTACTTCCTTTTTCAGACCCCGAATCAGCTCTTCCTGACGCTGCAGCTCGGTTTCCAGCTCACTTTTGTGCCGGCTGGCCTGCAAGGCGCGAAGAATCCCCTTTTCTCCAAACAGGGCAACCCCGAGAATAATCAGGATGAGAAGCATGGGCACCAGGGGCATTTTGAATCGGGCACGGGGTGTTGGATTTTCTTCGGGCATCGACTGGGACCTTTTGCCGGGCTTTCTTGCAAAAGCATGTTGGTGGCCAATTACCTTTTTTGGCGATACTACCATTTAAATCCTGGCAGGCAAAGCCTGAACCGTTACTCCAGAACAATGCGGTCGTGAATTTTCTTCAGAACCCCCTTCCCTACTCCCTTGACCTTGAGCAGATCCTCCGGAGAGGAGAAGGAGCCGTTTTCCGTCCGGTAGACGACAATCCGTTCCGCAACCACCTTGCCTATGCCGGGCAACTCCTGGAGCTGCTCCACGGGCGCGGTATTGATATTGACCTTTTCAACAGAAGCTGCCTTCGCCTTTGCTGCAGCAAAAGCCGGTTGCAAGGTCATGGGAGCGGCCAGCATCAGGCCGGCCAGCAAGATAGTGAACAATTTTTTCATGGTCCGCCTCCTTGTTTCTTTCATTGAAGTTGACGTTCGGTGGCAGGACACCCTGCCGCAACCCCTGGTTCGTTTGTGATTAACATAAACAAACCTTAGCGTCAACAAATTAATAAATTTATTTCATAAAGAAACAGGAGGTTTTTTCATCAGCCTATGGGCCGAGGCTTCCTCCCCAGCCCCAGACCCGACCAAGGCCGGACAGGGAGAAATTGATGGAAATTTCCTGATCCTCCCGGCGATCCCGCCAGAGCAGGAAAACGCTCCAGCATTGGGCGCGGTACTCGATATCAAGAACCTTTTCCAGCTCCTCGCTGCCATCGACGGAGTAGCGGTGGGAATAGCCGACATACACCGGCTTCAGCCAGGAGGTTCGCACTCCGGCACCCAGGTACTCATGATCGTCTTTCTCGTAGCGGTAGGAGAGGGAAAGGCTGTTGCCCTGCGCGTCGCGGATACCGGTCGCCGCGTTGAAATCCAGAAAATCCTCTCCTGAGGTCACGTCGTAACGGGTATCGACATCGAAAAAAGTTCTTCGGGTCGGGCGGACGATAAGTTCCAGCCGCAGATGATCCACCGAAGGACTCTGACCGGGCACCAGAAGATTTTTCCCTGAAGCATCCAGATTGAATTCCTGAGCCAGCCGCAGATAGAGAAATTCATGAGTGTCCACCTGCCCCTCTGCCGATGCGAGCCGGGCAATGAGACGGTTGGTCACGCCGACGGTTGTAACGTGCTGACGGCCGGCGAAATCCTCGACGGTCATCCCGGGCAGGTCGGTGAAGATATCCGCAGGAGAGTAGCGGTATCCGATTTCCGGCTGAACCACATGCTGAATCTTTCTTATCCGGTCTCCATCAACCGCATAGACCCGGGAGAAGCGGCTGGCAAGCCGGGTCGAAAAATCGATGGCCCCTTCCGCTTCTTCACCGAAGTGACCCGAATAGAACCGTCCCAGATAGGCTACCTCAGAAACCAGATCCATTACTCCACCGGGGTGGAAGACCGCAGAGAGGGCCGGACGCAGGGCGAAGCGCCCCCCTTCCCGGTTCTCGTCCTGCGGATTGTTGTCTTCGTACAGATAAGCTGCTTCCGAATCCAGCCGATAATACAGGGGAGTATCGCCGATGCGCTGGCGGATCACGGCGAAGCGCACATCGGGCAGCCGCTGCAGGACCAGATCTTCATTGTCCCGCAGGTCCTTGACATACCGGACCTGCCCGGCCAGATTATTCTTTCCCCAGTTCCGGCTCGCGGCCAGAAGGGATTCCGCGGTATCGAGATTGTATTCCCCCGCGGCTTCGCCGAAATCGGAAAAATAGTCTTTTTCACTGACGTAGGTGACATCGGCGATCAACCGTACATCTGCGGGCAGGGTCCCCAGGTGCTGCCACCCGAGAGCGAAGCGGTCGTCTTCGCCGGAGAGGCCGCTGACATGATAGATCTTTGCCTCCCCCTCATTGTCATGGCCGAAAAAATATCGAAATTCCAGACCCTTCCCGACACCGAGGCGGGAAAGATAGTCGAGATAGAAGGTTGCGTCCATATTACGGTCGATCACCTGGTAATAAGCCAGGGACAGCTCGCTCCCCCCTTTGTCCGAATAGCCGACGGATGGGGTCAGCAGGCCGGATTGCCGCTCGGTCTGGACCGGGTAACCGAAGATCGGGAGATAGAGTACCGGCAGGTCGTTTATATGAAAAAAAACGTTTTTGGCCCAGGCGAACCCCTCGAGCGTTACATCGACCTCACTGGCAGTGAATTTCCAGGAGGGGACTTCGCCGTCACAGGTGGTAAAGGTGCCGTCCGCAACCCGATAGGTGTCTTCGCCGGTCTTCTCGATTTCGTCACCGTAGATATGGAAATTATCCTTGCGAATCAACACATGGCCGTTGCGGATAATGCCGGTCCCCTCCGCCAGATCGAGTTGCATCTCTGTGCCGGTCGCTACGCCGTCGGGACCGGCCAAGCGGACATCGCCATAAGCGGCCGCCCGGTTGGTCTGCTCGTTCCAACGCACCTCCTCGGCTTGAAGAATGTCCTCTCCCCGACGCAGCAACACGTCTCTTTCAGCCAGATAGGTGCTGGAGTCCTCGTCGTAGGTCAACTGGTCGGCTTCGATCTCGACAGGCAGGGACTGCGCACGGATGCCGTTTTCCGCTGACGCCGGCAGTGCAATCCCTGTCAGACAGACCAGAAGGGCGAGCATCTGCCCCCATGTGAGCGCCCGGGTGTTCATGATCCGGTTTCCTCCTGACTCAATAGAAAATCACGGGCGGCGGCGACCAGAAAGAGGGAGCCGGCCACCAGAATTATTTCGCCGGGCCGTTGTTCGGCGAGGGCGGCCTGGAGGGCCTCGCCCGTCGACTCGAAAGATTTTGCGGCAACTCCGGCCTCAGCGGCGAGGGCCCTCAATTCTTCGGCCGCAACCGGCCTATCAACCGGCGCCGGTGCTGCGTAAACGCCGTTCACCAGCGGCAGCAGAGACGCGAAGATGCTGTGGACGTCCTTTTTCGCCTTGATCCCGACGACCCAGCGAATGCCGCCGACCGGAAGGGAACGGAGGTAGTCGGCCAGGACCCGGGCCCCGCCTTCGTTATGCGCTCCGTCGAGCAGCATACGGTCCCCGCCCCGCCACCATTCGAGGCGACCGGGCCAGCTGACACCGGCCACGCCACGGCGCAGAGCCTCGGCGGGCAGGACCATCCCCTGTCGCTGCAGAAGCTCGGCAGCGGCCAGGGACAGGGACATGTTCTGCCACTGATGGCGGCCCGGCAATCCCGGTTCCAGCTCTTCCAGGGCAAGGTCGAGACCTTTATAGGAAAAACCCTTCGGCGATTCCGAAACCGAAAAATCGCGGTCGAAAAGAAAAACCGGCGCCCCGCGAACTTTGGCCTGTTCTTGTAAAACGGACAGGGCCTCGGGGTCCTGAGCGCCCAGGACCAGAGGAACCTGCTGCTTGATTATACCTGCTTTTTCGCCGGCGATGGCTGCCAGATCAGCGCCGAGGTGTTCGACATGATCCAGACAGACGGGGGTGATCACCGTCACCCGGGGATGAACGGCATTGGTGGCATCGAGTCTGCCCCCCATCCCCACCTCGATAACCGCCACATCCACCGCCTGCTGCTGGAAATACAGCAGGGCCATGGCTGTGGTGAATTCGAAAAAGGTGGCGGGAATCTCCCGGCAATGCCGGCGGATGAACTCCGTCAGCCGCCCGACCTCGTTTTCGTCAATGGGCCGGCCATCGACCTGGATCCGCTCGGTAAAGGAATGCAGATGAGGGGAGGTGTAGAGGCCGGTTCGCAAACCGGCTTCCCGCAGAATGCGGGCCAGGGTGGCCGAAACCGAACCCTTGCCGTTGCTGCCGCCGACATGAACGATGGGGTATTGATTTTCGGGATGGGCCAGTGTGTCCAGCAGCCCGCGGATATTGTCCAGCCCGAGCTTGATGCCGAACTGCTGGAGGCCGTAGAGATAGGCAAGGCTCTCCCGATAGTCCATGTTTCAGTTCTTGGTAAAGATGCGCAGGATCTGGGCGAGGCGATCCTTCATCTCCTGCCGGGCCACGATCATGTCCACCATGCCGTGCTCGAGCAGATATTCGGATCTCTGAAAGCCGTCCGGCAGTTTCTGGCGGATGGTCTGCTCGATGACCCTCGGCCCTGCAAAGCCGATCAGGGCGCGGGGTTCAGCCATATTGATGTCGCCGAGCATGGCGAAGCTGGCGGTCACTCCACCGGTGGTGGGATCGGTCAGCACTGAAATGAAAGGAATGCCGGCCTCTTTCAAACGGGCCAATGCTGCACTGGTCTTGGCCATCTGCATCAGCGAAAGGATGCTCTCCTGCATCCGGGCACCGCCGGAAGAAGAAAACACGATGCAGGGGCAACGGGTGTCCAGGGCGCGCTCGATGGCCCGGGTGATCTTTTCCCCGACCACCGACCCCATGCTGCCGCCCATGAACTGAAAATCGAAGACCGCCACCACCACCGGCAGCTGGTGGATAGTCCCCTCCCCGGAAATGACGGCCGAATTGCTGCCGCTGCTTTTCATGGCCGCCCGGATGCGATCCTTGTAACGCTTGCTGTCCTTGAAATCGAGGAAATCGACGGATTTCATCTTCGCGTCCATTTCCTGGAAGGAGCCCTCGTCCAGAATCAAAGCGATCCTTTCCCGGGCCGAAATGCGAAAGTGGTAGTCGCATTTGGGGCAAACGTTGAGATTCCGCTCGATCTCCTTGGCATAGATGATTTCATTGCAGTTGGGGCATTTTTTCCAGATTCCCTCCGGCATCTGCATCTTTTTGGTTTCTACCGGCACGATGGGTGCCTTCGATTTGCGGAACCAGGCCATATCTGTTACCTCGTATGGGAAAATTCCTTGCGATGTTCGCCGGCGATCAGGAAAGACTGTTTTTTAAAGCACGAACGAAGGTTTTAGCCTGGGGGATCAGGTCAGGCGAAGTTCCCAGTTCGGCGATAATTTTCACCAGAGCGCTGCCAACGACAACGGCATCGGCGAAACGGCCGACGGCCCTGGCATCCTCCGGGGAAGAGATGCCGAAACCGACAGCCACCGGGAGATCGCAGCGAGTTTTCAACTCGCGGACCTCGAGTTCAATGGCTTCGGCGTCGACCTTCCGGCTGCCGGTCACCCCGGTCATGGACACATAATAGAGGAAGCCTTCACCCCGGGCAACGAGAGAATCGATCCGGACTGCGGGGGTGGTGGGAGCCAGAAGACGGATCAGACATAGCCCCTCCTTCTGCAGGGGTTGATAGAGCTCCTGGTCCTCTTCGGGCGGCAGGTCGACAAGCAGCAGCCCGTCCACGCCGGCCCGGGCGGCATCGGCTGCGAATTTCTGGTTCCCGTAACTGAACACCGGATTGTAATAGCCCATGAGGACAATCGGAATATTGGTGTGCTGACGCACCCGGCATACCATCTCCAGAATTTTCTCCAGCGTGGCCCCTGCGGCCAGGGCCCGCTCGGAGGCGGCCTGGATGGTCGGCCCATCAGCCATGGGATCGGAAAAGGGAAATCCGAGCTCGATCAGATCGGCACCGCTCTCCACCAGAGCGTGAATCAATTTTTCGGTGGTGTCCAGATCAGGGTCACCGGCGGTAATGAAAAGAATCAGCCCGGTTTCCCGCCGTTGCCGCAATCGTTCAAAGGTCGCTTCAATGCGTCCCATTCTTTCTCCTCAAGGATGGCGCGCCATCTGACCGGCTGCCCTGCTATTGATCCTATAATTCCCTGAAATCCCTATCTTAATTACCCGGCTTGTCCCCGGTGGGCTTCCGGCGCCCTTTGTTTCTGGAGGAACGCCGTGAAGAGGGTCGCCGCCCTTTGCCGGCAGGCCGTTCGGCTTCCTTGACGGGCGCCTTCTTCCGGGGGACGTAGCGCTTGTAAGCGTTGCAGAAATCCTCTTCCTCGGCGAATTGGGAAGGGATGCGGAAACCGACATATCCTTCGATATCACTCAGATAATAGGCTGTATCCTCATCGGCGAAACTGATCGCCTTGCCGCTGGCCCCGGCCCGGGCGGTGCGGCCGATACGATGCACATAGTCTTCGGGATCCTGGGGGAGATCGTAGTTGACAACGTGGGTCACATCCTCCACATGAATTCCCCTCGAAGCAACGTCGGTGCCAACCAGGTAGTTGATTCGCCCTTCCTTGAATTCATTCAGGATCCGCATCCGTTTTTTCTGCGGGATGTCCCCGGAGATCACTTCCGCACTGAAATCATTCACTTTGAGTCTGCCGGTCAGGTGCTCGGCTTCCCGCTTGGTATTGACGAACAGCAGAACCCGGCGAGGCTCCGGTTCCTTCTTCAGCAGACCGAGCAGCAGAGCGAATTTTTCCCGGCGGCCAACATGGTACAGGATCTGCTCCACCCGTTCGGCGGTAATCTGGTCGGGTGCAATGCTGACCTTTTCCGCAAGATTCATGAATTCATAAGCCAGTTCCAGGACCCGGCCGGACAGAGTGGCGGAAAACAGCATGGTCTGCCGTTTCTCGAAGGGGGGCAGTTTGCGCAGGATGAAGCGCAGGTCCTTGATGAACCCCATGTCGAACATGCGGTCGGCCTCATCGATGACCAGGGCCTCGATGCGGTTGAACTTGAACACGTTCTGTCTGGCGTAATCGATCAATCGACCAGGGGTGGCGATGATGATGTCCACGCCCTCCCTGAGGGCCTGGCGTTGCTTTTCGTAATCGAGCCCGCCGAAGATCGGCTGCAGTTTGAAAGGGCAGAATTTTCCCAGACCCTTCGCATCCTCCCAAATCTGCACGACCAGTTCACGGGTCGGCGCGAGGATCAGGGCACGGGGATTGTCAGTGGTCTCCCCGGGGTGCTGCAACAACCGGCTGAAAAGGGAAATCAGAAAGGCGGCGGTTTTGCCGGTGCCTGTCTGGGCTTGGGCGGCAACGTCCTTACCTGACAGCGCCAGGGGAATCGCCTCTTCCTGAACCGGCGTCAATTCGGTAAAGCCGACAGCCTCGATCCCCTGCCGGACCGGATCGGGAAGCTTCAATTCGCTGAATTTCATCGAGTTTATTCCGTCAGTTCAGTTCCACATTCATGGCTTCCGCCACGGTATGGATGTCCTTGTCGCCCCGGCCGGAAAGGCAGACGACAATAATCGAATCCTTCGGCAGAGTCGGGGCGAGCTTCATGACATGGGCTACGGCATGGGAGCTTTCCAGCGCCGGGATGATCCCTTCCATCTCCGTCAGCAGGCGGAAAGCCTCCAAAGCCTCGTCGTCCCTGATGGACACATATTCGGCCCTGCCGATCGCATGGAGATGGGAGTGTTCCGGTCCGACTCCGGGATAGTCGAGCCCTGCGGAAATCGAGTGGGCATGTTCAATCTGACCTTCCCCGTCCTGCAGCAGAAAGGTCTTGTTCCCATGCAGCACCCCCACCCGCCCGGCGCCGATACTGGCGGCATGCTTGCCGGTTTCCACGCCGAGGCCGGCGGCTTCGACGCCGATCAGCCGAACCCTCTTCTCTTCCAGAAATGGGTAGAACAATCCCATGGCATTGGAGCCCCCGCCGATGCAGGCCACAGCCACGTCGGGAAGCCGCCCTTCGGCCTGCAGGATCTGCTGCCGGGTTTCACGGCCGATGACCGATTGAAAATCCCTGACCATGGCCGGATAAGGGTGGGGACCGGCGACGGTGCCGATGATATAGAAGGTGTCGCGGACTCTGGTCACCCATTGGCGAATGGCCTCGTTCATGGCGTCCTTCAGCGTCGCGGTGCCGCTGGTGACACCGGTGACGGTTGCCCCGAGCAGCTTCATGCGAAAGACGTTGAGGGCTTGGCGGCGGATGTCCTCCGTTCCCATGAAGACATCGCACGTCATGCCGAACAGAGCGGCCACCGTGGCCGTGGCCACGCCGTGCTGACCGGCTCCGGTCTCGGCAATCACCCGTTTTTTCCCCATGCGCCGGGCCAGCAGGGCCTGGCCGACCGTGTTGTTGACCTTGTGGGCCCCGGTATGGTTGAGATCCTCGCGCTTCAGATAGATGCGTGCCCCGCCAAGGTGTTCGGACAGACGACGAGCGAAGTAAAGGGGGCTCGGCCGGCCGACATAATCCTTTAAATAATAGTCGAATTCCTCTTGAAAGACCGGATCTGATTTGGCCTGCTTATAGGCTGCATCCAGCTCGAGGAGGGCGGGCATCAGAGTCTCGGCGACATAGCGGCCGCCAAACTGTCCGAAATGCCCGTTATCATCGGGAAATTGATACATTCATGACTCCATGGCACGTTTGGCGTTGCGAATGAAAGCCGCCACTTTCCGGGGGTCTTTTTGGCCGGGGGCGCTTTCCACACCGCTGGAAACATCCACCGCATAGGGGCGAACGGTGCGGACGGCATCCGCCACATTCTCCGCGGTCAGGCCACCAGCAAGGATGATGCGCCGGTTCAGAGCGGCCCGGGCAGCCAGCTGCCAGTTGAAGGTTTGGCCTGTGCCGCCGTAGCCGGCAGGGGACCAGGCATCGAGCAGCACCGTCCCGACCGGGTAGTCGTCGAGGCCGCCGAGACTCGATTCGTCCCGGACCCGCAGGGCTTTCAGGACCTGCAGAGGTGCCAAGCGGCACTCCAGCGGCGACTCGTCCCCGTGCAGCTGCACCGTGTACAGACCGCAGAAGACAGCGGTCCGAAGAATCTCCTCCCCCGGACAATTGACGAACAGACCGACAGCGGTGACGAAGGGAGGCAGTTGGCCTACGATATCCCTCGCCCGCTCCGGACTCAGATATCGCGGACTTTTCGTATAGAAGACCAGCCCCAAGGCGTCGGCACCGCAATCGACCGCATGCAGGGCATCCTCACGCGAAGTGATTCCGCAGATTTTAACGCGGGGCACTGCCAAAAAACGCTCCTTACGATATGACCGGAAGATTGGCCAGGGAGGCGGTAATCTGCTCCTCCGGATAGACATAGTCCTCCAGCTTGCCGCCAAGATAGGCGGCATAGGCGGTCATGTCGAAATGACCATGTCCGCTGAGATTGAACAGAATTGTTCGCTCCCGCCCTTCTTCCCTGGCCTTCACCGCCTCGTCGATGGCGGCGCGGATGGCATGGGAGGACTCGGGCGCCGGAACGATGCCCTCGGTCCTGGCAAAGAGCACCGCTCCCTCAAAGCAGGCATTTTGCGGCAGAGCCACGGCCTCGAGAAGTCCTTCGTGAACCAGCTGGCTCACCTGGGCGCCGGCGCCATGATAGCGCAACCCGCCGGCATGAATACCTGGAGGTACGAAGTCGTGACCGAGCGTGTACATCTTGATGATCGGCGTCAGTTTGGCCGTATCGCCGTAATCGAAGGCGTAGGCACCCTTGGTCAGGGTCGGACAGGAGGTCGGTTCCACCGCCACCAGGCGGATCTGTTTGCCGTTGATCTTGTCCCGGACAAAGGGGAAGCTGAGTCCGGCCAGATTGCTGCCCCCGCCGCAGCAGCCGACGACGACATCGGGGTAATCGTTCACCTGCTTGAGCTGCTCGATCGCTTCCAGGCCGATCACGGTCTGATGCAGGCAGACATGGTTGAGCACGCTGCCCAGGGCGTAGTTGGTATCCCCGTGGGTCGCTGCATCCTCGACCGCCTCGCTGATGGCCATTCCCAGGGAGCCGGAGGTGTCCGGGTCCCTTTCCAGGAGCTTTCGCCCGACCTCGGTCACACGGCTTGGCGAGGGGATCACGTGGGCTCCCCAGAGCTCCATCAGATGTTTCCGGTACGGTTTCTGCTCATAGCTGACCCGGACCATGTAGACCGTCGTCTCCAGCCCGAAATAGGAATTGGCCAGCGCCAGGGAACATCCCCACTGGCCGGCACCGGTTTCCGTGGCCAGCCGTTTGATCCCGGCCTGCTTGTTGTAGTAGGCCTGGGCAATGGCCGTATTCGGCTTATGCGATCCGGCCGGCGAAACCCCTTCATATTTATAGTAGATCCGGGCGGGGGTTTTGAGAGCCGCCTCAAGCCGGTGGGCTCGGAACATGGGTGATGGGCGCCACAACTGATAAATCTTCAACACCTCCTCAGGGATGTCGATCCAGCGCTCCCTGCTGACTTCCTGCTCGATCAACGACATGGGAAAGATCGGGGTCAGATCTTCCGGTCCCACCGGTTTCATGGTCTGGGGATGAATGATCGGCTCCGGGGCACTTGGAAGGTCGGCGGCCACGTTGTACCAGCGTTTGGGGATCTGATTGTCCTGAAGAAGTATTTTGGTCTGCATGTCTTCTTTCCTCGATTCTGTTCCTGGGGGTCGTTTCAGTGCCTGTTTCCCAACAATTCGTTCAACTTGTCCTCGAAGCGATCTTCCCGCATCAGACTTTCACCGATCAAAAAGGCCCGGGCCCCGGCCTGACGCAACCGGAGAATGTCCCCCCGGTTTCGCAGACCGCTCTCCGAAACCACCAGCCGGTCAGGTGGAATCAGGGGCAGGAGGCGTTCAGTGACGCCCAGATCGGTATGAAAAGTTCTGAGATCGCGGTTGTTGATGCCGATCAGCCGGACCGGAAGCCGCAAGGCTCGCTCCAACTCCTCGGCGTCGTGCACCTCGAGCAGCACGTCCAATCCCAGTTCGGCCGCTGTTGCAGCCAGATCCGTGAGTTGGGCCTGGTCGAGGGCGGCAGCGATCAGCAGCACCGCATCGGCGCCGAAAACTCTCGCCTCCACCAGCTGGTAGGGATCCAGGATAAAATCCTTGCGAAGCAGAGGCAGAGTCACGGCCTGGGCGATCCGTTGCAGATAAGCGATATCGCCCATGAAGAATTCCCGGTCAGTCAGTACCGACAGACAGGCGGCGCCGCCGTCCTGATAGCGCAGGGCGATGTCCACCGCATCGAAGTCGGCCCTGATCAGCCCCTTGGAGGGGGATCCCTTTTTCACCTCGGCAATAATTGCGGTTCCCGTCTCCGCCTGGCGGTACAGGGCGGAGGCGAAACCGCGCGGTGCAGGAAGTCCGGTCAGCCGTTCGGAAAGAACCGGCAGGGGGGTTTGCTGCCTGGCGAGTTCCACCTCCCTCAGTTTGTGCTGCAGAATTTTATCTAGAATCACTGGTTGGTTATCCTGACGAGGTCTTCGAGTTTCCTGATCGCGGACCCCGAATCAATACTGTTTTCGGCCTGTCGAATCGCAGAGGGCAGATCAGGTGCTTTGCCCGCAGCAACCAGGGCAAACGCGGTGTTCAGCACCACAACATCCCGGCGGGGACCTGTCTTCCCCCCCAGAACTGCCCTGACAATGGCGGCGTTCTGCGCTGCATCGCCTCCCTGCAGGTCGGCCAGACGGCAGCGTTTCAGACCGAAATCCTCAGGCTCCACCGTGAAAAGTCTGACCTGCTGCCCGTCGATTTCCGCCACCCGCGTCGGGGCCGATAGGGTCACCTCATCCATGCCGTCCATTCCATGCACCACAAAACCCCTCTGACATCCAAGACGGACCAGTACCTGAGCGAGGGTTTCGACCAGTTCCTCCCGGTAGACCCCGAGCACCTGACGATCGGCTCCGGCAGGATTTGTCAGCGGACCGAGAATATTGAAGATGGTCCGGACCCCTATCTCCTTGCGCGGACCTATGGCATGCCGCATGGCGCCGTGCAGTGCCGGTGCGTAGAGAAAGCCGATGCCCAGCTCCGACAGGCACTGCTCGACCCGCTCGACGGTCACGTTCAGATTGACGCCCAGTTCCTCCAGCACGTCGGCGCTGCCGCAGGAGGAGGAAATGCTGCGGTTGCCGTGTTTGGCCACCTTGATCCCGCAGGCCGCCACCACAAACGCCACCGTTGTGGAGATGTTGAAGCTCTTGGTGCCGGAACCGCCGGTGCCGCAGGTATCGAGAATCGTTTCCCTGTCCAGGTTGATATCTTCCCGGTCAAGATCGAGCACCCGGCTGCAACGCACGGGAGTGACCCGCGCCCGCATGACCCGGGCGGCGCCGGTAATCTCCTCCACCGTTTCGCCCTTCATCCGTAATGCCACGATGAAAGCCCCGATCTGGGCCGGGGTTGCCTCACCGCCCATGATCTGGTCGAAAACATCGATCATCATGGCTTCACTCAGATCCTGCAACTCGACGAGCCGGGCGATCGCCTCCTTGATCATCAGTCCCTACCTTTGGCTTTACGTTCAGGTCAGATCCAGAAAATTTTTCAGCAGTTTCTTCCCTTCCAGGGTCAGGATGGACTCGGGATGAAACTGCACTCCCCACATCGGCAACTCGCGATGGCGCATACCCATGATCTCTCCGTCATCGGTCCAGGCGGTGATTTCGAAAACCTCGGGCAGGGTTGAGCGTTCAACAACCAGGGAATGGTAGCGGGTCGCATCGAAGGGATTGGCAAGATTGCGGAAAATGTCCTGTCCATTGTGATGAATGGGGCTGGTCTTGCCGTGCATCAGGGAGGCGGCACGGATGATGCGGCCGCCAAAGGCATACCCCATGGACTGATGCCCGAGACAGACGCCGAGAATCGGAAGTTGGCCGCCGAGCTCCCGGATGACCTCCACTGAAATCCCGGCCTCCTTTGGCGAACATGGCCCGGGAGAGACCACCAGCCGGCGTGGATTTATAGCGGAAATTCCAGCGACGGTAATCTTGTCGTTGCGGTAAACCCGCACTTCCTCCCCCAGTTCCTGGAAATACTGAACCAGGTTATAGGTGAAGGAGTCGTAGTTGTCGATCATCAGCAGCATCTCAATCCAGCCCCTTTCGTGCCATTTCCACTGCTTTCATGACCCCCCGGGCCTTGTTGATGGTCTCCTGGTATTCCGCGGAGGGGTCCGAGTCGGCGACAATGCCGGCCCCCGCCTGCAGAAAAATCCGATCACCCTGCACCACCAGGGTGCGAATGGCGATGGCCATGTCCATGTTGCCGGAAAAAGAGAAATACCCGACGGCACCGCCGTAGATTTCCCGTTTACAGGGCTCCAGCTCGTCGATGATTTCCATCGCCCGGATTTTCGGGGCGCCGCTCAGGGTTCCGGCGGGAAAGGTGGCGCGCAGAACGTCGAAAGCGTCGACACCGGGAGGAAGCAGGCCCCGGACATTGGAGACGATGTGCATAACGTGGGAGTATCGCTCGGTGACCATCAGATCGGTCACTTCGACGCTGCCTGTACGGCAGACGCGGCCGAGGTCGTTCCGGCCGAGATCCACCAGCATGATATGTTCGGCACACTCCTTGGGATCGGTGAGAAGCTCCTCCTCCAGTCGAAGGTCCTCCTCGGTGCTGTGCCCGCGGGGGCGGGTTCCGGCAATGGGTCGCACCGTCACTTCAGCATCCTCCTTGCGAACCAGCACTTCGGGGGAGGCACCGATGACCAGGGTTTCTCCAAAACGGAGAAAGAACATGTACGGGGAGGGGTTGAGAGTACGCAGAGCCCGATAAACATCGAAGGGATCGGCTCCCAGCCGACCGGAAAACCTCTGCGACAGAACCACTTGGATGATGTCTCCCGCCCGCACATATTCCTTGCAACGCTCTACGGCGCTCTCAAAGTCGGTGCGGGAGAAATTGGAGGAAAACTCCTCTGCGGTTCCAAGCCTGATGGGCGGGCTGTCGGGACAGACAGGACGGCGCAGCTTGGCGATCAACTCGTCGATAGCCGACACCCCCTTTTGATAGGCGGTGTCGGGATCGGCCCCTTCGCGGAGCTCGACGTTGCAGACCACTTTTATTTTCTGCCGCATGTTGTCAAAGATGATCAGGTTTTCGGTCAACAGGAAGCAGGCATCAAAAGTTCCGATAGCGGAAGGGGCTTGGCTGGGCAAGACCTCCATAAACCGGACCATGTCGTAACCGAAATAGCCGACCATCCCGCCAAAAAAACGGGGGAGTCCTTCGATTTCGACAGGCTGGAACCTGCTCATGATCCCCTTGAGTATCTCCAAAGGATCCCGACTTTGCCCGCTTTCGACAACCTGCCCGTTTTCCAGAACCTCGAAGTGGTCACCCTTGCAACGGAAGATTTTGCCGGCCCCGCTGCCGAGGAAGGAGAAGCGTGCCCATTTTTCTCCTCCGGAGATACTTTCCAGGAGAAAAGAGGTCTGGCCGTCATCAATCTTCCTGAAAGCGGAGACAGGCGTCTCCATATCGGCGAGAACCTCGCGATACACGGGGATGAGATTGCCCTTTTGGGCATGCTGTTGAAATTGTTCTAAAGAGGGGAAATACATGTCGACTCCGGAAACTCAAGTTTTTGACATTATCATGGTGAAGCAAAAGCCGTCAAGATTGAACCCCCTCGGGTTCAAAAAAGCTCAAGACTCTAGCCCTCTTATGCCTGACACACCTTAAAAAAAAAGGCAAGGAGAAGACTCCTTGCCTTTAAACGGAACCCGAAGGGGGAACATGCTATTGTTTGTCGTCCTCTGCCGCCGGCTCTTCATTGCCGTTCTCCTCAGAGGGAGATTCAACGGCTTCCTTGGCAGTTTCGACGACCGTTTCTTCAACGGGTGCAGCGGCAACCACAGGCTCGGCAACCGGGGCGGCCTTTTTGGGACGGGGAGTGAACTCCTCTTCCACCAGTTCGATGATGCAGACCGGCGCGCTATCGCCAAGCCGGTTCCCGGTTTTGAGAATACGGGTGTATCCGCCCGGACGTTTTTCATACCGGGGACCGATCATTTCGAAGAGCTTTCCAACCACTTTGCGGTCCCGAATCACCTGCATGGCCTGACGGCGGGCATGGAGATCGCCCCTTTTGCCCAGGGTGATCATTTTTTCGGCCAGCTTCCGCAATTCCTTGGCGCGGGTGACGGTCGTGGTAATCTTCTCGTGTTCGATCAGCGAGGTTACCATGTTACGCATCATGGCGGCACGGTGGCTGGAATTACGGCCGAGCCTTCTCCCGGTTTTATTGTGACGCATCTTTCTACGGTCCTTTCTTCGTTAATCGATCAAGCTGGAAGATCAGGCTTCCTCGCTCCCCTCATGGATCAACTTCAAGTATTCGGGGTCGGGGAAATTGTCCAACTCCATCCCGAGAGTCAGCCCCATCTCAGCCAGAATATCCTTGATTTCATTCAGCGACTTCCGCCCGAAGTTCTGGGTTTTCAGCATTTCTGCTTCCGTCTTCTGCACCAGGTCCCCGATCAGATGGATGTTGGCATTCTTCAGGCAGTTGGCACTTCTCACCGACAGCTCGAGCTCATCAACGGACCGATAGAGATTTTCATTGATTTTGCGATTTTCTTCGCTCGCGACCTCTTCGACGGCCTCAACTTCCTCGTCGAAGTTGATGAAAATCTGCAGCTGCTCCTTGAGGATCTTGGCCGCAAAGGCGACGGCATCATCCGGACGCACACTGCCGTCGGTAACGACTTCAAGGGTCAGCTTGTCGTAGTCGGTGATCTGCCCGACCCTGGCGTTGGTCACGACAAAGTTGACCTTCTTGATCGGCGAAAAAATGGCATCGATCGGAATGGTGCCGACAGGAGCCTTTTCGTCCCGATTGCGTTCGGCGGGCACATAGCCCTTGCCCATGGAAACCACCATATCGATTTCCACATCCGCTTCCTTGGAGCAGGTCAGGACATGGTGACCGGGATTCAGAATCTCCACATGGGAATCGGTAATAATCTCCCCGGCGGTAACAATCCCGGCGCCTTTTTTGACGATACGGATATTCCGGCTCTCGGTGCCGTGCAATTTGAGCAGCACACCCTTCAGGTTCAGGATGACATCCGTGACATCCTCGGTCACACCGGGAATGGTGGAAAACTCATGCAGAACGCCCTTGATGCGAACCGAAACGATGGCAGCGCCTTGCAGCGACGACAGGAGAACCCGGCGCAGGCTGTTGCCGATCGTGGTACCGAAACCTCTCTCAAAGGGTTCTGCCCTGAATTTGCCGAAGCTGTCGGTCAGAGTATCCGTATCAACCTGGAGGCGCTTGGGCTTGATGAGGTCTCTCCAGTTTTTATACATTCGTATCCTCCGTGATGAGGTTACAGCCGAATTCTGCCGGGTTTATTTGGAGTAAAGTTCGACGATGAGATGCTCCTGGAAGGCAGGAGTGGTCATTT
Source organism: Syntrophotaleaceae bacterium (assembly GCA_041390365.1). Lineage (NCBI taxonomy): Bacteria > Pseudomonadati > Thermodesulfobacteriota > Desulfuromonadia > Desulfuromonadales > Syntrophotaleaceae > Syntrophotaleaceae bacterium. The sequence continues at coordinate 311,114 of JAWKQB010000001.1, read as the reverse complement.
CTTCACGAACCGGCAGCGTTTTCAGCTTCCCTTTGAAAGCATCGCGCTCCAGTTCCACCCAGGAAGGAAGACCGCGGCGCATGACACCGTCAAGGGATTCATTGATGCGGGCCACCTTGCGGCTTTTCTCCCGCAGTTCGATAACCTCATCAGGACGCACCTGGAAGGATGGAATGTTCACCTTTCGGCCGTTTACCAGGAAATGTCCCTGGCGAACCAGAAGCCTGGCTTCCTTGCGAGAACCGGCAAACCCCAACCGATAGATGACGCTGTCCAGTCGCCGTTCGAGCAGCACCAGGAGGTTTTCACCGGTAACCCCCTTCATGCGATCCGCCTTGTCGAAATAGGAACGGAACTGCTTCTCGAGCAGACCATAGGTCCGTTTGACACGCTGTTTTTCCCGCAACTGGGTACCATAGTCGGAAACCTTGGCGCGGCCCTGCCCGTGCATGCCGGGAGCATAGTTTCTGCGTTCAACAGCACATTTATCGGTAAAGCACCTGTCCCCCTTCAGGAACAGCTTCATATTTTCCCTTCTACACTGACGGCAGACGGGACCAGTATATCTAGCCAACGTTCATCCTCCTTGTAGTGTTAAACTCTTCTGCGTTTCGGGGGCCGGCATCCGTTGTGGGGGATGGGCGTCACATCCTTGATCAGGGTGATGTTGAGGCCCGCCGCCGACAGGGCACGAAGCGCAGATTCACGACCCGACCCGGGACCCTTGACTCGAACTTCGACCGAGCGCATACCATGTTCCCGAGCTTTTTGAGCGGCCTCTTCGGCTGCCATCTGGGCAGCAAACGGCGTACTCTTCCTCGATCCCTTGAAATTTTTCGCCCCGCAGGTCGACCAGGAGATCACGTTTCCGCTGACATCCGTGATAGTCACGATAGTGTTATTAAAAGTTGCCTGGATATGGGCAATCCCGTTGGCAACATTTTTCTTTTCCTTGGTTTTTCTGACTGCTTTCCTACCCGGCTTGGCCATGGTTCCTCCCGTTATTTCTTCTTGCCAGCGACGGTTTTACGGGGCCCCTTGCGGGTTCGGGCGTTGGTCTTGGTTTTCTGCCCCCGAACCGGCAGGCCGCGCCGATGACGCAGGCCACGATAGCAACCCAGATCCATGAGCCGCTTGATGTTGGTGCTGATTTCACGCCGCAGGTCACCCTCGACCTGGTAGCCCCCTTCGATGATTCCCCTGATCTTGCCCGCTTCCGTCTCGGTCAGATCATCGGTACGAATGTTGGGGTCCACACCGGCCTTTCCCAGGATTTCCTGGGACAAAGAGCGTCCGATGCCGTAGATGTAGGTAAGCGCGACCTCAATCCGCTTATTTCTCGGTAAGTCGATACCAGCAATACGTGCCAATGTATTATCCTCCTGAGCCCTTTATCCCTGTTTCTGCTTATGTTTTGGGTTTTCGCAGATGATCCTGACAATTCCCTTGCGCTTGATGACTTTACATTTTGTGCAAATAGGTTTTACCGAAGCTCGCACTTTCATTGATCGTTCCTTTGCCTATTGGGACTCGGTACCTGAGAAAAAGAGACTGCCCGCCCTGGCGGGTCAGGCACTTTTCCGGTCATATCAAAGTCTGGTTAAAATATCGGCCCCATTTTCCGTAATGGCCACCGTGTGCTCGAAGTGGGCGGAAAGCCGTCCGTCCTGGGTCACTGCCGTCCATCCGTCTGAAAGGATACGGATTCCCGGCACCCCCTCGTTGATCATAGGTTCGATGGCGAGGGTCATGCCGACCTTGAGCAGGGGTCCCTTGTGGACGCCTTCGACAAAATTGGGAATCTGCGGCTCTTCGTGCAGCGCCCGGCCGATTCCGTGACCCACAAATTCACGAACGACGCTGAAACCTTCCTTTTCCGCACAGGCCTGAACGGCACGCGAAATATCACTCAGATAATGACCGGCCTCTACCTGTGCAATACCCGCTTCCAGACTCTGCCTGGTGGTATCAACCAGTCTTTGCGTCCCCTTGGGGACCTTGCCAACCCCCATGGTGAAGGCCGAATCTCCGTAAAATCCCTGGTAGATGACACCAAAATCGATACTCAGGATGCTGCCTTCTGCCAGGGGCTGCTGATCGGGGAACCCATGAACCACCTTTTCATCGGGCGAGGCGCAGATACTGTAGGGGAACCCGCCATAACCCTTGAATGCAGGCCGCGCGCCGCGTTTCCTGCATTCCACCTCGGCCAGCCGGTCGAGTTCAATGGTGGTAATCCCGGGCTTGACTCTTTCCTTCAGAAACTCAAGTATTTCGGCGACAATCTTCCCGGCATCACGCATTTTCTCCAGTTCTGCGCGGGACTTGATCACGATCACTGCCGAAAGTCCAGGGCTGCAAGAATCTCTGCTTGAACCTCACCGATCTCCTGCATCCCGTCGACTTCCTCGAGCAGCCCTTTATCCCGATAATAGTCGATCAGGGGAGCGGTTTGCGCCTGATAAACGTCCAGCCGCCTGCGGACTGTCTCTTCCCGGTCATCGTCTCGCAGGTACAGTTCAGCACCGCATGCGTCGCAACGGCCTTCTTCGCGGGGCGGATCGAACTTGACATGGTACATCTTGCCGCAATCACGGCAGGTGCGTCTGCCGGCGATTCTCTCCACTACGGCTTCATTGTCGACTCCGAGAGAGAGCACCCGGTCCAGGGTCTTGCCAAGATCCTCAAGGGTTTGCTGCAGGGCGTCGGCCTGGGCCACGGTCCGGGGAAAGCCGTCGAGGATGAAGCCGGAGTCACAATCCTTCTTGCCAAGACGTTCCCGAACAATCCCTACCACGACCTCGTCGGATACCAGGGCTCCCTTGTCCATCAATTCCTTGGCCTTGAGCCCCATGGGGGTCCCCTCTTTGACCGCCGCACGCAGCATGTCGCCGGTGGACACCTGCGGTATCGCCAGCTTTTCAGAGATCATCTTGGCCTGGGTTCCCTTGCCGGACCCCGGCGGACCTAAAAAGATCAAATTCACTGAGAGCCTCCAGCCTAACCGTGCCGCCCTTTCAGAGTTACGCCCTTCATGAACCCTTCATAAGAACGGGATATGAGATGGGCTTCAATCTGAGCGGCGGTATCGATGCCGACGCCGACGACAATCAGCAACGACGTTCCGCCAAAGAAGAACGGCACGTTCATCTCACTGATCAGCAATGTCGGCAGTACGCAGACTGCTGAAATATAAAGGGCCCCGGCAAAGGTCAGCCGGTTCAGCACGCTGTCGATGTATTCTGCTGTCGCCTTGCCGGGACGAATACCAGGGATATATCCCCCCTGTTTCTTGACATTGTCGGCAACATCGACAGGATTGAAGGTCACAGCCGTGTAGAAGTAGCAGAAGAAAATGATAAATGCAACATAAAAAACGTTGTAAACCCAATGGGTCGGAGTCATCATACCGGCCACCGACTGAACCCAGGGCACTTCGACCAGGTTTGCAACGGTGGCAGGGAACATGATGATCGAACTGGCGAAAATGGGCGGAATGACGCCGCTCATATTAACCTTGAGGGGAAGATGGCTCTTCTGCCCTCCATAGCTGCGCATTCCGACCACCCGTTTCGCGTAATGGATCGGCAACCGCCGCTGGCCACGCTCCATGAAGACGATGGCCCAGACAACGGCCACCATGATGACCAGGATGACCAAGGCCAGAAAGATCGAGATTTCATTGGTTTTCATCATCCGCAGGGTGTTGACCACCGCGGCAGGCATGTTGGCTACGATCCCGGCGAAAATGATCAGGGAGATACCGTTGCCGATGCCGCGCTCAGTGATCTGTTCGCCGAGCCACATGATGAAAGCCGTCCCGGCCGTCAGGGTGATCACGGTCAACAGAATAAATCCGATTCCTGGAGCGGGCACAACTGGTTCCCCGGCTGGACCCTGCATCGTCTGCAGGCCGACGGCGATGCCGGCACCCTGGATGATGGACAGCACAATGGTTCCGTAGCGGGTCCACTTGGTGATTGTCTTGCGCCCCTGCTCACCTTCCTTGGACAGCCGCTCGACCGGTTCGAAAACGACGGCAAGCAGCTGCAGAATAATCGAGGCGCTGATGTAAGGCATGATGCCCAGGGCGAAAATGGTCATCCGCTCCAGTGCACCGCCGGTAAAGGCGCTGACCATGCCCAGCAGAGTACCCTGGGTCCCCTCGAAGAACTTCCCGAGGACCTGGGCGTCGATGCCGGGCGTGGGAATATGGGCGCCAACCCGATAGACGGCTAGCATACCCAGGGTGAACAGTATGCGCCGCCGCAACTCCGGAATACTAAAAATATTCTGGATGCTCTGAATCAATTTAGATCACCTCGATGGAACCGCCGGCGGCGGTTATCTTCTGTTCAGCGGCCTTGCTGAAGCGGTGCGCTTTGACGGTAAGGGCCTTGTCGATATCGCCGTCCCCCAGAATTTTAACGCCGTCAAGTACTTTGCCGATGAGACCGGCCTTGCCCAGAGCTTCAAGGTCGATGACGCTGCCTGCCTCGAAGTTCTCCTGCAGGTCGCGCAGATTGACAAGGGCATAGATTTTTTTGTTCAGCGAGTTGAAACCACGCTTGGGCAGTCGCCTCTGCAGAGGCATTTGTCCGCCCTCAAATCCGGCCTTGACGCTGCCGCCGCTGCGGGCTTTCTGACCTTTATGCCCCTTGCCTGCGGTCTTGCCCTGGCCGGAACCGGGGCCACGCCCGAGGCGTTTTCTGTTTTTGGTTGAGCCGGTTGCCGGCTTGAGATTGCTCAGATCCATGATTCAGTATCCCCTGTATCGTCAGCGCTCGACCGAAACCATGTGTTCGACCTTGCGGATCATACCCCTGATTTCAGGAGTATCGGGCAGAACGACGGTCTTGTGCAGTTTGGTCAACCGCAGTCCATGAAGGACTTTGGTGAAATATTTGTTGCGGCCGATGCCGCTCTTTATCAACGTGACCTTGATCTGTTCGGCCATAACGCCTTCTCCTTATCAGCAGTGCTTTATTCCTCGCCGCCAACACCCCGCCGCGCCATCATCTCCTCGGCGCTGCGAAGTTGGGACAGGGCGTTTATGGTCGCCCTGACCACGTTGTGCGGGTTGTTGGAACCGAGGCACTTGGACAGAATGTCGCCGACGCCGGCGACTTCCAGCACGGCACGCACGGGACCTCCGGCAATAACGCCGGTACCGGGCGAAGCGGGCTTGAGCAGAACCTTCCCTGCGCCGAATTTTCCGACGATGTCGAAGGGAATGGTGCGCTCCTGCAGCGGCACCCTGATCAGGTTCTTCTTGGCCTGTTCCACACCCTTGCGGATCGCTTCGGGGACTTCCTTGGCCTTGCCATGCCCATAGCCGACATGACCCTGACCGTCACCGACAACGACGAGAGCGGAAAAACTGAAACGGCGGCCACCTTTAACGACCTTGGCACATCGGTTGATATGCACGACCCGGTCGGTCAACTCCATTTGGCTGGGATCTATGCGAAGCAAAGACATCCTCCTTGTTTAAAAAGACAGGCCGGCTTCCCTGGCAGCGTCTGCCAGGCCCTTGACGCGGCCGTGGTAAAGGAAACCGTTCCGGTCAAAAACCACCTGCTTGATGTCCATGGCCAGCGCCTTTTTGGCAATGGCTTCGCCGACAGCCTTGGCGGCCGCGATGTTGCCAGTGCCGGAAAGACCTTCACTGATATCCCGAGACATGGTCGAAGCGGCAACCAGAGTTTTTCCGGTGGTATCTTCTATGATCTGTGCGTAAATATGACCGGCACTGCGAAACACGCAAAGACGCGGACGTTCCGCGGTACCGCGCACCTTCCGCCGCACCCTTACCTGTCTTTTCTGCCGTGCCTGGCGCCTTTTCATCCCGACGTTCACGTTACTCTCCTTGACCTGAAGTCACTTATTTTTTCCCGGTTTTTCCGGCTTTGCGGATGATCCGCTCGTCCGCATACTTGACGCCCTTGCCTTTGTAGGGTTCGGGTCCCCGGAAAGAACGGATCTTGGCTGCGGTCGCGCCGACAAGCTCCTTGTCCGCCCCGCGTACCGTGATTTTGGTCTGCTTTTCGACTTCGGCACTGATGCCCTGCGGAAGCGGATATTCGATCGGATGCGAGTAGCCCAGTGCCAGATTGAGAACGTTGCCCTTCATCTCGGCACGGTAACCCACGCCGTTGATTTCCAGCACCTTTTCAAAACCTTTGCTGACCCCTTCGACCATGTTGGCGACCAGCGCCCGGGTCAGACCCCGAAAGGCACCGCCGGCCTTGGCTTCAATCTGGGAATGAACCACCAGCTGATCGCTCTGGATATCGAGGTTCATCCCTTCGACCAGGGTCCGCTTCAATTCACCCTTCGGTCCTTGGACCGACAGGGTACCGTTATCAAAAGAAACCTTGACGCCATTGGGTATGGCAACAGGTTTTTTCCCGATTCGTGACATTATCCGCGCTCCTTTACCAGACCGAACAGAGAACTTCGCCGCCGACCTGAGCTTCCCGTGCGGCCGCGTCGTGCATGACCCCCTTGGAGGTCGACAGAATAGCGCAGCCCAACCCGTTTTTCACGACCGGAATCTCGTCCTTGCCGACGTATATACGCCGGCCGGGGGTGGAGACCCGCTTGATTTCATGAATAACGTGCTTGTCTTCACTGTCGAACTTCAGATAGATCCGCAAAACGCCCTGCTTGTTGTCTGCGGCGGTCTTGAAATTCTTGATATAGCCAAGATCCTTGAGCACCTCGGCAACTGCGACTTTCAGCTTGGATGCAGGAATGTCACATTTGGGGTGCTTTGCCAGGCCCGCATTTCGAATGCGAGTCAGCATATCCGCAATAGGATCGGTCATTGCCATGGATGCAACTCCTTAATTCTGATTACCAGCTGGACTTGATCACACCGGGGAGCTTGCCATCCAGCGCAAGCTTGCGCAGGCAGATCCGGCACATATCGAATTTGCGGTAATAGCCTCTCGGACGGCCGCACAGAGGACACCGGTTGTATGCCCTGACGTCGAACTTCTGCGACCGCTTCGCCTTGATCATCATCGATTTTTTCGCCACTGTATCCTCCGCTATCCTTCCGCAGCCTCGGTTTTTTTCCGGAAAGGGATGCCGATAGCCGTCAAAAGAGCCCGCCCTTCCTCATCGTTACGAGCCGTGGTGACGATGGTCACGTTCAATCCCTTGACCTTTTCAACCTTCTCGATATCGATTTCAGGGAAAATCAGCTGCTCGCGAACCCCGAGGGTGTAATTGCCGCGGCCATCGAAGCCCTTGGGGGAAACGCCCTTGAAGTCGCGGACACGGGGCAGCGCAACGTTGATCAGGCGATCAAGAAATTCATAGGCCCGGTCCCGCCGCAGAGTGACCATACAGCCGATCGGCATTCCGGCACGCAGCTTGAACTGGGCGATGGAATGCTTGGCCTTGGTCACAACGGGCTTCTGTCCGGTGATCCGACCCAATTCCTCAACCGCCGATTCGAGGATCTTGATGTTCTGAATGGCCTCACCCAGGCCCATGTTGACCACAACCTTTTCAATACGAGGGACTTCCATCATATTCTTCAGCTGCAGTTCCTTGGCAAGCCTCGGTGCAAGTTCGGCGTGGTAAATGTCTTTCAATCTAGCCATGGAAATCCTCCGTTACTTATCCACGATCTCGTTGCACTTCTTGCAGAACCGAACCTTGCTGCCATCTTCGAGAAAACGCATGCCGGTGCGAGTCGCCTGGTTGCAAGAGCCACATAGCAGCAGAACGTTCGAGGCATTCAAGGGCGCCTCTTTTTCCACGATCCCACCCTGGGCGTTGGCACGACTGGGCCGGGTGTGTCTTTTGACCATGTTGAGGTTTTCGACCACAATCCGCCCCTTATCGGCGAAAATGCGGGTCACCCTGCCCGTCTTGCCCTTTTCCTTGCCTGCTATGACCTTCACCATGTCGTCTTTTTTGACATGAAGTTTCTTCGCTGCCATCTGTTCTATCTCCCAGTCTTGTTATTTAAAGTACCTCGGGCGCCAGCGACACAATCTTCATGAAGCGACGAGCTCGCAGTTCCCGGGCAACGGGCCCGAAAATGCGTGTTCCGATCGGCTCTCCAGCCATGTTGACGACCACGGCTGAATTGTTGTCGAAACGGATGGCTGATCCGTCCGGGCGAGGCACTTCCTTGGCCGTCCTGACGATGACGGCGCGTACGACGTCACCTTTCTTGACCTTGGAATTGGGCAGAGCCTCCTTGACGGAGCAGATGATGATGTCACCGAGACCGGCGTACTTCCGCTTGGACCCGCCAAGAACCTTGACACAGCAAAGCTTCCGGGCTCCGGAATTGTCTGCCACATCAAGCATCGTCTGCATTTGAATCATGACTTGTATCTCCTAAACAATTGCGTTCTTTTCCAAAATTTCGCGGACTCTCCACCGCTTGTCACGAGACAGCGGTCTGGTCTCCACTATGGCTACCTTGTCGCCGATACCGCACTTGTTCTCTTCATCATGCGCCTTGTAAGTGACTCTCCGCTTGATGTATTTCTTGTATACGGAATGCCGTACCATCTGGTCGACCTTGACGACAACGGTCTTATCCATCTTGTCGCTGGTAACGATCCCGACCCTGACTTTCTGATTACCACGTTCTTTTTTCATTTACAAAAATCCTCCCCAGGGTTTGCTAGCCGCGCTTTTCCCGCAAAACAGTCATTACCCGCGCGATATCTTTGCGGGTCTGGGGAAGCCGGGCGCTATTCTCAAGCTGTCCGGTCGCCAGCTGGAATCGGAGATTGAACAGTTCTTGGTTCAGCTCCTGACACTTTTTCTCCAACTCCACCACGTCGAGTTCTCTGAGTTCGCTAGCCTTCATGACCCATCTCCTCCCTCATCACGATCTTGGTCTTCATGGGAAGCTTGTGGGCTGCCAGCCGGAGAGCTTCGCAAGCCACTTCTTTGTCCACACCCTGCATTTCGTAAAGCACCATTCCCGGGCGAATAACGGCAACCCAGCTCTCCGGAGAGCCCTTTCCCTTCCCCATACGGGTCTCGGCCGGCTTGCTGGTGAGAGGCTTGTCCGGGAACACCCGGATCCAGATCTTGCCGCCGCGCTTGACATGACGGGTCATGGCGCGTCGGGCAGATTCGATCTGGCGTGACGACAGCCAGCCGCACTCGAGGGCCTTGAGCCCGTAATCGCCGAAATTCAGCGAAGCGCCCCTGGTCGCCGTGCCGGTCATGCGCCCGGTGAACTGCTTTCTATGTTTAACCTTCTTGGGCATTAACATGGCTGATTGCTCCTATCAGATTTCTTTTTGTTCCTGCGAAAGAACTTCGCCCTTGAAGATCAACACTTTGACGCCGATGATCCCGTAGGTCGTCTTCGCTTCGGCAAAGCCGTAATCGATGTCGGCCCGCAGGGTGTGCAGGGGAACCCGGCCTTCACGATACCACTCGGTCCGGCTCATCTCGGCCCCGCCAAGACGGCCGCTGCAGGTGATCTTGATGCCCTGGGCACCGAACTTGAGCGCCATGCTGACGCTCTTCTTCATGGCCCGGCGGAAGGCGACACGCCGTTCCAACTGCAGGGCGACGTTTTCAGCGACCAGCTGCGCATCGACTTCAGGCTTGCGAACTTCCTGAATATTCAAAAAGATCTCTTTGTCGGTGAGTTTGGCCAGCTCCTTCTTCAGGGCTTCGACCTCGGAACCCTTTTTCCCGATGATGATCCCCGGACGCGCTGCATAAATGTTGAGCTTGGCCTTGCTGGCTGCACGCTCCAGCTCGATTTTCGAAATACCCGCATGATAGAGACGTTTTTTCAGGTATTCGCGCAGCTTGATATCCTCGTGCAGAAGCTTGCTGTAGTCCGCTTCGGAATACCACCTGGAACTCCAGGTCCTGACCACTCCCAGCCGAAATCCTGTCGGATGAACTTTCTGGCCCAAACTATCACCTCCTCGATTCGTTTATTTTTCGTCCAGCACAACAGTGATGTGGCTGGTCGGTTTACGGATTCTCGTAGCTCGCCCCTGCGCTCTGGGCAGGAAGCGGCGAAGCACAGGCCCCTGGTCGACCATGATGGTCTTGACGAACAGCCGATCGACGTCCGATACGCCTTTCTGCTCAGCATTGGCTACCGCCGAACTGACTACGTTGCCCACGATGGCAGCAGCTTTCTGGGGGGAAAAACGAAGAATATTCAATGCCTCCTGCACCCCTTTACCGCGCACCATGTCAACGACCAGCCGGGTTTTTCTGGGAGAAAGGCGAGCGTATTTGAGCTTGGCTCTGGCTTCCATGTATCGAACTCCTCTTTCGGAATTGCTGTCCTATTGACCTACCTTTTACCCTTCTTGTCCGCACCGTGGCCGTAGTAGGTGCGGGTGGGGGCAAATTCCCCGAGCTTGTGACCAACCATGTTTTCCGATACGAAAACAGGAATGAATTTCTTGCCGTTGTGCACGGCGAAGGTATGGCCGACGAATTCGGGTATGATGGTCGAACGACGTGACCAGGTCTTGATCACTTTCTTGGTGCTGCCGCCTTCGAGATCGATCTTGCGCAGCAGGCTCTCCTCGACGTAAGGCCCTTTTTTAATGGATCTAGCCACTACCGTCTCCTCTAAGAATTAGTTATAAGCTATTTTCTGCGGCGGACGATGAAACGATCGGTCCGCTTGCTGACTCGGGTCTTGTATCCTTTGGTCGGCACACCCCAGGGAGTCACGGGATGACGTCCGCCGGAGCTCTTGCCCTCGCCGCCGCCGTGGGGATGATCGACCGGGTTCATGGCTACACCGCGGGACTGAGGACGCTTGCCAAGCCACCGGTTGCGTCCGGCCTTGCCGATCTTGACGTTTTCGTGCTGGATGTTGCCTACCTGTCCGATGGTGGCGCAACAGTCCTGCAGCACCAGTCGCACCTCGCCGCTGGGCAGCTTGATCTGGGCATAACGCCCTTCCTTGGCAGCCAGCATCGCATAAGCACCGGCGCTCCGGGCCAACTGCCCGCCCTTGCCGGCTTTGAGCTCCACGTTGTGCACCCAGGTACCGACCGGAATGGAGCGGATGCTCAATGCGTTGCCGGGCTTGATGTCGGCCTCTTCGCTGGCAATGACGACGTCGCCGACATTCAGGCCGACCGGAGAGAGTATGTAACGCTTCTCGCCGTCAGCATAGCTGAGAAGAGCGATCCTCGCCGAGCGATTGGGATCGTACTCGATGCCCACAACCTTGCCGGGAATATTCTTCTTGTCCCGTTTGAAGTCGATGAGCCGGTATTTGCGTTTGTGCCCGCCGCCGGTGTGCCGTTTGGTAATACGACCCACGTTGTTGCGGCCGCCGCTTTTTTTCAAGGGTACCAGCAGGGATTTCTCCGGACTGGCGGCAGTGACTTCCCCGAAATCGGCCGAGGTCATGTGACGTCGACCAGCTGAGGTCGGCTTGTACTTTTTAATCGCCATTATTCTAACTCCGTATTGCTGTATTGCACCCTATCAGACACCGAACAAATCGAGCTTGCTTCCCTCTGCCAGAGTCACGTACGCCTTTTTCCAGTTGGAGCGCTTGCCGTAGGTCCTTCCCACCCGCTTGACCTTGCCGGCCATGAGAACGGTATTGACCCCTTTGACCTTGACGTCGAAAGCCTTTTCGATGGCCTGCTTGATTTCAATCTTGTTGGCACCGGGCGCCACTTCGAAGGCCACCACCTGCAAGCCCTCTTCCCTTTGGTAGGCCTTTTCAGTGACCAGTGGCTTTCTGATTATCTGATGTAACGGTTTCATGACGCTAACGCTCCTTCCAGCTGAGCCACTGCACCTTCGGTGAGCACCAGATTCTGGTGTTTCATGACGTCGTACACATTGACCCCTTCAGCCTTCAGGACCTTGACATAGGGAACATTGCGCGCCGACAGCTCCACATTGGGGTTGTCGCCCTCGAGAACAACCAGCACATTGGAGATTTCGAAACGCTTCAGCACCTCGACAAAGCCCTTGGTTCCAATCTTGTCCAGAATGAACTGATCAAGAACGCTGACCTTATTCTCTTGGAAGCGGGCGGAAAGGGCGCTGCGAAGGGCGGCCTTTTTCACCTTCCGATTCAGCTTGAAGCTGTAATCCCGGGGCGAGGGACCGAAAACGACGCCGCCGCCGACAAAATGAGGCGCACGGATCGTGCCCTGCCGGGCATTGCCGGTTCCCTTCTGCCGATACGGCTTCTTGCCGCCACCGGAAACAGCGCTACGATTCTTACACGCCGCGTTGCCGGAACGGCGGGCGGCAAGCTGGTAGCGAACCATATCATGAATCAGATATTCCTTGACCTCGGCATTGAATACCTCATCGGCCAGTTCCCGCTCGGAAACCTGATTTTTGTTTATGTCAAAAACAGCAATTTTCGCCATGGTCTTTCTCCAGAGTCCTCTTGTTTATGGAGGGCTATTTCGTGGCCTTGATCCCTTTACGAATGATCACCAGACCGTTTTTGGGTCCGGGAACCGCCCCTTTTATCAGAATGAGGTTCATTTCCGCCCGCACCTCGACCACCTGCAGGCCCTGGGTGGTGACCTGGGCATTCCCCATCTGACCGGCCATTTTCTTCCCCTTGAATACCCGTGACGGCCAGGCGCTGCAGCCGATGGACCCAGGACGCCGATGGAACATCGACCCGTGGGTGTTGCGGCCGCCGGAGAAGTTCCAGCGCTTGATCACGCCCTGGAAGCCCTTTCCCTTGCTGGTTCCGGTCACGTCGATCATGTCGCCCGCGGCAAAGATCGTATCGCAGGTGATTGCATCGCCGACGTTCTGCTCCGCAGGGCCTTCGGTCCGGATCTCGCGCAGATGGGCGAACGCCCCCTGACCGGCTTTTTTGAAATGCCCCATGGCAGGTTTGTTTGCACGGTGGGCTTTTTTCGCCCCAAAACCGAGCTGAAGGGCATTATAGCCGTCCGTCTCCACGGTTTTTTTCTGCAGAACAACGCAGGGACCGGCCTCGACTACCGTAACCGGGATGCGCTTGCCATCCGCAGCGAAGACCTGGGTCATTCCCAGCTTCTTTCCCAAGATTCCCTTCACCATTGCACGTACCCTTAAATATCTGAAAGTTGTTTACAGCTTGATCTCGACGTCAACGCCTGCGGACAGGTCAAGCTTCATCAAGGCATCCACGGTCTGCTGGGTCGGTTCGACGATATCCAGCAGGCGCTTGTGGGTGCGCATCTCGAACTGCTCCCGGCTTTTCTTGTCGACGTGCGGCCCCCGCAGTACACAGTATTTGTTCACGACGGTGGGCAGAGGAATCGGGCCGGCAACTCTGGCTCCGGTCCGCTTGGCCGTATCCACGATTTCGTTCACGGAAAGATCGAGGAGCTTATGGTCGTAGGCTTTCAGCCGTATCCGAATTTTCTGGCTCTGCATGGTCATATCCTCTATTACTCGATAATGTCGCTGACAACGCCGGCGCCGACGGTGCGGCCGCCCTCACGGATGGCGAAGCGAAGCTCCTTGTCCATCGCGATCGGCGTGATCAGGTTCACGGTCATTGCAGCGTTGTCGCCGGGCATGACCATCTCAGTGCCTTCGGGCAGCTCCACGATACCGGTCACGTCGGTGGTCCGGAAGTAGAACTGCGGACGGTAGCCGTTGAAGAACGGGGTGTGGCGGCCGCCCTCTTCCTTGGTCAGAATGTAGGCCTCGGCCTTGAACTTGGTGTGCGGCGTGATGCTGCCGGGCTTCGCCAGAACCTGGCCGCGCTCGATGTCCTCGCGCTTGACGCCGCGCAGCAGGATCCCGACGTTGTCGCCGGCCTGACCCTGATCGAGCAGCTTGCGGAACATCTCCACGCCGGTGACCACCGTCTTCGTGGTCGCCTTCATCCCGACGATCTCAACCTCGTCCTGAACCTTGACGATGCCACGCTCGATACGACCGGTGGCCACGGTGCCGCGGCCGGAGATGGAGAAAACGTCTTCCACAGGCATCAGAAACGGCTTGTCGATGGCGCGCTCCGGCTCGGGTATGTAGCTGTCGACCGCATCCATCAGCTTCATGATGGCCTGCTCGCCCAGCTCACCGGCATCCCCTTCCAGACCCTTCAGGGCGCTGCCGGCAATGATGGGAATGTCGTCGCCAGGAAAATCGTAGGCGCTGAGCAGCTCGCGCACTTCCAGCTCCACCAGCTCGAGCAGCTCCTCGTCGTCCACCATGTCAGCCTTGTTCAGAAATACCACCATGGCGGGCACGCCGACCTGACGGGCCAGCAGAATGTGTTCGCGGGTCTGCGGCATCGGACCGTCGGCGGCCGACACCACCAGGATCGCTCCGTCCATCTGCGCGGCGCCGGTGATCATGTTCTTGACGTAGTCGGCATGGCCCGGGCAGTCGACGTGGGCGTAGTGACGGTTTGCGGTCTCGTATTCGACGTGGGCAGTGGCGATGGTGATGCCGCGCTCGCGCTCCTCCGGAGCGTTGTCGATGGCGTCGAAGGCCTTGAATTCGGCCAGCCCCTTGGAGGCCATGACCTTGGTGATGGCGGCCGTCAGAGTGGTCTTGCCATGGTCAACGTGACCGATGGTCCCAATATTTACATGGGGCTTTGTTCTTTCAAATTTGGCTTTTGACATGAAGAACCTCCTCGGTTTTTAGCCTTTGACCTTGGCGATGATTTCGTCGGAAATGGCCTTGGGTACCTGGGCGTAATGGTCGAAGACCATCGTGTAGGTGGCACGGCCCTGGGTAGCGCTGCGCAGATCGGTGGCGTAGCCGAACATGCTGGCCAAGGGTACATGGGCGTTGATGACCTGGGCCCCGGCCCTGGCATCCATGCCGGTCACCTTGCCACGACGGCTGCTCAGATCGCCCATGACGTCCCCCATGTATTCTTCGGGCACGACCACCTCGACTGCCATGATCGGCTCCAGCAGAACGGCACCCGCCTTTGCGACTCCGGCCTTGAAGCCCATGGAGCCGGCGATCTTGAAAGCCATCTCGGAGGAGTCGACATCATGATACGAGCCGTCGAAACAGGCGACCTTGACATCAACGATGGGGAATCCGGCCAGCACGCCATTCTGGGCAGCCTCTTCGGCGCCCTTGCCGACGGCGGGGATGTATTCCTTGGGAATGACGCCGCCCTTGATTTCGTCGACGAATTCGAACCCGGAACCCGGCTCGAGCGGTTCGATACGCAGCCAGCAGTCGCCGTACTGACCGCGGCCGCCGGACTGCCGGACGAACTTGCCCTGCACTTCCACCGATTTGGTGATCGTTTCGCGGTAGGCCACCTGCGGTGCGCCGACATTTGCGGCGACCTTGAACTCCCGCATCATACGATCGATGATGATCTCCAGGTGCAGCTCGCCCATCCCGGAAAGAATGGTCGGACCGGTCTCTTCATCGGTGCGTACCCGCAGGGTCGGGTCTTCCTGCACCAGCTTGCCGATGGCAGTTCCCATCTTGTCCTGGTCGGCCTTAGTTTTCGGCTCGACCGCAATATGGATAACCGGCTCCGGAAACTCCATCGATTCCAGCAGACAGACCGAATCGACGCTGCACAAGGTATCACCGGTCGTGGAATATTTCAGACCCACGGCGGCAGCGATATCACCGGCGTAGACCTCTTTGATCTCTTCACGCTTGTTGGCGTGCATCTTCAGAAGACGGCCGAGGCGCTCCTTTTTGTCCTTGCTGGCATTGAGCACGTAGGATCCCGCTTCGGCAACGCCCGAGTAGACCCGGAAGAAGGTCAGCTGACCGACGAAGGGGTCGCTCATGACCTTGAAGGCGAGAGCGGCAAAGGGGCCGTTATCGAGAGGAGGACGAGTAATCTCCTGTTCGGTTGCAGGGTCGACACCCTTGATGGGGGGAACGTCCTCGGGGGACGGCATGTAATCCACTACGGCATCGAGAAGATGCTGCACCCCTTTATTCTTGAAAGCGGATCCACAGAGAACGGGGTTGATCTGAATATCGATGGTGGCCTTGCGGATTCCGGCCTTGAGTTCGTCAACCGTCAACGCCTCGCCGCCGAGATACTTGTCCATCAGGGCTTCATCATGAGAGCAGACTTCTTCGATCATCTGCTCGCGGGCAGCCTCGGCCTCGTCAAGAAGGTCTGCGGGAATGTCGGTCACCTCGAACTTGGCGCCCAGCGACTCGTCATCCCACACGATGGCTTTCATCTCGACCAGATCGATGACGCCGACAAAATTCTCTTCCTTGCCGATGGGCAACTGCACGGGAACCGGATTGGCCCCCAGACGGTCCCGCATCATCTGCACGCCGCGATCGAAATCGGCCCCGAGACGGTCCATCTTGTTGATGAAGGCAATGCGCGGCACGCGATACTTGTCGGCTTGCCGCCAGACCGTCTCGGACTGGGGTTCGACCCCACCCACCGAACAGAAAACGGCAACAGACCCGTCCAGCACACGCAGAGAACGCTCCACTTCGACGGTAAAGTCGACGTGTCCGGGGGTATCGATGATATTGACGCGATGATCGCGCCAGAAGCAGGTCGTGGCTGCGGAGGTGATGGTGATCCCGCGCTCCTGTTCCTGCTCCATCCAGTCCATGGTGGCTGCGCCGTCATGAACTTCACCGATCTTGTGC
Organism: Syntrophotaleaceae bacterium; assembly: GCA_041390365.1. NCBI lineage: Bacteria > Pseudomonadati > Thermodesulfobacteriota > Desulfuromonadia > Desulfuromonadales > Syntrophotaleaceae > Syntrophotaleaceae bacterium. The sequence goes on along the minus strand of JAWKQB010000001.1, from coordinate 294,533 downwards.
GAAACCCCGGTATAATAAAGTATCCGCTCGGTGGTGGTGGTTTTGCCCGCGTCGATGTGGGCCATTATGCCGATATTACGGCATTTATCTAAAGCGACTTTACGTGCCACGATATATCTACCTCAACAACCTGGAAATCAGTCGGCGCAACATGCGCCGGAACTTACCAGCGGTAATGGGCAAAGGCCTTGTTGGCCTCGGCCATGCGGTGAGTATCTTCCTTCTTCTTTACAGCGGACCCGCGATTGTTAGCGGCATCGAGAAGTTCGCCGGCCAGGCGCTCTCTCATGGTTTTTTCGCCGCGGCCCCGGGCGTAGTTAATGATCCAGCGGATCGCCAGGGCATTACGCCTGTCGGCACGGATCTCCACCGGAACCTGGTAGGTGGACCCGCCTACGCGGCGGGACTTTACTTCGAGCATCGGACGAACGTTCTCGAGGGCCTTCTTGAAAGTATCAAGCGGCTCGTCACCGGAACGCTCGGCAATCAGATCGAAGGCGCCATACACGATACCTTCGGCAACGCTCTTCTTCCCGTCCATCATGATGGCATTGACGAACTTGGCCAGCATGCGATCGTTGAACTTCGGATCGGGCAGAACAACCCGCTTCGCAACCTCTCTTCTTCTCGGCATAACTATTCCTCAGTCGGTTACTTGGGCCGTTTGGCCCCATATTTGGAGCGACCCTGCTTACGATCCTTGACGCCGGCAAGGTCAAGCGTGCCACGGACGATATGATAGCGGACACCGGGAAGGTCCTTGACGCGGCCCCCGCGAATCAGCACTACGGAGTGCTCCTGCAGGTTATGCCCCACCCCCGGAATGTAGGAGGTAACCACAACCCCGTTGGTAAGGCGCACACGAGCCACCTTGCGAAGCGCCGAGTTCGGCTTCTTGGGGGTCGTCGTATAAACACGCGTACACACACCGCGCTTCTGGGGATTCCCCTTAAGCGCCGGCGCAGTCGATTTGCGCTCTTTCTTTTCGCGCCCCTTGCGAATCAACTGATTGATGGTCGGCATCTACATACTCCCGAAAACTATGATCTAAAAGTTAGAATATCCACGCGGTATTTGCGGGGGAAAAAACCCGCTCACATTATCAATCCACCCCTGCTTTGTCAAGGCATTTTTAAAATGGGCCGGGCTTTTTTTGCCCGGCCCGAAAACCCCGATTATTCAGAAGCTTCCTCGCTTTTCTCGACCTCTTCGAAGACCTCGTCCTCCATCTCTTCCTCAATTTCCTCGATGGGCGGCTCCAGCACCTCTTCCGGTTCCTCGATCAGCAGCTTGGCGCTGCGATATTTGGAGATGCCGGTGCCGGCCGGGATAAGGCGGCCCATGATGACGTTCTCCTTGAGACCGCGGAGGTAATCGATCTTGCCTTCGATGGCGGCCTGGGTCAGAACCTTGGTCGTCTCCTGGAAGGATGCGGCCGAAATGAAGGACTCGGTGGACAACGAAGCCTTGGTGATACCGAGCATGAGCGGCTCGCCCACTGCAGGGGAACCGCCTTCGGCCAGCACCCGCTGGTTTTCCTGCTCGAATTCCCACCGTTCGACCTGGTCGTCGAGCAGGAAGCGGGTATCGCCGATCTCCTTGATCCGGACCCGGCGCAGCATCTGCCGGACGATAACCTCGATGTGCTTGTCGTTGATCTTGACCCCCTGCAGGCGGTAAACCTCCTGGACCTCGTCGACCAGATACTTGGCCAGATCCTTTTCGCCCAGTACCCGCAGAATGTCGTGAGGGTTGCTCGAACCGTCCATCAGCGCTTCGCCGGCCTTGACGAAGTCCCCCTCGTGCACGCTGACATGCTTGCCCTTGGGGATCAGGTACTCCTTGGCGTCACCGATTTCCGGGGTGACGATGACCTTGCGCTTGCCCTTGGAGTCCTTGCCGAAGGCAACGACACCGTCGATTTCTGAGATGACGGCAAATTCCTTGGGCTTTCGGGCTTCGAAAAGCTCGGCGACCCGGGGCAGACCGCCGGTGATGTCCTTGGTCTTGGTGGTTTCCCGAGGAATTTTGGCCAGGATCGCACCGGCACTGACCATTTCGTCTTCGATGGCAACAATGTTGGCCCCGACCGGCAGCATGTAGCGGGCGGGGGCGCCGTTGGGCAGCTTGATGGTCTTGCCCTCGTCGTCCTTGAGGGTAATGCGGGGCCGCTTGTCGGCACCCCGGGACTCGATGATGACCTTACGGGACAGGCCGGTCACCTCGTCGAGTTGCTCCTCCATGGTGACCCCTTCGATGATATCCCCGAACCGGATACGGCCGGCGATTTCGGTGAGGATCGGCATGGTATAAGGGTCCCATTCGGCCAGAAGGTCGCCGGACCGGACCGGACCGTCAGGCTTGATCCGCAGCCGCGCGCCGTAGACGACCCCATAACGTTCTCTTTCCCGGCCGGTCTCGTCCGCAACGGCGATTTCGCCGTTGCGGTTCATGACTACGTGGTGACCTTCGCTGTCGATGACCGTATTGAGGTTGAGATACTTCAGAGAACCGTCGAAACGCGCCTCGAGAGACGTCTGCTCGGCACGACGGGACGCCGTACCGCCGATATGGAAGGTTCGCATGGTCAGCTGCGTGCCGGGCTCACCAATGGACTGAGCGGCAATGACGCCAACGGCCTCGCCGAGGTTGACCATATGGCCCCGGGCCAGGTCGCGGCCGTAGCAGGTGGCGCAGATGCCCCTCCGGCTCTGGCAGGTGAGGACCGAGCGGATCTTGAGCTTCTCGATCCCTGCATTTTCCACCCTCTGCACCAGGGCTTCATCGATCTCCTGGTTGGCTTCGACCAGAACCTCGCCGGTTACCGGATCGAGCACGTCTTCCAGCGCGGTCCGGCCGAGAATGCGGTCGCCCAGGGGCTCGATGACCTCGCCGCCCTCGGTGAGGGAGGAGACCAGGATGCCGTCAAGGGTGCTGCAATCCTGCTCGGTGATGATCGCATCCTGGGCCACGTCGACCAGACGCCGGGTCAAATAACCGGAGTTGGCGGTCTTAAGCGCGGTGTCGGCCAGACCTTTACGGGCACCGTGGGTGGAGATGAAGTACTGAAGAACGGTCAGGCCTTCACGGAAGTTGGCGGTAATGGGGGTCTCGATGATCTCGCCCGAAGGTTTGGCCATCAGACCGCGCATACCGGCCAGCTGACGGATCTGCTGGGCGCTGCCGCGGGCGCCGGAGTCGGCCATCATGTGGATGGAGTTGAAGGAAGGCGCCTTGACCTTCTCGCCATCGGGGCCTTCCACTTCGTCCACGGACAAATTTTCCAGCATGGTATGGGCGATGTCCTCGGTACACTTGGCCCAGATGTCGATGACCTTGTTGTAGCGTTCCCCGTCGGTGATCAGGCCCTCGGTATACTGCTTCTGGATCTCGGTGACCTCTTCCACCGCGGCGGTCATGAACTTGTCCTTGCTCTCCGGGATGACCATGTCGTTGAGGCAGATGGAGATGCCGGCGAGAGTCGAATAGCGATAGCCGGTTTCCTTGAGCCGGTCGGCCAGCAGGACGGTCTCCTTGTTGCCGGCCAGACGGAAGCAGACGTCGATCAGGGTCGCGACCTGCTTCTTTGCCATGACCCGGTTGATATGGTCGAAGGGGATGACTTCCGGAACGATATCCCGAAGCAGCACGCGGCCCACCGTGGTCTCGATAAGCTGGGGCCCCTCCCCTGCAACAGGAACCATGCGGACCTTGATCTTGGCCTGCAGGTCGATCTCTCCGGCATCGTAGGCCATGCGCACTTCGTCCCTCGAGGACAGGATCTTGCCCTCCCCTTTGGCGAACACCCGCTCCCGGGTCATGTAGTAGAGGCCCAGGATCATGTCCTGGGATGGCACGATGATCGGTTTTCCGTGCGCCGGCGAGAGGATGTTGTTGGTCGACATCATCAGAACGCGGGTTTCGATCTGGCTCTCAATGGACAGGGGCAGATGGACGGCCATCTGGTCACCGTCGAAGTCGGCGTTGAAGGCGGTGCAGACCAGGGGGTGGAGCTGGATCGCCTTGCCCTCGATGAGCACCGGTTCGAAAGCCTGGATACCGAGACGATGCAGCGTCGGGGCGCGGTTAAGCATGACCGGGTGCTCCCGGATAACCTCTTCCAGCACGTCCCAGACCTCGGACTTCTCTTTCTCCACCATCTTTTTGGCGCTCTTGATGGTGGTGCAGTAGCCTTTCTCCTCGAGTTTGCTGTAGATGAAAGGCTTGAAAAGCTCGAGAGCCATCTTTTTCGGCAGACCGCACTGATGGAGCTTCAGTTCGGGACCGACGACGATAACCGAACGGCCCGAGTAATCGACGCGCTTGCCGAGCAGGTTCTGCCGGAACCGGCCGCCCTTGCCCTTGAGCATGTCGGACAGCGACTTCAGCGGCCGCTTGTTGGGGCCGGTGATGGCCCGGCCGCGCCGGCCGTTGTCAAACAGGGCGTCCACCGCTTCCTGCAGCATCCTCTTTTCATTGCGGATGATGACTTCGGGAGCCCGCAGTTCCATCAGACGCTTGAGGCGGTTGTTGCGGTTAATAACCCGGCGGTAGAGGTCGTTCAGATCGGAGGTGGCGAAACGGCCGCCGTCGAGAGGAACCAGGGGGCGCAATTCCGGCGGCAGAACCGGAATGGTTTCAAGAATCAGCCATTCGGGCCGATTGCCGCTGTGCTTGAAGGCCTCGACGACCTTGAGCCGCTTGGCGATCTTCTTGCGCTTGGCTTCGCTGGCCGCATCTTTCAGTTCGGCCCGCAAGGAACCGGACAATTCGTCGAGATCGATCTCGGACAGAAATTCGCGGATTGCCTCCGCGCCCATGTCGGCGACAAACTGACCGGCAAATTCATCCATCATCTCCCGGTACTTGTCCTCGGTCAGAAGCTGGCCGCGAACCAGCGGGGTATCCCCGGCGTCGAGCACGACGTAGGCTTCGAAATAGAGCACCCGCTCCACTTCCTTGAGGGTCATGTCGAGCAGGGTGGCGATGCGCGAGGGCAGCGATTTGAGGAACCAGATATGCGCCACGGGGCAGGCCAGGTCGATATGCCCGAGCCGCTCACGCCGCACCTTGCTGGGGATGACCTCGACGCCGCACTTTTCGCAGACGATGCCGCGGTGCTTCATGCGCTTGTACTTGCCGCAGTTGCACTCGTAATCCTTGGTCGGTCCGAAAATCTTGGCGCAGAACAGGCCGTCCCGTTCCGGCTTGAAAGTTCGGTAGTTGATGGTCTCCGGCTTCTTCACCTCGCCGAAGGAACGCTCCCGGATCTTTTCCGGCGAGACCAGGGAAAGACGAATGGCGTTAAAGCTGAGAGGATCTTTCGGCCGCTCAAAAAGGCTGAATATATCTTCCAAAACTCACCCTCCTTGTAGGATGATGCTGGGTTTATTTCTGTTCGTAACCGTTCGGTACAGCCCGCCTCTGTTTCCGGCGGCATCAAGTGCTGTTGGAGGCCGAACCGTTACTCCTGTTCTTCCAGAAGTTCCACGTCGAGGCAGAGGGACTGCAGCTCCTTGATAAGCACGTTGAAGCTTTCCGGCAGTCCCGCCTCAAGGGTATGTTTGCCCTTGACGATGGCTTCGTACATCCGGGTCCGTCCGGCGACGTCGTCGGACTTGACGGTCAGGAACTCCTGAAGCGCGTGTGCGGCACCGTAGGCTTCCATGGCCCAGACTTCCATCTCGCCCAGGCGCTGGCCGCCGAACTGGGCCTTGCCGCCGAGGGGCTGCTGGGTGACCAGGCTGTAGGGCCCGATGCTGCGGGCGTGGATCTTGTCGTCGACCAGATGGTGCAGCTTGAGCATGTACATGATGCCGACGGTGACCGTTTCCTTGAAGGGTACCCCGGTTTTACCGTCGTACAAGGTCATCTGGCCCGACTCGGTGAAACCGGCCCTGGTCATCTCCTGCTTCATCTGCTCCTCGGTGACCCCCTCGAAGACCGGCGAGGCCATAGGCACTCCGAGAGAAAGCCGCCGGGCAAGCTGCAGGATTTCGTCGTCGGAGAGCCCGGCGAGGAACTTGTCGAGGTTCTTGTCCTTGTAGACATCGCCGATCTTTTCCCGCAGAGCGTCCGGGCTGAAATGCCGATCGAGATATTCCTGGATCTGCAATCCCAGTCCCCGGGCGGCCAGGCCTAGATGGGTCTCAAGAATCTGGCCGACGTTCATACGGGAGGGAACGCCCAGGGGATTGAGGACGATTTCGACAGGGGTGCCGTCCTCCATGTAGGGCATGTCCTCTTCCGGCAGGATGCGGGACAGCACACCCTTGTTTCCGTGACGACCGGCCATCTTGTCGCCCACGGACAGCTTCCGCTTGATGGCAATGTAGACTTTGACCATCTTAATGACGCCCGGAGGCAGGTCATCACCCCGCTTGATCTTTTCGATCTTGTCGGCGAAGACCCCTTTGATCAGCTCCTCCCGGTCGGCCAGACGGCTGAACAAATCGGCCACCCTGGCTTCGGCATCAGCAGAATCGACCAGGGAGATTTCACTCCAGCGGGCGAAGGGGATTTTTTCCAGCATTTCGGCTGAAATTTTGCTCCCCTGCGCAAGCAGCCACCTCGCCGGTGGCAGAGGTGACGTCGTTCCCGCAGCAGCTTCTCCTCCGGAGAGAGCTGGGTCTCGCCCTTCGGCGTGATCTTGCCGACCAGGATATCTCCGGGCTTCACTTCCGCTCCGATGCGGACAATGCCGCTCTCGTCGAGGTCCTTGAGGGCGTCCTCGCCGAGGTTCGGTATATCGTTGGTGATCTCCTCCTTGCCGAGCTTGGTATCCCGGGCCACACACTCCAGTTCCTCGATATGAATGGAGGTATAGCGGTCTTCCTTGACCAGCTTTTCGGAAATCAGGATGGAATCCTCGAAGTTGTACCCTTCCCAGGGCATGAAGGCGACCAGCACGTTCTGCCCCAGGGCCAGTTCGCCCCACTGGGTCGAGGGCCCGTCGGCGATGATCTCGCCCCGCTTCACCCGGTCGCCCTGATGAACGATCGGCTTCTGGTTGAGGCAGGTGTTCTGGTTGGAACGGGCGAACTTGGTCAGGGTGTAGATATCGACCCCGGTTCCCGTTTCGTCCACTTCCCCTTCATCGATCTTGACCACGATGCGGGCCGCATCGACGCTTTCCACCACCCCGTTGTGGCGGGCGACGACGGCAGCACCGGAGTCGTGGGCAACGATGCGTTCCATCCCGGTTCCGACCAGAGGAGCATCCGCCCGCAGCAGGGGCACGGCCTGGCGCTGCATGTTCGAACCCATCAGGGCGCGGTTGGCGTCGTCGTTTTCCAGGAAGGGGATCAGCGAGGCGGCGACCGATACGAGCTGCTTGGGCGAAACGTCCATCAGCTCGATCTCGTCGCTGATCATGAGCATGAATTCCCCGTTCTTGCGGGCATTGACCATTTCGTTGACGAACCGCCCCTCTTCGTCGAGGGGAGCGTTGGCCTGGGCGATGGCATGCCCTTCCTCCTCCAACGCGGAGAAATACTTGATTTCGTGGCTGACGACGCCGTCCTTGACCAGGCGGTAGGGGGTCTCCACGAATCCGTGCTCATTGATTCTGGCATAGGTGGACAAGGAGGCGATCAGACCGATATTCGGACCTTCCGGAGTCTCGATCGGGCAGACCCGGCCGTAATGGGTCGGGTGTACGTCACGCACCTCGAAACCGGCGCGCTCGCGGGTCAGACCGCCGGGGCCGAGGGCCGAGAGACGGCGCTTGTGCGTGATCTCGGAGAGCGGGTTGGTCTGATCCATGAACTGGGACAGCTGCGACGAGCCGAAGAACTCCTTGACCACGGCCGAAACCGGTTTGGAGTTGATCAGGTCGTGGGGCATGAGACTGTCGACTTCCTGCAGACTCATCCGCTCCTTGATAGCACGCTCCATGCGCACCAGACCCACCCGGTACTGGTTTTCCAGCAGTTCGCCGACAGCGCGGACACGGCGGTTGCCGAGATGATCGATATCGTCGATCACACCCTTGCCGTTGCGCAGGTCGATGAGATAGCGGACCACCTCGAGAATGTCTTCCCTGGTCAGCGTGGTCTGCTCCTCCGGTACGTTGAGCCCCAACTTGTAATTGAGCTTGATCCGGCCGACCACAGACAGGTCGTACCGCTCGGGGATGAAGAACAGCCCTTCGAAAAGCGCGGCGGCGCTTTTGACGGTCGGAGGATCACCGGGGCGAAGACGCCGGTAAATTTCGATCCGGGCGTCGTCGGGGGTGGCCATCTTGTCCTGCAGCAGGGTCTCACGCAGGTAAGGACCCACGTAAATGTTATCGATGAACAGAACGCTGAACTCGTTGATGCCGCGAGCCCGCAGTTCCTGCAGCTTGTCCAGCGTAATCTCCTCGTTGCACTCGACCAGGATTTCGCCGGTTGCGGTATCGACGATATCGACCGAAGCCACCTTGCCGACCACATCTTCCTCGGGTATGTCGATGAATTCCATACCCTTTTCGGCAATCTTGCGGATAGCGGCCTTGGTGAACTTGCGGTTGGCCTTGACCAGTACTTCGCCATCGGGGGCGACGATGTCCGTGGCGGCCCGCTGCCCGCTGAGCAGATCGGCGTTCACCCTCTTTTTATAGCCTTCTCCGTCGATGAGGATGTTTTCGACGTCGTAATAGTAGTTCAGCAGCTCTTCGGTGGAATAGCCGAGAGCCTTGAGGAGTACGGTCGCGGGAAGTTTGCGACGCCGGTCGATACGAACGTAGAGGATGTCCTTGTGATCGAAATCGAAATCGAGCCAGGACCCGCGATAGGGGATGACCCGGGCGTTGTACAGAACCTTGCCGCTGGAATGGGTTTTACCCTTGTCGTGGTCGAAAAACACACCCGGCGAGCGATGGAGCTGGCTGACGATGACGCGCTCGGTACCGTTGATGATGAAGGTTCCGTTTTCGGTCATGACCGGAATCTCACCGAAGTAGACTTCCTGCTCCTTGATATCCCGGATGGACTGGACACCGGAGTCCTTGTCGGTATCCCAGGACACAAGGCGCACCCGCACCTTAACCGGGGCGGCGTAGGTCATGCCCCGCTGATGGCACTCGTCCACATCGTACTTGGGGGTGCCCAGTGTATAGGAAACGTATTCCAGCGAGCAGGTTTCGCTGAAGTCGCGAATCGGAAAAACCGATCTGAAAACGGCTTCAAGCCCATGGTTTTGCCGCGCAGAAGGAGGGATTTCGGCTTGCAGGAAACGTTTATAAGAATTTTTCTGGATGTCAATCAGGTTGGGTATATCTATAATCCGCTGGATATCAGCGAAATGTTTCCGCAGAAGCTGGTTATTCGCAATCGAATAAGCCATGTTTTCTCCTTTAGCTGAAGAAGCTGGTTTTCGTCGGGAAGCGAACCGATTCCCGCCACCCCGAGGGAAAAGCAGCGGCTTGCGTGAGACGACTCGTACTTTTCCGATTAGAAACGCGTTTCCGTTCTTTTCAGGGCATCCCGAGGGAACAAGTCAACGAAAGCAGAATAGCCAAGGCCGCACTGAGCGACCTTGGCTAAGGGCGATACTATGGAACGGCAACTACTTGAGCTCAACAGTGGCGCCGGCTTCCTCAAGCTGCTTCTTGAGTTCTTCGGCTTCAGCCTTCGGCATGGCTTCCTTTACGGTCTGAGGAGCACCGTCAACGAGGTCCTTGGCTTCCTTGAGCCCAAGGCCGGTAGCGGCGCGAACCGCTTTGATGACGTTGATCTTCTTGTCGCCGGCGCTGGCCAGGATGACGTCGAACTCGTCCTTCTCCTCGACAGCGGGACCGGCGGCAGCCGCACCGGCAGCGGGACCTGCAGCAACGGCGACGGGAGCGGCGGCGGAAACGCCGAATTTCTCTTCCAGTTCTTTGACCAGCTCGGCCAGTTCCAGCACGGTCATATTTTCGATGAATTCAACAACTTGTTCTTTGGTGATAGCCATCTTGGATTCCTCCCAATTATACCCTAAGCGGTATTTTGTAAACGCTGATTTTTTTGAGCCGGCCAACCGTCAGGCGGCCTTCTGATCCTGAATCGCCGCCAGTACCTGAACCAGGGAGCGGGGAACGGCCGCCAGAACGCCGACGAAGTTGCTGACCGGAGCATTGATCGACCCGAGCAGCTTGGCCAGAAGAACTTCCCTGCTGGGCAGATCAGCCAACGCCTGCACTTCGTCCACGGACAGAAGCTTCCCGCCGAGGGCGCCGCCTTTGAGTTCGAAGTTCTTGTTGTTTTTCGCAAACTCCGAAAGGACTTTCGCCGAGGCAGCGGGATCGTTCTGGGCGAAGGCGACGGCCGTTGGGCCGGCCAGCAGCTTATCCAGACATTCGGCTTCGGTTCCTTTGGCTGCCAGTCGCATCAAGGTATTCTTGACGACCCGGTAGTCAACGCCGACGGCGCGCAACTCGCCCCGCAGCTGATTGGTCTTTTCAACATCAAGACCACGGTAGTCGGCCAGGAAAGTTGCCTTGGCCGAACTGAGCAGATCCGAAACTTCCGCTATGACCTTTTCCTTGGATTCTTTCTTCACAGTCTCTCCTCCTTTCTCTCGTGATGGGAACCGGTCGGTTCCTTGTTCCCGTCAAAGGTTAGGAAGAAGAGAGTGGCTGACGCCATTTCTTCCTTGAGCCTCGGCAGGCGGAAAACCCATTAAACGCTTTGCAGCGTGCCTGCTGTCTTTGACCAGGAATAAAACGTTTCAGTCTATTACGAAAAATCGCAGTTGGCGAAAAAAGCCAACTTTTCGTTACTTACTTGACCAGGGCCTGCAGACCGGGCACATCCAAGCTCACGCCGGGTCCCATGGTGCTGGAAAGGCAGACCTTCTTCAGGTAAGTTCCCTTGGCGGTGGGGGGCTTGGCCTTGACCAGTGCATCGAGAAGTGCCACCAGATTTTCCTGCAGCTTGACCGGCTCGAAGGACACCTTTCCCAGCGGAGCATGGACAATGCCGGCTTTTTCAACCCGGTACGCGACCTTGCCCGACTTGGCCTCTTCGACAGCCTTGCCGACCTCGAAAGTCACGGTCCCCACTTTCGGGTTGGGCATGAGGCCCCGCGGACCGAGAAGACGGCCGATCTTGCCGACCACACCCATCATGTCGGGAGTGGCGATGGCGGTGTCGAATTCATACCACCCGCCCTGAATTTTTTCCACCAGGTCGTCACCACCGACATGATCGGCTCCCGCATTCTTGGCTTCCAGGGCTTTTTCACCCTTGGCGAAGACCAGAACGCGGACGGTCTTGCCCAGGCCGTTGGGCAGAACAACGGCACCGCGCACCATCTGATCGGCTTTTCTCGGGTCGACGCCAAGGCGAACTGCAACTTCGACGGTCTCGTCGAATTTGGCATGGGCAGCTTCCTTGACCAGAACAATCGCTTCCTCGACAGAGTAGTTCCGGGTCCGGTCGACCTTGGCCTTGGCTACTTTATGTAATTTTCCTGTTGACATTTTGCGCACTCCAGAATCTGGCAGATATTAAACGATTTCCAGGCCCATGCTGCGAGCGGTCCCTTCAATCGTCCGCACGGCGGCATCGATATCAAAGGAATTGAGGTCCGGCATTTTCAGCTCGGCAATCTCCCTGACCTGCTGCTTGGTGACCTTGCCGACCTTGTCCTTGTTGGGCACCGCGGACCCCTTGTCGATTTTTGCTGCCTTGAGCAGCAGCACTGCCGCGGGAGGGGTTTTGGTGATGAACGAAAAGGACCGGTCCGCATAGACGGTAATGACGACCGGAGTGATCATTCCGTCCTGACTCTGGGTCTTGGCGTTGAACGCCTTGCAGAATTCCATGATGTTGACCCCATGCTGGCCCAGGGCAGGGCCGACCGGGGGCGACGGGTTCGCCTTTCCGGCTGGAATCTGCAGCTTTATCATTCCAACAACCTTCTTGGCCATGAATTACTCCTTAACTGGTTTCTTCCCGGATATATTTTTCCCAATCACTGGGGGCTGACAGCGCCGCTAGCCCGCCGAACCCCTACCAGGTTCCGGGCCGGAAAGGCATCTGCTCGATCCGGAACGACCGGATGAAAATGCAATCAGCCCTGTATTCCCGCTCAGCCGTCAACTGGTCTTTTCCACCTGGATGAATTCGAGCTCGACGGGGGTGACCCGGCCGAATATGCTGACCATCACCTTAAGCTTGCCCTTGTCGGGCTTGACATCTTCCACAACCCCGGTGAAGTTGAGAAAAGGTCCATCGACCACCCGGACCGTTTCTCCGACCTCGAAGGCCACCTTGGGCTTGGGCCGTTCGACATCCTCTTCCATGCGAGCCGTAATCTTGTGAACCTCTTCGTCGGGGATCGCGGCAGGAACCGTACCGCCTCCGACGAAACCGGTCACCTTGGGTGTGTCCTTCACCACGTGCCAGGTCTCGTCGTTCAATACCATCTGCACCAGAATATAGCCGGGGAAAAACTTGCGCGTTGAGGTCCTGCGCTCCCCCTTCTTCAGCTCAACCACGGTTTCCGAGGGAATCAGGATTTCGCCGAACTGTTCCTCCACGCCGAGGGCGCGTATCCGCTCCTCGAGGTTCAGCTTGACCTTGTTTTCATAGCCGGAATAGGTATGTACCCCATACCACTTCATCGTCATATAGTCTCTTTTTGAGGCCTCAACCCCGAATGAGGGTTCGGATGGCGGTGGACAGGGCCGAGTCGACCAGCCAGAGAAAAACACCTACCGCAAGCACCAGGACAATGACCGCCAGAGTGGATGCATAGGTGTCTTTTCTGGAGGGCCATGTCACCTTTTTCATCTCTTCCTTGACCAGGCCAAGGAAGTTGCGCAGTTTGCCAAACACGGCCACCCCTATTATCAAGCTATTGGTTAATTTGGCAGGCCAGGAGGGATTCGAACCCCCAACACCCGGTTTTGGAGACCGGTGCTCTAGCCGTTAGAGCTACTGGCCTGCAACTCTCGCCACAGCCGAAAGCTTCGCCCTTGAAATCTACTTGGTTTCCCGATGAGGGGTATGCTTCTGACAGAACCGGCAGTACTTCTTGAATTCGAGCCGTTCCGGCTTGGTCTTCTTGTTTTTGGTCGTCGTATAGTTGCGCCGCTTGCACTCGGTGCAGGCGAGGGTGATAATGTCCCGCATGATTCAACCCTTCGGCGGCCCTCAGGTGGAGGGCCGCCTCGAACGAGAGTTATTCGATAATGTCGCTGACAACGCCGGCGCCGACGGTGCGGCCGCCCTCACGGATGGCGAAGCGAAGCTCCTTGTCCATCGCGATCGGCGTGATCAGGTTCACGGTCATTGCAGCGTTGTCGCCGGGCATGACCATCTCAGTGCCTTCGGGCAGCTCCACGATACCGGTCACGTCGGTGGTCCGGAAGTAGAACTGCGGACGGTAGCCGTTGAAGAACGGGGTGTGGCAGCCGCCTCTTCACTGGTCAGAATGTAGGCCTCGGCCTTGAACTTGGTGCGGCGTGATGCTGCCGGGCTTCGCCAAGAACCTGGCCGCGCTCGATGTCCTCGCGCTGACGCCGCGCAGCGGGATCCCGACGTTGTCGCCGGCTGTCCTGATCGAGCAGCTTGCGGAACATCTCACGCGGTGACCGCCGTCTTCGTGGTCGCCTTCATCCCGACGGTCTCAACCTCGTCCTGAACCTTGACGATCCGCCACGCTCGGTAAACCGGTGGCCACGTTTGCGCTGACCGGAGATGGAGAAAACGTCTTCACAGGCATCGAAACGGCTTGTCGATGGCGCGCTCCGGCTCAGGTGTGGCTGTCGACCACATCCATCAGCTTCATGGCGATGGCCTGGCTGCTTCATCCCCTTCAGACCCCTTCAGGGCCGCTGCCGGCAATGATGCCGGGGAATGTCGTCGCCAGGAAAATCGTAGGCGCTGACGGCTCTTGCGCTTCCAGCTCCTTTCAGCTCGAGCAGCTCCTCGTCGTCCACCATGTCGGCCTTGTTCAGAAATACCACCGTGGCGGGCACGCCGACCTGACGGGCCAGCAGAATGTGTTCGCGGGTCTGCGGCATCGGACCGTCGGCGGCCGACACCACCAGGATCGCTCCGTCCATCTGCGCGGCGCCGGTGATCATGTTCTTGACGTAGTCGGCATGGCCCGGGCAGTCGACGTGGGCGTAGTGACGGTTTGCGGTCTCGTATTCGACGTGGGCAGTGGCGATGGTGATGCCGCGCTCGCGCTCCTCCGGAGCGTTGTCGATGGCGTCGAAGGCCTTGAATTCGGCCAGCCTTGGAGGCCATGACCTTGGTGATGGCGGCCGTCAGAGTGGTCTTGCCATGGTCAACGTGACCGATGGTCCCAATATTTACATGGGGCTTTGTTCTTTCAAATTTGGCTTTTGACATTGCGTCAACCTCCCTTTTTTTTAAAAACTCGCTTGGACTTAAGTGGGGCCGCCTGAACCTGGACCGGGGCCGTTAATAAAAGACGGTCTAAACAGAAATATCCCGCAAAGCAAATAAGTGGAGCCCACAACCGGATTTGAACCGGTGACCTCATCCTTACCAAGGATGCGCTCTACCGACTGAGCTATGTGGGCCTACTTCGATTGCCTTCGCCGGAAATTGCCATCTTAATGATGGAGCGGGAAACGGGACTCGAACCCGCGACCCTCAGCTTGGAAGGCTGACGCTCTAGCCAACTGAGCTATTCCCGCCCAAAACCAACGACAACCATCCTATGAGAAGCTTTGTGGACTACGCACCGGCGCCACCTCCAGTACGATCGGCCACAGCCTCCTGGAAATTGGCAGCCGGAACCTCGTCCGGCAAGTAATATCAAATGGTGGAGGGGGGAGGATTCGAACCTCCGAAGTCTACGACGTCAGATTTACAGTCTGATCCCTTTGGCCGCTCGGGAACCCCTCCAGTAGATGCGTCCTCGGCTGGCAGGACACGCTTCGTAGCTCACTGGAGCTGGCGACAGGAATTGAACCCGCAACCTGCTGATTACAAGTCAGCTGCTCTACCGATTGAGCTACGCCAGCATCAGAGCACAGAAGCCCTTTATACACCCAGAGAACCTTCTGCACAAGTTTTTTTTCAGCTCATCCCTGCCATAAACGACAATGGCGTTGTGTATATTCCATTTTCCGGAGGAAGTCAACCCTGTTTGTGGGATTTTTTTTTTGCGGATGTGAAGGGATTTTCCCCGATTCAATTCTCTTCAGATGACTGCCGTTGCCGCACCACTTCAAACAGGGCAAGGGCCGCCGCCACCGAGGCATTCAGGGAAGAGACCCGCCCAGCCATGGGAATGGCCAGCAACAGGTCGCAGTGGCGCCTGACATTGGCACGCAGTCCCGACCCTTCGCTGCCGACGACCAGCACGACATCGCCGGTCAGATCCGTCCCCTTATAGAGAGACACGGAATCACCTTCCCCCGCAAGACCGTAGACCCACATCCCTTCGGACTTGAATTTTTCCAGAGTCCGGGCGAGATTGGTCACCCTGCACAGAGGGACGTGTTCCAGAGCTCCGGCTGAAACCTTATCGACCACCGCCGTCACGGGACAACTGCGGTCCCTGGCCATGATCACGCCATGACATCCGGCCGCATCCGCACTGCGCAGGATGGCGCCGAGGTTATGAGGGTCGGTGATGCCGTCCAACACCAGGAAAAAAGCTTTCTGTCCCGACTGCCGGCGGCGAACCAGCAGATCCTCCAGATCGGCATAGGCGAAGGGCTCTATCTCCAGCAATGCCCCCTGATGGTGAGAGGTCCCGGCAAGGCGGTCCAACTCCTGGCGTTTCTTTCTGATCACCGGCACATTTGCCCGGCCGGCTTCCAGGAGAATTTCCTGGTGACGAGAGGATTGACTGCCCTCCGCCAGAATCAGCAGGAGAGGCCGGCGACCTCCGCCGAGCAGGGCTTCCCGGACAGGATTTATTCCGTAGATGAATTCAGCCATGGGGTGAACGGCCTGCGAGAGCCGCCGCCATCTCCTCAACGATCATACCGGCGGCGACCATCGGGTCCGCGGCTGCAGCGATGGGCCGCCCCACCACCAGATAATCGGCCCCGGTGGCGATGGCGGCAGCCGGCGTGGCGATGCGCACCTGATCATCTGCTGCGGCGAAGGAGGGCCGCACTCCGGGGGTCACAATGACAAAGTCTTCCCCGCAGGCCCGGCGAATCGTCTCGACTTCGCGGGGCGAAGCCACCACACCGTCCATTCCGGCATCCCTGGCGAGCAGGGCGAGCCGGGTGACCATCTCCTCCACGGACCGGTCGATCCCTACCGCCTTCAGGGTCTCCTCGTCGGAAGAGGTCAAAATGGTTACGGCGAGCAGCAGCGGACGGCGACGGCCTTCAACGGCGCACTGCCTGTCCACGGTTTCAACGGTCCGCCGCATCATGGCAGGCCCGCCCAGTGCATGGACGTTGCACATCATGACGTCGAGGCGGCTTGCCTCGAGAGCGGCCATGGCGACGGTATTGGGGATATCGTGAAACTTGAGATCGAGAAAAACCTCACCCCCGGCGGCACGAATCATCCGCACCACCTCAGGCCCGCATCGGGTAAACAGCTGCTTCCCGACCTTGAACAGGCCGACCTTTCCTGACAGAAGCCGGACCCATTCCCGGGCCTCCTCGGGCGAATCCACATCCAAAGCAAAAATCAGCCTTTCACGCGCAGTATCGATCATCCCTTCCTCTCGAGAATATTTTTTATCCGCCGGGGTATCTCCTGGACCTTCTGGAGCAGGTCGGCCGAACCTGCGCTCCCCAGATCGCGACGCAGGGCATGACACTCCATGTAAACCAGCTCGCTCATCGATTCGGCCAGGAGCTTCTTTTTGTCCCGTTCGCCCAGTCCTGCCAGATTCGCCAGCACCCGGCTGCCTTCAACAGAGCCGTTCTCCAGGATTTGGACATCTCGGAAGACATAGGAAAACGGCGAGGGTAAAACCCTCAGGAAGTGCCGGACCTCGTCGATGAAGCCGGGGTTGATTTCCATGATGCGCCCGAAAAGAGCGGTCAGCACGCTGTTGAAAATGCTTAATATTTCGCCTATATCGCCACTGATCGTGAAAACCGGCGGATCCTCCATCTGAATCGCCCGCTTCAGGATCAACTGATACAGCAGCCGCAACCCCTCCAGTTCAGCCAGCCCGCTACGCCTGAGAACCGAACGGGCATTGAGCCGGCCGCGGCCGATGACCGCCAGCATTCGCTGCTCTTCTTCCTCCAGTTCGATCCGTTCCCTTCCTGTAAGCACGGGAATGGCCTCGAGGCTGCCGACATGGCGCATGAAAAGGGTCCGTTCGTCGATGCGCCGCAGCCCCTCCATGATCAGGTTCTGGGTACTCATCTGCAGGCGGACATCGTCCCCTTCCCGCACCGCTTTCTCCCGAAAGTAGAAACTTCCTTCCTTGAAAGTGAAGAGATTATACACGATCACCTCGACCTGGTTTTGCGCGGCCGTCCACAGCTCCTCTGCGGAAATGATCCCCTTTTCGACCAGCATGCGACCCAACTGGCTCTGGCTGATCTGAAGCTGGCGGTACTTCAGCAGGGAGTCCCGATCCAGCTTGCCGAGATCATGAAGGATTTCACAGATATGCTCCTCGGGGAAGGTACTGGCTGCCTGCACGATCTCCCCCTGATAAAAGGTGATCTCCTTGCGCCCGAGCTTGAGATCGAGGCAGAAGGTGCCGGTCTTGCGGAACATGTTGATGAAGGAAAGGATATCGACCACGGCCATCTCCCCCACCAAACCGGCCAGGGAAACTTCACTTTCCGCAGAAAGGAACAACAGGTGTCCCGGGCTGTGGGAGACCAGATCCAGGGAACGGCTGCCCAGTTCCTTGACGGCAAAATAGGGCAGAGCGAGCCGGCCGCTGCTGTCGATGGCTTTACTTTTCATGAACTGCTCCTTCTCCAGGAGACAACCCGAACGGGCGATCAGCAGGCCAGGGCCCGACGGATCTCCTCACCGAGAACGGCCCCCGCCTCGGTCAGCGGCAGCATCCGGCGTTCCCCGCCGGCGCGCACCTGCAGCTCCACGGCCCCCTCCTTCAACCCACGGGCGCCGACGGTCAGTCTCAGCGGAATGCCGATTAGGTCGGCATCCTTGAATTTGCTCCCCGGCCGCTCGTCCCGGTCGTCGAACAACACCTCAACCCCCTCCTGCAGCAACTCGGCGTAGAGTTTTTCAGCGGCGGCCAGAACCTCCTCCTCGCGAGGATTGACCACCGTGACCAGAACCTGGAAGGGAGCGATCGGCAGCGGAAAAATCATGCCGTTTTCATCGTGATTCTGCTCGATGGCCGCTGCCACCGTGCGGCCGATGCCGATGCCGTAGCACCCCATGAAGAGTTCCCGCTCCGCCCCCTGGTCGTCGAGGACGGTGGCGCCGAGTGCCGCCGAGTATTTGGTGCCGAGCTTGAAAACGTGTCCGACCTCGATCCCCCGCCAGGTTTCCAGCCGGCCGGTGCACCGGGGACAGGGATCGCCGGCCACCGCCAGACGCAGATCGGCGAAACGGGCCGGGGTAAAATCGCGCTCCAGGTTCACACCGCACAGATGGTGATCCGCCTCGTTGGCGCCAACGACGAAATCGCCCATGTTTCTGACTTCCAGATCCGCATAGACCGGCACCTGGAGGCCGACCGGACCGGAGAAACCGCTCGGCGCGCCGGTCAGCCGCTGCACCACCTCCTCGGCGGCCAGTTCCACATCATTACACCCCATCAGGCGGCAGAGCTTGATTTCATTCAATTCCCGGTCGCCCCGCAGCAGTACCGCCACAGTGTCGCCGGCATCGGTCTGCAGCAGCAGGGTCTTGACCAGTTTTTCAGGCATGGTGCCCAGAAAAGCCGCCACCTCCTCGATGGTCTTCTTCCCCGGGGTGGCCACTTTCTGCAGGGATTTCAACGGGGCGGACGGCTCTTGGGGCACCACCAGTTCCGCCTTCTCCACATTAGCAGCATAGGAGCAGCTGTCGCAGGATACGATGGCATCCTCCCCCGATTCAGCCAGTACCATGAATTCATGGGAACTGGTACCGCCGATATTACCCGTGTCCGCCTCAACGGCCCGGAATTTCAGTCCGCAACGCTGAAAAATGCGGCAGTAGGCCTGAAACATCTTTTCATAGGCGACATCGGCTGCCGGCTCATCGAGATCGAAGGAATAGGCATCCTTCATAATGAATTCCCGCCCCCTCATCAGTCCGAACCGGGGCCGGATCTCGTCGCGGAATTTGCTCTGGATCTGAAAAAGATTGAGGGGCAGCTGCCGGTAAGAGCGGACCGTACCCCGCACCACGTCGGTGACGACTTCCTCGTGGGTCGGACCGAGGCAGAAGGGGGCTTCCTTGCGATCGCTGAATCGCAGCAGTTCCTTGCCGTAATCCTGCCACCGTCCCGATTCCTGCCAGAGCTCGGCAGGAACCACCATCGGCATGAGCAGTTCGATGGCACCGGCCCGCTCCATCTCCTCCCTGACGATCTGCTCCACCTTTCGTATCGACCTGAGCCCGAAAGGGAGATAGTTGTAGATTCCGGCAGCAACCTTGCGGATCATGCCGGCACGAAGCATCAGCTGATGACTGGCGACTTCGGCATCGGCCGGGGTTTCCTTGAGTGTGGGAAGCAGATATCGGCTGTAGCGCATGGGAGAATTCCTCTGATCTGAACGGATGAGATTTAATGGCGGACTGACCGCGGGTACCAGGAGCAGCAGGGATAAGGTGCCCTTTTTCGGATGAAAACTAGCCTATTTCAATTCGGAATGCAAGAAACTCCTTGAGTTTCTCCCCCTCTCGATCACCATGGCCGAACAGATCAAGAAGATCGAGGCCTGGGCGTTCAAGAGGGCCGTTCCCGCCGGCGGAAGCAGCGAACGATGAAAAAACGGCCGGGACGGAAAATCGGGAAGCAGCCTGCCCCCGATTTTTTCGTCTTCCGGCCGTTTGTCAGAGAAAAGCAGAACTTTTCCCAGATCCGCGCCAATCCCTATTTGTTTGGCCGGGGTTCCTCCCTCGGCCTGCGGTCCGTCATGCGATTACCGTAGACGATCGGAATCATCGGTTCGCCGTTGCACTGCAGGTCTGCATCGCACTCGGTCCAGCAGACATCGCCCTTGCAGACCTTGGTCACGGTCAGTTCGATATCGTACTCACCTGCCTTGCCGATCAATTGGTCACCATCCTTGATTTTCATGACTGCTCCTTTCGATCGGGGTGAAACCGGCTTGCCGCAAACGGTTTGCGCGGCCAACCGAACGGACATCCAAATTATAACGCATAACCCCAACCCTCGCACCCCGCGCGCATCTCTCAGCCGGAAGTCGGCACCTGCCGGCGATTTCTGAAATGCCTGCAGATTCGATCGACGGCAAAGCCTGCCAGAAACCCGAAGGCCATGTTGGTCCACAGGGAAACAGCAAGGGTCGTCCCAAGGGGCACCAGATCCCATCCCCAGCGCACGTCCTTAGCGAACTTGGTCAGCTCGACTCCGACCAGAAACATCATGGCACCGACGATGGCGGTCGGGAAGGCGGCAAACAGGGCGGCGATGGAGCCGGCCAGAAACAGCCCCATAGCGATTTCCAGCACCCCTTCGATGATGTTCGTGCCCCCGGTCCGCGCCCCGAAATAGTACTGGCCGGCAAGTCCCCCCGCACCGTGGCACATGGGCATGCCGCCGAACCAGGGAGCAATCAGGTTGATGACGCCCATGTTGAAGGACAGCTTTTTTTCGCTGACCGGCCGGTCGGGCCAGTACTCGCGAATCAGCACGGCGGTGGCGATGACGGCATTGGTAGCCGTCAGCGGCAACTGGGAAAAACCGGCGGCGAGCAGGGACTGCCAGATCTCCTTTGGAGAAAAGGTGGTCATTGAAGGCAGGGAAAAACCGGGAGACGCAATCTGTTGAAAATCCCCTCGGACCAGCATGATCGCCATGCCCAGCACCACCAGCACCACAGCGGCAGGGGCATAACGGGACCGGCGCAGCAACAGGACGATCAGCACCGAAACCAGGCCGAGCGCCCACCAGTCGGCCATCATCTCGAAGGCCTGCATGGCCAGCAGCACCCCGAGGGCCACCTGAATCCCCCGAATCACGGATCGGGGGGTGATTTTCGCCAGCCGGCTCATCAGGCCGGTAACCGCCATGAGCAGCCAAAGAATCCCCATGGCAAACCCGGAAGCATAGACCATGGAGGGGCTCCACTGCTGGGCGATGGCCACCACCGCGAGGACCTTCATCGGCTCAACGGGCATCGGCAGCCTATAGGTCAGTCCGGTGAGCACATTGGTCAGTCCCATCATCACCAGCAGGCCGGCGGGATTGACCCCGCAGACCACGATATAGCCTATGGCCAACGGGAACAGGGTACCAAAATCGCCCATGGCACCCGCCAGCTCCCGCATGTTGAATTCAAAGGATTTGATTTTCAAGGCTGGGTTCCGAAACTTTGGAGAGGAGTAAGGGCCAGATTCGGTCCTGGGACCGGATTGGAAGTTCAGGCCGGTGCCGGGCTGTTTTCCCGGGGATAGAGCATCTTCCCGGCTAGGTCCAGATCGTAGCCGGGGAGATCATCGGCCAGGTTGCGGAATTCGGTTTCGTGCAGCATGCCCAGAAAAAGCTGCACCCCCCTGTCGAAGAAGTAGTCCTTGGGGATGAGAAGATCGAAGCGTTCCCACTTCAGCGGGACGAAATCGAGGTGCAGCAGAGCGGCGACGGACCGGATGGAAAGCCCGACGTCCGCCCGCCCGGCCAGGACTTCCATGCCGATATCAAGGTGGCGGGGAACCTCGTTGCCGTACCCCCTGACACGGGATGGCTGCAGGCCGGCCCGCTGCAACTCACGATCGAACAGCATGCGGGTGCTGGTGCCGAGCGGCCGGTTGACGATGACCAGATCTTTCCGGCCGATGTCGGCACAAGTGGAGATCTTGTGGGGATTGCTCCTGGCCACCACCAGTCCCTGCTCCCGGCGGCAGAAATTGACCACCGCCGGCAGGGCTTCGAGTTCATTGGCGGCGAAGGAAAAGTTGTAGTCCTGGCCGTCTTCCTCGGCCAGATGACTGGTGGCCATCTGGCACCAGCCCTGGCGCAGGGCCTTGAGGCCCCCGAGACTGCCGAGAGCACCGAACATGGCGATATGATCGGCATTCATCTTCATGAACAGGGAGAGCGCTCTTTCGAACAGAATATCGTCGCTGCCGGCCACGAGCAGCAGGCCGGGATGGGGAGCCAGGGATTCCGAACGGGAGGGGAAATTGATGGTTCTGCTTTCCACCCACTGCTCGACGAGGTGCGCCGGGAAAAGCCACTTGCCCGTAATCTTCGTCGCAGGCAGGCCTTTTTCCGTGATCAACGTATAGACCATCTTTTCGTTGACGCCCAGCAGTTGAGACACTTCCCGTGTGGACAGCAGTTTTTCCATGGCTTTCCTTCCTTCTATAGACCGGTTTATTCATGGGCTTCGTTGCGAAACCGGCAAGTGTGCGTCATATCAAGCCAAGCGCAGGGAGTTGCCCTGCAGGCGTACTTGCAGTACGTCGAAGCGCAACGAGCGAGCACGGCTTGAGATGGCGTGCAACTGCCGGTTGCAGCAGAAGTCTTTCATGGATAATCCGGGCTACAGTTTTTCCAGGGTCAGGGTCTGCCCGAGCTGCCGATTGGCCTGCTGCAGCAGCTCTTCCGCCGACACCACCGCAACCGCTCCCTCCGCCCACCGCTGCAGCAGATAACCCTCCGCCAGTTCCATCAGATGTGCCCGGTCGACAGCCAGAACCCGCTCCCGGAAAATTTTGCGCATCTCCCGGGTCACCCCCTGCAACTGGTCTTCGAAATCCCGATGCCCCTTCCCGCCCGGCGATAAGGGCCGGTCCAGGTTACTGAAAACCGCCAGGATGGCTTCCCTGATATCCTCCTCGCCGTACCGGCCCGAAGCAGCCCACTCAGCCGCCCCGCGGTAGACATCGAGGGTGCGCAGCAGATGCGGATCGCGGTAGGAGAGCATGGAAAGCAGTCCCTTATGCGCGTCGAAATTGGCCATTCCGCCGTAGGCCCCGCCTTTTTCCCTCACTTCACGGTGCAGATAACCGGAGCGCAGCAGCTTGGCCAGCACCATCAGGCCGGCTGAATCGGGGTGGGTCAGAGGCACTGTGGGGAAGACGCGGGCGACATAGGATACCGGCACCGGAGCGGCCCAGCCCACCGCCCTTTGCAAGAGAGGCAGTTCCGCCACAGGCGAGTTTTCCCTGGATCGGTCAGCGGCAAGCGCTCCGAAAAAGCGCTCCAGGGACGGCCGTATGTCTGCAAAGGCTTCCCGCTCGGCAGTTACGGCGCAACGCAGCCGCATGCTGGCGAAGGCCAAACGGGCCAACTGTTGCAGTTTGTCCGCCAGCTCGCCAAGTTGCTCGGGAGACCGGGCGGCGACGCTTTTGATCTGACGGATCAGATGCAGGCCTCCCCACTCCTCGCGCAGACGATTGCCCGGGGACAGCGCGGCAGCCGCGGCTCGCGCCGCATAGCTGTGTCCCGACCCGGGCACACTGTTTTCAAGGGAGGTCTTGACCTGATTGATCACCGTATGCAGACGCTTGAGGTCTGTAAAATCGGGAGAACGGCAGATATCGGACAGAATATCGAACATCCGGTCCCGGTTCCGCAACAGAGCCTTGCTGCGGATTTCAATGGACAACTGATACTGGTCCAGGGAAAAGGGGTTGCTCAGCACCCCCGCGTCGACATGAACACCCCCCGTTGCGGCAGTGATCCGTTCAGCCATTTCCAGATAGCTGTACCCGGCGGCGCCGATTTTTGGAAGCAGGGAGCAGAAAAGAGGGACATGGGGAAGCAGATCCCGGGGCAGATCGTTCAGCTCAAGATTGGCTGCGAAATAGGCGATGCCGTTGGTCGGCTGATTGAACCAGTAGACGGGTACGTCGGCCTCCTGCTCCAGCTCCCAGGTTACCGGCCGCTCTTCGGCAGGGATATCGGACAACTGCAGGGTCGGCAGACAGTCAAGATTCTCCTCGGCCTCCTGGGCCTCCTGCAGTTCGCGGGCCCGAGCCACGATCTCCTGCCTCGCCCGCTCGTCGAGACCGGCCTCGAGCGCGGCGAGGCGGGCGGCGACCTGCCGTTCCTCCCGTTCCTTCTGAGCGGCATCAGGGGCCAGCAGAAGGGTCACCCGATGGCCATTTTCGAGCAGCTGGCTCCGGATCAGCTCAGAGAAGAAAGGTCCGTCAGCCAGCTCCTGGCGCAGCTTCGCGAGGTTGTCATCCAGCAGCAGGGGCGAAACCGGATCGCCATCGTGCAGCCAGGGGCCCATCATGCGCATCAGCAGCAGCAAGGCATAAGGATACTGATCCCCGACCACCTCCCTGTGGGAAAACTCCAGCTGGTGAATCGCCGCTTCGATCTGTTCATCCTTGAAACCGGTACTGGCAACCTGCTCCAGGGTGGCAAGAACCAGACACTCGATCTCCTCCACCTTGTCCGGATCGGTCCCCTGGAGTCCGGCCGCGAAATAGGTTTCCCGATTGTCGTCGTGATAGCCCGTTCCCGGCGCCAGGTTCTGGCCCAGGCCCGAGTCCAGCAGGGCCTTGTAGAGAGGAGCGGCCGAGTTGCCGAGCAGCAGCTGCGACAGAAGGGTCATGGCCAGGCGCTGAAAACTGTCGGAAATGGGGCAGGTCAGCCAGGCCACCTGGACCATGGAACGATTGTTCATCGGCTCCCCGGGATCCACCGGAAAGGATCCCTCGAAGCGTCGAGGTTCTGTGTAACGTCTTTCCGCCGGCACCTCGCTGTCCACCTGAAGGGACTGGAAATGTTTCAGGGCCTGCTCTTCGATGACGGCAAGATGGCCTGACAGAGGGAGGTTGCCATAGGTGAAAAACCAGGCGTTGGAGGGATGGTAATAACGCCCGTGAAACGCTTTCAGCTCTTCATGGGTCAGATCGAGAATATTCTCCGGTTCTCCTCCGGAATTGAATCCGTAGGTGGTGGTCGGGTAGAGGGCATGGGTGAGGCGACGGTGCAGCAGGGAACCGGGATCGGCCATGGCCCCTTTCATCTCGTTGTAGACCACGCCCTTGAAGGTCAGAGGCGATTCGGGGTTTTCGGGTTCGGCAAATTCGACCCGGTGACCCTCCTGACGGAAGTCCCGCTCCCTCAAGAGGGGGAAAAAAGCCGCATCCAGATAGATGTCCATCAGGTTGTAGAAATCCGTCTCGTTTTGCGAGGAGAAGGGATACAGGGTCCAGTCGCTGGAGGTCAGGGCATTCATGAAGGTATTCAGGCTGCGCTTCAGCATGCTGAAAAAAGGATCCCGCACCGGATAGCGCCGGGAGCCGCAGAGAGCCGTATGTTCGAGGATATGGGCCACGCCGGTGGAATCTTCCGGCGTCGTGCGGAACCCGACACCGAACAGGTTGTTGTCATCCTCGCAGTCCAGGTGAACCATGCGGGCACCGGTATTCTCATGGATCAGCTGGATGAGCGTCGTATTGAGTTCCGGCAGCGGGGTGATATCGGTGACCCGAAAACCGTGCAGCCGGGTCCCGGGTTGAAGATGCAGTGCGGTGGTCATTAAGGAGGGGCTCCTTTTTTTGGATGAAGGATGAAAGTTGACCCCGAATCTGCCGGAAGGAAAGCGGTAGCTCCGGCGGGTGCGCAGATCAGAGCCGACCAGTCCTAGAGACTGGGGATATCGATGACAATCGCGGTGCAATCGTCCTCGGGAGGATCGGGGGCCCCGAAATCTTCCAGGGCCTGAAACAGGGAGTCGAGAAACTCATGGTGGCCCTGACTCCTGTTTTTCATCAGCTCCTCTATCCTGCCGGTGCCGAAAAGCTGCCCTTTGCTGTTGAAGCTTTCACTGATGCCGTCGGTGAACAGCAGGACCCGATCCCCTTTCTCAAACTGAAAAGTACGCATTTCCAGTTCCGGTTCAGCAAAATAACCGAGTGGATGGGCGGTGGCGTTCAGGCAAAAGATCTCCTGGCCGCTTCTGCACACCCGGGGCGCGACGTGTCCGGCGTTGACATACTGCATCGTCAGGGTCTCCGGATCGATGATGCCGTAAAACAGGGTCGTTGAAAAATAATGGTCGAATTTGCGGGAGCGTTTGGCGAAATACTGCAGGAACCGGTTGACCTGGGCCGCCGTTTCCAGCGGCGTACAGCCATTCGCAGAAGCCCGGTGGAGAAAACCGTACAGCAGTGACATCACCACCGAAGCCTGCAGGCCGTGCCCGGTCACGTCCCCCAAAAACAACAACTGGCATCCGTCGTCCAGCCTGATGAAGTCGAAATAGTCGCCGCCCAGACCACGGGCCATGCGGTTTCTCACTCCAACACAGCACCAGCTGCAGACCGGCGACCCTTTCGGGAAAAGCAGCCGCTGGACCTTGCTGGCAATGTCAATGTCGATATCACGAAAGTTGCTGTTCGGCATTTGGCAAACAATTATATCAGTTGATCCGTCTCCAGGCCGGTGCAGAAGGCCTCAAAAAAACTTCAGTTCGCGATCCAGCAGGTGCCGGGGTTGCACGTTGCCGAGAGCGCCGAGGAGACTGCCTCGCAAATGAGGTATATCCTTGCTCAACTCCTTGACAAGGTGCTTCATTTTTCGCCGATTGCGGTCCCCGCTGGCGCCTGCGGGACAGGCGCAGGCAATCACCGGAAAATCGTTGGCATAACTGAATTCAATGATGTCCCGCTCCTCGACATAGACCAGCGGCCGGATCACCGTATGCCGTTCGTTGTCGGCCAGCAGCTTGGGGCTCATGGCCTTGATCGTGCCAACGAAAAACTGGTTGAGCAGCAGGGTTTCGATGAAGTCATCCAGGTGATGGCCGAGAGCGATCTTGTTGCACCCGAGTTCATCGGCCACCGAGTAGAGAACACCGCGCCGCAGACGGGCACAGAAGGCGCAGTAGGAAGAACCGGGCCGGCGCTTTGTTTCGATGATCTGGTAGCAGTCGGTCTTCTCCATCCGGTGGGCAAAACCGTGTTGCTTCAGATGCTGCTCCAGCGGTTCCGGACGATAGCCGGGGAAGCCGGGATGGACATTGACCGCCACCAGTTCGTAGCGGATCGGCGCTCGGCGGCGCAGGCTTTCGAGAATGTGGAGCAGTGCGTAGGAATCCTTCCCCCCGGACACCGCCACGGCAATCCGGTCCCCCTCCTCGATCAGCTGAAAATCCCCCACGGCCCGGCCGACCTGCTTTTTGATTTTGTTGAAAAGACGATTTTCGATCACTGGCAAAGCTTGTTTCCTTATTCTTAAGGCTTGCAAGCTTTTTAAGCTATTTCGGGGGATTTTGCAAGGCGGAAGGGCGAAGGGCAAGGGCGAAGGCATGGACGACATGGACGCTGTGGACTGAGTGGACGGCAAGGTCCACATCGTCCATGCCGTCCATCAAGTCCACTTTGTCCACCTTGCCCTACCTGTTGGCGCTCTCCTGAGCATCCTCGTGATCGGCGTGCTCCGCCCGCAGGCCCAGCAGGCCCCGCACATCCTCCAAGGCCATGTACAGCGCCGGGATCAGCAGAAGGGTGATGCCGGTGGCAAACAGGATGCCGAAACCGAGGGAGATGGCCATGGGAATGAGGAACTGGGCCTGCACGCTCTTCTCCAGGATCATCGGAGCCAGGCCGAAAAAGGTGGTCAGGGAGGTCAGCAGAATCGGTCGGAAACGCCGTTGCCCCGCATCCAGCACAGCCTGCATCAGGTCTTCGCCCCCCTCCCTCCGATTCTGATTGACCCGGTCAATGAGCAGTAGCGAGTCGTTGACAACCACCCCGGAGAGGGCCACGATGCCGAAGACACTGAGAATGGACAGGCTGTGCCCCATGAGCAGATGGCCGGCGACCGCCCCGACGATGCCGAAGGGGATCGCGGCCATGATGATGAGGGGCTGGCTGTAGCTGCGAAACGGTATGGCCAGCAGTGCGAAGATGGCAAACAGGGCCAGCTGGAATCCGCTGGCCATGCTGGCCATCGATTTGCGCCGCTCCTTCTCCTCCCCCTCCATGTCGAAGGACAGTCCGGGATAATCGTGCTCCAGATCCCTCAGCAGACCCTGTCGAAGATCGGTCAGGATCTCCTGGGCATTGGCGGTCTTGCTGTCGACACTGGCGGTGACGTTGATGACCCGCTTGCGGTCGGTGCGCTTGATCTCCGAATACCCCCGTCCTTCCTCGACCCAGGCCGCACGCTCCAGCGGAAGCTCTCCCCCCTGAGGAGTGCGGATGCGCATCCTCTCCAGCCCCCACAGGGTTTCGCGATCCTGTTCGGGAAAACGCACCATGACCTTGATCTCATTGCGTCCCCGCTGCAGGCGCAGGGCCTCGGCGCCATAGAAAGCGCCGCGAACCTGCCGGCCAAGATCCTCTTCAGTGATGCCGAGGGTGCGGGCCTCGGGCTTGAGGCGGATCTTCAGTTCCCGTTTGCCCCGGCTGTAGGAATCCTCGATATCCCCCACACCCGGATAACTGGCGAGTCCTCTTTTGAGGCGATCCGCGGCCTCCGCAAGCACATTGAAACTTTCATGGGCCATCTGAATGTCGATATTGGCCCCCATGCGGACCAGGTTGGACTTGAAGACGATGGAGTCCGCCCCCGGCACCTCGCCGACCCTGCGCCGCCAGGCATTGGTGATCTGAGTGGCCGAGACATCCCGTTCCTCACTCTTGGTCAGAAACAGGGCCATGTCGGAGAGATGGGCCCCGGAACCCTGGCCGAGGGATCCGGTGGGGCCGCCCTGGGCGATGGTGCCGCCGACCACAGCGTAAAAGTGTCGCAACAGGGACCTGTCATCCTCGGTCTCCTGCTCGAATTCGGCGATGGTCTCCATGGCTTTCTGCTCGATGAAACGCACGATCCGCGCAGTTTCCGAGGCCGGAGTGCCGGGGGGCATCTGCAGGGAAGCGGTGATCACGTCTCCGTCCACCTCGGGCATGAAGGTGAACTTGATGATCCCGCCCCTGACCACCCCGATGGCCAGCATCAGGCATGCCGCAGCCGCGGCCAGGGTTACATAACGGTTGGCCAGACAGACCTCCAAGGCCCGTCGGTAGGGACCCCCAATGAATCGATCCAGAAGTTTGCCGAAACCGCGGCGGAGACGGTCGATGCGGCCGATAGGTCCCTTGCTTTCCGGACGCCTCTTGCCCAGGGCGAGATGAGCGGGGAGCACGAACAGCGATTCCACCAGAGACACCAGCAGGATTGCGATCACGATCGTGGGGATGACGCCGATGAATTTGCCCATGGTACCGCTGATGAACAGTAGCGGGGCGAAAGCGGCGACGGTGGTGAGGATCGAAAAGACCACCGGCACGCCCACTTCCTGGGACCCTTTCACGGCGGCCGTTAGATAGGGAATGCCGCGCTGGCGATGCTCGTACACATTCTCCCCGACCACGATGGCGTCGTCGACGACGATCCCGAGAGCCAGGATGAAGGCGAACAGGGAGATCATGTTGATGGACACCCCCAGCCCCGGCATGAAAAAGAGGGTGCCGAAAAAGGAGATGGGGATGCCCAGCATCACCCACAGGGCCAGGCGGATCTCCAGGAACAGGCCGAGCACCAGAAATACCAGGATCAGGCCGAAAGCGGCGTTCTTGAGCAGCAGATTCATGCGGCTTTCGAACAGCTCGCTGGTGTCGTTCCAGGTGGACAGCTTCACCGTTGGCGGCAGCGAGGCGGCCTCCTCCTCGACGTACTGCTTGACCAGATCGGAGATGATCGTCGGCTTCTGCTCGCCGACCCGGAAAACCTTGACCATGGCTGCCGGTTTGCCGTCGAAAGTAGCTGCGGTGTCCGTCTCGGCAAAGGTGTCCCGGATCTGGGCAATATCGCTCAGGCGGACTTCGGTGCCGTCGGCATTGGTCACCACCACGATATCCGCATAGCCGGGACCGAAGTAACGGCGCTCCTTGGTGCGCAGCAGGATCTCCCCGCCCTCGGTGCGGATGGTGCCGCCGGGCAGGTCGAGGGAGGCCCTGCGCACCCGCTGGGCGACCTGATCGAGGGTCAGGTTATGGCGGCGCAGATTCTCCTCGGGAATCTCGATGGCAATCTCGTAGGGACGCACCCCGCCCAGATCCACCTGGGTGATCTGCGGATAGGTCAGCAGGTCGTCACGGATCGCCTCGGCCCGCTCCCGCAGACTCCGTTCCGACAGATCCCCGTAGACCACCACCGAGATCACCTCCTGGCGGTTAAGCAGCTTGCTGACGATCGGCTCCTCGGCATCCAGCGGAAAGGTGGTGATACGATCCACTTCGCTGCGCACGTCCTGCAGCACCTTGTCCGGATCCATTCCTTCCTGGACCTCGGCGAGAACCGTACCTATCCCCTCGGCGGCGGTCGCCTTGATCTGGATGATGCCGTCCACCCCCGTCAGGTTCTCCTCGATCTTGAGCAGGATACCCTCTTCCACCTCCTCGGGGCCCGCTCCCGGATAGGGAACGCTGACCGAAATCCAGTCGAGGGCAACCTCGGGAAAGACTTCCTGCTTGACCTTGGGGCCCAGGAGCATTCCGCCCACAACGAACACCAGCATCAGCAGGTTGGCGGCCACATGATGATTGGCCATCCAACGGATTGCGCCATTCATCTATCGAACCTCCTCGGCGGTTTCTGTTCCGGCCGCCGGCGCCTCACCGACCACCCGCAGCTTCATACCTTCGGCGGCGCCCCCCAAGTTGGTCAGCAACACCCGTTCACCGGCCGCCAGGCCGTTGCCGATCACCACCTCGTCCCGGGTCCGGCGCACCACCTCGACCGGGCGGATCTTCAGATGATCGCTGTTCATCACCCAGACGGTTTTTCCGTCACGCAGGGCGGAGGCGGGAATCACCGCCACATCCTGCAGCCGGGCTCCCTCCAAAACGACCTGGACGAAGGTGCCCAGGGCCAGGTCCGGCCGCCGGCCGTCCTTTTTCTGCAGCCCGTAGGGATCGTTCACGGCCACGACCAGGCGGACCATCCGCCCCTGGGGATCGACGTCGCCCAACCGGCGTACCACCCTTCCCTGCCAGCTGAAGGTCTCCTCGCCGGCGACCAGCTGGATAGTGGCTGCGGAGCCCTGGATCGGGCTTCCAGGACCGGGAATCTGCAGCCAGGCCAGTTCCTCCAGCGGCAGTGGCACCACGATTTCGGCCTGATCGGTTCCCGCCAGCATGGCCACGGACGTCCCGGCGCGAATGTACTGTCCGACGTCGACCGATTCTGAACGGATCATACAATTGAAGGGTGCCCGCAAAACCGTCCGGTCAAGGTCGAGTTCAGCCTGCTGCAGGGAGGCTTTGGCGGAAAGAAGAGCGGCCTGCGCATTCTTCATCTGGGGTTCGAAGAGCACCAGGGGATTGGGCTCCTCACCATTGCCGAGCTGCAGGCGGTCCCATTCCTGGCGGGCGATCCGGGCCTGCCCCTCCATGGTTGCCAGGTCGTACTCGGCCTTGGCCAGAGCGGCCTGGGCCCGATCCAGGGCCAGGCGGTAATCGGCGTCCTCGATCCGGAACAATATTTCCCCCTTTTGGAAAAAACCGCCCGCGATGAACCCGGGAGCGGTTTCCAGCACCCGGCCGTCGACCTGGGGAACCAGGCTGATTTCCCGCCGCGGCTGCACGGTGCCGGTGCCCTGGACCCGAACCTGCCGTTCACCGCGGGTCACCGTCATCACCTCCACCAGCGCTCCGGGGTCCTCCCGCACCTCTTTGACCGGTTCGTGACGACTGAGAATCAGGGTGCGCATGACCACCAACCCAGCTATAAGAATCAGCAGGGGGAGGCCGATTTTGATCATTTTGGATTTGAGGCTCATTTGCGACTCTCTGGGCTAATAAAGGTTTTGCTCATAGTCGAAAAGGACTCCAAGGACATCAAGGACTTCAGGGACCTTGGTCGAAGGAGGCCCTGTGGTTGTTATTGGTCAGTTCCGCCTCCATCCAGGCACCTCCCAGCGACCGGGCCAGAGTGATGCGGTCGGCGATGAGCTGACGGCGGGCCGCCAGCAGTTCGCTCTGGGCGTTGAAGTGCAGTCCCTGGGCGGTGAGCACGGGCAGATAATCCGATAGCCCCTGCAGGTAACGGTCCAGGGAAAGCCTCAGGGCCGAGGCACTCGCCTCTTCTCTTTCGGCGAGCCTGGCGATCCGCTCCTCGCCGGTCCGGCCGGCCGCCAGCGCATCTTCCACCTCGCGGAAGGCGGTGAGAACCGACTGGTGATAGCCGGCAAGGTTTTCCCGGAAGACGGCCCGGGTGCGATCCACCTCGGCGGCACGCCGCCCGCCGTCATACAGGGGCTGGGCGATGTTGAGGAGCAGATTCCAGAGGATGTTGCCCGAGCCGAGCAGATCCCCGAGAACCTCGCTCTGGCCGCCGTAGCTGCCGGTCAGACGCAGGGCCGGAAAACGGTCGGCGATGGCCGCCGCGATACGGGCATCGCTCGCCTTCAGGCGCAGCAGATCGGCTTCGATATCGGGCCGGCGGGACAGCAGCAGGGATGGAACCCCGGCCGGAAATTCGGGGATGGCGGCAGGCAGATCCCCCTCGGCAACCCCGCGGCCGGGATACTGGCCGAGCACTACGGAAAGAGCATGTTCGGCCGCGGCCAGTCCGTTTTCGAACTGCGGTCTGCGGGACCGGGCGGAAGCCAAATTCTGCCGGGACTGATAGACATCCAGCGCCGGCACGAGCCCCTCGCGGTAGCGTCTTTCCACCCGCTCGAGGGTATCGGCGAAGGCGGCGATGTTACTGTCGGTCAATGCAAGCTGGGCCCTCTGTTCCAGAGCCAGAAAGTAGAGGTCGGCGACCTGAGCGGACAGGCTCAGATAAAGCGCCTTGACCTCCTCCCGGGAGGCTGCGGCATCGAGCCGGGCCGCCTCGGTGCGGGAGGCGAGTTTGCGCCACAGGTCGATCTCGAAACTGGCCGGGAGGGAAAGGGAATAGGTGTCTTCGGTCACGGCTCCAAGGGAACCGGCCGTCTGCCGCCTGCGCCCCCCGGCGGCATTGAGATCGAATGAAGGACGCTGGGCCGCGCCCGTAGTCCTGACCACCGCTTCGGCCTGCTCCAGACGGGCAAAAGCCTGCCGCAGATCGGGGTTGGCGGCAAAAGCTTCGGTCATCAGCTCATCGAGCTCCGGTTCGCCAAACCGTTCCCACCACCGCTCCACCAGGGAGGCAGGATCAGGCGCTGCAGAGCGTTCCACATATGCGGAAGGAACCGGAGTGGGCAGGGTCGCCTGCTGAGGGCTGTGCACCGAGCAGCCGAAGACCAGGCCGAGCAGCGGTAAACCTATGATCATCGCAAACAGCTTCAGTCGCATGGCGCCTCCATGCCCGGGATCAGAAAATCGAGCAGCAAAAGCGTCAGCGATCCGGCATCGGTCGGTGGTTGAATGCCGGGCGGCAGGACCTGCATATGCCCGGCCATGCACATGGTATGGCTCAGGGCTCCGAGAACGAAATGCAGGCGCCAGAAAAGAGAATCTCGCGGCAAGCCGGGCAGAGCTTCCGTCAATATTTCGTAAAAAAAGAAAAACAGGGGCTCTACCAGGCGAATGAATATCTTGCGGATGGTGTCATCCGGCTCGGCGAGAGCCCGACCCACCAGCCGGAGAAAAGCCTCCGCCCCGGGACCGCTTTCTCGGAACTGCAAGGTGGGCTCGATGAAGGCCCGCAGAACATCTCCCACTTTCGGCCGTTCTCCAACCTGGCGGGCGGCTGCCCGAACCTTCTCCAGCCGCTCCCGGCGAATATCGTTCAGAGGCAAAAGCCGACGGCAGAAAACCGCCTCAAGCAAGGCCTCCTTGGAACCGAAGTGATAATTGACCGCAGCCAGATTGGCTTCCGCCTCCCCGGTGATGGTCCGCAATGAGGTATTGTGGAACCCCTCGGCGGCAAACAGGCGCTCCGCCACGTCGAGAAGCCGCTGCTTGGTATCCGGTTGACTCATGTTTTCTCCACGAAAAAGGGCCCGGCCACCTGGACCGAGCCCCTATTAAAACAAACGTTTGAATCAGGAGTCAAGAGGGAAAAACGAAGGGAGGACAGGCAAGGCACACGGACTTGCACGGACCTCCACGGACAGGGCATAAACAGACAGGGCACCGGACAGTCCGTGGCAGTCCGTGTTTGTCCGTGTTTGTCCCCGTGCCCTGCCTTAAAAATCAAACTTCCTGCATGTTCACAACCACCCGGCCGGACAGCCTGCCGGCAAGAATCTGATCAATCTTTTCGTCAAGTTCCTCCAGTCGGACTTCTGTTGCGATTTCGTCGAGAAAGGGCGGCTTCCATTCCCGGGCCATTTTGTTCCAGAGCCGCAGACGGATTCCCATGGGACAGTGGACCGAATCGATCCCGAGGAGGCTCACCCCTCGCAGGATGAAGGGGAAAACGGTCGTCGGCAGATCCGCCGAACCCGCCAGACCGCAACTGGCCACGGCCCCTCCGGCACTGGTCGCCTTGAGCACTTCCGCCAGCATCCTGCCGCCGACCACATCAACCACCCCGCACCAGCGTTCCGGCAGCAGGCCCTTGTCGGGAGGACCGTAGACCTTCTCGCGGTCCACCACTTCCACGGCTCCGAGTTTGCGCAAAAAGGGGTGATGTTCGCGCTTGCCGCTGACCGCCACCACCCGGCACCCCTCGGCAGCCAGCATCGATACGGCCAGACTGCCGACCCCTCCGCTGGCACCGGTTACCAGAACGTCCCGGCACCCGGCCTTCAACTCCGCCTGGCGCAGCTTAAGGACAGCCAGCGCAGCGGTGAATCCGGCTGTGCCGAGGGCCATGCTCTCCCGCGGAGTAAGACCTTCGGGCAATTTGACCGCCCAGGAGGATGGGATCCGGATGTAGCGGCCATAGCCCCCGGGAACCGCTGTTCCCAGATCGTAGCCGGTAATCACCACCTGATCACCGGGCTGGAAAAGGCCGTTGTCACAGGCAACGACCTCCCCGGCGGCATCGATCCCCGGGGTCATCGGATAGCGTCGGATGATTCCGGGACGGCCTCTGACTGCAAGGGCATCCTTGTAATTGAGGGAGGAATAGCTGACCCGCACCAGCAGGTTCCCTTTCGGCAGATCCCGCAGTGTGCGTCGGACAATGTTCGCTTCCGTTCCCCTGTCGGACTTTTGAACCACCAGGGCTTCGAAATCTTCTATCGCCATTGCATCCTCCCCCCTCAACGGTTATCGGTCTATGCCTGATAATACTGTAAAAGATCCGGAGGCCCGGCACAAGCCTGCCTTCCAGCCCTTTGAGAGAAGTGGTTTTTTTAGACAAAAAAAGCCGCCGGCAAACAACCGGCGGCAACGTACAGAGGCTTCTTTCGGGAACAACCAGGGTGAAGGCGCTCCCCCCGGAGGAGCCCCCACCCTGGTGCCTTAAGGCATCAGAAATTCCAGAATTCGTCGATCTCTTCCGGAGAAAAATCCCAGATTTCGTTGTGGGGCGGAATCGGCTCGTATTCGAAGAACTCCGGCAAGCGGTCATGGGCGTTGTTGAATCCGGCGGCGAGATTGAACTGGTGCTCGGTTTTCAGCACCTTCTTGCCCAGCTCAGTGACATCGTCACCGGTTAGTTCGATACCGTAGGTGGCGTTGATCATGTCGATCAGGGCCGGCAGGCATTCGGGGATGTCCAGAGCCGGGAAGGCCACGAAGATACACATGCCGGTGCTGTCCACCGCCGCGGTGGCGATCTGCAGGTTGCGGGACAGTTCCACCTGCCCTTCCTTCTGCAGGGGATCGATGAAGCCGCCAACCTTGAGGATGTTGGTGGCGATGGTATAGCCCGCGGTGTGATCGGCACCCATGGTGGAGGTGGCGTAGGTGATGCCGATCCCCTTGACGGACCGGGGATCGTAGGCCGGAATGCCCTGGTTCTTCACCACCGGAACCCGGGTCAGACCGTAGGCGGTGCCGATGAAACCGGTGCCGTTGCCCAGGATGTGTCCAAGGGGGGTTGCCTTGCCGATCTCGTCGCGCAGCACGCGCTGGCATTCCTTGCCGTCCCCCCAGGGAATGACGCCCGCTTCCATGGCTGTCGAGAGCAGCACCGCGCCCTCGATGGAGTCGATGCCGATATCGTCCATCAGATTGTCGCAGCGGGCAATGTCGTCCAGGTCCTGCACCAGGCCATTGGCGCCCAGCCCCCAGACCGTCTCGTATTCGAACCCGGAGGTAATGTAATTCTTGTTCTCGTCCACATAAACCTGGGAGCACTGGATGATGCAGCCGGCATGACAGCCGTGCTTGTGATGGCCGCCGCGGGAAACGATGGTGTCGTACATGGTCTCGCCGCTGATCTTGTCGTGATGGTCGCAGGTGCCGTAGCGGAAGTTTTTGGTCGGCAGTCCGCCGGCTTCGTTCAGGATGTTGATCAGGATGTTGGTGCCGTAGGTCGGCAGACCCTCGCCGCTGACCGGATGATCGAGCATCGCCTTGGCGAACACCTTGGCCGCCGCCCGGAATTTTTCCATGTTGACGATGTCCACCTTGCCTGCACCGGTGCTGTCGATGGTGATACATTTGATCTGTTTCGAGCCCATCACCGCCCCGAGGCCGCCGCGACCGTGGCTGCGTATCTTCTGATCGGGATCCTTGACCGAAATATTTGCGGCGCCCATCCGTTTTTCACCGGGCACTCCGATGCTCATGACCCCGATCTTCTCATTGTAGAGGGCGTTCATCGCGTCGATGACGGCGAAATTCTGTTTTCCGACCAGGTCGAAGGCATCCTCGAAAGTGACGCCGGTCATGCTGACATGCAGCCGATACCACTTGTCGTCCTTCGGCATCCCTTCGATGATCATCGCCTTGATTCCCATACGGGCGAACTGCTGGGCGGAGGTGCCGCCGGAGTTGCTCTCCTTGATGGTGCCGGTCAGCGGGCTCTTGGCCCCGGCGGACATGCGGCCGCTGTTGGCCGCCGGGGTTCCCGACAACAGGCCGGGGGCGAAAACCAGCTTGTTGTTAGGCCCCAGGGGATGACAGGTCGGCGGGACTTCGGTGGCGACGATGGTGGAGGTCAGAGCGCGACCGCCCAATGCCGCCCAGGCGGCCGGGATTTCTTCTTCCCGCACGGACAGGTCGGTCATGTTGATGCGGATGATCTTCTTCATGCTGTCATTTCCTTCCTGCTGGAACAGGTTCCGGATAGCATCTCCTTTCCAATAGCGGGAGGCACCGCCGTTTCCAGCGGAACCCTCAACCCGGTCCCCTCCCGGGAGGAAGACCGGATCGGGCCTTTCGCCGTAAGGACCTTCCCCTTAGGCTCGAGGCTCGGAGAGACCATGCCGTCAGATCCGGCGAAGGGCATCCTCCGGCTTGGTCGGCAGGCAATATAGCACTCTGAGGAAGGGTCGGACAGGTCAGCTTTCGGGGTAATTTCGGGTATTTTGACCTACCCGAAACAAGGCGGCAGAATTATGCTTCGGCAGGGAGCAGAGACCGGCTGCGGCTGGCGAGAAAAGCCTGCAGATTGACGCTTTTTCCATTCAGACCGAGTTTGCGGCGAATGTTCTTGCGATGGGTCTGTACCGTTTCGAAAGCCAGGTTCAGGGCTTCACAAATCTCCTTGGTGGTGCTGCCGGCGCGGATCATTCGGCAGACGGAGATTTCCGTCCGGCTCAGTTTCAGCAGGTTGGCGTCCAGTTCGGTTTCGAACCCCCTGGTCAGCCCGATGAGTTGATCCCTGATCAGGTCGAGATAACCGGAGCGAACGCCGCGGGACTCCTGATCCAGCTTTTCCAGAACCGGCAACAGCTCAGAGGCGATTTTGTCCGCCATGTTCCGCTCGAACTGGCGCCTTTCGGCATCGATGCTCTTAAGGACATTGCGCAGGGTGACGTTCATCTCTTCGGTCTGCTTCTTTTCGAAACGCAATCTCTCCTCCAGGGCCTTCTGCCGGGAGATGTCCCGCACGATCACGGTCCAGAACCTCTTATCGTCGATGGCCACCCGGGTGACGGTGATGCTGGTCGGCAGAACCTGCCCGCCACTGCGCAGAGCGAGCATCTCGTCGCTCCGGCCGCCCTGATCTTCCCGCTCCGAGAGGCAGGATTCCAGGACCCTCCGCCCCTCATCATCGGTGAGGGTGCGCACGTCCAATCCCAGCAGTTGTTCCATGGAGCGGCCGTAGATGACGCAGGCGCGGTGATTGGCCTTGACGATGCGCAAGCCTTCGTCGACCAGCATGATGCCGTTGCCGGCGGATTGGAAAATATGCCGGAGCATGGTTTCGGAGTTGGTCAGGGCATGGGTTCTTTCAAGCACCAGCCTTTCGAGTTCCTGGGCATGATCCACCTGCCGGGTGATGTCGTTCAGGATCAGGATAAACCCCTCGGGCATGGAGGGCAGGATGCGCAGGACATAATGAAGGCTGCCGCCGAACAGGGCGATCTCCTGCTTGCTCTCCGGACGGCAGGTCATCAGCACCTCGTCGAGGCTGGAAGCGGGCAACTGGAGCAGCTCCCAGAAAAATTGGCCGAGGGCTCCGCCGGCGGGGAAACAGTGTTCGGCCTCCGGGTTGAGGCGATAGATGCGTCCGGTGGAATCGGCCACCAGAACCAGGTTGGTGGTGGCCGCAAAGATATGCTGATAATGGTCCCTCTCCCGGAGCAGGGCGCGGTTGGCGTCACGCAGCCGGAGAATTTCCTCATCTTGGTACGGTTCCATCGGATCCTGCCTTTCGATTATGGGGCGACACACAGCGGACCGATTCTGCCACGCCGGGCCCGATCTGTAAATCCCATGGCAAACCGGGTCCCTGCAGATGAATCCCGGCGGGCGACGGCGGTTACCGGTCGTTTTTATATTTGTTTTTAAACACTATTGAAGGTACATTTAGAAAGTCAAACGCGAATTGGGGAGGAGCACTGCTTTGGTCAAAAAAAAGTCGACACCGATGATGGTTGCCGGTTCCGTTTCCTTCAAGAAGGATGGCGAGGATTTTCTGGGTGCAAGCCGCATCGACCTGCTGGAAAAAATCGATCAGTTCGGATCGATCACCAAGGCCGGCAAGGCCCACGGGATCAGCTACAAGACCGCCTGGGAGCAGGTGGACGCCCTGAACAACCTGGCCGACAAGCCGCTGGTGGTCAAGTCCGCCGGCGGCAAGGGGGGTGGCGGTACACGACTGACCGACGAAGGGCGGGAGGTGGTTCGTCGCTACCGGGCCATCCAGGCTGAACACGAGCGTTTTCTGGCCGCTATCGGCAAGCATATGGGCGAGGATGAAGGCTTCTACAAGTTTTTGCGGAAAATGAACATGAAGGTCAGCGCCAGGAACCTCTGGTCCGGAAAGGTGAGTCACCTCTCCCGGGGAAACATCAATACCCTGGTGGAAATGCAGCTCAAAGGCGAGGACAAGCTGTCCGCCCTGATCACCAACGAAAGCGTCGAGGCGCTGGGACTGGAGATCGGCAGCGAGGTCATCGCCATGGTCAAGGCCCCCGCCATCGTCATCGTCAAGGAACTCGGCGACGCCCGCATCAGCTCCTGCAATCTGCTCAAAGGTCGCATCTCCCGGATCATGGAAGGACCGGTCAACAGCGAGGTATCCCTGGAACTCCCCGGCGGCAGCACCATCAGCGCCACCTTGAGCACCAGCAGCGAGGAGAGCCTGGAGTTGGCCGAGGGGGATGAAGCCTGGGCCCTGTTCCAGGTGACGAGCGTCATTCTGGGCGTCCTGTAGAGCCGAGGGGAATCCATGACCATCGGCCGATCTGCCGACATCGAGTTTCCCGTCAACGAAATCCGCATCAACAGCTGGAGCGAACTGCAGAACGAGCTGTTTGCCGAATCCTGGGACGAGGATCTGGGGCGTTTCCGTTCACGCTTCGCCTTTCGCGGACTGTCTGACGCCGGTTACCGGCTGGAGACCACGCTTATCCGTCTGGGCGGCGACTACGGTCGTCTGGAACATCACCTGCTGCGCAATTTCAAGAAGTATGCGCATGGCCAGGGTGTGCAGGAGGGCTCCTTCTGGCACTGGATGTCGGTGGCCCAGCACTATGGGCTGCCGACCCGGCTGCTGGACTGGACCTACTCCCCCTTCATCGCCATGCATTTCGCCACCGCCAACATCTGCAAGTTCAATGTGGACGGAGCCATTTGGGCCGTCAATTACGTCAAGACCCGGAAACTTCTTCCCGACACCCTGCGCCTGCGGCTGGATCAGGAAGGGGCCAACGTCTTTACCGTTGAAATGCTGGCCGAGCTGATCACCAACCGGGAGCAGTTGGCCGCCATGGCCGCCGAGGATTCCGTGATCTTTTTCGAGCCGCCGTCAATGCAGGAGCGCATCGTCAACCAGCACGCGTTTTTTTCCGTCATGTCCGACCCGGAAAAATCGCTCTGCGACTGCCTGCGGGGTCATTCGGACATGTGGCGCAAGGTCGTCATCCCAGCGGAACTCAAGTGGGAAATCCGGGACAAGCTTGACCAGGCCAACATCACCGAGCGGGTGCTGTTTCCCGGGCTGGACGGCCTCAGCCAGTGGCTCAAGCGGCATTACAGCCCTAAGGACGTCGCCTACTTCTGCCGCTGAACCGTCCCCTTCCCCTGCGATGGAATTGCCATGGCCATGCCCCCTCTCCCCTTCGAAGTGAGCCTGCGCCTGCCCGCCTGGATCAGCGAGGTCCTTCCGCCGGCAGACCGCATCTACCCCGGCTCCCGCGAGCGGATGGACCTGGTGCTGGCCCTGGCCAGCGCCAATGTCGCAAAACAGACGGGAGGTCCCTTCGCGGCGGCGGTTTTCGACATGAAGACCGGCTTGCTGATCGCGGCCGGGGTCAATCTTGTCACCTATTGCGGCTGCTCCGCCGCCCATGCCGAAATGGTCGCTCTGATGCTCGCCCAGAGGCGCCTCCAATCCTTTACCCTTAACGGAAACAGGCTGCCTGTCTGTGAACTGGTCTCTTCCACTGAACCGTGCGCCATGTGCCTCGGAGCCCTCCCCTGGTCCGGCATCCGTAGCCTGATCTGCGGCGCCCGGGACAGTGATGCGAGGGCTGTCGGCTTCGACGAAGGGGACAAACCGGCGGATTGGGTCGCCGGACTGGAAAGGCGCGGCATCAGGGTCTTGCGGGATGTGGGTCGCGAGGAGGCTCGGCGGATCATGGAAGATTATATTCGCCGGGGCGGAGTGGTTTACAACGGGTAACGGGAATCAGTGACTGCAGGGACTTCAAGGAAGGAAGTCGGAAGGGGCTGCTCAGAATTCTGCGCAGCCCCTCGTTTGTTTGGGCAGAACTAAATCGTGTGTCGCACGATCTTTCCTTCGATGAGGTAGAGCACATCCTCGGCGATGTTGGTGGCCTGGTCGGCAATCCTTTCCAGGTAGCGGGAAACCACCAGGTAGCAGATCAGAGGCTCGATATGATTCGGGTTCTTGCGTATCCGATCCTTGACCAGTCCGTAGCTGTTGTGGTGCAGGGCGTCGACCTGGTCGTCCAGGGCGATCACCTCCCGTGCCTGCCGCTGGTCGAGATTCACGAGGGAATCGAGGCTTTTTTTGACCATGTCGGAGACAAGTCCGGACATTTCCGAAAACTGGAAGGGAACGGGAATCCGTTCATGCCTGAGCAGATCTAGAACCCGTTCGGAGATGTTGACCGCCAGATCGGCGATCCGCTCCAGATCGTTGTTGATTTTGAGCACCGAAATGATGAAACGCAGGTCGTTGGCCACCGGCTGGTAAAGGGCCAGGACCTTGAGGCACTCCTCCTCCAGGTCGACCTCGAGGGTGTCGATGCGATTGTCGCCTTCGGCAACCGTGGCGGCCAGGCTGCCGTCCATTGTGTCCAAGGCCTGGACAGACTGCTGCAGAACGTCCTCGACCTCCGACCCCAGGGTGAGGATCCGCTTCTTCAATTTTTCAATCTCTCTGGCGAGATGCATTGTCATAATTATGATATCCCTTTCAACCGAACCGTCCGGTAATGTAGTCTTCGGTCTGCTTGCTCTTCGGCTTGACGAAAATATGCTTGGTCAGCCCGAACTCGACCAGCCACCCTTCATAGAGAAAGGCGGTATAGTCGGACACACGCGCGGCCTGCTGCATGTTATGGGTGACGATGATGATGGTGTAGGAAGAGCGCAATTCCCCGATCAGCTCCTCCACCCGGGCGGTTGACTTGGGGTCGAGGGCCGAGCAGGGCTCATCCATCAGCACAATCTCGGGATTCACGGCAATGGCCCGGGCGATGCACAGTCGCTGCATCTGGCCGCCGGAGAGGCTCAACGCCGATTCCTGCAGGCGATCCTTCACCTCATCCCAGAGAGCGGCGCCTTTCAGACTCCTTTCCACCGTTTCATCAAGCCGGGTCTTGTCCTTCTCCCCGCCGATGCGGAGCCCGTAAATCACATTTTCGTAGATCGATTTGGGAAAGGGGTTGGATTTCTGAAACACCATGCCGACCTTGCGGCGCAGGGCGATGATATCGGTATCCGGAGAATTGATCTCCTGCCCCTCCAGAAGGATGCTCCCTTCCGTCCGCGCCCCGTCGACCAGATCGTTCATCCGGTTGAGGCAGCGCAGAAAGGTCGACTTGCCGCAGCCCGAGGGGCCGATCAGGGCGGTGACCTGATTGCGCGGAAAGGACAGGCTGATGGAATGGAGCGCCTTGGAGGGGCCGTAGTAAAAATCCAGATTGCTGACGTTGACGATCGGATCCTGAATGGGAACTGTGTAGGTTTCAGTCATGAATCTCTGCCTTTTTCAAAATGCCCGGTAAGTATAGCGTTTTTTCATTTTATTGCGCAAGTGAATGGCGATGCTGCTCATCACCAGCACGATCAGCACCAGCAACAGGGTGGTGACGAAGACCATCGGCTTGGCCGCCTCCACATTGGGGGACTGGAAACCGATGTCGTAAATGTGGAAGCCCAGATGCATGAACTTGCGGTCCAGATGCAGGTAGGGGAAGTTGCCGTCCAGCGGCAGGGCCGGGGCCAGCTTGACCACCCCGGTGATCATCAGCGGCGCCACCTCGCCGGCCGCGCGGGCCATGGCCAGAATCAGACCGGTCATGATCCCCGGCGACGCCATCGGCAGCAAAATCCGCCACAGGGTCTGGAATTTGGTCGCCCCCAGAGCCAGGGAGCCGTCCCGCACCCCGGCGGGAATCGCTCCCAAAGCTTCTTCCGTTGATACGATGACGACCGGCACGGTCAGCAGCGACAGGGTCAGGCTGGCCCAGAGGATGCCGCCGGTGCCGAAGGTGGGATTGGGCAGGCGCTCCGGGAAGAACAGCATGTCGATGCTGGAGCCGATGCCGTAGACGAAAAAGGCCAGGCCGAAGATGCCGTAGACGATGGAAGGGATACCAGCCAGGTTGTTGACCGCAATCCGCACGAGGCGCACGATCAGTCCATCCTTGGCGTATTCCCGCAGGTAGATGGCGGCCAGAACGCCGAGGGGGAAGGACACCAGGCTCATGACGAAAATCAGCATGACGGTGCCGAAAATGGCCGGGAAAAGCCCCCCTTCGGTATTGGCTTCCCGGGGTTCTCCCAGAATCAGTTCACCCAGCTTGCTGAGATAGAACAGGACCTTTTCCCCCAATCCCATTTCATTGGGG
This sequence comes from Syntrophotaleaceae bacterium, assembly GCA_041390365.1. Classification (NCBI taxonomy): domain Bacteria; kingdom Pseudomonadati; phylum Thermodesulfobacteriota; class Desulfuromonadia; order Desulfuromonadales; family Syntrophotaleaceae; species Syntrophotaleaceae bacterium. The sequence goes on along the minus strand of JAWKQB010000001.1, from coordinate 250,981 downwards.
CGATAGTAGCGAACCAGGTTGGCCACTTCCATGACTTTTTCAGTTCCATCGGCGCTGACGAAAGTGGCGGTCACTTCATGCAATTCCTTCAGCAAGGCGTTCTGGCGATCGACCAGACCCTCGAACTTCTCGCGGATCTGCTGCATTTGGTTTTCGATCTGCTGCAGGGCCGCATCTGCCGGCGCCCGGCCGCCATGCTTCAGTTCGAGCTGCCGATTCCTCAGTTTCCCCATTCTGATATTGAGACTGGTCAACTGGTCGCCGATATCCTCGACAACCTCCATCCGTTCTTCCACCAATGCGTGGGCCTGGTCCAGAAGGTCCCAGGTGTCCGTGGCCTCACCCGCCGGTGCCGGAAGGGAAACACTGCTCAGCATGCCGTAAAAATTGCCGTACTCCTGCCTTTCCAGCACAACCGCGTTCTCGGGGAATTCGAGGCGGGCGATCTGTTCCTCGTCGACCCAGCGAAAATCCAGCCCGTAAAGATCCCGGTTGCCGACCTTGAACTGCAGCCGCTCACCCTCCCCCTGATAGATCGCTTCCTTGCGGACCAGTTCGCCCATGACCCGGCTACCGTCCTGCAAGGTTGCCAGGGCGACCTGCGACGGCCAGAAAACCCCCAGGCCGTTGACCATCACCACCACGAGAAGTGTGGCAGCGAGCAGCAGCGTGATGCTGAGAGCGGCCGCAGTTCCCCAGATGAAAGGTTCACCTTGCCGCCAGAATTTTTTCATCCCGCCTTTTCCTGAGGCCTCTGCCGAAGTCCGTTTTTCAACCATTGGAACCATGGAAGTTCTAGAATCGTCCATATTTTTTACGCAGCCTCTGCCGTACCAGTTCGGCGACGGTATTGAGAATGAAGGTCATCATGAAGAGCAGCACCGCCGACAGAAACAGGACCCTGTACAGAGTGCCCCCGTGCGGTGCTTCCGGAATTTCGACCGCAATGTTGGAGGACAAGGGCCGCATTCCGTTGAAAATACTCCAGTCCATGATGGGAGTGTTGCCCGTTGCCATGAGCACGATCATGGTTTCACCGATGGCCCTTCCCAAACCGATCATGGTACCGGCAAAAATCCCCGGGCTGGCCGAAGGCAGAATAATCCGCCAGACGGTCTGCCAACGGCTGGCACCCAGGGCCAGGGAGGCCGCCTTGAGACTGTGCGGGACATTGGAGAGGGAATCTTCGGCGATGGTGAAGATGATGGGTATAACCGCGAAGCCGAGGGCGAAAGCGATAACGATATTGTTGCGCGGGTCGTAACGCACCCCCATGTCACCAAAGAGCCAAAGCTTGAAATTTCCGTCGAAAAGCCAGTTCTCGAACACAGGCCCCAAAAATACGGCACAGGCCACAGCAGCGATCAGGACCGGCGCCAGCAGCAGAAATTCATGCCCCCTGCCCAAACGCCGGAAAAAGGGTCGTTTCTCCAGCATCTGCCAGGCGACAATGGCAGCCAGCAGGAAAGTGGGAACCAGAAGTATCGAAACGAACAGAGCCGGCACGGATTTTTCCAGCAGCGGGGCAAACCACAGGGCCGCCAGGAAGCCGATGATGACGGATGGTATGGCCGCCATAATTTCTACCGCCGGTTTGATCATCCCCCGCAAACGATCATTGCCGAACTGGCTGGTATAGATGGCTCCGAACAGGGCAAGGGGGATGGCGAAAAGCATGGCGTAGCAGGTCCCCTTGATGGTGCCGAAGATCAAAGGGGTCAGACTGAGCTTGGGTTCAAAATCGTCGCTGGCCGAGGAGGATTGCCAGGCAAAGACCGGCTCATCATAGTTTTCGTACCAGACCTTGCCGAAAAGGGTGCGCCAACTCACTTCCGGATGGGGATTGTGCAGCCACCAGGTTGTCGCCCGACCGGAGGAATCAACTGTTAAAAGCCCCGTACCCCGCCCGGAGACGGCCAGATGCTTCAGCGATTTTCCGGAAAAAAGAGTCAGGAGATGGCGTTCGCTGGTCATGTGATCCAGATGGACGGTGCCGTTGCGATCTACGCTGAACAGACTTTTTTCCCGTTGTGAAGGAATAAGGGTTTCGACGGGACTGTCGTGGTCTTGCAGGGTATGAATAAGTTGCAGACGTTTCACTCCCCCTGATGCCGGTGAAGCCACTGGGAACCAGGTCGTGACTCCACCACGGCTGTCACCCACCGCAAGGGATATTTCGCCCAGCATAAGGCTGAGGGCGGTGATGCCCCGTTGATCGGAGAAAGCGGGAAGCCGGTCGAGCAGAATCGGATCTCCCGGCTCCGAAAGGTCCCAGCGCAGCAGGGTGCCCCGGTCGGTCCCGGCATACAGCGTGCTGCCGTCCCTGTTCAGGGCGAGTGCCGTGATCCCTTCCCGGGGCGGGCCCTGCAGAATCGAGACCTCCTCTTCCACCTCGGTCTCGCCGAACAGACTGGTTGTGGTCGCCTGCTGCTCCACCCTCAGACTGTGATCTGGCAGCAGACTGACGCGAACCTGGCTGCCTTCATCATCGGACCTGACCAGAACCCGGCCGGCCGTCTGCCTGGACAGTGGCTCCCAATAACCCAGCCTGGTGACCCGAGGCTCGAAGGTTCGTTTTCCCTGGTCACCAAAGCTTGCGGTAAAGGAAACCTCTTCAAGGGTCGACGTCCCGTTGCTCCATAACAGGTTGAAGCGCAGGGGTGCGGTCTTCTCAACCTCCGCGACAGTTGCGCCGGCGACAGGAGGTTCGACGGCAATTTTTTGGACCAGACGGCCTTCTCTGGGATCGTAGAAGGCAAAGAGACCGCTTCGCTTCAGCAGCACCGCATTTTCCAGGTAATCGTCCACCGCGGCTGCCAGGGTGGCTTCACCCTCAGAATCAGTCAGGGAAAAAAAAGTGGCTTCTTGTATTTTAGGCGCCGAAAAGAGCGGGAAGGTCACTTTAGCGATCAGGAACAGGATCAGGATAACACTGAAAATAACCGCCATACCGCCAAGAGTGATGATTCTGCGGGCGATCCGGTCATTACGCTGGGCACGCTTGAAATACTTTGGATTCATATAATATTTCCAAGAATTTCCGGACAAGACAAATCCTGCCTGCGGCACCTGAGCGCCGGCAGGCAGGATATACTCTAAAATACTAGATCTTTGTGGCGAGGTATCAACTTTTACTTCAGCTTGGCCAGCTGGTCCTCCACGACCTTGGCAGGCAGCGGGAGGTAACCGTCCTTGATCACGACTTCCTGGCCTTCTTTGCTGAGGGCGTATTTCAGGAATTCCTCCACCATCTTGGGCAGCGGCTCGTTGGGTTTTTTGGCCACGTAGAGATAGAGCATGCGGCCCAGGGGATACTTGCCTGCCAGCACGTTCTCGTAGGAAGGCTCATACGCCTCTTTACCCTGCTCCTTGGAAAGAGCGATGGCCTTGACGCCAGAGGTCTTGTAGCCGATACCCGAGTAGCCGATGCCGCTCACATCCTCGGTCACGGCCAGAACGACGGAGGCGGAACCGGGCTGTTCCTTGACGATATCCTTGTAATCTCCCTTGAACAGGGCTTTTTCCTTGAAGTAACCGTAGGTGCCGGAGGCGGAGTTACGGCCGTAAAGGCTGACCGGCTTGGCGGCCCAGCTGCCGTCGAGACCGACCTGACCCCAGGTTTCGATATCCTGGCCTAAACCACCCTTGCGGGTGCGGGAGAAGATGGCGTCGACTTCCTGCAGGGAGAGAGCCTTGATGGGATTGTCCTTATTGACGTAGACAGCCAGGGAATCGAGGGCGACGCCGATGGCAACCGGTTTGAAGCCGTATTTCTGTTCAAAGGCCTCGATTTCACTCTTCTTCATATCGCGGGACATGGGACCGATCTGGGCGGTACCCTCGATCAGGGCAGGAGGAGCGGTGCTCGACCCCTTGCCTTCGATCTGGATGTTGACGTTGGGATACTGCTTGCGGAACCCTTCGGCCCACAGGGTCATCAGGTTGTTGAGGGTGTCGGACCCGATGCTGTTGAGATTGCCGGAAACGCCCTGGACCTTGCTGTAGGCAGGAATTTTGCCGTCCACCTTGAGCTGCTCGGCATGGCTGCCGGCGACAGTCAGGGGGATCACCGCCAGCACGGCCAGTGCGCCAGCCGCCATTTGTTTAATGCCCTTGAATTTCATCGATAGATTCTCCTTTTTCCTGGTTGATTCCTGGTTTCGTTTTTTTTCCCATTCAAAGCTGGCGGCAATATGGCCAGGAATTGTTAGGATAGTGTTAGTTGGGCATGAGGTCTCTGCAAGCATTCAAAGGCATAAGTCCGATTTCGATAGCGATTTCGATTTGGATTAAAATTCCCGCAGGCGTCTACACCGCAGGCAGGTGGATGCTGAACTCGCTCCCCTCTCCGGGAACGCTGTTGACGGTGATCCTGCCGCCGTGAGCCTGGACGATATGTTTGACGATCGCCAAACCGAGTCCGGTCCCGCCCTGCCTTCGGCTGCGGGCTTTGTCGACACGGTAGAACCGCTCGAACAACCGCGGCAGATGCTCCTGGGCGATCCCGCAGCCGTGGTCTTTCACTTGAATCACCACTTCATTCGATGCTTTCGTCGCCTTCACCTCGATTTCACTGTTGGCCTCGCTGTATTTGATGGCGTTGTCCACCAGGTTCACCACCGCCTGCTCGAGCAGGGGGGCGTTGATGCGCGCCTTCAATCCCGCGGCGCAATGCAATCCCAGGCGGATCGCCTTGTCAGCCGCCGCCACTTCACAGGCCTGCAGAGCCGAGCGGAGCGTGGGTTCCAAGCCATCCACCTCCATCGGCATGCCGTTGGTTTCGGCTCCCTGCTCGATCCTCGACAGGGCGAGCAAGTCATCGATAATGGCATTGAGACGATCCGCCTGCTTGGCGATGATCCTCAAGAAATTCTGGGCATCCGGCTGTTCCACCATGTCGCCGTCCAGCAGGGTTTCGACAGACCCCTTGATGGCGGTGATCGGTGTCTTCAACTCATGCGAGACGTTGGCCACAAAATCCTTGCGGACGTTTTCCAACCGTCGCAGCCGGGTCACATCGTTCAGCACGATCAGGACCCCGATATCGGTTTTTTTTGCATCCCGCAGAACGGTGCCGTGAGCCTGAAGGAATCTTTCCTTGCCGTCCCGCAGCACGATCTCCCCTTCCACTGGGGACGGGCTGGCCAGAGTGCGGGCGACGAAGCGCTGCAGGTCGGCCTTTCTGGCCACCTCCTGAATGCGGCTTCCCTGGGCCTGTTCGGGGCGGATACTGAGGAGTTCGGCGGCGGCCTGATTCATGTGCAGAATCCGTTCGTCCATATCCAGCGCCAACACCCCTTCGATCATGCTGGCCAGCACCGCCTCCTGCTCGTTACGCTGGCGGACGATGGTTTTGATCCGGTCGTCGAGCTGGGCGGCCATCAGGTTCATGGCCCGGCCAAGGGCGGAAAGTTCACTGGCTCCGGATATCGACAGCTTTTTGTCGAATCGTCCCTCGGCAAAGCGCTCCGCACCCCGGCGCATCTCTTCGAGAGGGCGGCTGATGTGCCGGGAGACGAAGAAGCTGAGCACCGCCGCCGCCAGAAGCACGACCACACCGGCCACCGCCACCTGCCGATAGACCTGGGCCAAAGTGGAGTCGATGGCCGTAACTCCCCGGGCCGCCCGGACAACGCCCAAAACCTGACCATTGACTTTTACGGGCAAAGCCGCATACATCAGGCGTTCCTGCAAGGTGCGACTAAAACGGGTGGCCGTGGAGGCGCTGCCGGTCATGGCCCCCGCGATCTCCTCCCGACCAGCATGGTTTTCCATCCGCTGAGGATCCTCGTAGGTATCGCCGACCACCCGTCCATCGGGCAGGATAATGGTAAATCGGGTTGAAATCTGGGTTCCCAGATCCTTGGCCAAGGCATCAATGGCGGAATAATCGCCGGAAACGAGCAGCGGGGCAGCCGGTGCGGTTATCAGTGCGGCACGGGCCTCCAAAGCGCTTTTGGTCTGTTCGAAATAGAAATTTTTTATGGTCCCGGCAAAATACCAGGTCACGCCGACAAGGGCGGCCAGAATGATGACGACGTAGGAAGGGAAAATTTGCCAGAGCAGGCGGACGTTTTTCATGCACTAATCCTTAATGTTTTCAGAAAACTCTGTAGAATGACGCCATCAATCCTTCACTAAATGGCCATCAATCCTTGAAGCGGTAGCCGACACCTCGAACCGTTTCGATATATTTGCCGTAGGAGCCGAGCTTTTTGCGGAGCCCGACAATCTGGACGTCAACCGCCCGGTCGGTGACGGAGTAATCGTCGCCCCGCACTGCGTTGACGATCTGATAGCGGGTAAAGACCCAGCCCGGCCTGCCCGCCAGAAAGTGCAATACCCGAAATTCTGTAAAGGTGAGATCGACAGGCTGGCCGGCAATGAGCACTTCGTTGCGGCCGGGATGGATCAGCAACTGATCGATCTGGATCACTTCCGGCTCTTCCCCTTCGACCGGCTGGGCCTCTCTGCGGCGAAGCACCGTGCGCACCCGGGCGATCAGAATCCGCGGGCTGAAGGGCTTGGTGACGTAATCGTCGGCGCCGAGTTCGAGGCCCGTGACCACGTCCGCCTCCTCCCCCTTTGCCGTCACCATGATGACCGCCGTCTCCGTCCCCCTGTTTTCCGATTTCACCCGGCGGCAGACTTCCAGCCCATCCATTCCCGGCAGCATCAGGTCCAGTATCATCAGATCCGGTAAATCCTGCCGGATAATCTTCAGGGCCTCCTCGCCGCTGGTGGCGCAGGTCACCCGGAATCCCTCCCGCGTCAGGTTGTAATGAATCAGAGCGAGGATATCTTCCTCATCCTCGACCACCAGAATATGTTTTTTGGCCATAGACGCCGAACTCCTCGTTCAATCGATTCGAGACATCACCTAATCTTCTTTTGTTAGGGGAATATTAGGGGCAGGGTTTACTCAAAAAAAACCTACAGGACTTTTTCCGTCGAGACAATAAGGAATATGTCCTGGATTGGGTGAACAGTTTCGGCCCACCCTTTATTGATGGCCTGGTTGGCTACGACAGGAAACAGAGAGGGGTCAGGTGAAGAGCAAGGTCACGAAAGCAGGGTAGCCGGGACGGGGGTAATGTCCGCAGATCGTGAAGCTGCTAACGCACAACGGCAACTTTCCTGGCCAGATGGCGACTCAATTCTCCCAAGGCCCGGCTCATGGCCTCGACCTGCGCCTCGACCTCACTGTCGTTCGACGGTTCCGCCAATTCTATTTTTCCTGAATCCAGAAGGGCTCCCCCTTCCCCACCATACAAACGCCAGAGAACTTTCAGCAGAACGTTTCCGTCCATGGATTCCAACTGGTTCACAGAAACACCGAGTCGCAGATCAGGACGAGAGGCATCCTCCCAGGAATCCACAGCCAGGCCTTCCGGCGCCAGCAGCAGGGTCAGGTTGTCCACAAGAACCCGGGCCACATCGCTGCGCAGGGATCCTCCCCATCGATGGTATTCCAGGGGAGTAACGACCGTCGGCCCCGTTCGTCGGACGATTTGGGGACGATCGAGATGCTCGGCGATCTCGATCGGACCGATGGCCAGAAGGCCCCGGCGTTCCGGCGTTTCTTTGGGCAGGGAAACGGTTTCCGCCTCCAGGGGTGCCAACGTATAGAAGCGGGCCGCCGGGCTGCTGCCGCAGGCGGAGAGGGAAAGCCACAGAACCACGATGAACAGGGCCGGGATCAGGCGGAATCCGCATTCCATCGGTTATTCTCCTTCAAGAGCCCCCTTGCCCTTTATCAGAGCCTCGGGATGCTGTTCCAGGTAATCGACCAGGTTTTTGATCGAACGGGCCGCTTTGCTGATTTCCCCCATGGCCACCTGAAGCTGATAAATCGATCGTTCATCCGAAGCGGTCCGGCGAACGGCCGCCAGCGTCTCCTTTGCCTCGACAAGCATCTCGTCGATGTTTTCAGACATTTCACCCGAACGTCCCTCTTTCATGGCCAGAAATTTTCCGGCCTCATTCAAAGCACGGGTCGCCGCTTGGGCGGTTTTGCGGGTGTCCTGTCCAACCGAAACGATTTCCTTCCGAACGGCCGGGATCGTCTCCTGAAGCTCCTTGGCCACGTTGTCCAGCGAGCTGATGGCCTCCCGAAGGTCGGGGGAGTTGACCAGGCGGTCAATGCCGTCCATGGCCGAGTGTACCTTTCCCATCAGCTCCTCGACAGGGAGATCGGCGAGGGTTTTCTGCAGTTCTTCACTCGTCGACAGGATGGAGGGGATCTCCGGATATCTGGTGTCGGGTCCACCGCGCAGCACCACCGGGGTGCCGGGAAAGAAGTCGATATAGATGGCCAACTGCCCAGTGACCAGGCTCTGGGTCTGAAGCTGAGCCCGCAAACCCATATCGATAAATCTTTGAAGATATTGCTCCTCCTTTTCCCCGCCGCTAAATTTGTCCCGGTCAAACTCGACAATGACCGGAATAACCGCTTTCATCTCCTTCGGATCGAAAACGATATTTATGTCGGTTACCGATCCGACCTCTACTCCGCGGAAAATCACCGGCGACCCGACGTTGAGGCCTTTGACCGAGCCTTGGAAATAGATCACGAACTTGCGGGTATCGGCAAAGAACTTCCCCGAACCGAAGAACAGGACCCCGGCCACCAGCAATGCGAGCGCTCCCAGGACAAAAGCCCCGATGACTGCCTTGTTCGTATTACCAGCCATTTCTTTTCTGCCTCCCCATCGGTGGGCGAGTTAACTTCGCAAATTCGATTCGTCAATTGCTCAGGCAGCTTCACCCCGGGTCAGAAAGCTTTTCACCTTCGGGTTTTCCGACTCCTGAAGAAGTTTTTTCGGATCGCCCGCGGCGATCATCGTCTTCGTCTCCGGATCGAGGAACACCGAATTGTTGCCGATGGCGAAAATGCTGGCCAGTTCGTGGGTGACGACCACTACCGTCGCCCCCAGGCTCTCGCGAAGTTCCAGGATCAGATCGTCGAGCAGGTGCGAACTGATCGGGTCAAGGCCGGCGGAGGGTTCGTCGAAGAAAAGGATGTCGGGATCGAGCGCCATCGCCCGGGCCAGACCGGCCCGCTTCTTCATGCCGCCGCTGATTTCGCTTGGATAGTAATCCTCGAACCCCGCCAAACCGACCAGGGCGAGCTTCAGCGAAACCCGGTCGCGGATTTCCCCTGTGGGCAGCGAAGTATATTCCTCGAGCGGCAGGGCCACGTTTTCCGCCAGGGTCATCGAACTCCACAGCGCACCGCTCTGATAGAGGACTCCGAAACGCCGCATGATCTGCTGCTGCCGCTCCGGCTCCACCGCCCAGAAATCCTCGCCGTCGTATATCACCTTCCCTTGGGCCGGCGCCATCAGTCCGATCAGATGCCGCAGCAGGGTGCTCTTGCCGCAGCCGCTGCCGCCCATGATGATGAACACATCCCCTCGATCCACCGTGAAGGTCAGGTCGCGCTGGATGACCCGGGGACCATAGGCCATGGTCAGGTTTTGTACTTCGATGAGTGGAGTTTGTTTATCGCCGTTGATGGCCACTGGTTGGTCCTCCAGATCGCCATATGTCCCATAGGACCTATAGGACTTATAGGACCTATGGATTACTTTTTTTCAAATCCCCAGTACATCGCAAATCAAGGTGATGATCCCTGTGGCAACTATTATACTGACGATGCCGGTGACCACCGCCGAAGTCGTGGCATCGCCCACCGCAGAGGCGCTCCGGCCGCACTGCAGTCCCTTCAGGCAGCCAGCCAGGGCCACCAGCACACCGAAGACGCCGCTGTGAAACAGGCCGACCCAGAAATCCTTCAAACCGACCGACGCCCGGGTCGTGTTGAGGTATTCCATGACATTGAGATCGAGCATGAAAACCCCGACGAAGAGTCCGCCGAGGACACCCATCAGGTCGGCATAGACGCAGAGCAGCGGCATCATCAGGCAGAGGGCCAGCATGCGCGGCAGCACCAGGAACTCGAAAGGGGAAAAGCCCATGGTGGCCAGGGCGTCGATCTCCTCGTTGACCTGCATGGTGCCGAGCTGGGCGGCAAAGGCGGCGCCGGTTCGCCCGGCCATGATGATGCCGGTCATGATCGCTCCCATGACCCGGACCATGGCGACTCCGACCAGGCTGGCGACATAGATCTCGGCACCGAACATCTCCAGTTGGACCGACCCGACGAAGGCCAGGATCAGCCCGACCAGCAAGCTGATCAGCGAGACGATGGGCAAAGCCCGAGAGCCGCACTCGCGCATGATGGTGAAAAAATCGGCGCGCCGGAACCGGGCCCGACCGGTCACCAGCCGGCCGATGGAAAGGGCAGCTTCACCGATGAAGGCTGTCGTTCCCAGATTCTTTTGCCAGACAGCCAGTGCCCTGTCGCCGACCCTTTCGAGGAAGGACGCCTTTTCGGACGCCTTCCTCCCTCCCGGCCGTTCCGGTACGGCGGTGGCGAGTGCAAGCAGTCGCCGAGCCCCTTCGGGAAGCTCCCCCTCGTCGATGGAAACCTGCCGTTCGGTGCAGACCTTGCGGACCATCAGCAGGAAGGTCAGCAGGCTGCTGTCCCAGCTGCCGAGCTGCCGGGAGTCGAAGGACAGGAGGCGCACTCCGGGAGACTTCTCCAACTCCTGCCGCAAACCGTCGGCCGTCACCGGTCGCTGTCCTCCAGTCCAGTCTCCGGCCAGATCGAGGCGAATTTCTCCCGCTCCCGGATGGGAAAAAGCAGCCTGATCTTCCGCATTCAACCTTTTCGGAAACGACCGATTTCCGCTCTTTCTCTTCATCTTCGCTCAGCCTCGTTATTCAGCCGCCTCGCCATTTTTGCCATGCACGTTGTCCATGTAGATACGCAGTCTTTTCGCCCAGTACTCGAAAGCTTCTTCTGCCGATCCGGTCTTGGTGAATGCGTGGAGCTTGCCGCCCACATGTTTGTCAACGGCCGCGCCGACCCGGGAATTGGTCATGCTGTCCAGCGCCTCCATCTCCATGCTTGCGTAGCCGACCCCCGTGGATGCCCCCGTAACCCCTTTTTTGACGATCGAAACCGCCAGACCGACCGGCAGGACGGTCGACACGGCATTGGCCACCGGTTTGGCAAGCTTGATATCCGTGATGGCCACCCGCACGCGCAGCACGTCCGGGCCTGGTTCCGCCACGAGGGGGTAGGCATCCTGCATCTCCTTGATCACCGCCTGGTGGAAGTCGTTGGCCAGCTCCTGCAGCGCATCCGCCTCCAACCCGTTAAGGGCCGATTCCTTGGTTGGATAGAAAAGCACATGATCGAGCATTATTTTGTTGTACTTGGAGAAATCGACCCCCGGTTTCAGATAACGCAGGTCGGCTCCGTCCTTGGGACCGGGAGAAAAATCCGGATAGGGATCGGTATAGAATCCTGAGCGCTCCGCGACGGTGGCCTCCTCGGTAGCTGTTTTCCCGGCACAACTCACCAGAAGAATTGCCAGGACAAGGAAAAACGCCAATCTGCATGTTCTTTTCATTTCCAGTCTCCTCTCGTTGTTGTGATCGGGAAACTTCTACGGGTATATCCCACCTCCTATCCGGGCAAGGGCCCGGTCTTCCAGATGTTCCGACAGTAATCACGGATGGAGCGGTCGGAGGAGAATTTCCCCATCCGGGCCACGTTGAGGATGGCCATCCGGGTCCAGTGACCGGGTTCCCTCCAGGCGGCCGCCACCCGGTCCTGGGCTGCGACATACGCCGGGTAGTCGGCCACCAGCAGGTAATCGTCCCGCCCCCACAGATGATCTACCAGAGGCCGGAACAACCGATTATCTCCTCTGGAGAAGACTCCCGATGAAAGCTGATCGAGGATTTTCCGCAGTTCGGGCCTTTTCTCCAGCCAGCGCCAGGGCTGATAGCCGTGAGCCTTGACATCGAAAACTTCGGCGGCGGTCATCCCGAAGAGGAAAAAGTTCTCCGCCCCGACTTCCTCACGAATCTCGACGTTGGCACCGTCGAGGGTGCCGATGGTCAAAGCCCCGTTGAAGGAAAACTTCATGTTGCCCGTTCCAGAGGCTTCCTTGCCGGCCAGGGAAATCTGTTCTGAAAGATCCGCGGCCGGGTAGATCAACTGGCCGTTGGTCACGTTGAAGTCGGGAAAAAAAACCACCTTCAGACGGCCGGCCACATCACGGTCGTTATTGACCACCTCCCCGACGGAAGTGATGAGTTTGATGATCAGCTTGGCCATGGCGTAGCCGGGCGCCGCCTTGCCGCCGAAGATGAAGGTCCGGGGAACGATCGCGGCCCGTGGATCACGCTTGATGCGATTGTAGAGGGTGATGATATGCAGCACGTTCAGATGCTGACGCTTGTATTCGTGAATCCGCTTCACCTGTATATCGAAAAGCGTTTCCGGTTCGACAGCGATGCCGGTTCTCTGCAGGATAGCCGCGGCAAGCTGGCGTTTGTTGTCCTCCTTCACCCTCTGCCAGTCCGCCTGGAAATCGCTGTTATCGGCAAAGGCTTCCAGTTCCCGCAGTTGTTCGGGGTCCTTCACCCAGCCGTTGCCGATCTTGCCGGTAATCAGTCCGGTCAAGCCGGGGTTGCTCAACAAAATCCAGCGCCGGGGAGTGACCCCGTTGGTGACATTGTGGAATTTTGCCGGCTCCAGATCGTAAAAGTCCCGGAGAACCGTTTCTTTCAGGAGCCTGGAATGCAGGGCGGCGACGCCGTTGACCGCATGGCTGCCGACACAGGCCAGGTGAGCCATGCGCACGTATTTCTCACCCGCTTCATCGATGATCGACAGGCGGGCCACCTTTCCTTCATCCCTGGGGAAGCGCCGGCGGACTTCGTCCAGGAACCGCCGGTTGATCTCGTAGATGATCTCCAGATGCCGGGGCAGCATTTCGGCGAACAGCGGCAGCGGCCATTTTTCCAGCGCCTCGGGCAAAAGGGTGTGATTGGTGTAGGCCAGGGTTTGACGTGTGATGTCCCAGGCCGACTCCCAGCTCAGCAGGTGTTCGTCCACCAGCAGTCTCATCAGTTCCGCGACGGCAATGGCCGGGTGGGTGTCGTTGAGCTGCACGGCGAAACTCTCGGCAAAGGTCTCGATGTCTTCTCCCCGGCCCCGGTGAAGCCTCAGCATGTCCTGCAGGGAACAGCTGACGAAAAAGTACTGCTGGGCCAGGCGCAACCGCTTGCCGGCAACAGGCTCGTCGTTGGGATAGAGGACCTTGGAAAGGGTTTCGGAGACCACCTTTTCGTCCACCGCGCGGTAGTAGTCCCCATGGTTGAAGATCTGAAAATCGAAGGATTCCACCGCCTCCGATTTCCACAGACGCAGCAGATCTGTCACTCCGGAAAGATAACCGGCTATGGGGGTGTCGTAGGCGATGCCCTTGACCATTCGATGGGGAGTCCAGCGGACGCGGTACCGCCCCTGCTCGTCGTGCCAGACCTCGGTCCAGCCGCCGAAACCGACCTGGAAAACCAATTCCGGTCGGCAGATCTCCCAGGGGTTGCCGAGCCGCAGCCATTTGTCTGTGATCTCCACCTGCCACCCGTCATGCAGCTTCTGGTCGAAAATCCCGAATTCATAGCGGATGCCGTAGCCGACTGCCGGAATCCGCAAGGTCGCCATGGAATCGATGAAACAGGCGGCGAGCCGCCCCAGGCCCCCGTTTCCAAGCCCCGGCTCCTCTTCCTGTCGGACCAGTTCGTCCAGGTCGCGTCCCAATTCGGCCACGGCCTGCCGAACCGGCTGCAGGATGCCGAGATTGACCAGGTTGTTGCCAAGATGGGGGCCCGTCAGGAACTCGGCCGACAGGTAACAAACGATTTTCCTGTTCCGGGCAGAGAGTTGCTCCAAGGTCGAGAGCCAGTCGTCGAGCATCCGGTCGCGAATCGCATGGGAAACGGCACCGTACCAGTCCTTGGCCGTGGCCCATTCCGGGGGACGGGCCTGGGTAAAGTTCAGATGGTCCAGTATCCCCTGTTTCAGTTCCTTGACGGCCATTCCCCGGCGGGACTTGCCCCATTCAACATCGGGAGCTGAATTGGTTTTTTTATCGGTCATTCGCTTGGCATGCATACCGGCGAACCCTTTCCGCGGGATAACGGAATCTCCCCACCTATTCTTCCGGATCGATCCGGGTGATTTTGGAACCCTGCAGGCCCAGTCCCGCCATCAATCCTTTCTGGCTGAAGAAGAAGGCGTAGATGTCTTCTTTGGCCGTGGAGGTAGACAGGCTTCTGGCTAAACCGGAATCCACCACAACCACGCTTGGTCCGACCCCAATCTCCCATCCTTGACTGGTTTCCAGATAATTCAGAGCCTCCTCGGTCATCAGAAACATGGCATAACCGAATTTCTGGGCACCGATCTGAAGACCGTAGGACGCGGCCACCGTGTTGAAGTAGGCCTCGGGACTGCCGTTTACCAGGAGAGCGCCTTCCCCGTAATGCCCTCCCACGATGAAACCGCCCTTGACGACGTTCGGGAAAACCAGGATTCCCTTGGCCACCCCCGAAAGTTCCTTCGCCGCCGACGAATCGGCATAGAGACTGTCCAGGGCGGCGGCGACCTTCTGATCGATTTCATCGGCCGAGGCGGCAAGGACGGGAGACGGGCAGAAGAGACCAGCGAGAATGGTCAGCGTTAATACCCAATTGATTATGGACGGAAAATGGGTGTTCTGTTTCATGACGCCTCCCTTTCAATTGTTTTCTAAGACCATGACGCGCTCGTTTCGGAACTGGAGTCTTCACCTTATCCTGTCGCCGAAAGAGCCTGCCTGAATCCATTTAGGGCAAATCCTTCTGATCATTCCCCTCCGCAGTCGCCGCCATGCGGTCGGCTTCATCGATCCAGCCACCCCCCATTGCCCGGTACACATCGACAAGCGAAGTAAAGACATCGGTCTGAGTCGAAACCATGGACAACTGACCGGAAAATAGCGAACGTTCGGCATCCAGAACTTTCAGGTAATCGGCGGTCCCGGCTTCATACTGGAGCGTTGCCAGGCGCGCGTAATCCTGAAGGGCCGCCACCTGCCGACGCTGCGAAGCGAGCTGTTCACGCCCCTTGGTGGTCCGGATCAAGGCGTTTTCCACTTCGCCGAAGGCGTTCAGGATGGTCTGCCGATACTGCAAGAGCGCCTGCTGCTGGATCGCCTCGGCCTGCTTCACCTGTCCTGAAATGGAGCCGAAGGTGAAGATGGGCGCAACAGCCTGCCCGGCCAGAGACCAGATTTCAGAGGAAGCGTCGAAGAGATCCCCCAGTTCGATGCTCGCCACTCCGTAATCGCCCGTCAGGGCCAGCCGGGGGAAATAGAGGGCCCGCGCGACGCCGATGCGGGCGTTGGCAGCGACCATCGTGGCTTCGGCCTGGCGAATGTCGGGGCGGTTTTCGAGCAATTCGGAGGGCAGTCCGGCGGGGATGCCGGGCAGAGCCATCTCGTCGAGGGTCAGGCCGCGGGGAATCGGGCCAGGGTAGCGGCCGAGCAGGATCGAGAGCAGGTTTTCCTGCTGGCGGATCAGTGCCTCGAGCTGTGGGATTTCCTGGGCGGCTATCTCGTACTGGGACTCGACCTGGCTCACCTCCACCCGCGACACCGTCCCCTTCTCGTGGCGCAGCTTGAACAGATCCAGGGTTTTGGCGTAGGCACGCTCCGTTTCACGGGCGATGGCGAGTTGGCGGTCGAGCCCCCGCAAGGTGATGTAGCTGCCGGCAACGCTGGTTACCAGGGTAAGAACCACCCCCCGCCTTCCCTCCTCGCTCGCCAGCACCTCTGCCCGGGCTGCTTCCGAAGCACGGCGGATACGGCCCCAAAGATCGATTTCCCAGGTGAAGTTGAGTTGAGCCTCGTAAAAATCATAGGTGATGGCTTCCCTGGGCAGCGGTCCGTTACCGGTTTCCCGCTGGCGCCCGCCGGAGACTGCGGTGCCCACTTGGGGAAAGAACTCGGACCGGGTGGTATCCAGAACGCCCAGGAACTGTTCCACCCGTTTCGCAGCGGTCATCAGATCGAGGTTTTGGCGCAGGGCGGCGGCGATGAGCCCGCTCAGATCCGGGTCATTGAACTGCTCCCACCAGGCCAGATTGGCCAGCCCGGCGGCGCTCTCGTAGTCGACCCGCCAGGCGGCGGGGGTTACGACAGCCGGACGCCGGTAATCCGGGCCGATGGTGCATCCGGCAACCCATATTGCGATTAGGCAGACAATCAGCATTCGGCCCATACTAGTGACCTTCCTTTTTGCTAGTTGCCAGCTCCGGAGCGCCGCCGTCAGGGGGAGCCGCAGGCGATGGTTTCGGAGGAGGCTTGGCTGCCCTCTTCCTGGCGGACCTTTCTACAAGAGTGTCGAAGAGGTAGAAGAAGAGCGGCACGTAGAGCATGGCCAGGGTGGTCTCTCCCAGCATACCCCCTATGACGCCGGTCCCGATGGAGTGGCGGGCGTTGGCGCCTGCCCCGGTGGCAATCGCCAGCGGAATCACGCCGAAAATGAAGGCCAGCGAGGTCATGATAATCGGCCGGAGCCGCTCCTCTCCGGCCTGGATCGTGGCGTCCAGAACCGAAAGTCCCTGTTTGCGCAGGTCCACGGCAAAAGCCACCCTCAAAACCGCGTTCTTGGCCCCGAGGCCGATCAGCACCAGGAGTCCGATCTGAAAGTAGACATCGTTGTTGAGGCCCCTCAGCCAGTTGAAGATCAGGGCGCCGAGGATCCCGAAGGGCACCGCGGTCAGGACGGAGCCGGGAATGATCCACGACTCGAACTGGGCAGCCAGGACGAGGAAGACGATGATGATCCCGAACAGGAAGGCTATCGCGGAGGTGCCACCCGATTTCTTTTCTTCGTAGGCCATGCCTGACCAGTCGAAATCGTACTCCGCGGGTAAAACCTCTTTTGCCACCTCTTCCATGACCTCGATCGCCGTGCCCGAGCTGTACCCCGGCGCGGCATTGCCGGTGATCTGGGCCGCCGGGAGGCCGTTGAAATGGCGCACAAGGTCCGGACCGGTGACATACCGGGTGGTGACCAGCGCCGAGAGGGGGACCATCGTGCCGGCATTCGACCGCGTGTAGAGCTTTTTGATGTCCCCCGGGTTCCGGCGATAGGGGGCATCGGACTGCAGGATAACGTTCCAGACACGACTGTACTCGTTGTACTGACTCACCTGGATCGAGCCGAACTGCGCCTGCAGGGTGCTGTAGACATCGGAAATCGGCAGTCCGAGAAGAACGGTTTTCGATCGATCGACTTCCGCCCTCAACTGCTGGGAGGCAGCCCGGAAGGTGCTGTTCATACCGGAAAGTTCCGGGCGCGTGCCCGCCTTGGCAAGGAACTGCTGGGTCACTTCATTCAAACGCGCCGGGTCGCCCGCTCCCTTGTCCTGAATCCAGAATTCAAAGCCGCCGGTGGTGCCTATGCCCTGGATCGCCGGTGGCATGATCGGGATGAAGAGTCCCGTGTCGATCGCCCGGGCTTCGGCGGCCACGTCGGTCAGCACGGCCTTGGCGTTCTGCTTGCGGGCGCGTTCATTGGAAGAGTAGCGCTCTTCAAAATCCTTCAACGTCACGAAGAAGGTCGACACGTTCGGCTTGTACTGGCCGTCGATCAGGCTGAAGCCGTTGATCATGCTGCGGCTGTCCACAGCCGGATTCTTCGCGAATAGAGCATCCACCTGGCTTGCGGTCCGCACCGTGCGGTTCAGGCTGGCGGAGTCGGGCATGATCACCTGCGCCATCAGGTAACCCTGGTCTTCGTTGGGCACGAAGGATGTCGGGATGGTGCGGAACAGATGCACCAGTCCAAGGATGAGAAAGGCAAGGATGATAAACGCGATGGCCTTCCGCCTGATCATGAACAGAACGGCCTCGCCGAATCCCGCGGTAAAACGGTCGAATCCGCGGTTGAACCAGGCAAAGAACCGGTTGACCAATCCCCTGATGCCGCGCTGAGTGGGGGCGGAGTGCTTCAGCAGGATTCCGCACATGGCCGGGCTCAGGGTCAGGGCCACGAACCCGGAGATGATCACCGAGATGACGATGGTGATGGCGAACTGTTTGTAGAGCTGTCCGGTCGTGCCGGGAAGGAACGCAGCGGGGATAAAGACCGAGGCCATGACCAGCACAACGGCAACGAGTGCGCCGCTGATCTGATCCATGGCCATGATCGTCGCCTCCCTGACCGATTTATGTTCCCTCGCCATGATCCGCTCGACATTCTCCACGACCACAATGGCATCATCCACCACCATGCCGATGGCAAGCACGAGACCGAAGAGGGTGAGAAGGTTGATGGAGAAACCGAGCACGAGCATGCCGGCCAGGGTCCCGATCAGCGAAACGAGGACGGCGACAATGCAGACGATCGTGGCACGAAAGCTCTGCAGGAAGAAGTAGACGACCAGGATCACGAGAATGACGGCTTCAAACAGGGTGTGGATCACCTCTTCGATGGAGATGCGCACGAATTCGGTCGTATCGAGGGCGATGACGTATTCGATGCCGTCGGGCAATGTCGATTTCAGGTCTTCCATCACCTGGCGCACCTGGCTGGAAACGTCGAGCCCGTTCGCGCCCGGTTGCTGATAGACGATGATGGGGGTTGCCGGCGTTCCGTTCAGCCTGTTGTCGTCAATGTACTGCCTGCGCCCGACTTCCGCCCGGGCAACATCCTTCACCCGGACGATGGCGCTACCATCCGGGTTGGCACGGAGAATGATATCCTCGTATTCCGACGGCTTCACGAAGGGCGCTTGCGTGACAACGGGGAAGGTGAGCTGCTGGTCTTCGGCGCCCGGCTGCTGACCCACCTGCCCAGCCCCCCATAAGGCATTCTGTTTCGCAATGGCGTTCTGGATATCGGTCGTCGTGATCCCGAGGGAGGCCATCCGGTCCGGGTCCATCCAGATCCGCATCGCCTGGTCGGGCACGCCGAAAATCTGGGCCTGGCCCGCGCCCTTCACCCGCTTGATCGCATCCAGAATATGAATATTGGTATAGTTGGTCACATATTCGGGGCTGTAACGGCCATCCTTGTTGAAGACCGCAATGATCATCAGGGGTGTGGAGGACTTCTTCTGAACCGAAAC
The DNA here is from genome assembly GCA_041390365.1 of Syntrophotaleaceae bacterium. Classification (NCBI taxonomy): domain Bacteria; kingdom Pseudomonadati; phylum Thermodesulfobacteriota; class Desulfuromonadia; order Desulfuromonadales; family Syntrophotaleaceae; species Syntrophotaleaceae bacterium. The sequence goes on along the minus strand of JAWKQB010000001.1, from coordinate 231,936 downwards.
CCCGTACTGGGTGACAGCTTCGGGCAACTGGGGCAGGGCGAGGTTGACGCGGTTCTGCACCCACACCTGGGCGACGTCCGGGTCCGTATCGAGCGTGAAATAGACGGTGATCGTCATCTGCCCGGTGCTGGAACTGGTCGACGTCATGTAGAGCATGTTGTCGACGCCGTTGATCTGGGCCTCGATGGGCGCGGCCACTGAGTCGCCGACGGTTTTTGCATCGGCGCCGGGGTAGGTGGTGGTGACCTGGACGGTGACCGGTGTGATCGTCGGGTACTGCTCCACCGGCAGACCTTTCATGGCCACCAGCCCGGCGATCACGATGATGAGAGAAACGACCGTTGCAAAGATGGGCCGTTCGATAAAGAACTTGGAGAACATGGATCGATCCCTCCCCTACTCTCCGTTCTCGGTGGTTCCGGCGTTGGCGGCCTTTTCGGCATCAGCCGGTTTTTGCGTGTCGGCAAGCGGCTTGACCGTGACGGGCATTCCGGGACTCAGGCTCAAACCGCCGTCAACGACGACCCGATCCCCCGCCCGCAGTCCTTCCTCGATAAAGATGCTGTCACCGCTCCAGTCGCCGATTACCACGGGCCGCGATTCGGCCTTCCCCTCTTTTGTCACGACCCAGAGGAAATGGCCCTTGGCTCCCTGCTGGACCGCTCTCTGGGGGACAAGGATGGCGTTCGGCCGTTCGGCGCCCTTCATGCGGACACGGACATACTGGTTCGGTCGGAGCACCCCTTCGGGGTTATCGACGCTGGTGCGAATGAGAAAGGTCCCGGTCTGGACATCGTAGGACGGCGCGGCAAAAGTGATCCGACCGGTAAACGGGAAGACGGAGCCGTCGACCAGAACGACTTCGATGATGTAGTCGTTTCCCTCGGGGGGACGAAGCCGACCTTTGGCCACCTGGGTGCGGTATCTCCTGAACTCGTTTTCCGACACGCTGAAATTGACCCGCATGGGCGAGAGTACCGACACGGTGGTCAACTGGCTGTTCAATGGGTCGATGTAAGCGCCGTCCTGCTGCATCGCCTCCGCGCTGATGCCGGTTACGGGAGACATGATCGTGCAGTAGGAGAGATTGAGCTGCGCCTGCACCACCTGGGCCCTGGCTGTCTGCACTGCCGCCGCCGAGGCCTGCTCCCTGCCGACGGCATCATCGAGATCCTTCTGCGAAGCCGCGTCCTGGGCCGCAAGCGGCCGGATTCTTGCGAGAGTGGCCCGGGCGGTCTGGAGTTGAGCCTGATGTTGCGCAAGCGCGCCCAAAATCGCATCCAGCTGCGCCTGGAACGGTTTATCATCCATCAGGAAAAGGACCTGGCCCTTTTTCACAATGGCACCTTCGGTGTAAGTTCGCTTGTCGAGAAAGCCAGTCACCCGGGAACGGATCTGCACCTCGTGCGAACTCTGGGTTTGTCCGACATATTCGAAGGTGACCGGCACGGTCCGGGGCTGCACTTCTATCACCACCACTTCAGGCCGAGGTGGCGGGGCGACCGGGGCCTCCTCACGGCAGCCGCAGACCACGGCGAGACCAACAGCCAGCAAAGAAAGAGAAAAAAGCTTGGTTTTACGAAAGAGTACAGGTTTCATGAGTCATTCCTCGCGTCCAGGTTGGCTGCACCGAACCTTGCTACAGAATGATTTTCCATGAAATATGCCAAACGGATAGGCGGGCGAAAAGGCTTGTCAGATATCTGAAATTCAAAAGGATTTACAGGTTTGCGGGGAACGGGAGGGGGATGGCGTTTTGGTGATCAGGTGAAATATCGTCCCGGGAGGTGATATGTCGTCTTGGCCCTCGTTGTCGTTGTCGTAATCGTTGTCGTAATCGGCCGCCCCATAGACATCGATTACGACAACGACAACCGTTCCGCTGACGCTTCACTGACAACGAAAAGAACTCACTCTTCAGTGGTGGGTGGAAATACCGAGTTTTCGCATGCGGGAATAGAGTGTCGAGGGGTTGAGGCCGAGAATTTCCGCGGCTCCGCCCTTCCCCTTGATTCGGCCGTTAGTCGAATCGAGAATGGATTGGATGTGCCGGCGCTCCACTTCCTCGAGCCCGACCAGCGTTACGGAGGATGCAGGCTTTTCCGCCAAGGACTGAAGTTCGAGGGTATCCCCATTGCTCAGAATCATCGCATGCTCGACCAGGTTGCGAAGTTCCCGACAATTGCCCGGCCAGGAGGAATTTTTCAGCAATTCCATGTCCTTGTTGGAGATCTTCCGGATCTTCTTCCCCATGCGCTGGCCGAACTCATTGACAAATTCCCAGACCATTGCGGGAATATCCTCCCGGCGGTCGCGAAGGGGTGGAACAAGGATGGGAAAAATGTTCAAACGGTAATAAAGATCCCGACGGAAGGTTCCCTGCTCGACCGCCTCGGCCAGATCCCGATTGCTGGCGGCGATAATCCGCACATCGACCTTGATTGTCCGGGAGCTTCCCAGTCGCTCGAATTCTCCTTCCTGCAGCACCCGCAGCAGTTTGACCTGGATTTCGATCGGCATTTCGGCGATTTCGTCCAGAAACAGGGTAGAGCCGTTGGCCAATTCGAAGCGTCCCATCTGCCTGCTCAGAGCTCCCGTGAAGGCACCCTTTTCGCGCCCGAAGAGCTCGCTCTCCACCAGCGCCGCCGGCAGCGCGGCACAATTCACCATGACCATCGCCCGATTCCTCCGCTCGCTGAAGCGGTGAATCATCCTCGCAACCAGCTCCTTGCCGGTTCCGGTTTCCCCCTGGATAAGCACGGTGCTGCTGGTACCGGCCACCTGTTTGATCTGCGACATGACTGTTTGCATAACTTGGCTGGTCCCCAGACAGTTGCGATCTTCTACGCCCAGAGAGACCTCTTTTCGCACATAAGCCTTTTCCTGTTCCAGCTTCTCACGAAGTCTGTCGATCTCCCTGAGCTGCTCCTGAAGCTGTTCCTCGGCCCTACGCCGCTCCAAGGCGCCGGCGAAGATCTCGCCAAGCAGGCGAAGATCGTTGACGATTTCGTCTGACCAGGGCCATTCGACTCTCAGGGATTGGACTGCCAGCAGATAAGGAACACCTGGGCCGATGTACAGCGGGATGGTCAGCGATGATCTGATGCCCAGCAAATCGTGGGACCGCCGGTCGGCAAGAGCATCGATCGGCAGGGCGTCCCGGTTCCTCACGGCGGCAATTTTCCCCTCGCCAACCACTTGTTGATATTGCCAGGGAAACCATTCGGCAAAATTGACTTCCTGGGGAAAGGGATCGATGTTTTCGCCATACCAGGCATGACATAGCCTGACACACGGCAGGTCCTCACGCACCTCGAGCAGACCTCCGCGATCCACACCCAGGGGCCGAAAAATGTCCTTGAGTGAGCGCAAAATTTCGGCGTCCAGGGTGTCGGCCCCGGCTCTGGTCATGCGGTTGGAGAACCGGGCAACCAGACTGTAAAAACGGCAGGTCTCGCGGGTGCGATCAAAACCGAACCGGAACGGACGCCGGGGGGTATTTACGGGAGTTTTCAGTGACCGGATGGAAGGAATGTTGGCCATAAATTTGCTCTCTCGCAAACTTGGTCATCTCTCCTTCCCAGATTAACAATTTCTCTTTATTTTTCAAGGAACAAGGTCAGTATTTCGTCTCTCCCAAGGATAAATTTCGAGCTTTCTCCACCAGTTCGAGGCCTCCAAGAAAAGTAGCCTCGCAAAATTTGATCTCCGGAGGTTGCAAGGATCCCTCCAGAGCTTCCAGCACGCGATTGTACAAAGCCGATCTAAGATGCCGATCAAACGCTTCCCGGGTATGCCACTGCTCGATAAAATATAGGGCGCCGTTTCCATTACCATCGACCATCACGGCACAGTCGAGGCAGTTGGCATCGTTGGAAATCGGCCCCTTGACGGAATCGAGCACCTCGATGATGACCTGTTTCCGCCCCGGTTTCGGAAATATTTTAATGATGGCGATGATCATGGGATAACCAGTCCTGAATTTCGGCCTTCAACACCTGCCGGGACTCGCCCCGGCAGGCGGCTTAAATGAAAACAATCGGAGACCCTATTTCTGCCCGACATCTTTCAGCGCCGTTTTGCAGCGCTCGCTGACCTTCGCCTCGTTCCGCTTGAGGCAGTCGCGCAGGCGCCCCTCGCCCGGGTCGGTGTCGGCGCAGTATTTCTGAAGATCGTCCCCACATTCCTGGGCCACGTAGGTCAGGGCATTGAGGGCCCGATCGAGTTGCGCCGCCGAATCGTAGAGGGAGTATTCGCACCGGGGCGAAAGTTTGTCCTGGTAAGCGTAGAGACAGGCCAGAAGTCGCCCCTCTCCCGGAGTGACATTTTTACAGTAGGTGGACAATTCTTCCTCACACCCCTCAATAGCGGTTTCGAGCGCCCCCTGCACAGTCTTTTTCATCGGATCCTCGGCAGCGAAGGCCAGGGAAGCCACAACCAGCACCAGCAAAGAGGAAAAACCGATCACCAGCAGTCTTTTCATCTTTCACCTCCAGACATCTTGAATGAGGCAGCTATATTCGGCAGGACCATCCTGCCCTCTTTAACTGCCGGGGTACCAGCAGGCCGATAATCTCCGCGTCTTTGAATTAAAACTTTTTCTTACTTCGGGAACAGGAACGTGAGTTGGGCCCTCACGCCCCAATCCTCGGGACCGGCGTCGGGCGAATCGACCCAGTAGCGGGCTCCGACACCGATCTGGATCGGCTGTTTACCGATTTTGAGCAGCTGGCTGACGACAAAATTGACCGGCACCGACCATTCGCTGTTCTCCCAGTCGTAGGTCGACTCGCTGTTCAGGCTGATGGTCGTTTTGGTCCTGGTGATATAGCTCAAAAAAGGCTGCAGAAAGGTCGCGCTGACGTCGGCACGGTCGTCGTCGCCGGCTACCGACCAGACGTGGTTCGTCAGCATGCCGTAGGTCCATGGCCCGATCTGCCTGAGACCGACAGCCGTGGGCCCGATGCCCCATTTTTCGCCGCCCAGCACGTCGTCGGAGGCCGTCGGCAGCAAAAACACCGGCCCCACCCCCCAGATCCACCCACGGGAAGTCGGCTCCTTGGGGGAAAAGAACAGGCTTTGCAGCACGTCCCCGATCCCCGTCTCGTCGGTGCCCGGCGGCACACCATCCACGTCGATGACCGGCAGGATGGTGCGCGATATGAGGTTCCACTTCTCGTTCAGGGTGATGGGTATGACCGGCTGAATGTTGAGGAGATGCCTGTGCCCCTCGTCATCCCCGCCGTAGTTCTCGTCGTAGTTGTACTGCAGCGGGACGCTGATCAGGTTGGCGACGGGATTGGCCAACTGCTTGGCCAGGTCGGGTTCTTCCTGGCCGAAGGCCGGGGGAGACAGACAAAAGAGAAAAACAGCAACTGCCAGGATTTTTGCTTTTTCCATTATAGCCCCTCTTGAATTCCCTGCGAGTCCCTGAGCCCCTGGTCCGCTCGTTCAAGAAGTCTTCCCGTGCCGTGCCCCAAGCGGCCAAGGCAGCCCAAGACACTTCGAACCGGCACGTCCAGATCACGCAGGCGTTCTCGGCACACGATCACTATTGTTCCACTGCCCGGATTCGGTGAGGACGGCAGGAACACCGTGCAACTGCCGTCGGCGTGCGTTTCCATGACGAAACCGAGTTGATCTAAACCGGGTACGTCCACCGTCACGACCACCGGACGCATGGACTCGGCATCCTGTTGACCTCCCAGACCGGTCACCAGCACACGCAGGGCTCTGTAAAAGGGAATCCGGTTCAGCAGCAACTCTTCCACCCGACGGCCGGCTGCCTGACCAAGTCGTGTTCGGGCGAGTGCGCCCACCGCCAGGAACAGAACCACAATGGCGGAAATCACCACCAGGAAACGTATAGACCCCTTTTTGAAAACAATGCCCGGCATCGCTACGAGCAGCGGATGGAGCCACCCGTCCAGAATCTCATAAAGCTTTGCGATGATCAGGCCGAGGAGCAACACCGGCAGCAGGATCACGAAGCCACTGGCGATCAGGGTCAGAAGGGATGCACGTTCATCCGTCATTCCACGCCCTCCCTATGGTGAGAGTAGCCTATTCATGCACTCGCGGAAGCGCCTGGCCTTTCGCGTTCGAGGACAACCGCAGCAACCGTAAAAGCCAGCCAGATCCTTATCCTCCAGTTCGTATTACGGGTCATGGACGAGTCCTCCTTTCGATGAGGGAAAGGACATCGGTCAGCCTTTATGCCCTATTCTGTTTGTTTCACCTTGGCCTACTCAGGGATCCATTGCGCTCTAAAACCCTCCACCTAACCCAAGCATGAACCCGTGAAAGGCGCCGTCGAAGGAATTGCCTCTGTCCCCCTCGACGTCGTAGTAAAGACGCCGGTAGCCAATGAGCGCCCCCCAGTTGTCCGCGAAGTTGAACTGGAACTGCGGTTGCAGTTCCCAGGTCAGGTCGGAATCTCCCGCGCCGATGGAAAAGGTAGGATTGAAATACCAGCGTTGGCTGAGTCGGAAACTGGGCCGCAGCATCAGAATCCCGTCAAAGATATCCTGGGTATTGTCCCGGGAGCCGACGCCGGCAATCTTCAATTCGTTATCCATATGTGCATATCGAACCCCGCCCAGGACGTCGATGGTATGTTTTCGCAACCAGGGGAACTGAATACCCGTCGCGACGGTCAGAAATAGCGTATCCGAGTCGACCTCGACCTTGGCACCGCCGATTCGATCCACGTTTTCGTCTTCGCTCAACTCGAAATAATCCACCTGAAGCCGGCTGACCCAGAGGTCCTTCTGCACTCTGGCAAGGAGAGAACCGCCGAAATCCACCTTGTCGATCAGATCGTCGAATCCGACATCGACATCGACCTCCCTGTCCCCGACTTCAACATCCCCGTCGATCCCCACGGCCCACAAATAAGGTGCAACCTGCAACGACCAGCCGCCATCGGCTGCCAGGACCTTTCCGGACAAGAGCCCGCAGACCAGGAAGGCCAGTACTGCCGCAACGATCCTCATCTCCATCCTCCTCTGAAAAAGTTGTTGGAAAATTTCCGCCGACTATTTCCCAGCAAACCGAAGCACAGAGCTGCCGTTGTTCATTCAGATCAAGGATTCATGCAGACGCCGAACACAATGAATCCATGGCCGTCTCCCGCCGCGCTCAGGGTCAGAGTGCCGGTCTCCTTGCCCAGGGCGATGCTCCACCCCCGCTGCTCGATCCCCTGCAGGACGGTCGTCTGCCCAAGATCCTGGACACGCGCGATTCGGGTATCTTCCCGCTGAACCCTTTTATCCAGGGAAACGATGACATTCTGCTTCAGATCGAGCCGAACAAAGCGGGGCAGGGCCATCTCCTCGATGGTCAGCTCGCCGCATTCTCCGTTCACGCCGCATTCAAAAGCGCGGGTCAGGGCACAGAGACGGCTGTTTTCCTGGGCGGCAGCCGAGGACAAAGCAGCAAAGAGGACTATCAGGACAAAAAGCAGTGATTTCAGGATCATGGGTCGCCTCCCAAAGTATGGATTTTTAATTGACCGTATAACCTCGCCCTTCCATGCAGGCTCCCCAGGCACGGTTGTACAAGGCGCGCTGCTGCTCGTGACCCGCCTGTGCCTGCTGCGCCGCCTGCTCCTGGGTTACGTTGCCCTGGTATTGACGGGCGCCCCCGATGATTCCCCCGGACGCCGCACCGATGGCGGCTCCAGTTCCGGCATCACCGGCAATGGCGCCCACTGCCGCACCTGCGAGAGCCCCACCGGCCGCCCCTCGCAGACCACCTCCCCTCCGCTGGGCGGCTGGAGCCTGTGCGGTTGTCTGCTGCATGGGATCAAAACCGGACTGCTGCCGGGCCCACTGGTAGCAATCGAACTTGTCCTTTCCCACCTGATCGGCGCTCTGTCCCTTGGCCGGATAGACGAACGGTTCCTGGCCATACGCCTGCGGAGCGATAGCGGGCCCACAGAGGAGACCGCCGATCACAGCCGCTGCGATAAGCATCCACCCTTTCCTGTTGCCTTTTTTCATTGTGTGCCTCCCGTTTATCCTCAGTGTTTTCGGAGAGCGGCGCGGCGATTTTTCACGGACCCTTTTCCACGCAAATTATTTCAGCTTAAACATGGTTTTCCATGAAACATGCCAACAAAAGGGGCGATCGCAGATTCGGCAACTACTTGAAATAATGATGAAAATCAGACGGTTGCAGGAAAAGAGGAACCGAAGGGCGTGGGAAGTCGGATGGGATATCGTCCCCGGGGTGAAATTTCGTCCTCACAGAGGTGTTTATATCCGGGGGGAATTGGAAGGGCGCCTTTTTACCGGCTCATGGATTGAATCAAGGACACATACGGACTCTGGTCGATCTGTACGAAGCCGGAAAGGGCACGATCCAGATCTGCAATCACCAAAATCAAAAGGGTCAGCACGCAGGCCAGCGCCATGGGGATCCCGCGGTTTCTCATCCCGCCAATCTCCGCGTTACAGCCGGTGAGAAACATGCCCATGGCGGCAATTACAAGCAGCATAACCATGACGATGCCTGGCAGACGGTCGAGGGAAACGGTGAGTCTTTCCGTATGCAGATCGATAATTTCGTTAATAGCCGTCACCAGGGAAACTTCTTTCGGGCCGGCATCGGCCGCCATGATTTCTTCGACAGCGGACCAGATCTGATCATGCAGTTGTTCAGACCTGGAAACGAGATCCCGTACCTTGTCGGGTGTATCGGTCGACTCCCTGGTAAGAACTCTGATCTGTACATAATCTGTGAGCAGAGAACGGATTTGTGCACCCTGTGGATCGCGGATATAACCTGCCCGGAGATAGGCCGTGCCAATGGCATTGGCCTCGTGGATCACGGCCAGTTTGCGCATGTCCATGCGGGCGGATACATAGGAATAGGTGAAGGAGAGAACCAGGGCCAGGAGCCCGAGGGTTGCAGCCTGCAGCGTTGTCAGCTGCGCTGCTCCGTCTTGACGCCCCTTGTCGATACGACCAAGGAAAAAACCGAACTCCAAACTTCCCAGAAGGATCATCAGTGTCGAGAGCCCGAAGATCCAGAGGGGGATCTGAGTCAAAAAGCTGAAACCGGTCATATTCCTCGTTCTCCTTCCAAAACATTCTTATCCGGAACATCCCACGAAGGATGCGTCCCCGTCCCGCGGGCAGATCGGGTATAAATGGGCGGGGAAGGGGACAGCAGAAAATCGAAGTTCATTAGCAGAGAAATCAAGTACTTGTCAATTCATCGATTTTACCATTTTCGTACATAAGCAGATTTACAAAAGCTGGTTTTTTAGTAAACTGATCCTAATTGAAACAAACATAGCTCTACAATTTGGAGGCGTTATGGGTGAAAAAATCCTGGATATCGATAAGAGAGCGAAATATTTTGAGGAAGTCAGGGAGCTTAAAGAACAGAAGAATAATCTCGAAAGCTCTAACCAGGAATTGCTCCAGAGACTGGAAGGGCTTGAAAACGAATACAACAACCTGAAAAACCAGTTGCATAACACTATATCGCTCGAGGAACTGCTTGGTCTAAGCCAAAAAATACTCGAGTTGCAGAATGAACTCCGCCTGAAAAGCAACGTTCCCGACAAAAACAATGAAGGAAACCAATGAAAGCCATTAATGTGCATCGAATTGGCCAGTTTTCCAATGAATTCAAATTGTATTGTTAATATTGCTGAAAAATGCCGGGCTCACTGCTCACTGAAAGGGCCGGCCGTCAACGGCCGGCCCTTCGCTGCATGCTAGAAATAAAGCTGGGCCTGGACTCGGAGGATATTGTCGTCTTCGTCGTCGTTCTCGTCATCCTTGACATGGGTAAAATCCGCCTGGATTTTGGCATAGTGCTCGACGAAGTAATAGTTGACGCCGAACTGATACTGCTGTTCGTCAAAAGGAACAGGCGCCTCGTCATCGTCCGACTCGATGGCCGTATAGCGCACGGCCAGCTCCCAGGTATCCGGGACGATCATATAGCCCGCCTGCACATAGTAACCGTCGGCATCGAAATCGCCGCCCTCGTCGGGGGAGGCATCGAGGAAATAGTATTCTGCGCCGAAAGTGGCCCCTTGCCAGCGGGCATGCAGGTTGACGGTGTAGAGTTCATACTCCAGCTCGTCGCCAAAAGCGGCGATAAATGCTGCATTGTCCGGCTCTCCGAGATTGGCGTCCCAGATCTCGTTGTCGTCGTCTATGTCGTCCGGAACCGCCTCTTCAACAAAATTGGACGTGATAAAAGAACCGCCGATATTCAACAGCAGCTCTTCATCGCCAAAGGACACTTCATTCATCGAGACCGCGCCAAAGGGGTTGATATCGATGCGAGCGGCGAACATGTGATCGTCTCCGACGTTGTCTTCGTTGGGACCGTTGCCGTTGAACCCGCCAATCATATATTCCACCAGATGGTCGGCGAAACTTCCGCTTGCCATAATGCCGATGTCACGGCCTACGTTGAAGGTGTCGTTGGCGAGGGAGCGTTCGGGAAACAGTTGATTGGCGAAGGAAGTCAACTCCTGACGGGCCTGGGGCGGTTTCATCTGACCGATAGTCAGTTCGAAGGGATCGGCAAAGGTATAGCCGATATAGGCATCCTCCAGACTGGTGCTGCTGCCCAGATTCAACTGAAGCCGGTAGAAAAGATTTTCGTCAAAAACATGCCCCCGCATCCAGATTTTGAAGCGGCGGATATCGAAGGTACTGGTATTATCCCCGTCGTCAGCATCCGTAAACCTGTACAGAATCTGGGTCCGGCCGCCGACATGGGCAAGAAATTTGCCATCCCGGCTCTGGATTGCCATACCTTTGCCCGGTGAATAGTAGGCCAGATCACTGTCCTTGACCGCCTCCTGGTAATCCTCCTCCGTAATCACCCCTTTCTCCCGCAGAATTTCCTCCAGGGTCTTCGCCTCTCCCGTGCCGCCCAGGCCGAAAAGGACTACGGCGGCGCTCAAAATACACAGCATCCGTTTCATCTCGGTCTCCTTTGCATGCAAAAAACCCATCACCCGGCGGCAAACCCATTTCGCCGCCCGGCAGAAAACACTATAACTAAAATTTTCTTATTTTTTGTCTTTACTAATCTTTATTATTTTCAGACGGGAAGGCAGAAACCGGAACTGACCAAAAGCAACAGCAGGCAGAGTGAAGTTGAGGAGGGAATAATCGGGAAAAGGGTTGCTTTTTTCACCGACACGTGTTAAAAATCCTGCTCTGTTGAAACGTCGGGATGTAGCGCAGCCTGGTAGCGCACCTGCTTCGGGAGCAGGGGGCCGCTGGTTCGAATCCAGTCATCCCGACCATTAACTTTCACAGAAAAACCAAAAGATTAGCCCCACTCTCCAAACGGAAAGTGGGGCTTTTCATTTTCGGTTTCCGGTCCTTCTCCGATCCGCGTGCGAGATCCCTTGTACCAATTGCCATCTCGGCATCGCCTCCGGGTCCCCCGGTCCCGCCAGGCGGGATTTCCCTTTTTTCTTATCGCTTCATACCCTTACCCGCAAAACCTCCTGCAGGTCTCGGGCAACCGGGTGGGCTCCGCCTTGCCGGATGACAGCGCAGCGCTGAGCGGTAGGAGAAATTCCCTGACAGAAAGGACGACCTTCGAGAACAACGCGGGAACATGATCCTGCCGGAGGCGCCTGTGGAACGCTGCCCACTGGGTCTGTTTGGTTTCGCCGAAGCCTTCGGCGAAGGCCACGATGTCAACGGGAAGCGGGGTCCCGCGTCTTTCAAAAGTGAGGCGGATGACCTCTGCCATGCTTTCTCCCGCGAAATCAAATTGCCGACAGAGCACCCAGATATCGTAGAAATCCTTCATCCGGCTGTTCAACTCGCCCAATTTCACCATCGCCTCGAACTTTTCTACAATGGCGCTCTCTCGGCTGTAACACAGCAGGCGTCAACTGGCCACCATGCTGACGGAAAATATCCTCTGGGCATTTATTCAATCTGGAACCAGACAAAACGACCCCACTTGTTAAAAGATGAAGACATTTTGTCTGCCGTCGCTCTTGAATGCAAGGGAAAATGAAAAATCTTATATAGAAATATAATGGTTCCAGCCGACTATCGATTTGGATAACAGGAATGACCGCTAAGTGAACCGATCCCGCCCATTGCAAATGCTCTTGTTATTTGCAAGGGGGCATGCTAGAAACAATTTCCTGAAATAATGGAGGGAAGAACAATGATTTTGTTTATTTTGTATTTGGTCGTCGCCTATCTGATCGGCGCCATTCCCACCGGCCTGCTGCTGACCCGTCTGACCGGCGGCGGAGATATCCGCAAGTCGGGCAGCGGCAACATCGGAGCCACCAACGTCTACCGTACAGCCGGCCGCAAGCTTGGCATTCTGACACTGGTTCTGGACGCTCTGAAGGGCGTGCTGCCGGTGCTGTTCGCCATGGCTGTGCTCCACTACGATGACAGTCGGCTCGGCGCGGTGGCGATTGCGGCCTTCCTCGGTCACTGCTATCCTGTCTACATCGGCTTCAAGGGCGGCAAGGGGGTGGCCACTGCGCTCGGCATCTACCTGGTCCTTTCTCCCCTGGCTGTTCTGGTTGCGTTCCTGATCTTTGCCGGCCTGCTGTGGAAATGGAGCTATGTCTCCCTCGGCTCCATCTGCGCCGCGGCCGCCATCCCGGTTCTGGTCTATCTGTTCGAAGGCTCCGTGCCCCTGTTGCTGGCCACACTGGTGATCAGCGGCATCGTCATTGTCCGTCACCGGGGAAACATCAAACGCCTTGTCGACGGCACGGAAAACCGCTTCAAGGCGTGATGAAAAGAATTTTTTTTGCCACCGTCGTCCTTCTGATCCTGTTGCCGACCCTCCTTGTCGGCGGGCGCTTCGGTTTGTTTCTGCTGCGGTCCACGGCCCCTGATTCGGCAGTCACCATTGTCGTCCCGACGGGCGCCTCCTTTGCCACCGTGGCCGAGCAGTTGCGGGAAACGGGCGTCATCGCCAGTGCGCCGCAATTCAAACTGCTGGCCCGCCTGCGGGGGGACTCCCATAAGATTCAGGCGGGCGAGTACCTGTTTACCCAACCGGCCACTCCCGGCAAAATTCTGGACCGACTGGTTTCCGGCGATATCGTCCGCCTGCAGTTGACCGTTCCCGAAGGCTACTCGCTCAAGGAGATTTCCAGCCTGCTCTTCCGCCTGGAATTCAACGATGCCAAATCCTTCCTGCAACTGACCAGAAACAGGGATTTCATTCACTCCCTCGGAATAGATGCTCCCACCCTGGAGGGCTACCTTTTTCCGGAAACCTATACCTTCGGCTCCCGGACCTCGAGCCGGCAGTTGATCGCCGCCATGGTTCGGCAGTTCGAAAAAAAAACTCCCCCGGCGTTGCTGCAGGAGGCGAAAAAACACGGCCTGGATCGGCATAAACTGGTCATACTCGCCTCCATCATCCAGAAGGAAGCGGGCAACAGCGCGGAAATGCCCCTGATCTCTGCGGTCTTTCACAATCGGCTGAGAATGGGCATGCCGCTGCAGGCCGACCCGACGGTCATTTACGGTATCCCCAACTTTGACGGCAATCTGACCCGCAACCATCTGTTGGAACCCACCCCCTACAATACCTACCGCATGCGCGGCCTGCCCAAGGGGCCGATCACCAACCCCGGCGCCGATGCCCTGCGTGCGGCGGCCAGGCCGGCCCTCGTCAGCTACCTCTATTTTGTTTCACGGGGAGACGGCACCCACTACTTTTCCACGACCCTGGCGGAACACAATGCCGCTGTCCGCCGCTTTCAGCTCAAGCGCTAGAAAACCTGAAACATCTCAAGGCATAATTGGACGCGGATGAACGCAGATAAGGCCTAAAACCCTCAAGCAAAAAACGGGGTTTTCGATCTATCTGCGTATGCGAAGCATCAGATTTTATCCGCGTCCTAATTGCATTTCGGGATTTGTTCTGAAGCCCTTCAAGGCCTTCCAAAAAAGAAAAGGCGGCTCGCGCCACCTTCCCTTCCTGATATTTTATAAAGCCTATTTCCCGAACAACCCCTTGACCGCGTTGAGCAGGTCTGCCGGCAGCAGAACGGTTTTGGCGTTGCTGGAGGCGGCGAGCTGTTTGACGGCGGTGACGTACTGCTCGCCAAGCAGGTAGGTGGCGGGCAGCTGATTGTTGCCGATCGCCTCGGTAACACGGCTGATCGCCTCGCGGGTGGCTTCGGCTAGAATTGTCTTCGCCTCGGCTTCCCGCTTGGAAGCCTCGAGCTTGCCCTCGGCCTCGCGGATGGCGGCTTCCTTGGAGCCCTCGGCATTGAGGATGGCCGCAGCCTTTTTCCCCTCGGCCTCGGTGATGGCTGCACGGCGGGTCCGTTCGGCGGCCGCCTGCTGCTCCATGGCCATCTGCATGGTATGGGAGGGTTTGATGTCCTGGATTTCCACCGTCTTCACCACGATGCCCCAGGGCACTACGTCATCGGCGATCGTCTCCTTGAGACGGGTTTTGATCAGGTCACGGGAAGAAAGGGCATCGTCCAGATTCATCTCGCCGATAATACTGCGCAGGGAGGTCTGGATCAGGTTGGTGATGGCGATGCGGTAATCGTCTATCCCATACACGGCCTTGGAGGGATCGATGATGCTGATGAAAGCGATGGCATTGGTCATGATCACCGCGTTATCGCGGGTAATGACCTCCTGGCTGGGGATATCGAGGGAGATGTCCTTCGTCAGGACCCTGTAGGCGATGGTGTCGAGATAAGGGATGACGAAATTGAGTCCGGGGGACAAGGTTTTATGATACTTGCCCAGCCGCTGGACCACGTGCTTGTAGCCCTGAGGCACGATACGGACGCCGAGAGTAATGGTGACCAGTACCAGCAACAGTAGGATGACGACAAGAACTAATCCTGCCATGACCGAATCCTCCTTTGAATGGAATGAAAATTAATATTTGGATGGGAACGCGGATCGGGTTTTGTGATTCATTCCGCATTCATCCGTCCAAAAAACCATCGACCTATAAAAACCAAACCTTTAAACGAACGCAGATAAAGGCGGATCGACGCAGATGAAAATCCAACTCTTTGCGGCCAACCATAGGTTTTATCCGCTTTTATCCGAAGTTATCTGCGTTCGATAAAGGTTTTTCGAGCCAAGCCTAAAGCTTCTCCACCCTCAGAACCTGCCCTTCGACGCCCGTCACCCGCACTTGATCTCCCAGGCGCAGAGGACCCGAGCAGACGCAGGGCCACTCCTCCCGGCCCAGAAGCGGCACGGCAAACCGGCACCGGCCTTTGTCCCCGGCGATGGCAGCGTCCCGGATGACGATGCCCGGTTCGCCGACAATCTCGTCCCTCGATTTGCCGAAGGCGCTTTCATTCACCATCCGTGGCCGCAGCAGCCTGAACCACAGAAGGGTGCAGAGGGTTGAAAAAAGGGCAAAGAACCCGAGCTGGGCGGCCAAAGGCATGCCGGGAAAGGGCAACAGCAAAAGCCCGGTCAAAGCGGCCGCCAGACCGAACCAGAAGATGGTGAAGGAAGGAACCACCAACTCGGCCAGCACGAGCAGAAGCCCCAGAGCCAACCAATGCCACCACAAAATGATAAAGGTCACTTCAAGTTCCTTTCCGTAAAGGCAGGCTTCAAGTTCCAGGTTCCAGGTTCCAGGTTCCAGGTTCCAGGCTTCTGGCTGACACCTGACACCTGACACCTGCCCCTCACTCCTCACTCCTCACTCCTCACTCCTCACCCCTCGCGCCTTCCAGCCTTTACCCTTCATTTCTCCCGATAAACACCTCACGCGGCCGGCTGGTTCCGTCCGAAGGGCCGATGATTCCCTCCTGCTCCATCTTTTCAATCATCCTTGCGGCCCGGTTGTAGCCGACCCGCAGGCGCCGCTGGATCATGGAGATGGAGGCCTGGCGGGTGTCGGCAACCAGGGCCAAAGCTTCGTCCCACTTTTCGTCGTATTCTTCGTCGCCGAAATCCTCGCTCTCGGCCGACGGCGGGGCTTCGAGGATCGACTGGTCGTACTCCGGTTCGCCCTGCTTCTTCAGAAAATCGACCACCCGCTTGACCTCCAGCTCGGAAACGAAGGCGCCGTGAACGCGCTGCAGGGCGCCGGTGCCGGGCGGCAGGAAGAGCATGTCGCCCATGCCGAGCAGGGTTTCCGCCCCCTGGGTGTCGAGGATGGTGCGGGAATCGATGCGCGAAAAGACCTTGAAGGAGATGCGGGTCGGAAAGTTGGCCTTGATCAGACCGGTGATGACGTCGACACTCGGCCGCTGGGTGGCGAGAATCAGGTGAATGCCGGCGGCTCGGGCCATCTGGGCCAGGCGGGCGATCGACTCCTCGATTTCCCGACCGGCCACCATCATCAGGTCCGCCAGTTCGTCGACGATGACCACGATTCGGGGCAGGTGGGCGTGCTCCAGCTCCTCGCCGGGGGGAGCCTGGACGAGCGGCATCTCCTCCTCCCCCTCCTCAACCGGTTCGACAATCAGCTTTCCCTGGGCCTTGAGTTCCTGTTCCTCCTTCTGCTCCTTCTGGATTTTCTTGTTGTAGCCATCGATGTTCCTTACCCCTTTTTCGGCCATGAGCCGATAGCGGCGCTCCATCTCACGTACCGCCCAGTTCAGGGCCAGGGCGGCTTTCTTCGGGTTGGTCACCACCGGCAGCAGTAGGTGGGGAATGCCCTCGTAGATGGACAGTTCGAGCATCTTGGGATCGATCAGGATGATCCGCACGTCCTCGGGGGAGTCGCTGTAGAGCAGCGACAGGATCATGGTGTTGATCGACACCGACTTGCCGCTGCCGGTGGATCCGGCCACCAGCAGATGGGGCATCTTGGCCAGATCGGACACGACGGTATGGCCGAAAATATCCTTGCCCAAAGCCATGGGCAGCCGGCTGCCGGACTTCATGAATTGCTCGGAATCGAAGATATCCTTGAGGTAGACGGTCTCCCGCTCCCGGTTGGGGATTTCGATCCCTACAACCCCCCGTCCGGGGATGGGAGCGACGATACGGATGGCGATGGCGGACAGGGCCATGGCAAGATCGTCGGCCAGCCCGGCGATCTTGTTGACCTTGACGCCGGGCGCCGGAGAGAATTCGTACATGGTCACAACCGGTCCCGGTTTGACCTCCGTGACCTCGCCGGCCACCCCGAAATCGAGCAGCTTCTTTTCCAGGATGCGGGCGTTCATGGTCAGTGCCTCCCGGTCCACCGGTGGAGGGGCTTCCCCCTCGTGGTCGAGCAGGGACAGAGTCGGCATGTGGTAGGTACCGTTCGGCGCGAGAAAGTCGAAGGCTTCCTGCAGCCGCTTTTCCTCGTCACGAGCCTGTTTTTTGCTCTTCTTGTCCCTGGCCGGGGCGCTCTTCGGTTCGGTTCGGGGGGCAATGGTCAATCCGGTTCCGGCATCCTTTTTCCCCTCACGAGCGTACTTGGCGGATTTCCGCCGGACACGCCAGCGGTCCAAACGGTCGCCCAATCTGTTCAGCAGATCTCCAAGCAGCAGGACGATGGAAAAGCGGGCCGAAAGCATCAGCGCCACCAGGAGAAACGCCGTGAGAACGATACCGGCACCGACCGGATTGAAAGCCGCTTCGAGGTTGTCCGCCAGGATGCGACCGGTGGCGCCGCCGGCTTTGATTTTCTGGCCGGCCAGCAAAACGGTGTCCAGGCGCAGGGCCAACAGTCCGGACAAGGACAGCACCAGCAGCAGAAACGCTCCGCAGCGGTACAGACGGACCCGGACATCGCGGAACTTGAGCAATCGCCAGGCCAGCAGAAAACAGCCAAAGGGAAAAAGCAGGGAGGGAAGGCCGAAGGCCTGATACATCAGATCGGCCAGATAGGCCCCCACGGTTCCGCCGATATTGCTGATCTTTTCCGGATGCAGGTTGTTGTTGAAGGAAGGATCGCTGTTGGTGAAGGAAACCATGGCCAGGAGAAGATAAAGACCGATGGCGAACCAAAAGACGCCGAAAATCTCCTTTTTCAGGTATTCCCGTATCGACCCTTTGGATTCATTTTTCATGGACAAAATCCCCGGATGGCTGTCGCAGACCGATCAGCCGGTGTGAAAATCCAGCAGAGTTCATTGAAAAGGCCCTACCCTCTAGGCGTCGGCATTCCTGACAAGCAACTTTGCAATACTCGAGCCAGCCACAATCAAGTCAACCGGCCTGCCTATTGCTCGAAAACCACAGGCAGGATCAAGGGCCGCCGGTCGATGTGACGGTTGAAGAAACGCCGCAGGGTCTTGCGCACCTCCACCTGCATCTCCTCCCAATCGGACACGGCTTCAAGGCTGTGCTCCCGCAACAGGTTCCGCACCTCCTGCCGGGCCTGATCCAGCAGCTCTCCGCTGGTTTCCTCGGGCACAAATCCCCGGGTGAAGAGCTCCGGGCCATAGAGGATGGTACCGCTCGTCTGTTCGATTCCCATGAGCACCATGACCAGTCCGTGGTTTGCGAGATGGCGCCGGTCCCGCAACTGCATCTCGCCGACGTCGCCAACGCCCTTGCCGTCGACGAACACCCGGCCGGACTCGACCCTGTCCTCCTTGTACAGCCCGTCCGGCAATACCACCAGGGGAGTGCCGTTTTCCAGCACCACCGCCCTGCCCTTTTCGACACCCATCAGAGTGGCCAGCTGGGCATGTTTGACCAGGTGCCGGTATTCGCCGTGTACCGGCACGAAGAAGCGGGGCCGGGTGAGGGAAAAGATCAGTTTCAGCTCCTCCTGACTGGCATGACCGGAGACATGAACCTCGCTGGTCTCCTGGTAGAAAACCTCGGCGCCCTGCCGATAGAGCAGGTTGATCAGCCGGGCGATGGCCTTTTCGTTGCCGGGAATGGAGCGGGAGGAGAGGATGACCGTATCCCCTTGTTCCAGGGGGATCGGCTTGTAATCGGCCATGGCCATGCGGGACAGGACGCTGAGCGGTTCGCCCTGACTGCCGGTGGTCACCACGACGACCCTGTCCCGAGGCAGGTGCCGCATCTCCCGCAGGTCGATCAGCACCTCGTCGGGCACCCGCAGATAGCCGAGTTCGCGGGCGACCGCAGCATTCTTTTCCATGCTGCGACCGTTGATCAGGACCTTGCGGCCGCAGGCCATGGCCACATCGATGACCTGCTGAATGCGGTGGATATTGGAGGAAAAGGTGGCCACCGCCACCAGTCCCCGGCAGCGGGGCAGAATGTCGGCCAGTGCCCGTCCGACCTCCCTTTCCGACAGGGTATACCCTCTGCGCTCCACATTGGTGGAGTCGGACAGGAGCAGCAGCACCCCTTCATCGCCGTAAGCGGCCAGCCGGGTCAGGTCGGTCGGCTGATTGTCGACGGGGGTCTGATCGATCTTGAAATCGCCGGTATGGACAATCAATCCGGCCGGGGTCCGTATCGCCAGGCCGACGCCATCCACGATCGAATGGGCGCTGCGGAAAAATTCGATCCGGAAGGGACCGAGCGTAACCTCCTGCCGGGGCCGCACCTGATGGAGCCGGGCCCGGCTCTGCAGATCGTGTTCTTCCAGCTTGTTCGAAAGCAGACCGAGGGTCAACCCCGTCGCATAGATCGGGGGATTGCCCAATCGCTGGAGCAGGAAGGGCACCGCTCCAATATGGTCCTCATGTCCGTGGGTCAGGATCAGGCCGAGGATGCGGTCGGCGTGGTCGTCCAGAGCGGAGACGTCGGGCAGCACCAGATCGATCCCCATCATGTAGGCTTCGGGGAACATCAGGCCGCAATCGATGATCAGCCATTGGCCCTGACACTCGAGGGCCATCATGTTCATCCCGATTTCGCCCAGACCGCCCAATGGCAGGAGTCGTACGGCATCGGCCCGGGTCAGCGGGGAGAGTTTTTCCGGCAGAGGGTTCATTCTCCTACGGCCAGGGCGGCGGCGATGGGTTGACGAACCTCTTCCATGAGCTCGGAGCGCTCACCCACCTCCCGGTTGACGGTAGCCACCGGCGGCAGGACGGTCAACACGATATGTCCTCCCTGGATCCAGCGGCTGTGTTTGGGCATGACTTCGCGGCTGCCGCTGATGGCGATCGGCACGATCGGCGCCTTGGACATGACCGCCAGGGTGAAGCTGCCGGTCTTGAAATCCTGCAGGTTGCCGTCCGGTGAGCGGGTTCCCTCGGGGAAGATCAGCACGGAGGTCCCTTCCTCGATCCGCTTCACCGCCTCTTTCATGCTGAGAACGCTCTTTTTGCGGTTGCTGCGGTCAACGGAGATCGAACCGGCCCGCCGCATGGCGAACCCGAACAGAGGAATTTTGAACAACTCGGCCTTGGCCAGCCAGCGAAACTGTCCCGGCAGTCCGGCGTAAAGAGCCAGGATGTCGAAATTGCTGACATGATTGGCCATATAGACCTTGGGGCCGGGCGCGGAAAGATTCTCTCTCCCCCTGACCGTCAGCCGCACTCCCGCCAGAAACAGGCTCACTTTTCCCCAAAATCGGGAGTAGGTGTGCAGATAGTCCGGGCTGATCAGCGTCAGCGGCACGCCGGTTATAATGACGAACAGCGTCCAGGGAACAAACGTAACAAGAAAAAACAGGGTGCGGAACATCTGCGGGATCCTTTCAGAAAACCATGATGAGCAAGTTTAAGAGAGGCGCCCCAGGGAGTCAAACCTTTTTAGTCCGGCGTCTTGACTTATGCCGCAGTCTGTGGCGCGCCTGCTTTCCGGATTCCCGTGGGAAACAAATTCCTTCCCGAATTCATTAGGTATGGACAATCAATCAGGTTGACAACCCGGGGATCTGCGTTACATGAATAACAGCATCGAAAGCCGCAAGTCGTATTTAATTCAAACACCCCAATACCTCAACTCTGCTTCCCCTGCGGACACTGTCATGAAAAAATGTATTCTGGCCGGAGACATAGGCGGGACCAAGACACTGCTGGCCGTATTTACCGAGGAATCGGGGATGGATGCCCCCCTGGCCGAAGCAACCTTCGTCAGTCGCGATTATTCGAGCCTGGAAATTTTGGTCCGAAAATTCCTTCTAGAAAGTGGGCTGAAACTCGACAGGGCCTGTTTCGGCGTCCCCGGACCGGTCATCGGCGGACGAGCCAGAGCCACAAACCTGCCCTGGATTCTGGATGAATCCCGGCTGGCCCGCTCCTTCGGTTTTTCTTCCGTGACCCTGCTCAACGACCTGGTGGCCTGCGCTCACGCCATCCCTTTTCTCAAGCCGGAGGACCTGGACACCATCAATCCCGGGCATGCCGTTACCGGCGGCGCCAAAGTCGTCGTCGCCCCAGGTACAGGACTGGGAGAAGCCTATCTGACCTGGGACGGAACCAGCTACCTGGCTCACCCCTCGGAAGGCGGGCATGCCGACTTCGCACCAACCACCCCCCTCGAATCGGCGCTGCTCACCGAGATGCAGAAAAAATTCGACCACGTCAGCTACGAACGGGTCTGCTCCGGCAGCGGGGTTCCCAACATCTACAACTTCCTTCGGGATCGCGGCTACGCCGAGGAACCCCGCTGGCTGAAGGAGGAACTGGCGGCGGCCGAGGATCCGGTGGCGGTCATTTTCAACAAGGCCTTGAGCGGCGATCCTCCCAATCCCCTCTGCAGTCTGACCATGGACACCCTGGTGGGCATTCTGGGATCGGAGGCGGGCAACGCGGCCCTCAAGTTGATGGCAACAGGCGGCGTTTATCTCGGCGGGGGTCTCTCCCCCCGTCTTTTGCCAGCCATGAAAAAATCGACTTTCATGACCGCCTTTCGACGGAAGGGGCGGATGTCGCAACTGATGGCCGATATTCCCGTAAAAGTCATTCTGAATTCCCGCACAGCCCTCCTGGGAGCCGCCCGCTGCGGTCTGTCAAAAGAGGAATGTCCCCCGGAGAACGGAACCACCTGAAGTCCGATATCCCTGTCTGACCATCCCTTTCCAGCAGGAGGCCTTCTAATGAAAAAATGCATATCCGTTCTGTTTGTCGTCGCCCTTCTATTTCTTGCCGCCCGACCATCGACTGCGGCAGAAAAGCCGGACATATTCCACTCCAGTGGCCACTGGCAAGTTTATGGCGACAGTGCCCACTACCTTGATGTCGGGGTGGGCCTGTTCAACGTTGTGAACAGCCACGACAGCGCAGGCGCGGGGCACCTGCAGCTGCGGCTCGGCCCAAAAGCCTGGTTCATCGGGCCGACGGTGGGGTTCCTTGCCAATCTGGACGGAGGTTATTACGGATACGGCGGGATCTACGGCGATTTTGCCTGGAGGAGCCTGATCCTGACACCGGTGCTGGCTGCCGGCGGCTATGAGGACGGAGACGGCAAGGACCTTGGAGGAACCTTTCAGTTCCGTCTGTCTCTCCACCTGGCCTATCAGTTTGACAATCTGTCCCGCCTCGGCATCCAGATCGCGCACATCTCCAATGCCAATATTCATGACTACAATCCGGGAGAGGAAGAGATTTATCTGAATTATTCCTGGCCCTTCTGATCCCCCTGAGGAGACCTGGATTTTGGCTTGACGATCGACGGCCATCTGTTCCAGAATGGGCGCTCCCATTCGCTGAACTCATGCATCTCTAATGCGCCTTCGCCGATCGTCTCCGGTCCTCCATGGAACGGAACCGCCCGCGTCCCCCTGCCGCAACTTTCGGGAAGGCTCTCGCCCAAGGGAGGAAATAACATGTCGGTCAACAAAGTCATTCTCGTAGGCAATCTCGGCAAGGATCCGGAACTCCGCTATACCCCTTCGGGCACCCCTGTCTGCACCTTTTCCATCGCCACCAGCGAGCGTTTCAAGGACCGCGACGGGCAGCAGCAGGAAAAGACCGAATGGCACAACATCGTCACCTGGCGTGGACTGGCGGAGGTCTGCGGCAAGTATCTGACCAAAGGCAAGCAGGTCTATATCGAAGGCAAGATCCAGACCCGCTCCTATGACGATCGGGACGGCAACAAGCGCTACATCACCGAAATCGTCGCCGACCAGATGCAGATGCTCGGTCGTGTCGGAGACGAGGGCGGGGGGCAATCGCAACGCCGCGAGCCTCGCCAGGAGCGCACTCAGAACCAGAGCACCCGGCAGGACGAATTCGAAGACATTCCCTTCAATCCGGATGACGATATCCCCTTCTAGTCTGTCATCTGGTGGGACTGTACTCGATGCAGAGAGAGTCTCTCAACAAGCTTTATAAGAATCATGTAGCAGACCCCAGGGCCCAGCATAGTCAGGCCCCTGGGGTCTTTTTCGTAGAGGGGGCAGATCTACAAATTTAATAAATAGGGGGTATCCTCTCGAAAGGAGAGTAAGAAAGCCTTCTGAAAGTTTTATCCAACAGCGACACTCGTGACTGCCGAGGCCTTTAAAGCGATCAGGCCGGAACGTTTGATGACAAGAGTGATAGAAAGGGTCCTGCCGGCATGAGTCAATTCGCTCCTCGGCGCGCTGAAGAAGATACTGAGCAGCAAAATCGGCCTTGATGGACTTATCTTACAAAGTGTTGTATGGTATCGCGGTGTACCAAAAGGTACATTCTGTTTCTATTTTTCATCAACGCGAGACCCGAGTGGTCAAAACGATGAGCGGCCTCTTTTGTCGCAGGCAACAACTTCGGATCGTCATCCGGCCATGGATCTGGCTGCTGCTGACGGTTCTTTTTGCTTGGCACACAGCCGAGGCAACAGACCCAAGGCCTCTTTTCCAGTCGTCCGAATACCTTTCCTCCCCCGCAGTCACCCCCGAACCCTTTGCAGCAACGCTCAAGACCCAGCAGGCTAAAGATCCCATTCCTGTTCCTGTTCTCCATCCCCTGGCACCACCGTCCGGCGCCAGCCTGCTTCGACCGGCCGACACCTCTCCGGAACCTGTGGAGATCGCGCCGATTCTCCTGCCCCCTTTAAGCACCAAACTCACTCAATCCTTTCCGCGTCCGCCCCCCACGGTCTGATCCACGGAATCCTGAAAACCCGTTTTGCAGATCTGGACAGCTTCCAGAACCAAGGAAGTGACTTTTTCCCGTGATACCGGCCGCGGCATCCGTCTTGATGCGTTTGCCGCGCCTTTCCCGAACCCTGCTGGAAGGGCAAAGCCGAGTGAGCATGGGCTATTTCCGTCGCGCCGGTCGCCATGGCGCGTCAAACATGGAAAGGCAGACCACGTGCAAATTATCAGACCTGATATTAATATCGACTTCGTCGGCAAAAACCGGATGGCCATCCTTCTTTCTGTCATTATTATCCTCGCCGGGATCATTTCCCTTATCATCAAGGGAGGCCCCGCATACGGCATCGACTTCGCCGGAGGAACCTTGATCCAGATTCAGCTGGCCAAACCGGCTGAGTCTGCGGACATCCGGGAAGCCCTGAAAGATCTGCCCCTGGGTTCCTTCACCGTCCAACAGTTCGGCGACGACACGAACGAATTCCTGATCCGGGCAAAGGAAGCCAGCGAATTGCAGCAGATTTCAAAACAGGTCAGCATGTCGCTGGAGAATCGATTCGGAGAGGGACAGGTCGAGATTCGCCGCAGTGAAACGGTGGGCTCTCTGGTCGGAAAAGAACTGCGGCAGAAGGGACTGATGGCGCTCCTCTACGCCATGGCCGGTACGTTGATCTATATTTCCTGGCGATTCGAGTTTCGCTTCGCTGTCGGGGCGGTGATTGCCCTGATCCACGATGTCGTGATCACTCTGGGCTTCTTCTCTTTTTTCGACAAGGAGATCGATCTGACGATTATTGCCGCTTTCCTGACGATCATCGGCTATTCCCTTAACGACACGATCGTCATCTACGACCGCATCCGGGAAAATCGCGGCAATGTCCCCGGTGAAGAATTCGCCGCCACTGTCAACCGCAGTCTGAACGAGACCCTTTCACGAACCATCCTGACCTCGGGAACCACTCTCCTCGTCGTCGTCGCCCTTTTCATTTTTGGCGGGACGGTCATCAACAACTTTGCCTTTGCCCTGCTGGTGGGGATTATCGCCGGAACCTATTCCAGCATTTTTGTTGCAAGCGCCGTGGTCCTCTACTGGGAGCAGCATCGCCCGCGGAAAGTGCAGACGAAATTGCCGCCACAGGGTATCTGATTGCCCCTCCGGCAAAACCTCTTGCACAACATTGTCCTCCTTCGCTCCCGGGGAGGACAATGTTGGCAATCCGAACTAAATCATCGCCCGAAGTGCCCTTTCAACACCACGTTCTTTGGAGATTTACTCAAATCCCCCTGAGGGAGGGTCATCTTCGCTGGGCGACGGATCTGGCTTTGCCTGCGGCCTGTAGGTCTTGACCTTGACAAGAAACACCGTAACGCCGACGGCAATACCAAGCAGAATGCTCCGCATCCACCATTGCGAAATCGCCCACCGCGCTGTAGAGCCGATTGTCAGCCATAACAGCACGATGGTGATGACTTTTTGCTTTAGTGGCATGCCTCTGCCTTCTCGGTAATTCCTGATATACTCCCCAAACCAGCGATTGGTTATGAGCCATTGGTAAAATTTTTCCGAACTGCGAGCATAGCAGCTGGCGGCCAAAAGCAGAAAGGGCGTGGTGGGCAAGGCTGGCAGGAACATACCCAGTACACTTAATGCCACACAGAGCGTACCCACGATGATCAGAAAAACTCTTAGAGGTTCTTTCAATCGTTTCCGTCCCGTCTTCTCCAGATTTTCCCTGTCATCTCCCGCCGGCGCCTCAACCAGACGCCTTCCTCGACCCGGAAGTCATCATAATCGCTGCCACTTTTTTTTTGAGGTGAGATGACACAGTATTGATTCCCCTGTATAACACTTCAACAGGGAACTTTTTGTATCAGATCTTTCAGGATAATGTTACCCATGGATTTGAATCTGCCCGGGCTTAAAATAATTCTTTTGTGATATTCAAGAAAAAAAGGAGCTTCAATGAACATTTTTACCGATCGGATGATTCGCGCGGCGAAATTGGATGTCAACCTGTTTGAAGAGGTTGAATCCGACAAGGAAGCTTTGCGGCAGGCAATGGGGGTTGTTGTTCTATCCAGCCTGGCCGCCGGGGTGGGAAGTATCAGCACCCTCGGGATTGGGGGCATACTGCTCGGGACCCTTGCCGCCCTTGTCGGGTGGTTGTTCTGGGCCTGGCTCACCTACTTTATTGGAACGAAATTCCTGGCAGAACCTCAAACCGAGGCCGACCTTGGAGAATTGTTGAGAACCACCGGCTTTTCGAGTTCGCCCGGTTTGATTCGAGTCTTGGGCGTCATCCCAGGCTTGGGAACGGTCATTGTTGTAGTGGCCTCAATCTGGATGCTGGTGGCAATGGTGATAGCGGTCAGGCAGGCCCTTGACTACAAAAGCACCTTTCGGGCCTTTGGCGTTTGTGTAATCGGTTGGATTATTCAGGCCGTTATTCTGTTGCTGCTGTTTGCGCTTTTGCCTGCACGATAAGTTCGTCAAACCCTTGGAGGGATGGCGGCGAGATCAATTAAGGCGATTTCAAGCCTCGATCGGGTCATGGAGCCGCTTAAAAAAAGCCGCCGGGCGAAATGTCCGGCGGCTTTTGAGGAAAAAGCCGTTTTCAGCTCAACTTCCGATAATTTTCACAAGGGTTTTCTTTCAAGCGGTTCCGTCCTTCTGGCCGGAGGCGGAAACTTTTCCGGCGAGAGACAGCGCGAATCCCAGAATTCGCCCTCAAAGATCGCCTTTACCCCTTTTATCAAGGTATCGGCACTGTCGTCCTTGTAGAAAAATCCCCGAACGCCAAGGTCTCTGGCCGGCCTTTCCAGCTCCGCGTCCGGCCTCAGGTTAAACAGTGCCAGATAGGTTCGTCGAGGATCTTCTCCGGATTTGAACGCGTAGAGTTCGGCCAGTTCCTCCAGCCATGGACCCTGGCAGTCACAAAGTATGAGACTTTTTGGACTGGCGAAATCCAGATGCAAGGCACCCGGGACCAAGGGAAGTTCCGTGACCGCGCACCGGATTCCGGTCCTTTCCTGAATCAAAAGAGCCATCAACTCGTTCTGCAGCCGACAAGGTCCTACCAGGTAGACACGCCTTTTCTCTTCGCCCATGTCATCACCTCTTTTTAGAGACCTTTTCCATGTCAATCCCTTCCCGCGGCATCATCAGCTGCACCTGTTCGGGGATCTCCGAAATGTCTTCGTTCACCGAAAATGGTCCGGTACCAGCTCCAGTAATAGGGTAATTCCCCATCGCCCTGAACCAGAGTGTTTTGAGGATCGTCGAATGGGAGTTGAACCGCTTTTGAATCGTTGGAATCGCCGCCATCTCTTCGCCCGGTCATTGCATGCCCTCCTTTCGCCATTGCCTGAAGCAATTATATCAGGCCGCGCCAAAGAGGGTTTTGCCCTGAGAAAAATTCTTCATTGAAACGGAAACGGGATTAAAATCGTTGGGGACAGGATTAGCGGCCTGCCCCCTTGAAAAATCATTTAATGCAAGGCGGAAGATACACTGCGATTATCCTCTGCAATCACCTCGTTGAGTCTTCTCAGGAGACTGTCAAGGTCGATCCGATGGGCCCGGGCAGCCCATCGAACCTTCATGAAATGGGCGGATACAGCAAAACTTCCCTTGTGCACATCGGGGCATCCGAATTCGCGAAACACTCCGTAGGTCTGCGGGTATTGCTGGATCACATCCCACACCTTCATATCGCCGTTGATCACTTTTCTTGCCATTGCTGCACCTCCGAAAAAGGGATCTTGCATTCATCATCCCCCCAGCCGGATCGCAAGGTCAAGCTGTGGATCGAACCCATACCAGGGTGCCTATCCCCCGTGGGTTGTTTTCATCAGGGCGGATGGCATACTCTAGAGGGTGAAACGTCCTACAATACCTGTGCAGAATGCGAGATTCCATGCGGGACAAAGAGGAAGATTTCTCAGAGGATCTGAAACGGGAACTGGAGCAGCTCCGGGGGGCTGACGAGCGGGCCCGGAGGGAGCTTTCCCTTCTGCACGGCATCATTCGTATTTTCCGGGAAATACCGGCCTGCGAAAGCGAAGATGAGGTGGCTCGGCTCGGGCTCAGGATTGCCGAGGAGATATCGGGGAGCGCCATCGGCTTTATCGGCGAACTGAACCCCGAGGGGCGCTTCGACACCACGACCCTGAGCGAAGCCGGCTGGGAGGCCTGCGGGGTTCCTCGAAGCGAGGCCGCTGAAATGCTCCGGAACATGCCGAACCGCGGTTTCCTCCGGGCAGGCATAGAAACAGGGGAATCCTGGATCGTCAACAATCCGGACGCTCACCCCGCCTCAGTGACCAGGCCGTCGGGGCATCCAAGGATCACCAGCTTCCTCGGCGTTCCCCTGAGATTTATGGGTGGAATCACCGGCATGATCGGCCTGGCCAACAAGCAGGGGGGTTACTCCCCCACGGATCAGGAGGATATCGAAACCCTCTCCGTCGCTTTTTCCGAAGCGCTCAACCGTCTGCGGGCGGAGAAAAAGATCAGGGAACTGAACCGTGAACTGCAGCGGCATCTGCGCCAGACCGAAGTCGCCAACAAGGAGCTTGAAGCCTTCAGCTACTCGGTTTCCCATGACCTGCGAGCCCCCCTTCGTCATATCACCGGATTTGTTCAACTGCTCCACAACCGGGACCTCACGGCCCTGGATGAGAAGAGCCGGCACTACCTGGACGTGATTTCGGAATCGGCCGAAAGGATGGGGGTCCTGATCGACGATCTGCTCTCCTTTTCGAGAATGGGGCGGGCGGAGATGATGCAAATCTCCGTCGATCTGGACAGGATGACGAGGGAGATCATCGCCGAACTGGAGGAGGAAACCAGTGATCGGGAGATCGAATGGAAGATCGGTGACCTCCCGCTGGTAACAGGGGACAAATCGATGCTGCGCCTGGTCATGGAAAATTATGTCGGTAACGCCCTCAAATTCACCCGCCACCGCCCCGTGGCGAAAATCGAAATAGGGGGAGACGCGGATCCGCAGATGTTTCGCGTCTATGTGCGGGACAATGGTGTGGGTTTCAACATGAAGTACCGCGACAAGCTGTTCGGTCTCTTCCAACGCCTGCATGGCCCTGAAGAATTCGAGGGCACGGGAGTCGGTCTCGCCAACGTCCGGCGCATCATCAACCGGCACCACGGTGAAACCTGGGCTGAAGGGGAGGAAGAAAAAGGGGCCACTTTCTGGTTTTCCCTGCCTAGGACGGAGGACCATTGAGAATGAATGTCCATTTGAGGCGGATTCTTCTGGTGGAAGACAACCCCCATGATGCCGAACTGACCATGGAAGGTCTGGCCGAACATCACATCGCCAACCGCGTCACCTGGGTGAAGGATGGAGAAGAGGCCCTGGACTACCTCCTGGCCCGCGGAAAATATGCCGCTGCCGAACCGGGCAACCCCGCAGTCATTCTTCTCGACCTCAAGCTCCCCAAGGTGGACGGTCTCGAGGTGCTGCGAACGATCAAAACCGACGACGTCCTCAAATTCATTCCGGTCGTGGTGCTCACCTCATCCCGCGAAGAGCAGGACATGGTCGAAAGCTACCGTTTGGGGGTGAACGCCTACGTGGTCAAACCGGTCAACTTCCACAACTTTATCGATGCCGTAAAGGACCTCGGGGCTTTCTGGGCGATCGTCAATGAACCGCCGCCGAAAAAATTGCGGAATACTCACACATGATGATCCTCGTTTGAGGGCAAGGCAGAATAGAATGCCCGCACGTTTGCACATTCTTCACCTGGAAGATGACCCGCTCGACGCCAAACTGATCGAGGAAACCCTCGTCGCCGAGGGCTACGACTGCGAGATTCGGGTCGTACTCAGCCGTGCCGACTTCATCTCGGCGCTGGAAAATGGCCCCCTGGATCTGATTCTGGCGGATTACGCCCTGCCCAGCTTCAATGGCATGGATGCCCTGGAACTGGTGCGAAAGTCCTACCCCGAATTCCCCTTCATTTTTGTTTCCGGACGATTGGGAGAGGAAGCCGCGATCGAATCCCTCAAAAACGGCGCTACCGATTATGTTCTGAAAAACAGGCTATCCCGGCTGGTCCCGGCGATCCAGCGTGCCCTGCATGAAGCAGAAGAGCGGGAAGAACGGATTAAGGCTGAAAAGGCTTTGCAGGAGAGCGAAAAGCACCGGCTACAGTTTGAGTTGGAACTGCGCTATGCAGCCGAAATCCAGGCCAGGCTCCTGCCCCGCACCTATCCCCAGATCCCCGGTTTCGACGTCGCGGCCCGCTGCATTCCCGCCCGGCAGGTGGGAGGGGATTTTTTCGACTGGCAGGAGGTTTGTTTCGGCGTCTGGGGCTTCATTCTGGGTGATGTGATGGGGAAAGGATTGGCTGCCGCCATGCTCATGGCTACCGTCAGGGCCTCCCTTCGGTCCGTGGCTCACAACCGGCCGAAAAAAGCCCTGGAACTGGCCGAGCAGGCCCTGATGTCAGACCTGGAAAACGCGGAAAGTTTCGTCACCCTGTTTTTTGGCCAGTTGCATGCCGCCGCCCGGCGCCTGACCTATGTGGATTGCGGCCACGGCTTCACTTTTTTGCGACGGGCAGGCGGAAAGGTGGAAACCCTCTCCCCCCGGGATCTCCCCCTCGGGGTGCCCGGACAGAAGGTTTTCCGGGAAGGCGCGGCGATCATGAAAGCCGGCGATACACTGGTGCTTTACAGTGACGGCCTGATCGATGCCCGACCGGAATTGTCGTTGACCAGCGAACGCCTCGCCGGGCACCTGGAAGGGGCCGCCGACGCCAGGGAGATGGTGGAGCGCCTCGTTGCCCTGCCGGGCAACGAAGCCCCCCTGCCGGACGATCTCACCGTACTTGTCGTTCACTGCAAGAAATAGATCGATCTTCCCGTCAGAAGGGTCATATCTTCCTTAAGGAGGAACGGCCTGTTTCATGGCGGGGGATGATTTCGAAAAGATCAGGCCTGGTTCCCGGGTTTTCCGGTAAACATGCTGAAAAGGGGAGAAACCAGGTAAGCCGCGGCAGCGGCAAAAGCGATGAGCAGGGGCACGGTGTACTGGTCCCGCCGCACCCCGAGGGCCAGAAGGAACAGGAAAGCTCCTAAAGCCAGGACCCGCACGATTTTCGGAATGTGGGGCAAAATGGCACGGCCGAAATGAGCATAGGGTACCCTTGAAACCATGAGCAGGGAGGTCGCCACGATGAGGATGGCCCGGGCAATTTCGTTGGGGATGAGAATGCAGGTGGTTCCCGCCAGCAATGCTCCCGCGGGGGAAGGCATGCCGGAAAAGGTGGTCACGCCGCCGACAACCCCCTGGCGGCGCTTTTCAACCACGAACCGGACCAGCCGATAGATGACCGCCGCGACGTAGACAGCACCGAGGCACACTCCTGCCCAGAGAGAGGAAAAGGAAACAACCACGATCAGTCCCACGGTCAGGCCGAAACTGGTACCGTCGGCGACATCGTCAAAAATCTCCCCCCGGGGAGTG
The DNA here is from genome assembly GCA_041390365.1 of Syntrophotaleaceae bacterium. Taxonomy (NCBI): domain Bacteria; kingdom Pseudomonadati; phylum Thermodesulfobacteriota; class Desulfuromonadia; order Desulfuromonadales; family Syntrophotaleaceae; species Syntrophotaleaceae bacterium. The sequence goes on along the minus strand of JAWKQB010000001.1, from coordinate 200,560 downwards.
GACCCCCACCGCTCAGCGGCCCGACCGTCGAAGAGATCGAGAAACTGGCCGAAAAAAACCAGACCGAGGGCATAGACCGGAGGACCTCCGGCCAGCACCACCCAGCAGCCGCCCAGGCCACAGACCAGATTCATGAGACTGAGAATGTTGGCATACCAGTAGTTGGGTATGAGCTTGAAGGCGGTGGAGCAGAAGGCGAGACCGGTGCATATGCTGAGCAGAGGCAGAATGGTGCGGCCCAGCAGGGGCAGCGGTCCGTAGATCCATTCCAGGCCGACCACGATCAGCAGTACCACCACCAGAAAGGTCTTGGCCTTGCCGAACAGGTTGGCTGCCTTGATGTTGATAAAGCGCCGGGACACCTGGCCGATGATATCGAAGGTCAGAAACAGACCGACCAGGGCCGGGGCGAGCCAGCCTCTCCAGGAAAGGTAGACCAGCATCGGCGCGTACATCAGTTTGTCGGAAAACGGGTCGATGGTCTCCCCTTCTTCGGTATGAAGTCCGCACTTGCGGGCAATGTCGCCGTCGGTAATGTCGGTGATCATCCAGAAGGTGAAAAACAGGAAGCAGAGCCGGGGATAGCCCAGGTGCAGCAGCAGCACTGCTATGAAACCCATCGGATAGCGGGCCCGGCTGATGGCATTGGGGTGCAGCCAGGCGTGGCGCCGCACCCAGTCGATCTGCCGCGGGGTGCGCAACAGCAGAATCACCGCCAGGCGCTCGACGGTCAGCAGAAAGAGTACAGGGAGAGCGATTTCCAGCATGATGGAATTGTAGGGGTTCATGACACCTTCGATGTATGGACAAGAGAATATTCGAACCAGGCTTTTGATTATCCCAGCCACCATCTCCTGTCAACTGCAAAAGCTGTTTCCATGAAAAGGAAAAGGCCCCGCAGCCTGCGGAGCCCTTCCCTTCAAACCGGGTTGACGAATCCTATTCGTCGTCATCGTCCTCTTCATGTTTGGGCCCTCGCGGCAGGGCGACCAGTTCCGCCCCCACCGCCTCGGCAATGGCTTCCAGCTCGCTCTTCCGCAGATGCTTGCCGAACATCTTGAGATTGATGTCCGCAATGGCCACAACCATGAACCGCGCCTGCTTCGCACCTTCGGCAGACTTTCTCCTTTCCCGATAGAAAATTTTTCCGCTCATGTTTTTCTCCTTTTTTGAGGCTTCAGCCTCTTTCCGGGTGTACCGCCCTGATGGCGGTAGATACAGTTTCAAACACCTTCCTGCATGATCAGGCCCTCACCGTGGTGCCGACCTTTTCACCCCGCAGCGCCTTTTCGATATTGCCGGGCTTGTGCCCATTGACGATGCGCAGTTCTCTGAGGTTGTGGGCATCGCGCAGCAGGTGGAGGACCTTCTGCTCGAAGACCATATCCTCCATGTCCATGGCGATAAGTTCCTCGGCGGTAATCTCCTGGATCAATTCGGCTTGCGGATTGATCTCCGGATTTTCGGTGAAAAGGCCGTCGACATTCTTGACCAGGATGCAGCTTTTGGCTCCCAGCACCTCGGCCATGAGAAAGGCCCCCGTATCTGTGCGATGGGGCGGTATCAGGCCGATCCCGGGGGGATGTTCGAACAGGCCGTAGGGAGGAGTGCCATGTATGACCGGCAAAATGCCGAGACGAAGGAGTGTGGGCAGTTCGAGCAGATCGTCCCCGTCCACCCTGGATCCTCCCCACGGGCTGAGCAGAAGGGCTACCATTTCGGCATTCTGCTCACTGATTTTCCCGGCCAACTGGGCGAGAACGCCGGTCGGCATGCCGAGGTCGATGCCGATATCGAGAATATGTCGAACTCTTACGCCCCCTCCCGTCACCACCAACAACTGGTGAGTCTTGGACAGTTCGCCGATCTCCTCCATCAGCGGCAGAACGACACCGCGGCCATAGTCGATGGTCCCGTGGCCGCCGATCTTGATCACATGCAGATTGGGAACCAGCCGCATCGGCTGAATGTTTTTGTGCTTTTTCATCAAACCCTTGCGAACCAGGGTTTCACCCTGCAGCTTGCTTTTCAGTTCATGTCTTTTCTTCATGTTCTTGACTTTCCCGCTTCAGCGATAATCCTGCCGATTAGAATGCAATTGGACGAATGATAGCGCAAACGATAAATTTCTGCCAATTCAAACCGGGCCATCTTCCTGCTGTCTTGCCATACGATAAAAGTATAGATTTAATCTTTTGAGAGACAATCGGAAAAGCGATCTGGGAAATGGTCGAGATAAAAAAACCGGCCTCTGAAGGGAGACCGGCCAGTTGGACGCGTGTGGCGACCTGATTGCAAAAGGAGGAGTAAAAGGCCTCTGAGAAAAGTAGGCCTGGTGGGACGCGAATCCGAAAAAATCAGTTTTTTTTATACCATAATGGGCAATCATTTGTATATAAATTTCTAATAATTACCAGGAATGACCATTTCTTACTAAAATCTTGGTTTATCAGAAAAAACACCGTTTCATAAATTTTAAAACAAAAGCCCGTTCTGGTTTGCCATCCGGGAAAAACTGTGGTAGTGTCTTAACAGCTAACCGGAAGATTTGAGAAACACCGGTTGGTTAAATAAAGGCGGCACTGAACGAATCTGCCATCGATTGCCTATTGACAATCGAGAAATGCGGGCACTTCAGGAAATCAACCACTCATCTTTGACCGAAAAACTAGCTAGTCCCTATCTACCCTTTTCCGCCGCCAATTCATGACAGATCGGCCAGCTGACTGAACTTCCGCTGCCGGAATTTCAGCCACATGAAGAAAACCTTCTTCACACCTACTGGTATGAAACCGGGATTTTTTTCCCTTTTCAGCCGGCCGATGTTGAAAAAGGAGAACTGCCATGAATCAGACCCGATTTTTGACCAGACTGACCCAGATCGATGCGTTGCAGAATTTGCCGGCCAGGGAGCGGCAGAAAATGCTTCAGGTGGAAGAGCGCTATGCCTTCCGCAGCAACGCCTACTACAACGCCCTGATCGACTGGGATGACCCTAAGGATCCAATCCGGCGGATTGTCATCCCTGATCAGGACGAACTGCAGCAGTGGGGCCACCTGGATGCCTCGGGGGAACACAAGTACGCCAAGGTTCCCGGCCTGGAGCATAAGTACGGGGATACTGCCCTGCTGCTGGTCAGTGATGTCTGCGGGGCTTTTTGCCGCTTCTGCTTCCGGAAGAGGTTGTTCCTCTCTGGGAACAAAGAGGTGTCGCGGGATGTTTCTCAAGGCCTGGCCTACATACGCAAACACCCGGAGATCAATAATGTTCTGTTGACCGGAGGCGATCCGCTCCTGCTTTCGACGCCGAAGCTGAGCGAAATCATTCGCCAGCTGCGGGGAATCGAGCATGTCCGGATCATTCGCATCGGCAGCAAAATGCCGGCCTTCAATCCTTACCGCTTCCTGGATGATCCGGAACTGCTGGACATGCTTCGGACCTACAGCCTGCCAGAGCGTAGAATCTACCTCATGGCCCATTTCAACCATCCCCGTGAATTGACTCGGGAGGCGGTTCGCGCCCTGACCCTCGTTCAGAAATCCGGGGTCTGTGTCATGAATCAGACGCCCTTGATCCGCGGTGTCAACGACGATCCGGAGATCCTGAGTGAACTTTTCAACCGGCTCTCCTACATGGGCGTCGCCCCCTACTATGTATTCCAGTGCCGGCCCACCAAGGGCAATGCCGCCTACACAGTGCCGGTAGAGGAGGGATACGGAATCTTCGCGGCTGCTATCAGCAACTGTTCGGGACTGGCGCGGCGCTGCCGTTATGCCATGTCTCATGCGACCGGAAAAGTGGAGGTCGTCGGCCTGACCGAGGAGCAGGTCTTTTTCCGCTACCATCGTCCTGCCGATCCGGACCAGAGTCCGGGCGAGGTCATCGCCTGCGAACGCAATCCGGAAGGCTACTGGCTCGACGACTATCCGGAAAACCAGTCTGACCGGGCCTGTGCCTGACGATCAAGGATCATGTGACAAAAGACCCCGGCCGGGAAAATATTCCGGCCGGGGTCTTTAAATTTCCACCGCTTTTCAAAGCTTGATGCAAAGACGCGAAGGCGCCAAGGCGCAAGGGGGAAAAGCGATCAGAAGATTGTCATCCCCGACTGCTAAAATCGGGAATCCAGGATCTCATTCAGTTAAAGACTGATTCCCGATCAGAATCTCTTCGGGAATGACGATTATTCAAGGCATTACTGTTTTCTTTGCGCCTTGGCGCCTTGGCGTCCTGGCGTTGATGAAGTCGAAGGCGAAAGAGAATCCAAACCCTTGTTTCATCGCAAAACGAAAGTCACCTCGACTTCCATATCCTTGAGATCCTCAGCCTTTCCGGGAAATTGCGGATAGGGAGCGCCGCGGCGCACGGCGCGTAGAGCCGCGCTGTCCAGCAGCCCATAGCCGCAGCTCTTCACCAGTTTTGGGTCGCCTGTCAGGTGACCATCCAGAGTCAGGCCGAAGGCCACCACGACCTGCCCCTGAATGCGGCGCTGCTGGGCCATCTGGGGGTACTGTTTGGCATCATCGACCCTCTGTCTGACGGCTGCATAATAGCCTTCAAGAGCCGACCCCCGCCCGCTTCCGGCCTTGCCCTGGCCCGACCCGGCTGCGCCTCCGGCCGGGGAGGCCGGCAGGCTCGGGTTGATCATGGCCACGGCCGGGGGACCGGGCAGCGCGGTCGGATCCGGAGCTGCCAGAACGCCGTCCGGCTCGACCGGCAATGGGGCTGGAGCAACCTCCTGTGGCCGGGAGATTTTCAGCGGCACCACGGTGCTGGTGGGAAGCGCTGTCGCCTGGGGCATGGGAGGCGCTTTCGAGGGTGTCGGCACCTGCGCTCCCGGGTCGCTTTCAGGGCTCTTTGCCCCCTCGAGATCGATCTCGACCCTGTTCAGTATTCGCGGCGGCGAAACCAGGCTGGCGCCGAGAAAGAACACCACTGCGAGGTGCACGAGTATCGATCCGGCCAGGGACAGGGTTTCCCTTTGGGTCATGGTTTCAACCACCTTCCTGCAAAGTGGCCACCACCAGCCGTTCGGCACCTGCTTTTTTGGCCATTTCCATTACGGAAACAGCCAGTTGCAGGTTGACATCCCGATCGCCGCGAATGATCACCGTCGTGTCGTCCCTGATCACCGTGCGCAACTTGGCAGCCAATCCCTCCAACCGCAGACGCTCCCCTCCGACAAACAGGTCCCCATCGCGGGTAATGGCCACCGCCACCTCGTTGCGGTCCCGGGTGGTCACGCTCGATGCCGAAGGCAGTCGGACCCCGATACCGTCCTCTTCAATGAAATGCGTGGTCAGCAGGAAGAAAACCAGCAGCAGGAAAACGATGTCGATCAGCGGGGTGAGATTCAATTCGTTATTTTTGCTGCGAACGGGGATGTCCATCAGCCGACCTCCTGACTGGCGCCTTTCAGCTCGCAGGCCGAGGCGGTCCCGCCGGAGACGGACAGGCGGCCGGCCTGCTCGAGAGCGTCGAGAAGGGTCCCCGATTCCTCCTTGATTTCAGCCACCACAGCATGCACCTTGCCCTGCAGGTAGTTGTGCGCCACCATGGCCGGTATGGCCACGCCCAACCCGAGAGCGGTGGTGAGCATCGCCTCCCAGATTCCGCCGGCCAGCACCGAGGCATTGACCTTTCCGCCCAGGCTTTGAATGGCCTGGAAGGCCTTGATCATGCCGGTGACCGTTCCGAACAAACCGAGCAGGGGGGAAATATTGGCAACCAGTTGCAGGGTGGGAAGAAAACGCTCCATCAGCCGAACCTCGCGAGATGCCGCATGCCCGGCCACTTTTTCCAGATCGGCCCGGGAAATTTGTTTTGCATTTTCCAGGCGGGCGAGCATCTGGGAGATGGTCTGGGCCACGGCATGTTTCTCTTCCTGAACCAGGGCGACCGCCTGGGCCAGATTGCCCTCGGCGGCCCGTTTGCCCACACGGTGCATCAGACGGGGGTCCTTGAGGCGGAGCTGCCGGAAGACCCAGACCCGCTCGACGATGATGAACAGCGCGATGACCGAGCAGCCGATTATGGCCACCCCGATCGGCCCGGCCTTGGTCAGAAAAGCCATCATACTCTGCATGATTTCAGTTCTCCTTTGTTTTGCCCAAACGGAGATCGAAACTGCCGTCTCCGTCCAGATCCTCTTCCCGACTGATCAGGCTGCCATCGGCCGCAAAATGCTCCCGAATCTCGACCACCCCGTTGCGATCGGCGTCGATCAGCCGCATGAAGCTGCCGTTTTTGGCAAATTCCCGCCGGCTCTTCGGCCGACCCTGCCCGTCCAGGTCGTCCTCGGTCCTCTCCGGCTGACCCTTTTCATCAAAGTACCAGCGAGCCTTCGCCTTGCCGTCCGGTCCCAGCTGCTCCGTCTTGTCTATCCGCCCGCTTTGATCGTAATACTCGATCCGGTCCATCCGGCCGTTTCCGTCCGGGTCGAGTTCGGCCCGGCTCAAACGGCCCTCCCGATAATGCCAGATCCCTTCCGGTTTTTTGACCCGGCTCAGCTTGCCGCCAGCGTATTCCCAGACCCCTTCGGGAGAACCGTTCCCGTCGGCGTCCTTCTCGATGCGACGCACGGCGCCGCCGGGTTCATACCAGGTCTGCTGCACCCCGGCCTGGCCCTTTTTGCTTTCCCGCAGCACCGCAGATCCGTCCTTCTCCCAGGTGATCTGGCGTTCCCAGTGGCCGTCCCCGTTGAGATCTTCCCGGCGCTTCACCCGGCGCTTGTCGGCATACTTTTCCTCGATCTCGAACCGCCCGTCCCTGTCGGCGTCGATTTCCACCCGTTGCAACAAGCCGTCGGCACCGTAATAGGCCTTCTGCCCCGGGGACTCCTGCACCCAGTCCGCCGCTGCTGTCGATGCAACCCCTGCGAACAGCAGGGCCACAGCCATCAGCCCGCTGCCCGTGCCCTTCAGGATCATTTTCATCGTTCCCCCTGACATCATCCAGCGAACAGACACACGAAGGAAGAGGAGGTCCAGCGCCGCAGGCGGCAGTTGTAGCAGGATCGCTCCTCGTCGGCGACCCACTCCTCCTCGACATCGGCCTGGAAACCATTGCACCGGCCGGCAGCTTCGGCCGCCAGTTCAAAAGACTCCTGTCCGTGGCCGAAGATTTTCGCACCGTCAGATTGCCGTTTCCACATCTTTCGCTCCTTTTTCTGATTTTGGCTAAAACCGCTTCAGCAGTTGACGGGGAGTGGTCTTCCACTTCACCGCATCGGTTTCGGCAGCCGGGGAAACCATCAGAAAGGCCTGTCCGTCGAGCAGCACCGCCTTGGGCTTGCTGTCCACTGCAACCACCTCTTCAGGCCCGAGAGTCATCCCATCGATGGTGCGAACCCCGCCGAGAAAGGTCTGGGCCAGAATCTGTTCGACTTTGGCTGTGCCATCCTCGGTGTTGATGTCCAGCCACCCTTTGAGCCGGCCGTCATTGCCGCTCAAACGTAATCCTACGCCGGCCAGAGCGCCGACGACTCCCTGACCCGTGCCGCCGTGTTCCGACAGATGCACACCGAGTCGATGGGCCAGATCGTAGGCCTGCTGCTTGTTCAGCACCGACCGTTTCGCCTCCTTGCCGAAGGCGATGACGGCTTCGGCATCGGGCAGTCGCTCCACCACCGAAACGCAGAGCCCGGGATCGGAGCCGGGAGCGCTTTCCCTCTCCAGAAATTCGGCTGCATGGCCGATCACCCGGTCGAGAACTTCGGACTGGATATCCGCCTCGAAGCACATGGAACTGTTGTGGGAGGTATAAGGGATGTCGGGGTGCACCAGCAGCTGATGCCGGGTGACGAACCGGGTCAGTCCCCAGCCCTGCGATTCGATCTCTTCAGCAAGAATGCTTGCCAGTTCTCCGGTGCCCCGGGAATCCAGATTGTCGGTATCATCGATACAAAGCAGTATTTTCATAGAGTTTCTCCCTTTTCGTGACTTCAGATTACGCCGTAGGCCTTCAAACGCCGTATGACCACAGGCACCGCCAGACCGGCCAAAGCGCCGAAGAATACCGCCCCTCCCGCCTCGATCAGAGAACGCTGGAGATTGACCACCGGATCCATGCCGATCAGGAAATTGGTTCCGTATTCGGTAAAAAACTTGGTCCCTCCGGCAGCGGCGCCGACCAGGGGCCCGAAAATGAAACTCCGAAAAACCCGCGGTCCGGGTAAAGCCAGGAGGTCGATGGCCAGCCCCGCTGCCAGGTACTTGACCAGGATAAAGGGACCGCTTTTGGCGAAACCGAGGAAAATGGCAGCCGATCCGGCCAGAAATCCGGCAAAGGTCGCTGCGAAAGGGTACTGCACGCTGCCCCTGGCCAGCATCAGAAAAAAGATTGTCGGCAGCATGGAGTGGCCGTTGATGTGCAGCTTGAGGCGCATGACGACCCGCATCATTACGGCGAACACCGAGCAGAAGCCGATGAACAGGGCATCCTTGAGGGAGAGGGAGAACCTTTTGCCAGAGGTTTCACTGATTGAATTCATGCTGCCGTTTCCTTGGTTGGAAGCCATCAGTTCTATTGTCTGTCTACTCTCCCGGCCAACAGGTCCGCCGGGGATATCGCCCGAAGTCCCTCGCCCGGGCCGCAAGGGCGATATTGCCGGCCAGAGCCATGCCCTGCACCACGGCCGGAACCACAACGCAGTGCAGCAGATCCGGCCAGTTCCAGGGCTTTGCCAGGTCCCTCGGCAGGATGCGAGCCCCGCGCAGCACCTGACCCTCATAGATGTTCCTGATTTCGCTCACCAGGTGAGGCACGAACTTCAGGCAGGTGCTCAGCACAAAAGCCGTTCGGCAGGGCATGATGCGATTCAGGGCCTGAACGATGCGGGCCTGGGAGGTGGTGCGGACGAACACCATGCCCGGCAGGAAGGCCAGGAAAAGCTGCCATGAGACCAGCAACCCTTTCCCCAGCCCCGCCAGATCGCCGAAGCGCAGCAGATAGAGGGCCAGGATAATCAGGGTCTGCCAGCAGAAAACCCTGGCTTCCCGCCACAGGGAAAGGGGTCCATGGCCCAGCCAGAAGAGGACCGCCAGGTTGGCGGCGGTGAGCCCGGACAGGAAAGCAGGGGTGCGGGCTATAAAGGCCAGGCAGGAAAGCACAAACACCAGAAGCATTCGAGGCCCCACGGACAGACCGGAATCCTCTCGCCCCTGCTTGCCCACTCCGTTCGCAGGGCTGAAACCTTCGAAGGAAAAAAGATCACGCCGCGGCAAGATGCCCTCCCTCCAGGTGAAGGACCTTGTCCGTCCATCCCGGCCAGGCCTTCGGTTCATGGGATGTCCAGATCAATGTGGCGTTGTTTTCCCTTCCCCAACCTACCAGTAGCTCCATTACCCTCCTGCTGTAGAACCCGTCCACCCCGGCCAGGGGATCGTCGAGCAGCAGAAGTTCCGGACGGGGGGCCAGCACCGAAGCGAGCGCCACAAGGTGTTTCTGGCCATAACTCAGTTTATGGGGAGAGAGTTCGGCCAGGTGGGAAATACCGCAGGCATCCAGGGCCTCGGCAACCCGTTCCGCAGTAGCAGTGCTCGACAGGCCGAATCGCTTCAAGGGGAAAGCCACCTCTTCCCGAACGGTATTTTCAAAAATCTGTTTCTGTGGATTCTGAAACAGGCAACCGAGCCGGCCTCGCAAGCGGTAGGGGTTGGGGGCGCCGTCCAGTATCCTGATGGTCCCGTCTTCGGGCTCCAGAAACCCGGCCAGGCAGCGCAGCAAAGTGGTTTTGCCGGTGCCGTTGAATCCGGTGATTGCCACCCGTTCCCCCCGGCTGATGGAAAAGGAGACCCCGGCCCAGACCGGCTGGCCGTCAACTCCGCGGAAGTGCAGGTTCTCCACCCGAACCAGCTCCTGTTTCTGGGGAACCGAGGGGGAAGGCGGTGGAGAGACGGAACCGTTATCCTCCGTTCCTGCCCAGCGCCCGCAAGCGAAGTCTCCGCAGCCGTCGAGCTGCCAGAAATGGTCGACGATCGGCAGCAGGTAGTCGGGACGGTGTTCGCAAAGAACCAGCGCCACGCCCTTTTCTTTCAGATGCAGAAGGATTTTACTCAGCAGTTCCAATCCCTCGGGATCCAGTTGGGCCCCCGGCTCGTCCAGGATCAGGATGTGAGGTTCCATGACCAGCAGTGATGCAATCAGAAGCCGATATTTCTGGCCCATGGATAGCGTGGAAACGGGAAAGTGGAGAGGTTTGTCGAGTCCGACGGCCTCGAGCGCGGCCATCACCGAGCCGGCCATTTCATCCGGCTCGACGCAGAGATTCTCCAGACCGAAGGCCACTTCGGCGCCGACGGAGGTGGTCAACAGCTGGACTTCGGGGTCCTGCAGCACGATGCCGACCCGAGGCTCCTCACCGGATGACAGAGCGGAAAACTCCAGGGTTCCCTCGACAGTCCCTGCTCCCAGCAGCCCCTTGATGGCCATGGCCAGCGTGGTCTTGCCCGAACCGGTCGGACCGGTCAGGCAGTAGCAGCGCCCGGCTTCGATCTGCAGGTTGACTCCTCGAAAAACAGCCTTGTCGGTCTCCGGATAGGAAAAGGAAAAATTTCTGAGTTTTAAAAGGACATCCATCGACTACAATCCAACTTGCCGGGCCCTGAGCCTTGAGCTCTCGATGCCCTTTCCGGGAGCAAATCAGGTCGTCATATTCCTAGGAGCCTGTCGGACTTGGGGGATCGTCAGTAGATTCATGCCGAAGTCCGACAAGGTCCAAGGAATGGACAGCCGTTTCGCTATTTCTGGCGGAATATAGCGGAATCCGCCAATCGAGTCAAACATTAAGGGCCCCGCTGCCGCGCCCCGGAAGTTCCCGATGACAAAATCCTGAAGGACTGCTGTAAAAAAGATCTTTTCGTTGTCAGTGAAGCGGTAGCGGAGCGGTTGTCGTTGTCGTAATCGTAATCGATCGCCGACCACGACCAAGACCAAGACACCGAACCCGAACCCGAACCCGAGCCCGAATACGATTACGATTACGACAACGACAAAGACATTGACAACGATCTTTTGAATTCATCTTCTGTTGTCTATATAATAGCCGGGAACCGGATCCCCCGTCATCCCTTCTATCGGCACAACAACCGGAGGGCCAGAAGTGACCAGAAAAATCTTTATTGCCGCCACCGGCCAGCAATGCGGTAAAACCACCACCAGCGTCGCCCTCATGCACATGGCCAGAAAGAAGTACCGCCGGGTCGGCTTCATGAAACCGGTGGGGCCGAAACCCGCTCAATACGGCCGCCGCTGGGTCGATCTGGATGCCGCCCTGATGGCCAGCATCTTCGACCTGCAGGAGGACCTGCCCTTCATGTCCCCCGTCGTGCTGCAGCCGGACTCCACCCGAAAATATCTGGAAGGAAAAATCGACGGATCGACACTGCAGAAGAGCATACTTCAGGCGGCCGAGGAACTGGAAAAGCGCTGCGACTTTCTGATTATCGAGGGGGCGGGCCACAGTGGGGTCGGCTCGGTGATCGGCCTCAACAACGCCCGGATTGCCCATATGCTTCAGGCGCCGATGATGATGGTCAGCGGCCCCGGCGTCGGCAAAGTGATCGACATGGTCCACCTGAATCTCGCTCTCTGCCGCCAGGAGGAGGTCGATCTGCGCCTGCTGATGATCAACAAGCTGCACCCCGCGAAGCGCGAGCAGACCATGCGCTACCTGGAGACGGCCTTTTCCTCCATGCCCTTCAAGGTTGCCGCCGGCTTCGATTTCTCCCCGATCCTCGCCAACCCGACCCTGAATCATATCGCGCAGATGTTCAAGGTCCCTCTCAAAGGGGACAAAAAGGCCCGGACGCGCATCGCCCACCACGTCCATTTGGGTGCCGCATCCACCCAGCGGGTCTCCGACCTGCTGCAGGAGTCGACGCTGCTGATCGTCACCAGCACCCGCAACGAACTTCTGGTGACCCTGGCCGCGCTCTATAACGTTCCCGAATATCGCCCCAAGATCGCCGGTCTGGTCATACCGGGTCTGCTGCCCGTATCGAAGGTCGTCCAGCAGATCCTCGACCGCAGCAACATCCCCTACATGCGGGCCGAGACCTTCAGCAGCTCGGAAGTCTTCTCGACCATCGTCAACGATGCGGCCAAGATCAATCCTGAGGACAAGGAAAAGATCGGCCTGCTGCAGTCTCTGGCCGAGACGGATCTCAATTTCGAAGCCATCGACGCTTTATTCTGATTTGTCGGTGCCCTTATTCCAACCCTATTCACCACGAAGGACACGAAGAGCACGAAGAAGTGCTTAGAAACAAAATTCAATTGTATACAAGCCTTTGTTCTTTCCTTCGTGTCCTTCGTGATCTTCGTGGTGACAGCTTTTAGGGACCATATGAACCCCACCGACCTGAAAAAACTGCTCGAGGATCTGAGCGCCGGTCGTTTGTCGGTCTCCGAAGTCATCGACCGCCTGGCCGTCCTGCCCTTCGAGGATGTCGGTGTGGCCATGATCGACCACCATCGTGAGCTGCGCCAGGGAACGCCGGAAGTCATTCTTGGAGAGAGCAAAACGATCGCCCAGCTGAGAGCCATCATAAACGGCATGCTGAAGCGCGGGAGCAATGTGCTGGCAACCCGCCTGGATGCTGAAAAGGCCGAGACGCTGCTGGCCGTCTATCCGGAAGGGCGCTACGATGCCGAAGCCCGCACCCTGGCCGTAATCTGCAACCCGCCTGAAATTCGTGGACACGGCAAAATACTGGTGATCTGCGCCGGCACATCCGATCTGCCCGTGGCCCGGGAAGCGGCGGTGGTTGCCCGCTTTCTCGGTCATGAGGTCGAGGAACTGGCGGATGTCGGGGTTGCCGGTCTGCATCGGCTGCTGGACAAGCTCGACCTGATCCGCCAGGCGGCGGTGATCATCGTCGTGGCCGGCATGGAGGGGGCTCTACCCTCGGTCGTCGGCGGGCTGGCGGCAGCGCCGGTCATCGCCGTACCCACCTCCGTCGGCTACGGCGTCAGCTTCGGCGGCATCGCCGCCCTGCTCGGCATGCTCAATTCCTGCGCCAGCGGGGTCACGGTGGTCAATATCGACAACGGCTTCGGCGCCGCCTGCGCCGCCGCCCGCATCAATCAACGGAAATGCTTTCAATAGAAAGCCAAAGAGTGAATGGCTAAGCAAAAAGCGCCAAATGCAAGGCGCGCAATTGTCGAGGAATGAGGCGTACTTGACTACGCCGCAGTGACGAGAGCAATTGCAGCAACACACCAGTTGGTTAGTTTTTGCGACGCCATCAACGGAGAGACTGATGAAAACCCTCTACCTCGACACCTTTTCCGGCATCTCCGGCGATATGTTCCTCGGTTTGCTGCTCGACCTCGGCGTGCCCCTCGCCGAAATCGAACGGGAACTACGCAAACTGCCGGTCTCCGGATACCGCCTCGGACTGCAGCGGGAAAAACGCCAGGCCGTGGAGGGCTCGAAATTTATCGTGGAGTGCGAAGAGCACCACCATCATCGCACCTGGGTCGATATCGACCGGATGCTTGCCGACAGCCCTCTGCCTCAGGAAGCCAAGGACCTTGCCCGCCGCATCTTCCGGCGCATCGGCGAAGCCGAGGCGAAGATTCACGGCACGGCCCTTGAAAAGGTTCATTTCCACGAGGTCGGCGCCATCGACTCCATCGTCGACGTGGTCGGCGCCGCCATCGGCCTGAATCTGCTGCAGGCGGAAAAGATCGTCTGCTCCCCCCTGCCCATGACCCGCGGCACCGTCCGCTGCGCCCACGGCTCCTTCCCTCTTCCCGCCCCCGCGACCCTGGAGATCCTCAAGGGCCTGCCGGTGGTCTCCGACCCGGCGGAAGTGGAGCTGGTCACCCCCACCGGCGCCGCCATCGCCGCAGAGATCGCCTCCTTCGGTCCCATGCCGGCGATGACGGTCACCGCTGTCGGCTACGGCGCCGGAGATCGCCACCTGACCGACCGGCCCAACCTGCTGCGGGGCATCCTCGGCGAAGCGGTAGAAGCCGTTCCTCTGGAGCAGGACCGGATCGCGGTGCTCGAAAGCCACATCGACGACGCCAACCCGGAATGGCTCGGAGCTCTGATGGACAACCTGCTGCAGGCGGGCGCCCTGGATGTCGGCTACGCCCCGCTGCAGATGAAAAAGAACCGGCCGGGCACCCGTCTCACCGTCGTCGCCCCGCCAAACCTGACCCCACTGCTGGCCCGCATGATCCTGCGGGAGAGCAGCGCCGCCGGGGTGCGCTGGTACGAAACCGGCCGCTTCAAGCTGAGTAGCCGGGCTGCAACAGTGAATACAACCATCGGCGAGGCGGCGGTCAAGCTGTTCTACGAGGGTGAAGCCCTGCTCCGAGCGGTCCCGGAATACGAAAGCTGTCGTACACTGGCATCCGGCAGCGGCAAGCCGCTGCCGGATGTCTACCGCATCGTGGTACAGGCGGCATTCGACGCATTCTTGGCAGAGACCTGAGAAAATTCCCCTTCCGGCTAATCGCGCCATAAAGATAAAAAAAAACGGCCGGCCCCCCCAATGGAGCCCGGCCGTTTTTCCGCAGAGTTTTTTACAAATTCAAGTCACGAATCAGAACTTCCAGGTCGCGCCGCCATAGAAGGTGCGGCCGGGCTGAGGAAATCCATAGCTCTGCTCGTAGTCCTCGTCGAACACGTTGTCGATGCCGATATAGAGGTCGAGGGCATTTTGGGCCACCGATTTGTTCAGCTTGAAGTCGACCACAAGATATTCCGGCAGTTCCGCTTGAACGGCATTTTCTGGAAGGGTTACCACACCTCCTGCCGTCTGTTCCCTGTTGTAGTAGTAGTTGCCATCAACATAAAGGGCGGAGCCGTAAGCCGTCAGGCCCCAAGGCAGAAAGCAGGTCGCCTCGAGGGTTACCTTGTGCTCCGGCCGATTTTGCAGTTCATCCCGCCCGCTGTCGCCCTTGTCCTCGGTCTTCAGATAGCTGTAGGTGGCACGAACCAGGAGCCAATCCAAATAGTGGTTTTCCACTCCGATCTCGACTCCATAGAACTCATACTCTTCAAAGTTCTCCCGCAGATCAGTCAGGTCGCTTCGCTCTATGAAATCTTCGATGTCGATGTAGAAACCAGTCAAAGATAGCAGCGTTTTGCCCGGCAGAACCTGCTCGATGCCGGCTTCATAGTTCAAGGTGGTTTCGGCGCTCAACTCAGGGTTTCCGCCATTCGTATCATAGAGGTCGCTAATGGTGGGAAAGCGAATTTTTCTGGAGTGATTGGCCCTCAGGCGGGTGCCCTCGAACAACTGATAAGTCAAGCCGATCAGGTAAGAGTAATCCTCTTCATCTTTTTCGTCACGGTCCTGCCAGTGATAACCGGCTCCGAGAACGACACCGAAGTTGTCGAAAGGAGAGACTTGGTACTCCATGCTTAAGGAATAAAGCTGGAAGTCTGCGTCTTCGTCGAACCGGTCATCAGGGTCATTCGTCACATTGTTTACGGAAATGACATACCCGTCGGCTTCCCAGTCGTCATTTTCGAACATGCCGCCAAGGGTGACCGCCCCTAAGCGTTCAAGGTCATAGCGAAGCTGGAGGTTGACACCCGAAATTTCTGTCGTCGAATCGGTTTTACCGGAATTTCTGCGGCGCTGGCTGTCATAATCAGCACCGTCATAAGTGTTCTCTTCCAGGTTGAGAGTATTGAAGTAGGCCCAGCCCTTGATACTTACAGGGCCCGAAAAATCGTGGTTGGCCGCCAGTTGGACGTTGAACTCCTCGGCCACATCCTCCCGCTCATATCGTATGTTGTTGGCAAAGATGTCATTGCGTCGGTCGTAGATGATCGGTGGCTTTCCCCGTTCCCCATTGAGATAGCTGAAGGTCAAACCCAGCAGCGTGGCGTCATCCGGCTGATAGCCGACATTGAGGAACAGATTGTCCCGATCGCGATCACTGTTTTCCCTCTCATCGCCATCCTCGAAGGCCTCTTCACTGAAATGATTGGACAACCGAAAGGCATCGCGCTCGTAGGTGCTGGCGCTGAGGAAAACATCGTACTTTTCCGCGCCATAGGACCCTGTCGCCCTGAGCAGACTGGCATCGACTTCTCCCAGTTCAAAGCCCAGAGAGCCGTGAGCCCCGAGCGTTCCTTTTTTAGTGATGATGTTGATGACACCGGCATTTCCGCCGGAACCGTAGAGCTCGGATCCACCGCCAGTGGTCACAACGATTTCGGCAACATTTTCCATCGAAATCAAAGCCGGATCGAATTGCCCGTCGTTGGTGCTGTTGAAGGGCGTCCCGTTGAGCAGCAATTTGACATGGCGAGTCCGAAAGCCGCGGATATCGATGCGCGGAGCACCGTCTCCTCCGGTCCGAACCTCCACGCCCGGGAGCATTTCGATCGCTTCGTCCAAGGTGCGGGCTCCGCGCTTCTCAATCTCTTCCGCGGTCACCTTGAAGGTAGTGCCAATATCCTCTACCCCTTTTTCCTCACCGGACACCACCACCTCGCCGAGATGATAGACTCCGTCTTCTGCCGCATGCACTGCCCCTCCTCCAAAGGGTGGCGCAATCAGCGCAAGTACGGCACATGCCGCAAACAATCCTCTCTTCATTATTGCCTCCTTATATTCATAGAAAACATGGAGCTCCGGTGCGAAGCCCTCCGGGATAAACAAAAGAACGGTAAACCAGGCCCAGGCTATATTGGCGGGACTATAGCGAAATTTCGAAACCGCTGTCAAGAAGTGAACATAACGGATTTATTATGCCTTTTCGGATTCTCATCAAAAGCCAGTCTACTTTAAACCTCTAATTTCATTGGGATTAAAACTTCAAAAATCCGAAATCCGGCTTTTCAGTATCGGCAACAAAAAGAAAATTTAACTTGTATGAAGCCAAATTCCGTCATATTTTTTGGGGGATATAGAGAATGGAATATAATTCTATTCCAGGGAGACCACCAATATGGCCTCAAACCGAATCAAGACATGGTTCCTCGCTTTTCTGGTCGCACTGGGCCTGCTTTCCCTGCCGAAGGGAACCGCTCTGGCTGCAAAAAAAGGCGAGGCCGCACTTGGCCATTCCTTCAATACGGTTCGCGCCTGCGTTATCGGCGGCATGACCATGACCGGCGTATGGGATGAAATCGTAAAGCGCTTTGAAACGAAACACCCTTACAGGGTCGAACTGGTTGCCACCGGCCCCCTGGAACGAATCACTCCTGTTTTCAGGAGGGGCTGGGCCGACTTCCTGCTGATGCATTCCTGTGATGACAACATAGGTCTGGCGGCCGATGGCTATGCAATCAACTTGCGTCCCTGCGCCCGCAACGACCTGGTACTTTTGGGGCCCCCTTCGGACCCGGCGGGCGTACGAGGCTTGAAGGACGGCGCCGAGGCACTCAGGCGCATCGCTGAATCCAAAAGTTCTTTTATCGATGTAACGACCAGCAACGGCTCCCAGGAATTGGGGCATACCCTCTGGCAGCGCGCCGGCATCAGGCCCAGGGGCGACTGGTTCCTAAAGGACGAAGCTGTAAATTCCGAGGCACTCCTCTCAACAGCAGAGAAAAAAGGAGCTTATTTCATATTCGGTCGGGTGCCCTTCACTCAGGCGAAGCATCCGCGGGGCAAGCTGGAGATCCTGGTGGATCTGGATCCGACCATGCGCCGCCCCTATCTGCTGATGGAGGCCAATCCGGACCGCTATCCCGATGCTAATCAGGCAGGAGCCAAGGCCCTGGGGGATTTCATCCTGTCAGAAGAAGTTCAGACCTTCTTGGCCGAGTACGGCAAGGACCAAAATGGCGGGTTCCCATTCTTCCACCCGGTCTGGCCTTACGGGCCCGCCCTGCACTGATGTGAAGCATTTAACCGGAACCGGAAATTTCCGGATCAATTAAAATCTCATAACCAGGAGGCAAAAATGATGCGTACAATCCGATCCCGAACCTTGTCGCTGCTGGCGGCAGCCCTGGCCTGCGTGATGTTGCTGCAGAGCGGGGCATGGGCGGAAAAGGGAGAAAAAGCAAAACAACCGGCACCCGTCGCAGCCGATTCCCAGGTCGTCCGGGCCTGCGTCATCGGCGGCATGACCATGACCGGGCTGTGGGACGAGATCGTCAAGCGCTTCGAGGCCAAGCATCCCTACAAAGTCCAGGTGGTCGCCACCGGTGCGAGGCCGAAGATCTCACCGGCCTTCCGGCGCGGCGAGGCCGATTTTCTGGTCATGCACTCCGGGGATATCACCACCGACCTGGTGGCCGACGGCTACGGCATCAACATGCGCCCCTGCGCCCGCAACGATCTGGTTCTGCTCGGACCGCCCTCGGACCCGGCCAAAATCCGCGGGCTCAAGGACGGCGCCGAGGCGCTCAAACGGATTGCAGAGACCAAAAGCCGTTTCCTTGACGTCAACAGCAACGGTCCGCGGGAAATCGGCCATACCCTCTGGCAGCGGGCCGGCATCCGGCCGCGCGGCGACTGGTTCATCCAGGACGAGGCACCCTATTCCGAGGACATCCCCATGTTTGCCGACGGGCAGGAGGCCTACTTCATTTTCGGCCGCATGCCGATCACCCAGTCCAAGCACCCCCACGGCAAAGTGGAGATCCTGGTCGATCAGGACCCCACCATGCGCCGGCCCTACGTGCTGATGGAAGCCAATCCCGCGCGCCATCCCCATGTCAACCAAGCAGGCGCCAAGGCTCTGGGCGATTTCATCCTGTCAGCCGAAATACAGAACCTCATGGCGGAATTCGGCAAGGACAGAAACGGCGGAGTCCCCTTCTTCTATCCGGTCTGGCCCTACGGCCCGGTCATGCATCCGGTGAAATAAAACCTTCTTCGGGGTCGGTATCGGGTCGCAAGAATCTCTTTTCGATACCGACCCCGATCAGGTTCTTTTTAAAACCGGTTGTTTCCTGCCCCGCCCCCCCCTTTTACGGCACATTTCCGGCTTTTGTTTTACCCGCCGAATTGATATCTTTAGACCTGTTTGCTCATGAGGGTCCACGCTGCCCGGCTTTCCGGTGCGGATGCCATTTTTCCAGGAGGGTTCGGTGCCGACATCCCCTCCCCCGGACAGGGGACCATAGCTCGTCGGGGCTGCGAGCCTACATGTCCCGCATTCATAAGTCCCATTTATCAAACCCATCAAGTGCTCAGGAGAATCTTCCATGGCCCTCAGCATCGCCGTACTGACTACCGGAGACGAACTGATCAATGGTGAAATGGCCGACACCAATACCCGGGAGATCGCCCGGATACTTGGTGCCAAAGGTTATGCCATCCGTGAATCCCGATCGGTGGGTGACGACGAGGCGGAGATCGAGCAGGCCCTTGTCGACCTGTCGGCCAAGCGGGATGTCGTTATCGTCACCGGCGGGCTGGGACCCACCGAAGATGACCTTACCGCCCGGGCGGCTTCCCGGGCCTTCGGCCGCCGCCTTGTCCTGAACGACGTGGCTCTGCGTCAGGTGCGCGATTTCTTCCATCGCAACAGCCTGGAAATGAATCCGCGCAACGAAAAGCAGGCGCTGCTGCCGACGAAATCCGCCGTCATTCCCAACCTGCTCGGCACGGCGCCGGGCTTCACGTTCATCCAGGGCAAATCGGAACTTTTCTTCCTCCCCGGAGTGCCGAGGGAGATGGTCGCCATGCTTGAGCTGGAGGTGCTGCCCCGTCTCCAGGCCCGGGACGGCGGACAGCTCATGCAGGAACGGATTCTCAAGGTCTTCGGCCTGGCCGAGCCGCAGGTGGAGGAGATGTTAGCCTCGCAGCCACTGCAGAAAGGGGTTCTGCTCGGCTTCGGCGTCGATTTTCCTTTCGTACACGTCAAGCTGCGGGCCACCGGCGAGGAGGCCGAACAGATGCTCGATCAGGCCGAAGTGGCCGCGCGACATCTGCTGGAACCCTATGTCTTCGGCCTCGGCGAGGAAACACTGCCCGGCAACGTCGCCCGCATGCTCACCAACGCCGGTCTGACCATCGCCTTGGCCGAATCCTGCACTGGGGGCATGATCGCGGCCATGCTGACCGACTTCCCCGGCGCATCGGCCTTTCTGGAACGGGGTGCGGTCACCTACGCCAATTCCGCCAAGCGGGACTGGTTGGGTGTCCCGGATGATATCCTGGAGAAGGAAGGCGCGGTCAGCGAAGCCTGCGCCCTGGCCATGGCACGCGGCATCCGCGAAGCGGCCGGCACTGATCTGGGCCTGGCCGTCACCGGCATTGCCGGCCCGGAAGGAGGCACGGCGCAAAAACCGGTCGGTACGGTCTTTCTGGCCCTGTGCGGAGCCGATGTGGAACAGTCCCGGGGCTTCCGCTTCAGCGGAGACCGCGAAAAAGTCCGTCGCATGTCGGCCTGCATGGCCCTCGACTGGATCCGCCGCTATCTGAACAGCCGAATGATTTGATTTGAAGAGGGGCAAAGACAGGCGAAAACCGATCCCGATTTCGATAGCGATTTCGATCCCGACAACTTCCAAATCGAAATCGGTATCGGGATCGAAATCGGCCTTTTGACTTGGCCTTCAGGAGCCCGACATGGACAAAATCCGCACCTTCATCGCCATCCCCCTGAACGACTCCCTTTTCCGGACCATCGCCGAGGTGCAGCGGGACCTTAAAACCGCCCTGCCCGGCATCCGCTGGGTGCGGCCGGAAACGATCCACCTGACCCTGGCCTTTCTCGGCGATATTCCCGAAGAATTTCTTGAAAAGATCGGGAATTCTATGCTATCGATAGGGCGTTCCTTTGCGCCCTTCAAGGTGCGGATCGCCGACCTCGGGGCCTTCCCTTCGAGGAAGCGGCCGCGAGTGATCTGGCTCGGCGTCGAACGGTGCGCCCCCCTGATGCAGCTGCAGGCTGAGCTGGCTGAAAAACTGGCCGCCATCGACCTGCCCGGTGAGAACCGGCCCTATACACCCCATCTCACCCTTGGCCGAAGCCGGCGCCCCGACCCGGGCGCGGAAAGCATCCTGGAATCCCGAGCAGCTTTAGAGATCGGCATTTTGCCCGTGGATTGCATGGTGCTTTTCGAAAGCCGGCTGCAGGCGGGCGGTGCCGTGCACATCCCCCGACATACGGTCGCGCTGGGAGGGTAATACGGACAGCTCGTCATTCCCGAGGCGGTTTTGTCGGGAATCCAGCCTTTTCTTCTTTAGGATGTGATGGATGCCCGATGGAACCTCTCGGGCAATTCACGAATTTGACCAACAAATATAAAACCAAAGGGGTTTCCTGATTATGGCGAACAGCAACCGCGATCGTGCCATCGACCTGGCCATGACCCAGATCGAAAAACAGTTCGGCAAGGGCAGCATCATGCGCCTTGGCGAGGATACCGTACTGCCGGACATCGAGGTCATCTCCACCGGCTCCATCGGCCTCGACATCGCCCTGGGCGTCGGCGGCATTCCCCGGGGCCGGATCGTCGAAATCTACGGCCCCGAGTCCTCGGGCAAAACCACCCTGGCGCTGCATATCGTCGCCGAAGCGCAGAAAAACGGCGGCATCGCCGCCTTCATCGACGCCGAGCACGCCCTGGACATCCATTATGCCCGCAAATTGGGGGTCAAGACGGACGATCTGCTCGTGTCCCAACCCGACACCGGCGAGCAGGCCCTGGAGATCGCCGAGGTGCTGGTGCGCAGCGGCGCCATCGACGTGCTGGTGATCGACTCCGTCGCCGCCCTGGTTCCCCGCGCCGAGATCGAAGGGGAGATGGGCGATTCCCACATGGGCCTCCAGGCGCGCCTGATGTCCCAGGCTCTGCGCAAACTGACCGGCACCCTGAACAAATCCCGCTGCAGCCTGATCTTCATCAACCAGATCCGCATGAAAATCGGGGTCATGTTCGGCAACCCCGAGACCACCACCGGCGGCAACGCCCTCAAATTCTACTCCTCCGTGCGCATGGATATCCGCCGCATCGCCTCCCTGAAGCAGGGACAGGACACCATCGGCAGCCGCACCAAGGTCAAGGTGGTCAAGAACAAGGTGGCCCCGCCCTTCAAGGAAGCGGAATTCGACATCATGTACGGGGAAGGGATCAGCCGGGAGGGGGATATCGTCGATCTGGGCTCCTCCTGCGACATCATTGAAAAGAGCGGCGCCTGGTATTCCTATGCCGGAGAACGGATCGGCCAGGGCCGGGAAAACGCCAAGCAGTTCCTGCGCGAACATCCCGAAACGGCCCGCTCCATCGAACTGAAGCTGCTGGAACATTTTGGTCTGAAAGTCCCGGCCACAACATCTACAGGTGCAGAAAAGCATGGAACTGAATGAGATCCTTGGCGTCGCCCTGAAAGCCCGGGCATCCGACATCCATATCAAGCCCGGGCTGCCGCCCATCTACCGTATCGACGGTGCGCTGCGTCCCCTGCCGAAAGCGGACCGGATGGATGTGGAGACGGTGCGTCGCATGGCCCTGGGCATCATGAGCGAACGGCGCCGGCAGGAGTTCGAAAAACATCCCGAAGTCGACATGGCCTACGGGGTGCCCGGCCTCGGCCGCTTCCGCGTCAATATCTTTTCCCAGCGCGGCAGCATGAGCATGGTGTTCCGCGTCATCCCCTTCGGCGTGCCCACCATTGCCGAACTGAACCTGCCGCCGGTCATCCAGAAGATTGCCATGGAACCCCGCGGGCTGGTGCTGGTCACCGGGGCCACCGGTTCGGGCAAATCGACCACCCTGGCGTCCATCATCGACTACATCAATACCCAGCGCACTCTGCATATCATCACCGTCGAGGATCCCATCGAATTTCTGCACAAGGACAAGAAATCGATCATCAACCAGCGCGAGGTGGGCAGCGACACCGAGAATTTTCCCACTGCGCTCAAATATGCCCTGCGTCAGGACCCCGATGTGATCCTGGTCGGCGAGATGCGCGACCTGGAAACGGTGGAAACCGCCCTGCACGCCGCCGAAACCGGCCACCTCGTGCTGGCCACGCTGCACACCATCGACGCTCCCGAATCGATCAACCGCATCATTTCGATCTTTCCACCTCACCAGCACAGGCAGATCCGCGCCCAGTTGTCCGGCATTCTGAAAGCGGTCATCTCCCAGCGCCTGGTGCCCCGGGCCGACGGCAAGGGCCGTGTGCCGGCGGTTGAAGTCATGCTCTCCACCGCACGCACTCGAGACCTGATCGACGACCGGGAAAAGACCAAGCTGCTGCGCGATGCCATCCAGCAGGGTCATGTATCCTACGGCATGCAGACCTTCGACCAGTCCCTCATGCAACTGCTGCAGCGGGGTCTGATCACCATGGAAGAAGCTCTGCGCCAGAGCTCGAACCCCGACGACTTCAAACTCAAGGCTTCCGGCATCTCCTCCACCTCGGATCTCAGCTGGGACGACTTCGTCCGGCCGCATGAAGGCAAAACATCCAAGGCCGAGGAAACATCGTCCGCCCAGGATGAAGAAGTTTGACCCCTTTGCCGTCGCCCTGCGCCTGCTGACGGCGCGGGAGCGCAGCGGGCGGGAACTGGCCGAGCGTCTGCGGCAAAAAGGGTTCGATGATGCGGCTTGCGATGAAACCGTCGCCCGCTGCCGCTCCCTGGGCTATCTCGACGATGCCCGCTTCGCCCGCGGCCGGGCCCGGCAACTGCTGGAAAGCGGCCGGGCCGTCGGCAGACACCTGCTGCTCGACCTGCAGCAGCACGGCATTTCCGAGAGCCTGGCCCGGGAAATTCTGTCCGAACTGGAGCAGGAACAGAGCCCTCGGCAGGTTCTGGAGAATCTCCTGCAGCGGCGCTTTCCCGGTTTCGACTACGATCGGGCCGACGATCGGGAAAGGCGAAGGGTAATCAATTTCTTCCTTCGCCGCGGCTTCGATCTGGCCCTGGTACTGGATCGGATCAAGGGCAGAGTGCTAGACTGAGGATTCAGGCTGGATTCAAGATAAAAAATCAAAAAGCACACTCGCGCAAAGGACGCAAAGGGCGCAAAGGAAAAGAGGGCAAAATCAAGGTTTTCTTGGCGCTCTTGGCGTGCTTGAGTGAGCAAAGCGAACGGGCGCGAGACAGGGTTCAGGCTTTTTAAGTGATCAATGTGACAAGATTCATTTTTCAAATACACCAGAAAGGTTGATGTTGACGGTCATGCTTACAGGCAACGAAATTCGCTCCCGCTTTCTCCAATATTTCGAACAGCGAAACCACACGCTGGTTTCTTCCTCGCCGCTCATTCCTCACAAGGACCCGACCTTGCTGTTCATCAACGCCGGCATGAACCAGTTCAAGGATGTCTTTCTCGGCCGGGAAAAGCGCTCCTACGTCCGGGCCGCCTCCTCGCAGAAGTGCGTCCGCGCCGGCGGCAAGCACAACGACCTGGAAAACGTCGGCCAGACCGCGCGGCATCATACCTTCTTCGAAATGCTCGGCAACTTTTCCTTCGGCGACTACTTCAAGGAGGACGCCATCGCCTTTGCCTGGGAATTTCTCACCGGGGAGATGGGCCTGCCCAAGGACAAGCTGTGGGTCACCGTATTCCGCGAGGATGACGAAGCCCACGCCCTGTGGCGGGACAAGGTCGGGGTTCCCGAGGAGCGCATCATCCGCATGGGCGAAAAGGACAACTTCTGGTCCATGGGGGATACCGGACCCTGCGGGCCCTGCTCGGAGATCCTCATCGATCAGGGCGAATCGATGTCCTGCGGTGACAACTGCGGCATCGGCAAATGCGACTGCGACCGCTATCTCGAACTCTGGAACCTGGTGTTCATGCAGTTCGACCGGTCGGAAGACGGCACCATGACCCCCCTGCCCAAGCCTTCCATCGACACCGGCATGGGACTGGAGCGGATCACCGCCGTCATGCAGGGGGTGCAGAGCAACTACGACTGCGATCTGCTGCGGGGTATCATCACAGAGGTTGAGAAACTGTCCGGCAAACGCTACGGCGCCGATCCCGCCAACGACATGTCAATGCGGGTCATCGCCGACCACAGCCGGGCCACCGCCTTCCTCATCGCCGACGGCGTACTGCCGAGCAACGAGGGGCGCGGCTACGTGCTGCGGCGCATCATGCGCCGGGCCGCCCGTCACGCCAAGATGCTCGGCTTCACCGAACCGGTGCTCTACAAAACCTCCGTATACGTCCTCGAATCGATGGCCCTGGCCTATCCCGAGGAAGCCCGGCGCACCGACTACGTGGCCAAGGTGGTGAAGAACGAGGAGGAACGCTTCATCCAGACCCTCGACAACGGCCTGCGCATCCTCAATGATGAAGTAAGCCGCCTGCGGAAGACAGGCGCGAGCGTTCTTTCCGGCGATGTCGCCTTCCGCCTGTACGACACCTTCGGCTTCCCCCTCGACCTGACAGCCGACATCGTCCGTGGGGAGGGGATCGTCATCGACGAGGCCGGTTTCGAAAACAGCATGGAGCAGCAGCGCCAGAAAGCCCGCGAACACTGGAAGGGCTCCGGTGAGGAAGCCATCTCCGGCATCTATCGGCAACTGGTGGAAGAAGGCCTGAAAACCGAGTTTACCGGCTACGGCAAGCTGCAGGACAGCGGCGAGATCCTCGCCATCCTGCTCGACGGCGCGCCGGTCTCAAGCGCCCCTGCAGGCGCAAGGGTGGAAATCGTCACCTCGCGCACCCCCTTCTATGGCGAGTCGGGCGGCCAGGTCGGCGACTGCGGCGAATTGACCACCGCCGAGGCCCGCGTAACGGTCACCGATACCAGGAAGCCCCTGCCCGAACTGTTCGTTCATGTCGGCGAGGTGCAGTCCGGCACCCTGCAGACCGGAACCAAAGCCGAGTTAAGCGTCGACTGCGAACGCCGAGGCGCCATCGCCCTCAACCACACCGCAACCCACCTGCTGCAGGCCGCCCTCACCGAGGTTCTGGGCAATCACGTCAAGCAGGCCGGCTCCCTGGTCACCCCGGACCGCCTCCGCTTCGATTTCACCCATTTTTCGGCCATGACCGCCGAGGAACTGGAACAGGTCGAAACCCTGGTCAATCGCCATATCCGGACCAATGCCGCAGTGGACGCCCGGGAGATGGCCCACGAGCAGGCGGTGAATGCCGGAGCCACCGCCCTTTTCGGCGAGAAGTACGGCGACACTGTTCGGGTGATCCGCGTCGGCGACATCAGCATGGAACTGTGCGGCGGCACCCACACCCGCGCCTCCGGCGATATCGGACTGTTCAAGATCCTGCACGAAACCGGCATCGCTGCCGGGGTGCGCCGCATCGAGGCGGTCACCGGGGCCAGGGCCCTGGAGCTGATCCGCAGCCAGGAGCGGACTCTCGATCACCTGGCCGCCCTGGTCAAGACCGATCGTCCCCAGCTTGAAAACCGCCTGCGCAAACTGCTCGAGCACCAGAAGGAACTGGAGCGGGAGTTGGAAAGCCTGCAGGCCAGGCTCAACGCCGACCAGGCCGGCGACCTGCTCAAACAGGCGACGGAAGTGGCGGGCATCCCGATTGTCTGCGGGAGGGTGGACAAACTCGACGGCAAGGCCCTGCGGGAACTGGCCGACCAGGTGCGGGACCGGATGACCTCCGGCGTGCTGGTGCTGGGCAGCGCCCACGACGGCAAGGCCGGGCTGCTGGTGGCGGTCACCAAGGACCTGACCAAGCGCCTCCAGGCCGGAGCCCTGATCAAGCAGCTGGCCGCCATGGTCGGCGGCGGTGGCGGCGGCAGACCCGATCTGGCCCAGGCCGGCGGCAGCAAACCGGAACTCCTCGGCGAAGCCCTCGCCGCGGCACCGCAACTCGTGGCCCAGGCCCTGGAGACAGCCTGAAAGGAATATCCCCATGAAAGGAACCATCGTCCGCACCGCCGAACAGCCGGAATACGCCCATCCGGCCCACGACCGCTTTTTCCTCCACGACGTGGTCAAGGCGGAACTCAACCCCGCCCTTTCGGTCCATCGCGGCCGCATCGAGGTGGGCGGCGAAATCCGCCCCCATAACCATGAAGGGCAGACGGAAACCTTCTACATCCTCAGCGGCGACGTGGTCTGCACCATGAACGGCGAGGAAGCGCCTCTCACCGCCGGCTGCTGCGTGGTCGCCCCGCCGGGGGTGAGACATGGGCTGAAAAACGTCGGTGAGACCCCGGCGGAACTGCTGGCGCTGTTCACTCCGCCGCTGAAGTGAGCAAAAATCTGCATTACTGTCATGCAATCGATGTTCTTGTGATTAAGAAGGAGAAGGTCAAGTGTCCAGTTTCTGGAAACTATTAAATTAAGCACTTGAAACCAGTCCAGGGGGAAATAAAGCCATGCCGCCGACCATGGCTCTCCCATTAGGGGATCTTGGAGCTGAAGCAGGGGGGCCTTGATCTTTCTGGATGTCGAGGAAGCGGAGGATTTTCAGCCGGTGGAAGCATCTACCTATAGCTGTCCAAACTTGTCAACATAGCTCCGACGACTTTTTTTCCCGCCTTCTGAAGTGCCTTTTTCCCGGCAATATTTTCTGCAGTGTCCAACCCTGACGAGAACGTCCCTTCCGAGGCAATGATCACGCCACTTTCCGTCAATATCGCTTTTGCTTCCACTCTCGCCCTGCAAGAAGTCAATCCACCGAATGAGTTTCTAGTCGCCAATTCACTGAAAGCTTCACCAACTATCAATATCTCAGCTCCAAACTCCAGCCCGATTCTTTGGGCCAAATCACTATCCCCATTCAGAATTGCTTTTATTTGCTCATTGTATCTTATTTTTTCAACAACGCCTTGGTCGACTACCTGAAACCCTTCCTGAATCAGATATTTTATGATCTCCGTTTCTCCGGCCGGATCAGGTATTGGTACTATATTGTCCTCTGTTTGCACATCTTCTTGGGGATCAGGATGTGTGATATGATACTCAGGAACAACGACCATAATTTTAAGACCATTACCATGAACAGAACCGATGAAAAGAAAAGTGATCAGCAGGGTCAAAAACACAAAAAAACTTTCTTTATACATTTTCTCTCCCATTAGAAAAAGCCCACTCTTCCCTAGAATGGGCTTTTCAATTATTATCACAGTTGCTGATTCAACTTTTCTATATCCGCTTTCATTATAGTACAACTCGATATCGCTTTCGTGCAGTCACCGTCAGGTTTTATTTTCATTGCCTCTTTAAATGTCGATATAGCTTTATCAAGTTGATAAGTATATTGATATCCTAATCCGAGGTTGTATTTAGAGGCGTAATCTCCAGGATTGTTTTCTGAAGCAATCACAAATTGCTCCAGAGCTTCATTCCACATACCGTTTTTGGCGAAATCAATACCAGATTTGCCATTTAAATCCTTCGTTGTGGCAAAGCTAATATTGACATAAACTTTATAGGGAGCAATCATTTTCATTATATCATCAAGAGTTTCGGAAGCGGCTTTGGACAATAAAGGTTCCCGATCCACGTCGGGCGGCCATGCATTCTTTTCCCAGTTTTCACCCGAAGCTGTTTTTGATAATGACTTTACAGCTAAAACCCTTCCCGTTGATACATCAATAACTTTGAAAGTCGTATTTACGTTAGCCTTACCTTTCTTATGAAAATAACGGTAGGAATTATTGTCCTGATCTTTATGCCATTCACTTATTTCTGTAGTTTGATTAAAATCTCCTGAAGATTTTATGAAAAACAGCGCATCAACCCCGGCAAGATTTCCTATTTCAGCCGCGGATGTTTCATCAACCGCCCCACTTAGATTGAACCTGTGCTCGCTCATTATTCTGTCTATATTTTGGCGGTCGACAACTTCAAAATATTCGGAGTTAAACAGTCTTGACGTCAACAAATCTGTCATTGACTCACCCAGACTACCCTCCGAATCTCCAAAAGCTATTTTCCTGTATTGAGACATGTTTATTTCTGCTGGCTTGACGACTGGCACTCTGGCCGAAGGCGCACAGCCCGAGACAAAGAGCAGCAAGAAAAGGGTTAAGCAAGAAACCAATTTAAAACTGTTTGCCTGAATCGAATTTGCCATTTTCCTCTCCTTCATCAATAAAAAATAAATGAAATATCGGGGGAATTTTCCCCGACCGAAAACGGCATTAACATAACCTACCCGTCTTACATTTTTCTTGCATCGATCCCTATGTCCAGAAAGACTCTAAAATTTCATTGAGATCATCCAGTAAAAACTCTTCTTCCAAAAGGGCTTTTTTCAAGCCGTCAAGAACCCGGGCGGCCTTGACTATCTCTCCAGATTTTGCGTAACAGTCATAGAGCAGTCGAGCCAAGGGGATACAGGAGGAGTCCTCGGTTAAGCCCTTTTTGATGACCGTTAATGCCTCTTCCCGATTCCCGCTCCACAAAAAGACATTAGCCAAATTGGTGCAAACCTCCAGAAACTGATCAAGCAGATCTCTTCGCAGCGCCTGCTCTCTCGCTCCGACGGGAGTTTCAGCCATAAAAGGCCCCTGCCACAGGTTGTATGCCCTCCTTAAGGCATTACCGGCCTGCCAGTAGTCCTGGTTTTTATAATGGCGGAGACCAACCAAAGACAATTCGCGGAAACGGTCAAGATCGATATCGCAATGATTTAAGGAAAGAATTCCAGAATTCAGCATCAAATAGCTTTTTCCGTCGATATCCAGTGATTTTTTACACAGTTGTCTTAGGCGGGAGAGAGCAGTATCCATACGAAGCCGGCTTGATTCGGAGGACACTTCTTCCCATAATACGTCCTGCATCTCTTCGATATTGATGGAGGCACTCTGATGGGTTAATAGACGGGCGATCAGTTTTCGCTGGGTCAGAGTGAAATCTCGGCCATGAAGACTTTTGTCCTTTACACTGATGCTCAATCCCCCCAGACAATCGATTTTGAGGATCGGCAGGGGGTTGCCATCCAATTCAAAAGCCAGTCCCAGGCGTTCTTTTGCCAGATACCGGGCATAGCGGATCTCGATCTTCTTTTCAATGGCCGTCTGAAGAAGCTTTTCCATCAAAACTGGATTCCATCCATAAAAATGCTCATAGCGATTCCTTCTCATAATCTCTAGTCCGCTGGCCAGATCCTGCAGGCCCTCAGCTTCCCGGCCATGATTTAGGTTAAAGCCGGCTCTGTGCATCAAAACGCACGCCGTACCGACCTCTTCCTCGAGATCGCGCATATGCCTTTCTGCCGTTCGGAAATACTGCTTTGCTTTCTCCCACTGCCCTAGCAACCCGAACACTGCTCCAGCAAAAATCTGGTTGTAAGTATAATGAAGCCTGCCTCCCACTTCTTCTCGCAATTTCGAGGATTCTTCAATTGAGGCACGAGACTCTTCGGACTTCCCGAGCATAGCTTCGATCAAAGCCTTGTATTGCAAAAATTGGCTGCGCATATGAGCGCCTGCGCCCGCTAAGTCCTGAAGCAAGGATTGTTTCAAAAGGCTTTCGACCGCTTCAAATTCTCCTTTTGCCAGTGCGATATCGATGCAACAGAGAAGGACGAAAGGGGCAGAGATTCCCTGGGCCAGCAGATCCCCGCGAAACATATGCTCGAAAACGGTTTTTTGATGCCCGAAGTTGTCAAAATCACCGCTCATATTTAGGAGGTCTATCTGGAAAAATCGTAAATACAGCCGGTAGAATGGGCTCACAGCCGGATCGGTGAGCAGAGGAAAACTTTCCTCGACCTCCCGGCGGCATGCATCCCAGTTGCCCGTAAAAAGTTTGATGTAGCTTCGGGTTATGCGGTTGGCCGCTATGAAATTTTTGCTTTGAAGTTTTTGGGCCAGTGCTAGAGAGAGGTCAATGAATTCGGCAGCTCTGGGGAGGTCGCAATCGAAAAAGCAAAGACCGGATCCAATTATATTCGTGATCTGGCAGGCAGCCTGAGGAGCAAGCTCATTCTCCATCCGATTATATAGCTCGATGGCCTTGGTTAAACTTTGGCTGCCGTTTTTGAAATTGCCGTCTATGGCCAGATGAAAAGATATGATTTGGGAAAGGGCAAAAAGCTCTCCGACAGGATTCGCCATGGCGGTGAATTTTTGCCTGGCGGCTGAAAAGTTTCCATACGCCTCCAAGGGGCTGCTCTCAAGAGCGGCAACCCCTGAGAAAAGCGCGATCCACGGCTGCTCGTTCTTTACATTTGGAGGGATATCGTCGAGCAGTGCTCTCAAGGTCGCATGAAGGCTTTCGGCCAGAATCTGCGCTCCTTGCGATTCCAATATGTCATCGATTCGTTCCCACGCTTCGCTTTGCACATGATATTTCAATGCGGCTAATGGCTTGCCCTGTTCGATGAACCAATCCCCCATCCTGGACAGTACCCGGGACAAGGAATCTTTGGACATCCACCCGAAAGCCAGATGCCTTAGCGACTCATGAAACAGGGGGTGAAAACGAAAGATCCGACAATCATCGTTCCGAATCGACTCTATGAACTGCCCCTGCCGCGTCCAATTTTCAAAGTATGAAAGCAAACGCTGTTCTCCCCACAGCGATTCAATATCATGCTGTGAAGGGTCCTCGAGAAACGAGGACTGCAGAAAGGCCTCCGCTACATCCCCGGGAAGCCCTTCAAGGAGATTTTCAGAAAAAAACCGGACCAGCTCATCCCTATCCCGCACTTCCGTAAAATAATTTTTATAATTGGCACACCTCAAAGATTTTGACAGAATTTGCAGACCCATGGCCCAACCTTCGGTCGATTGATAGAGGTCGGCAATGTCCTGCTTTGAAAGAGCTATTCCATGCAAGTCATTAAAAAGCATCTGAATTTCACAACGACTGAAATGAAGATCGACATCGTTGATCACAGCCGCTTCTTTTAGTAATCCCAAGTCCTCCCAAAGCGGCGCTACGGCCCATCGCGAATTCAAAATGACCCGGCCCTTCATGGAGAGCCCCTTAATTATTTGCGTAAGGAAGTCAAGACTCTGATTAGCTGAAGAAAGATGGTGGAAATCATCAAACACAATTAAAAAATCCTCCTGGATGGTCTGCCGAATCAGAAGGACGAGGAGATCGGCCAAGTCGCGACCGGAAAGGGAGTTGAATTCCCCTCGATGGAGAATATCTTCGTAAACCGAACTCGGAGGTAGTTGAAAACATCTTTGCAAACCGTGATAAATTGCCGATGCCAAAAACGCCGGATCTCCATCTTCCGGCTGAACTTGATACCAGAAAGTGTTTTTTCCAGAGCTTTGAGCATACTGCGCTGTAAGAATCGTTTTACCCTGCCCGGCTTTTGCAGCGATCAATATGATTCGTTTCTTTGCCCACCGTCCGGAATGCAACTCGCCCAGAAGTTCATGTCGAGGAAGATGCCTTTGGGGATCGAAAGGAAAAGCATTGAATTTAGCAACGGAGATCTCGGGACCAATGCTGGGGGGGCAATTACTCATTTTCCCTCCTGTGAAACACGAGCTTGTTTTTTAGCAACGTTTTTCAGGAAAACTTCCGAATACGTTCCGGAAGTTTTTACCCTAGCCGCCGCGCATCAAATGATATATGCCTTATTAATTACATTCACAGGTTAGGACGTGTCAACACTACGTTCTGAAGGGGACACTAATCAGCTATCGTCCTTATTCTGGCGTTGTACTTATGACGAAGCGAAGTTGATCCCGATCCGATTTCGATATGTTGCAACTGCTGCCATGGCAGGATGAACAAGCCCCCTCCTTGTATTTCCCCCCTTTTCTGCTAGATTTAATCCGATTCAATCGAAACCCGTTCAGCGGCAGGGATTTTTTTATCGAAAAGGAGACAGAGGATGAAAAGAGCATATTTTTTCGGGATTTTCATGGTGCTTGCGCTGGCCTTGACAACGACCACGGCTTTCGCCGAAAGCGATAAGAACGCGGCCATCAAGGGACAGGAGATTACAGCGACCGGCCAGATCACCTGTACGTTCTGCAAGCTTTCCCACCCCGACAAGGTCTGCGCGAAAGGGTGTTGCGAGCGGTGCATCAAAGCCGGCGACCCTCCCTTGCTGACCACCGCCGATGGTGACCAGTACATTCTTCTGACCGGCGAGCATGAGGTTCCCCTTATGAGTCCCGAGCGGTATGCGATGCTGGACGGTACAGTCCAGGTCAAAGGTGTGTTGATTCAGGGCCAGGGCGTCCAGGCCATTTATGTCGAGAGCATGGAAAAACGGTAACATCCATCAGCTTGCTGCGGATCGGACAGTCAGTTCTCCGCACCGGAACCGTGCGCCGGCAGTGAAAGCGGCCTGATGCCTCCGCCGCTTTCACCGCCCCTTTCCCACCGATGGCGGTCTTGCCATCCTCCCGCCCAAGGTCTGATGAACGAGCAAAGTTCGACAACCAGCAAGCCGAAAACCTTCCTGTTTTTTCTGTTGCTGGCCGGAACCTTTTTCGCGGCCCCTTGCCATGCAGTCGCCGACGGCAGAGCAACAGAGTATGAAGGCAGCGCCCTGACGACAAGGATCTATTTCAAACCCTTGCCCGAGCAGATGCCAGGCAGCCAGGGAGATACTCCGGCCCTGGTCGAACTGGGCCGCAAGCTGTTTTTCGAGCGGGGTATTTCCCTGAACAAAACCCAGGCCTGCAGCGACTGCCATCTCCTGGACGGCCGGCATGCAGGAACCGACAATCTGCCCACATCCCCCGGAGCCCGAGGCATTCACGGCAAACGCAATACACCGACAGTGCTGAATGCCGGGTTTCAGATACTGCAGTTCTGGGACGGTCGGGCTGTCGACCTCGTCGAGCAGGCCCGCGGGCCGCTGCTGCATCCCGATGAAATGGCCATGCGAACGGAAGAAGAGGTCGTAAGCCGGCTTCAGGGGATCGAGGACTATCGCAGCTCTTTCGCCCGTGCCTTTCCAAAACCTGGTGATCAGATAACGTTCGACCATATCGTACAGGCCATCGCCGCCTTCGAAAGAACCCTGGTCGCCCCCGCCCGCTTCGACCGCTACCTCAAGGGAGAAACCGGTGCACTGTCGGAGGCGGAAAAACATGGGCTGCGGCGGTTCATGGAAGTCGGTTGCGTCGAATGCCACAGCAGCCACCCGGTAGGCGGCCGACTGCTACAGAAGTTCGGCATTTATCATCCCTACGACAACGAGTCGGATGCCGGGCGTTATGAAATCACCGGCCGGGAGGAGGACAGATTCGTTTTCAAGGTCCCCATGCTGCGCAACGTTACGCTCACGGCACCCTATTTTCATGACGGAAAGGTTTCGTCCTTGCCGGAGGCGATCCGACGCATGGCATGGATGCAACTCGACCGGCAACTCGGACCAACGGAGATCGAGGAGATTGTCGGCTTCCTGAAGGCGTTGGAAACGGAAAATCCCGGGTCAAACAGGCCTTGACAAACCCCATCCATCCTGCCATTTTTCTTTTTTTACCCTCGGGCCTGTGATAACATGTGCCCTATTTTTCACAAACCAACTTATTCATATAAAAACATCATGGATATTCGTGGAACAACCATTGTCTGTGTGCGCAAAGAGGGCCGGGTGACCATCGCCGGGGACGGCCAGGTGACTCTCGGCAACACGGTGATGAAGCACGGCGCACGGAAGATCCGGCGCATGTACGACCGGAGGATTCTCGCCGGATTCGCCGGCAGCACTGCCGACGCCTTCACCCTGTTCGAAAAGTTCGAATCCAAGATCCAGGAACATCGCGGCAATCTGCCCAAGGCAGCCGTCGCCCTGGCCAAGGACTGGCGCACGGATCAGATTCTGCGCAAACTCGAAGCCCTGCTGATCGTGGCCGATGCGGAAACGACCCTGGTCATCTCCGGCGCCGGGGACGTCATCGAACCGGACGACGGCATCGCCGCCATCGGCTCCGGCGGTCCCTTTGCCCTGGCTGCCGCCCGGGCCCTGCTGAATCATTCGGACCTGGAGGTCCGGGAGATCGCCGAGCAGGCATTGAAGATCGCCGCGGATATCTGCATCTACACCAACGACCGCATCGTCTCGGAGAGTCTGTCGTGAACAATTTCACCCCCCGGGAAACGGTATCGGAACTGGACCGCTACATCATCGGCCAGAAAAACGCCAAACGGGCGGTGGCCGTTGCGCTGCGCAATCGCTGGCGGCGCCAGCAGGTGCCTGCCGAACTGCGCGACGAGATCGTGCCCAAGAACATCATCATGATCGGCCCCACCGGCGTCGGCAAGACCGAGATCGCCCGCCGTCTGGCCAGGCTCGCCCAGGCTCCCTTCATCAAGGTGGAGGCGAGCAAATTCACCGAAGTCGGCTACGTCGGCCGGGATGTGGAAAGCATGGTGCGCGACCTGGTGGACCTGGCGGTCATCATGGTGCGCGAAGAAGAGGCCAAAACCGTGCGGATCAAGGCCGAGGACCTCGCCGAGGAGCGGCTGCTCGATCTGCTGCTGCCGTCCAGCCAAGACCAGGAGCTTTCGACGGAATCGGCCGGGGAAGGGGGCACCCGGGAAAAGCTGCGCCGGCTGCTGCGCCAGGGCAAACTCGACGACCGTCCGGTGGAGATCGAAACCCAGGTCACCAAAACGCCGATGATGGAGATCTTCACCCCCCAGGGCACCGAGGAGATGGGGATCAACATCAAGGAGATGTTCGGCAACCTCTTCCCCAAGCAGACCAAGCGCCGGAAGATGACGGTGCGGGAGGCCCGGGAACTGCTCATCGAGCAGGAGGCGGAGCGTCTGGTGGACATGGAGAAGGTCAACACCCTGGCCAGGGAGCGGGTCGAGCAGAGCGGCATCATCTTTATCGACGAGATCGACAAGATCGCCGGTCAGGGCGCCCGCCAAGGGCCCGACGTGTCCCGCGAGGGGGTGCAGCGGGACATCCTGCCGATCGTCGAGGGGAGCACGGTGAACACCAAGTATGGACCGGTCAAGACCGATCACGTGCTGTTCATCGCCGCGGGCGCCTTCCATGTGTCCAAACCCTCGGATCTGATTCCCGAACTGCAGGGCCGTTTCCCGATCCGGGTGGAGCTGGACAGCCTTGGCGAGGAGGAGTTCATCCGCATCCTGACGGAACCGAAAAACGCCCTGATCCGCCAGTATCGGGCCCTGATGGAGACGGAAGGGATCGAACTGACCTTTGAGGCGGAAGCGATCCGGGAGATTGCCCGCATCGCCACGGTGGTCAACGATCGCACCGAAAATATCGGTGCCCGGCGGCTGCACACCATCCTCGAAAAGCTGCTCGAGGACCTCTCCTTCGAGGCCCCCGAACGGCAGGGAAAAGCCATCGTCATCGACGCCGCCCATGTCCGCGACCGCCTGTCGGACATCGCGAAGGACGAGGATCTGTCGAGGTATATTCTTTAGTTGCTCGTCGCTAGTTGCTAGTTGCTGGCAAAACCAAGCACCCGAGCCACGAGCCACGAGCCACGAGCCACGAGCCACGAGCCACGAGCCACGAGCCACGAGCAACGAGCAACGAGCAACGAGCAACGAGCAACGAGCAACGAGCAACGAGCAACGAGCCACGAGCAACGAGCCACGAGCAACCAGCAACCAGCAACCAGCAACGAGCAACCAACAACCAGCAACGGTTTCATACAATGGAAGAACTGATCAAAAAAGCCAACGTACTGATGGAGGCTCTGCCCTACATCAAGCGCTTCGCCAACAAGACCATCGTCATCAAGTATGGCGGCAACGCCATGGTGGACGAGCGACTCAAGCTCGGCTTCGCCAAGGACGTGACCCTGCTGAAATACATCGGCCTCAATCCGGTCATCGTCCACGGCGGCGGTCCCCAGATCGGTCAGGTGCTCAAAGCGATGGGCAAGGAAACCCGTTTCGTTCAGGGGATGCGGGTCACCGACCAGGAAACCATGGATGTGGTGGAGATGGTTCTCGGCGGCAAGGTCAACAAGGAGATCGTGGCCAACATCAATCGTCACGAAGGAAAGGCCGTGGGTCTGAGCGGCAAGGACGGCCGCCTGATCGTGGCCCGCAAGCTCGAACTGAAAGCGGTCAACCCTGACACCCTGACCCCGGAGATCATCGATGTCGGCATGGTCGGAGAGGTGGAAAGCATCCATCCCGAAATCATTACCGCCCTGGAAGAGGGCGGTTTCATTCCAGTCATCGCCCCGGTCGGAGTAGGTCTGAACAACGAAACCTACAACATCAACGCCGACCTTGTGGCCGGCCGCATCGCTGGTGCCCTGCGGGCCGAAAAGCTGATCCTGCTGACGGACATCGAGGGGGTCAAGAACAAGGAAGGCCGCCTGATCTCGACCATCGACACCCGGCGGGCTCCCGATCTGATCAATGACGGCACCATCACCGGCGGGATGATTCCCAAGATCAACTGCTGCATCGACGCCATCAACGAAGGGGTGCACACCTGCCACATCATCGACGGGCGGGTGGAGCACGCCTGTCTGCTGGAAATTTTTACCGACAAAGGTATCGGCACCGCCGTAGGAAGGTTCGACTCATGACAACTGCCGCTGAATGGATTGCCCGGGGGGAGAAACATATTGCCGGAACCTATGGCCGCTACCCCCTGGTGGCGGTCAAAGGCGAAGGCTGCCGCCTCTGGGATGCCGACGGAAAGAGCTATCTCGATTTTCTGGCGGGGGTGGCCGTCAACAACCTGGGGCACTGCCATCCCAAGGTCGTGGCCGCTCTGCAGCGGCAGGCCGGGACCCTGCTTCACTGCTCAAATTATTACCATATTCCCAGCCAGATCGAACTGGCCGAACTGCTCTGCGCCCACTCCTTCGGCGAACGGGTGTTTTTCTGCAACTCCGGCGCCGAAGCCAACGAGGCGGCCCTCAAACTGGCCCGCAAGTACAGTGCGATGCGCAACGGGGAAAACCGCTACGAAGTCATCACCGCCCTGGCCTCCTTCCACGGCCGGACCATCGGCACCATCAGCGCCACCGGTCAGGACAAGGTCAAGGACGGCTTTGCGCCGATGCTGGCCGGTTTCAGATATGTCCCTTTCAATGACGCCTCGGCTCTCGAAGCGGCGATCTCCCCCAAAACCTGCGCCGTGCTGCTGGAACCAGTACAGGGCGAAGGAGGAGTCAACGTGCCGTCCGCCGATTATCTGCGCCAGGTGCGGGACATCTGCGACCGCCACGACCTGCTGCTGATCTACGACGAGGTTCAGGTCGGCTGCGGCCGGACCGGATATCTGTTCGCCTATCAGCACGACGGTGTCGCTCCCGACATCATGACCCTGGCCAAGGCGCTGGCCGGAGGACCGCCCATCGGCGCCATGGTGGCGACCGAGAAGGTCGCCGCCACCTTCGGTCCCGGCAGCCACGGCTCCACCTTCGGCGGCAACCCGCTGATCACCACCGCGGCGCTGGCGGCCATGCGGGTCCTGCTGGAGGACGGCGTCATCGAACATGGCCGGGCCATGGGCGACTACCTGCGCGGAAAGCTCGAAGAAATGAAGGAGCGCTATCCCTTCGTGAAAGAAGTGCGGGGTCGCGGTTTGATCCTGGGGATGGAGCTGACCGTACCCGGGGCGGACATCGTCAAAGAAGCGCTGCGCCGCGGACTGCTGATCAATTGCACCGTAGGCAACGTACTGCGTTTCGTGCCCCCGCTGATTGTCACCCGGGAGGAATTGGATGAAGGGCTGTCCATCCTGGACGGCATTCTCGGGGAAATGAGCGTCTGACAGCTGGCTTCTTTGATCTTCAGGTTTCGATAGAAGAAACACATTCATAAACTGGAAATACCTTCAGGAGGACCCACTGTGAAAAAGGATTTTCTCTGCCTCACTGACTGGAGCCGTGAGGAACTGGAACAGATTTTCGAACTCACCCGGGAGTTGAAGAAAAAACAGAAGAAGGGCGAGAAACACCGTATGCTCAAGGGCAAAACCCTCGGCATGATTTTCGAAAAAAGTTCCACCCGCACCCGGGTCTCCTTCGAGGTGGGCATGTACCAGCTCGGCGGACATGCCCTGTTTCTGTCCTCCAGCACCACCCAGATGGGCCGCGGAGAGCCGATCAAGGATACGGCCCGGGTCATGTCCCGCTATGTGGACGGCATTATGATCCGCACCTTTTCTCATGAGGCGGTGGAAGAACTGGCACGCCTGTCAGACATTCCCGTCATCAACGGCCTGACCGACAGCTACCACCCCTGCCAGGTCATGGCCGATCTGTTCACCGTCATCGAGCACAAGGGCGCCTACCGCGATCTGATCTATTGCTGGATCGGCGACGGCAACAACATGGCCAACAGCTGGATCAACGCCGCGGCGGTCTTCGGCTTCGAACTGCGGGTCGCCACTCCGGAAGGGTACAAGCCCGACCGGAACGTCATGGCGCGGGCCGAAAAAATGGGTGCTAAAATCATCTATCTCAACGACCCGATCGAGGCCGCCCGGGGGGCCCAAGTGCTGAATACCGACGTCTGGGCCAGCATGGGGCAGGAAAAGGAACAGAAAAAACGGGAGATGGCTTTTGCCGGCTTCCAGATCAACCAGCAGGTCATCGAAGTCGCCGATCCGGACTGCATCGTCATGCACTGCCTCCCGGCCCACCGGGATGAGGAAATCACCGATGAGGTGATCGAAGGGCCGCATTCGGTGGTCTTCGACGAAGCCGAAAACCGCCTCCATGTCCAGAAGGCCATCATGGCGACTTTGATGGCCGACCGATAACAGGAATTGCAATGAACATCAGCTGCCCCCACTGCGGCTTTGCCAGGGAAGTTCCCGAAGAATCAGTACCCGATGGCGCCACACGGGCGACCTGCCCACGGTGCGCTCAGTCTTTTCCGATGGACCGGCCTGCGAAGAACGACGGCAACTTCACGCTGACCACCGAACCACAAACTGTCGCCTGCACCTCCTGTCAGATGGTGCAGCCTTATGCTCCACGCTGCAGCCGGTGCGGCATGGCACTGGCTCTTCGATCGGCCGTCGACACTTACGCCGGGTTCTGGCTGCGGGTGGTGGCATCCCTCATCGACGGAATCATTCTCTCTGCCATCCAGATGGTCTGCGGAATCTTTCTGGGGTTGACCAGCACCCTGGTCGGCACCGCAGGGGGGGAGGTAGAGCCTCATGTCCTGGTTCTGCTGCTGTTCAACCTGATGATCGGCTGGGCCTATTTCACCGTCTTTACCGGCGCGAGCGGCCAGACCCCGGGCAAAATGGCCCTGCGCATCAAGGTGGTGCGCACCGACGGGACGGATCTTGGCTACGGCAAGGCCTTTCTGCGGGAGGTGCCGGGCAAATTCGTCTCCAAGATCATTCTCGGCATCGGCTACCTGATGGTGGCGTTCACCGAGCGCAAGCAGGGATTGCACGATATGATCGCGGAGACGTACGTGATCAAGCTGTAACGACTGCCTTTCTCGTTGTCAGTGAAGCGGTAGCGAAACGGTTGTCGTTGTCGTAATCGCGGGTCGATTACGATTACGATTACGACAACGACAACGAACGTTATTCGACCCCGATTTCGATTTCGATTTCGATAAAAACAATAGCTCAAATTTTTCATAAGAAGGAGACATCATGTTCAAGAAAGGTTCCGTCAAAAAGGCCGTGCTGGCCTATTCCGGTGGACTCGACACTTCCATTATCCTGCGCTGGCTGATCGAGGAATACGGCTGCGAGGTCATCGCCTTCAGCGCCGATCTCGGCCAGGCCGAAGAGCTCGACGGGATTCCCGAAAAAGCCCGCAAAACCGGGGCCAGCAAATGCTATATCGAAGATCTGCGCGAGGAATTCGTCCGCGATTTCGTCTTCCCCATGTTCCGCGCCAACGCCATCTATGAAGGCCGCTACTTCCTGGGGACCTCCATCGCCCGGCCCCTGATCGCCAAAAAACAGATGGAGATCGCGGCCGCCGAAGGCGCCGACGCGGTCTGCCACGGCGCCACCGGCAAGGGCAACGACCAGGTCCGTTTCGAGCTGGGCTACTACCATTTCAACCCCGACATCAGGGTCATCGCCCCCTGGCGGGAGTGGGATCTCGACAGCCGCGAATCCCTCATCGCCTACGCCCAGAAGCACGGCATTCACGTCCCTGTCAGCAAGAAACGCCCCTGGAGCAGCGACCGCAATCTGCTGCACATCTCCTTCGAAGGGGGAATTCTGGAAAATCCCTGGGCCGAGGCTCCGGAAGAGATGTACGTGCTGTCCGTCAGCCCGGAGGAGGCGCCGGACAAGCCGGAATATATCGAAATCGAGTTCCACAAGGGCAACCCGGTGGCCGTCAACGGTGAAACTCTTACTCCCGCCCAACTGCTCGCCCGCCTTAATGAATTCGGCGGAAAGCACGGCATCGGCCGGGCGGACATCATGGAAAACCGCTACGTCGGCATGAAGAGCCGCGGGGTCTACGAGACCCCGGGCGGAACCATCCTCGAGGAGGCCCATCGGGGCGTGGAGCAGATCACCATGGACCGCGAGGTGCTGCACCTGCGCGACTCCCTGATCCCCCGCTACGCCACCATGGTCTACAACGGCTACTGGTTCTCTCCGGAGCGGGAAGCGCTGCAGGCCCTGATCGACGAGACCCAGAAGACCGTCAACGGCGTGGCCCGGGTGAAGCTGTACAAGGGGCACTGCCGGGTGGTCGGCCGCAAGTCCGACACCGACAGCCTGTTCGATCCCGAAATCGCCACCTTCGAAGCGGACCAGGTCTACAACCAGGCCGACGCCGAAGGCTTCATCCGCCTCAACGCCCTGCGTCTGAGGATCCGCAGCGCGATGAAAAAGAAGCACCACGATCAGCCTTAAGGGGAAGTCTTTGCTTTTTCATCCCCTGTGACGC
Organism: Syntrophotaleaceae bacterium; assembly: GCA_041390365.1. NCBI lineage: Bacteria > Pseudomonadati > Thermodesulfobacteriota > Desulfuromonadia > Desulfuromonadales > Syntrophotaleaceae > Syntrophotaleaceae bacterium. The sequence continues at coordinate 158,950 of JAWKQB010000001.1, read as the reverse complement.
AGCCGGAGCGGAGTGGCCGGCGGGCGAAAAGGCGGAAAAACTGTCTGAGGGAGCGAAGCGACCGAGTTTTTTTCCGCCCGCCCGACGTCTGCTTCGCGGAGGGTACCCGCCGCAGGCGGGCAAGGAGCCGGGGAGCGTTTTTCTGCTTACTCTTTTGACGCGCATCAAAAGAGTAAGGCGTCGTGCGGGGACGCAACCCCGCGGTGTTGAAGGGCTTACAAGGAAAGGCCCGGATATTGTGACAGCTATAGTTTCAGGAGCAAACCAGACATGAGCAAGAAACCCTGGGCCGGCCGCTTTACCCAGCCCACCGATGAATTCGTCGAGGCCTTTACCGCTTCCATCGATTTCGACCAGCGGCTCTACCGCTACGACATTCAGGGCTCCATCGCCCATGCCCGGATGCTGGCCAAGCAAAGGATCATCGCCCCGCAGGAAGCGGAAACCATCATCGCCGGACTGCAGGGCATTCTGGAGGATATCGAAAAGGGCGACTTCGAATTCTCCGTCGCCCTTGAGGACATCCACATGAACATCGAGGCCCGGCTGATCGAAAGGATCGGGCCGGTGGGCGGCAAGCTGCATACGGCCCGGTCCCGCAACGACCAGGTGGCCCTGGATGTGCGCCTCTACCTGTGTGACGAACTGCAGGCTGTGCTCGATTACCTTGATGCCCTGCAGGAGTCGGTCCTCAGCCAGGCGGAGGCCAACCTTGCGGTCATCATGCCTGGCTATACCCACCTGCAAACCGCCCAGCCGGTGCTCTTTTCCCACCACATGCTGGCCTACTACGAGATGTTTTTGCGCGACTCCGGGCGCTACCGGGACATCTTCAAGCGCCTCAATCTGCTGCCCCTCGGCGCCGGTGCCCTGGCTGGGACCACCTTCCCCATCGACCGGGAGTTCGTCGCCGAGCAGCTCGGCTTCGACGGCGTCACCCGCAACAGCCTCGACTCGGTGTCCGACCGCGACTTCGCCCTTGAGTTCTGCGGCGCCTCGGCGATTCTGATGATGCACCTGTCGCGCCTGGCCGAGGAACTTATCCTCTGGTCGAGCGCCGACTTCAAATTCATCTCCCTGTCCGATGCCTTCTGCACCGGCAGTTCGATCATGCCGCAGAAGAAGAATCCGGACGTGCCGGAGCTGGTGCGGGGGAAAACCGGACGGGTCTACGGCAACCTGATCGGACTGCTGACAGTGATGAAAGCCCTGCCGCTGGCCTACAACAAGGACATGCAGGAGGACAAGGAACCTTTGTTCGACACCATCGACACGGTCAAGGGCAGCCTGAAGATCTTCGCCGACATGATCGCGCAGATGACCATCCATGCCGAGAATATGCGGGAAGCAGCCGCCCGCGGCTTCTCCACGGCGACCGATGTTGCCGACTACGTAGTGCGCAAAGGCATACCTTTCCGCGAGGCTCATGAAATCGTCGGCAAGACGGTGCGCTACTGTATCGAAACGGGCAAGGACATTCCCGAACTGAGTCTTAAGGAGTTTCGCAGCTTCTGCGCCCGGATCGACGAAGACATTTACGATTACGTCACCCTGGAGGCCTCGGTCAATGCCCGCCGGGCCACCGGCGGCACGGCCCGGGAAGCCGTGCAGAGAGAGCTCGACCGGGCCCGCGTGGAACGAATGGGAAAAACATGATCCGACCGGCAATGTTGCGAGAATTTGTCCTTTTCCTGATCCTGTCGATAGTTTTCGGTGTTCTGGCCGGATGCGGAAAAAAGGGACCGGTACGACCCCTGGCGCAGCCGATACCATCGGCCCCGCAGGAATTCGTCGTGCGGCAGCAGGGTCTGCAGATGGTGCTGACCTGGACCCTGCCCCGCTTCAACGAGAACGGTTCTCCCCTCACCGACCTGGCCGGATTCCGCATCTACCGGGGCCTTTACGACCCTGCCGACGACTGCCCCACCTGCCTCCAGACCCCGGAACTGTGGCGCGTGGTCGACCTCGAATACCTGCGGGATGTGGAAAGGGTCGGCGACCGGTTTTTCCTCACTGACAAGTCGCTCGAAATCGGGCAGGGCTACCAGTACCGCATCATTCCTTTCAACCGATGGGGTCAGGACGGGCAACCGGTGCTGGACCGGCAGGTCATTGTCGATCCGCCTCCGGCTCCGCAAGGCGTTACGGTTACCCCGGAAAGCGGCCGGCTGATCCTGGTCTGGCAACCGGTGAATATTCTGGCGGAAGACAAGGAGCTGATCGGTTACCGCGTCTATCGCCGCCACCCGGACAGCAGTTTCACCCCGGCGCCTCGCAACATCCAACCGCTGGTCGCTCCTCCCTTCGTCGATGAGGACTTCGAGACCGGAAAAACCTATTTCTACGCCGTGCGCAGCGTCATACGCCAGAACGCACGCATCATCGAAAGCCCTCTGTCAGAGCTTGTCGCCGTCCGCGCCCCTGCCGGAAAATAGCCTGCTTTTTGACTCGAACGGGCAAAGTATGTTATTCACTTAGTTTTTCGAATCCCGGCTCGTTGATCAACAACCTGTTCTTCTAGCGATAAGACCATTCAGATCCTTCAGGAGATTTCGCAAATGCATCATTTTCAGTATCGCAACAATCAGCTCTACTGCGAAGAAGTGGCCGTGAAGGAGATCGCCGCCCAGGTCGGCACTCCCTTCTACCTCTACTCCCACGCCACCCTGACCCGGCACATGGAAGCCTTTACCTCAGCCTTCGCCTCGGTCCCGCATCTTGTCTGCTATTCCATCAAGGCCAACAGCAACCTGGCAGTGCTGAAGACCTTCGTCAATCTCGGCGCAGGCTTCGACATCGTCTCGGGGGGTGAACTCTACCGGGCCAAGCAGGTCGGCTGCGATCCCCGCAAGATCGTCTATTCGGGAGTCGGCAAAACCGAAAAGGAAATCCAGGCGGCCCTGGAGGCCGATATTCTGATGTTCAATGTCGAGTCCCCCCAGGAGCTCGAGACCATCGACCGCGTTGCCGGCCGTGTGGGCAAAAAAGCCGGTATCGCCATCCGCGTCAACCCGGACGTCGATCCTCAGACCCACCCCTACATCTCCACTGGCATGAAAAAAGCCAAGTTCGGCATCAACATCGCCCGAGCCCTGGAGGATTACCGCAAGGCGGCCGCCCTGCCCAACCTCGAAGTAATCGGTGTGGACTGCCATATCGGCAGCCAGCTGACCAAGCTGTCACCCTTCGTCGATGCCATCAGAAAGGTCCGCGAACTGGTCGAAACGCTTCAGAAGGAAGGTTTTGCGATCAAGTATCTGGACCTGGGTGGTGGACTGGGCATTACCTACAAGGATGAGGAACCGCCCACTCCGGCCGATTATGCCGAAGCCATTATCGAAGCGACCAAAGGACTCGATGTCACCCTGGTCTTCGAACCGGGCCGGATGATGGTCGGCAACGCCGGCATGCTGATTTCGAAGGTCCTTTACGTCAAGGAAGGCGAGGCGAAAAACTTTGTCATCGTCGATGCGGCCATGAACGACCTTGCCCGCCCTGCCCTCTACGGCTCCTATCAGGGCATTGAGGCGGTAGACAAGTCGACCAGCGCTACCATGGTCGCCGACGTTGTCGGCCCGATCTGCGAATCGGGTGATTTTTTGGCCCAGGACCGCGAGGTCCCCGCCTTCCGCCAGGGCGATCTGCTGGCCGTGGCCTCCGCCGGTGCTTACGGCTTCAGCATGGCGTCCAACTACAACAGCCGGCCCCGCACCCCGGAGGTCATGGTCAAGGGGGACAAGGTGCTGATGGTGCGCCAACGGGAAACCTACGAGGACCTGATCAAGGGCGAGACGATTCCCGAGGGAATCTGAACCCCATAGGTCCCATAGGTCTTATAGGACCCATGTAAATAAGGGACCGAAAATCTTCGCAAAAAAACGGGAGGAAACAAAATGTTCAAAGGATCCCTGGTGGCCATTGTCACCCCCTTCTCATCGGACGGCCGATTCGACGAGGACAGCTTTCGGCAACTGGTGGAGTTCCAGATCGAAAACGGCACCGACGGAATCGTTCCCTGTGGGAGCACCGGCGAGGCGGCCACCCTCGACCACGAAGGACACAACCGGGTGATAAAGGCCTGCGTCGACCAGGTGAACGGGCGAATCCCGGTGCTGGCCGGCACCGGGTCCAACTCGACGGCGGAAGCCGTCGAACTGAGCCGGGCGGCCAAGCAGGCCGGCGCGGACGGCTTGCTGCTGATTTCTCCCTACTACAACAAACCTTCCCAGGAAGGGCTCTACCAGCATTTCCGGATTCTCGCGGAGGAAGTCGCTCTGCCGCAGGTGGTCTATAACGTCCCCGGCCGCACCGGGGTGAACATGTCCGTCGACCTCACCGTCCGGCTGGCCCAAATTCCCAATATCGTCGCTCTCAAGGACGCCTCCGGCAACGTCTCCCAAGCCTCAGAAATTCTCGCCCGCGCCGGCGACAAGATCGACATCCTTTCCGGGGATGATGCCCTGACCTTGCCCTTCATGTCCATTGGCGCCAAAGGGGTTATCTCCGTCACAGCCAACATCCTGCCGAAGGAGGTGAAGGCTTTGCTCACCGCCGTCGAGGAGAGGCGCTGGGAAGACGCCCGGAAGATCCACTACAACCTCCTGGGAATCCATAACGCCATGTTTATCGAATCGAATCCGGTTCCGGTCAAGACGGCTCTGGAACTGATGGGCCGATGCAGCGCACATCCCCGTCTGCCGCTGGTTCCAATGAAGCCGGAGAATCTGACCGCATTGAAAAACGTCCTGGCCGAATACGGTTTGATTCCCGCATAACCAGAAAGAAGGAGGTCCTCCATGATCAAAGTAGCCGTTAACGGCGCCGCCGGACGCATGGGCGGCCGCCTGATTACCGCCATAAAGGACACCGCCGGAATGGAGCTGGCCGGGGCGCTGGAAATGCCGGGCCATCCCTCGGTCGGACAGGATGCAGGATTGCTGGCCGGCTGTGGAGCACTGGGGGTCGAAATTACTGACCGCCATGAGGTAGCCCTGGCGCGGGCCGAGGTGCTGATCGATTTCACCTTCCCCGAAGTCTCCCTGAAAAATCTCGATATTTGTGCCGCCCTCGGCAAAAAGATCGTCATCGGCTCCACCGGCTTCACTCCGGAGCAGCGGGCCAAGGTCAACGATCAGGCCCAGAGAATTCCCGTGGTCCTGGCTCCCAACATGAGCGTCGGGGTCAATGCCTGCTTCAAACTGCTCAAGGAGGCGGCCAAAATTCTTGGCGAGGGTTTTGACGTGGAAATCGTCGAACTCCATCATAACCAGAAAAAAGATTCCCCCAGCGGGACCGCGGTGAGGATGGGGGAAATCGTCGCCGAAGCCCTCGGCCGGGATTACAACCAGAGCGCGGTCTATCACCGCGAAGGGATGTGCGGCGCCCGCACCCGGGAAGAGATCGGCATGCAGACAGTACGCGGCGGCGACATCGTCGGCGAACATACCGTCTACTTTATCGGCATGGGCGAACGGATCGAAATCACCCACCGTGCCATGAGCCGCGACATGTTCGCCCGCGGCGCCATTCGCGCCGCCGGCTGGATCGCCGACAAGGGGCCGGGACTGTACGACATGCAGGATATTTTGGGGTTGAAATAAGGCGGGTACGATCCAGACCGGATGGTCTACCATCGTACTCGTACTCAGATCCGAAGGATCGGTACTCGTACTCGAAAGGAAATTCTGAAACGTATGAAAAATTTGAGTACGAGTACGATTGACGAGGCCCACAAAATTTAACCTATTACACAATTCGAACTTTAGAAATTATAAAAGGAGGTTTTTCGTGGCACTTTTGAACGACAATTATCTGAAACTCAAGGCCGGCTACCTGTTTCCCGAAATCGGCCGCCGGGTCAAGGCCTTTGCCGCCGCCCATCCCGAGGCCAAGGTCATTCGCCTGGGGATCGGTGATGTCACCCAGCCCCTGGCGCCGGCCGTGATCGAGGCTTTCCACGAGGGGATCGACGAACTGACCAGTTCGGAGACCTTCAAGGGCTACGGGCCGGAGCAGGGCTACGAATTCCTGATCGATACCATCATCGAAAAATCCTACAAGCCCCTCGGGGTCTCGCTGAAAACGTCGGAAATTTTCATCTCCGACGGCAGCAAATGCGATTGCGCCAACATCCTCGACATCTTCGCCATGGACAACAAGGTGGCCATCTGCGACCCGGTCTATCCGGTCTATAACGACACCAACGTCATGATCGGGCGCACCGGCGAGGCGGACGAAAAGGGCTACTACAAGGGAATCGTCTACCTGCCCTGCACCGAAGAGAACAGCTTTACTCCGGCCATTCCAAAGGAAAAAGTCGACATCGTCTATCTCTGCTACCCCAACAACCCGACCGGCGCTGTCGCCACCCGGGACGATCTGCAGCAATGGGTCGATTACGCCCTGGCCAACGACACCATCATCTTCTTCGACGCCGCTTATGAGGTCTTCATCACCGAACCCGGCATCCCCCACAGCATTTATGAAATCCCCGGCGCCGAAAAATGTGCCATCGAGTTCCGCAGTTTTTCCAAGACCGCCGGCTTTACGGGCGTCCGCTGCGCGCTTACCGTCGTTCCCGAAGGGGTCATGGCGAAAACCGCTGCCGGCGAATCGGTTTCTCTCAACAAGCTGTGGAACCGCCGCCAGACAACCAAGTTCAACGGCGTCTCCTACCCGGTGCAGAAGGCCGCCGCTGCCGTCTACTCCAACAAAGGGTGGGCCCAGGTCAAGGAAACCGTCGACTACTACATGGAGAATGCCCGGATCATTCGGGAAGGGCTGGAGGCTGCCGGCCTGACCGTGTATGGCGGCGTCAATGCACCGTACATCTGGTTGAAGACGCCGGCCAACATGAGCAGTTGGGAATTTTTCGACAAGCTGCTCTCCGAATGCCACGTGGTCGGCACTCCCGGCAGCGGCTTCGGCCCCAGCGGTGAGGGTTTCTTCCGCCTTTCGGCCTTTGGCGATCGAGACAACGTGATCGAGGCAGTGGAACGGATCAAAAAGAATCTTGCATGACCTTTAAGGCGGCTCCGCGCCGCCTTTACCTTTTCCGGCGACTGCCGGAAAGGTTTTTTTCTTCCAGCACTTCTCCCCGAATGTCGACCATTCCACACCGGGAAGATCGGTTCAGGTAGCGGCAACACCAGACGGTGCGAGGTTGGTTTTTCGAGGAAGGGAAAAAATAGACCTGGAAATATGAGCCTTTTCGCAGCCGCCGGCGGGCATTGAGGGGCATGCGGACGCCCATTCGGCACACCCGCGCCCCGCCGAGAACCGTTCCGGCCCATAACACCGGGAAGGACGACAGTTTTCTCCGCCCCTTCAGGACGACCGTACCGATTGGCGGAGCATACCGAAGGAAAGAGGGGAAAGGATCTGAACCGGAAGTCGAAAAAGCCATGATAGACCTCACAACTGCGATCGGGTATTATCTGTTGACAGACACTGCAGTCTTTATTATTAGGGATATTGAGGCAAATACAAGTATCCCGTAACCAAAGTGGAGGATCCCGTGCCGACTGCCATCAGCACCAACACCCTCGGTCAGATTTTCAATACCCCCCTGGTCCGCCTGAATCGTTTGCCGGGGGCCGATTGTGCTGCCGTCTGGGGCAAATTGGAAGCGAACAACCCCGGCGGCAGCGTCAAGGACCGGATCGCCCTGGCGATGATCGAGCGGGCCGAACAGGACGGCTGCATCAAACCCGGGGATATGGTGGTTGAGCCGACCAGCGGCAATACCGGCATCGGCCTGGCACTGGTGTGCGCAGTCAAGGGATATCGTCTCATCCTCACCATGCCTGAAACCATGAGCCTGGAACGGCGCCGGCTGCTCATCGCCTATGGGGCCGAACTGATTTTGACCCCGGGCAGCCAGGGCATGCGCGGCGCCATTGCTGCGGCCGAAGAAATCCGTGCCGAAAAAAACTGCTTCATGCCAATGCAGTTCAACAACCCGGCCAATCCCAAGGTCCATGAGGAAACTACCGGTCCGGAGATTCTTGCCGCCCTGGACGGCCAGGTGGACGCCTTCGTTGCCGGAGTGGGCACGGGAGGCACCATTACAGGCGTGGGAAGGGTCCTTCTGGCCAAAAACCCCCAGGCTTACATCGTGGCGGTCGAGCCCGCCGCTTCCCCCGTCCTCTCGGGAGGGTGCCCGGGTCCACACTGCATCCAGGGGATCGGGGCCGGGTTCGTTCCCGAAGTCCTCGATACGTCTATCTACAAGGAAGTCATAACCGTTGAAAACGAAGTGGCCATAGCCACCAGCCGGCAGCTTGCCCGCGAGGAAGGCCTGCTTGTCGGCATTTCCGCCGGCGCCAATGTCTGGGCGGCGATCCAGGTGGCAAAACGCCTTGGCCCCGGAAAGAATGTCGTCACAGTTCTTTGCGACACCGGGGAGCGCTATCTCTCTTCCGGCCTTTTTGATGAAAAAGGTTGACCTGAGCGGACACAACCTCGGCACGGCCGAAAAAACTGCTCCCCTTAAGGACCTGCTCGGCAGCTTCCCTACAGTTGCCGTTGCCTTTTCAGGAGGGGTCGACTCGACGCTGTTGTTGAAAACGGCAGCGGATACCCTTGGCGCCGACAAAGTTCTGGCTCTGACGGTACAGTCGGCCTTCCTTCCGGCCTGGGAACTGGATGAAAGTCGAAGAATCGCTTCATCCCTCGGGATTCGCCAGATCATCCTGACCTTTGACATTTTGCAAATACCCGAAGTTGCGGCCAACGGACCACGCCGATGCTACCATTGCAAACGGGCGATCATGGCCCTCTGCCTGGAGAAGGCCGCTGAATACGGGGGTGCCGTTCTGCTGGACGGCTCCAACCTGGATGATCTCCGCGATTACCGCCCCGGAAGGGAAGCTCTTTTGCAGCTCGGAATCCGCTCTCCGCTTCTGGAGGCGGGCCTGACAAAACAGGACATTCGTTATCTGAGCAGGCAGATGCATCTGCCGACAGCGGAGAAAGCTGCCTTTGCCTGCCTGGCGACCCGTATTCCCTACCAGCAGCCCCTGTCCCCTGAAAAGCTGGGCCAGGTCGAGATATGCGAAGATTTCCTCTACCGCCTGGGATTCTCCAATTTCCGGGCCCGTCATCATGGAGATACGGTAAGGATCGAAATCGCTCAAAGCGACCTTCCCCGGGTGCTGGAACAAAGCCTTCGTGCTGCAATGATTGAAACCTGCAAGGGTGCCGGATTCCGGTATGTCACTCTGGATCTGGAAGGATACCGGACGGGGCGCATGAACGAAGAATTATCCTGATCTCCGCAAGCCGGAGTTATGCAAAGGGGCTTCGTCCCGCTTGCTGCAAAGGGCTGCGAAAATGTTCAGCCCCAAGGAGGAAGAATGCACCGCACCAAGGCTCTTTTGAGTGTCTGTTTCTGCGCCGGCCTGATCGGCGCTTTTTTCAACAGTCTGGCCCTTTGGATGAGCGGACGCATCGGCCTGACCCATCTTCTGGGAGTGACTCTGGCGCCTCAATGGACTCTGGCCTGGCTCTATCCGCGACTGGTCTGGGGCGGCCTGTGGGGTCTGGCCTATTTTTTCTCCGTCGCCGGCCCTCGATCAAGGAACCAATGGATTCGCAAGGGGCTGTGGATCAGCCTGCTGCCCACGGCTTTTCAGCTCTTCTATGTTTTCCCCAATCAGACTCCGCATGGTGCCATGGGCCTCGGCCTGGGCACCCTGACCCCCCTGCTGGTATTGATTTTCAACGCCATCTGGGGAATATTCACCGGAACCTTTGCCCGCATCCTCTGGGGCCGGGGATGACTTTCCGATCACGCCGCCATTGTTGTTTCCTCCTTCTTGCTGCACTCGCCCTCGGCCTGGCTTGCCGGCTGACCGTCATCCCCCTCCCTGCTTTGGCGACGGAAGCAGCCCAGGTTAATGATCTCCTGAGCGGCAAGGTGCTGTGGGTTTACGACGGCGACACCCTGGAGGTGTCCGGCGTCGGCAAAGTACGCATGATCGGCATCGACGCCCCGGAACGGGAGCCATCACCGCGCGATGATTTTTTCCTGCGGCGTGGCATCGCCCCAGGAACCCTGCGCCGAATTCATCGTCAGGGTCTTGATTTTCTTATCGGCACCGTCAAGGGTGAGATGGTTTACCTTGAGGGGGAAAAACCCAAAAGGGACCGCCATGGCCGATTGCTGGCTTACGTTTTTCTTTCCGACGGGCAATGTCTTAACAAGACTATGCTCGATAAGGGATATGCCGTCGTCTACCGCCGCTTCGACTTCAGCCGGAAACCCGATTTCCTCAAAGCAGAAGAATCCGCCCGCAGGCAGAAACAGGGTCTCTGGCAATAGGTCTTTTCGTTTTCCAGGTCTTTCCCAGACTCATTGCCTCGGCACAAAAAACTTTTCATTCCTTTCGGCCCTTCCCCCCTTCGCCAACCGCCAGGAGAAGCGATCCGTCTTCCGACTGGATTGCTTTTTCCCCCTTCCCTCTCCCCTTGGGAAAGCATATCCTGCCGTCGGTCCTTAATACTTGATGAGGTCATGCCGCCATGAAAAAATTTTTTCACCTGCTTGCCGTTATGCTGCTCCTCGGCTCTGCCGCCTTTGCAGCGCCCGCCGAATTCAGCGTGCCGATCCTCCTCTATCACCGCTTCGGGCCGACCGTGGCCGACAGCATGACCGTCACGACACCGGTGTTCGAGTCCCACCTGAAATATCTGAAGGAGCAGGGCTACACGGTTATCCCCCTGCGGCACCTGGTCGATTTCTATCTGGGCAAGGGGCAGGCCCCGCCGCGCAAATCGGTCGTCATCGTCGCCGACGACGCCCACAAATCGGTCTACACCGACATGCTGCCGCTGGTAAAACAGTATCGGGTACCGGTGACCCTCTTCACCTACCCTTCCGCCATCTCCAACGCCCGGTATGCGATGACCTGGGATCAGTTGCGGGAAGCCAAGGCAACCGGTTTCTTCGACATTCAATCGCACACCTATTGGCATCCCAATTTCAAACAGGAGAAAAAGAAACTGGCACCGGCCGAGTATGAAAAAATGGTGAAGACCCAGTTGGCGAAATCGAAGTCGAAGCTGGAAAAGGAAGTCGGCGGAACCATCGACCTGCTCGCCTGGCCCTTCGGCATCTACGACGAGGATCTATTGCAGCAGGCGACGGCTGCCGGCTACGTGGCAACCTTCACCATCGAGGCCCGTCCCGCCGGGCCGACGGAGACGGTGATGAAACTGCCGCGCTTCCTGCTGACCGACGGTGTCAGGGACAAAACGTTTGCTCGGATCGTCGGCGCAGCAGCACAACCGGCAACAAAGACGCCCGCCAAAGCGGGCGCCGAAGCAAGGTGATGGGTAGGAGAAAGGCTTTCCCGTCTCGACAGGAAAGCCTTTCTGTTGAATATCATCTCCGAATAACCGGATGTGTCGCTGAAATTACATCTCCAGGGCTTTCGCCATCTGGTGCAGTTTTTCCTCGATGTTGGTGTAGCCGTCGCCGTTATCATCCCCGTTAGGATTGGCGCCTTCGTCGAAATTTGCGTATTCCAGGGGATAGTCGGGCCAGCCGCCGGGTGCCGGGGTGCCGCTGCCGTTGACGCTGTCGACAAAGCTGCCCTGGCCGGTCACCACTTCGCCGGTCTGGGGATTGGCGATGCGGTTGTCCACCGCGTCCCGCCTGGCCGGTCTTGATCCCGCCTGGGTGAGAACCCGGTGCAGAATTTCGCCTTCGTCCGTCTTTGCCGTAATACCGTCCATAGGCATCGGGGGACTGGAGACGTAGTAGGCGGACTCCCCACCCCGAATCTCCCCTCCGGTGAAGTAGTTCGAAGCTTCATAGACCTGCGTCCCCTTGGGCGCATTGCTCTCGATTTTGATCGCGCTCCCGGCTGTGGTGCCGGGTCCGGCCTTGAAAATGTTGCCGACCACGACTGCCTGCGGAGGTCCGTCCTTCCAGCCGTCGCCGATGGAGGTAAAGGAGTAGGCGCCGGCATTGTAGAAGACGTTGTTCACAATCATGATATTGGTCTTGCCGTAGACCATCGGATTGCGGGTGTCGTTGTGCGCCTGCAGGTTGCCGATAAAGGCGATGTTCTTGTTGCGCCGTCCGGCCAGGTAGCCCTTGGAATGCTTGCCGTCGCTGTGCAGAGACTCCCTCAGCCCCTCGCTGATGATAGAGTTCGAAAAGGTGACGTCGTGAACATCGGTCCAGGTATCGGCGTTCTCATCGATCGCCCAGCTGATGGAACAGTGGTCGATTACCACATTATAAGACGGCTTGAGAATCTGCACTCCGTCCAGCGTATCCCAGGGTCCGGGACCTTCATCCCCCGGCCGGATCGCCAGGTGCTGGAGCAGAACGTCATGAGTCGTTATGGATATACCGGCATCGCGGATCATGATGCCCTGACCCGGCGCAGTCTGTCCGGCTACCGTAACGAAGGGATCCTTGATTTTCAGCATCGAGGTCAGATGGATCGCCCCGCCTACCTCGAAAACCACGATCCTGGGGCCGGAAGCTTCGAGGGCGGCGCGCAGGGAACCCTCCCCGGAATCGTCCAGATTGGTCACGCGGATGATGCGGCCGCCCCTGCCTCCCTGGGATTCGGTGCCGTAGCCTTCGGCCCCGGGGAAGATCTTCACCGTGGCTGCATACGCCTTTCCAGAAAAAGTGCCGGCCAGCATCAGGCCCAGCAAACAACAGAAAATTGCCATTCTGCTTCTGTTTTTCCTATTACAAAACATCCCTTTTCACCTCTGTCTGGTTTTTTCGATCCTCCAACGGATCAAAATAAAAAGCGGGGATTCTAACCGTCTCCCCTTCCCTGCCGGACCTGATTGTCCGGCCTGTTTTCGAGCGGTTTCAACGACGCTGACTATCAGCAGCCGTCTGGATTCCGGACATTGAGCAAGGGGTGTGCCACCTAGAGTCTTTTCGACGAAGAAACAATGGGTTAGATCTCTTTTCGGACAGTAATTACGGGCCCTTGGGCCGATAAAAAAGGATGGAAAGGCCTGCTGAAAGGTTTGAAAAACGGCGGAAGAGTCCATGCATAAAACTGCCGGCTTCCAGTCAAATCCTTGACCAGAAGCGAAGTGACCGATATCTATCGCTAATTGCGGTCAATTTTTTGAAGGCCCGACAGCAAAAATGACGATCTCCCCCTGAAAAAGCCGGGAGCAGTCGGTGAAAGGTCGATGGGCATCGATGCGGGAAGGATTCCTGCAGAAGCTCGAATTCAGATCGAAAGATCAAGGGTCAAACGAGTCAAAAGGCATAAAACTATTGTGATTGAACCGAGAATGAGTAATGATTAAAAAGTCCAGGAAGTTTGTCGGACCAAGGACACGCTCCCGAGGTTTCGCTTTTCGCGACTTGCCACTTTTATAAGGATTCCGGTTTTCGCAGTGTTTCAATTTCCTTGGTGATCTTCCAGCTTTGCAGGCTCTATGACTTCGGGAGGGGAGGTATGAAACGGCTGCTGATTCCGGTTCTGGTTCTCGTCTTTAGTGTCGCGCTCACCCTGACTGGCCTATGCGCCGATTCGATTTCCCCGCCCGCTGTTCCCGCACCCCGCCAGACCCCGCCGGAAAAGATCGATGACAACGCCTTCCTGCAGGCCTTCCGCGTCGCAAAGCGCAGCAAGGTCGATACCCGCCTGGAAATCGTCAAGAAACTGATCCAGGCGCAAAGCCAGAGTTTTTCCGCCGAGGATTTCTATCAGCAGGTCAGCGCCCTGGAGATGCCGGACGGCAAGGAGCTACGCCACGTGCTGATGGAGGTGAAAAAGGATGTCGGCAACTACCTGGGCGACGAGGGTTTGCGCATGGTCCTCGGCGAACGCTACGTCGAGGGCGGTTCCTTCGTGGAGAAAAAGCTGCTGACCCACCGCAAGGATGTGGTCATGGAAGGGATTGACCAGACGATCCGTCAGTTTGCCGGCGGCGAACAGAAGTTCAGCGTCTACTATTCGGAGGTCGGCGGCTGGCCGAAGGAGACCCCCAAGCAGATGCAGTTCGCCGGGGACATCGACTTCAACTTTCTCTGCGGCGACCTGGAGACCGCCCTGAAGCTGAAACAGGCTTTCGACGCCTATATCGTCCGCCGCTACGGCCGCACCCCTGAAGAGCTGGACATCCCCTGCACAGTGCATGGCCTAGCCACCGGCGAGGTCTACGTCGGCCTGCACGGCCAGGCCTTTGCCGAAGGTGTCACCCAATCGGTGAAGAAGATCAGCTTCGGCGAGGACGGCAAGCCGGTGGGTATCCTGCACGACAACCCGATCCTCTTCGATGAGGCGCGAAAAACCATGATCCTGGAGTCGGCGATGTCGAAAACGCCCCTCGCCGACCTGGAGGCCCTGAACTGGCCGAAGGAACCGGGCATCAGCCTGGAAATGATCCGCCACTTCGAACACGATATCGTCAAGCAGAACGTCTATACGGACTTGGAATCCTTCGTCAAGGCGGCCAAGTACGCCGACCGCAGCTTTACCGCCCTGGAGGGGGACGCGGGCAAGGCGGCGATTCAGGATCCCCGGCTGCGGGACTTCGCCGCCGGCATGATCGAGCACAAGAAGAGCCCGGCCAAACAGGTGGAGCTGATCAAGCAGTACTACCATGATCTCGGCCAGCCGCTGCCCTTCGATGTCGAACTGGCGATCAAAGCCGGCGGCAAGAGCGCGGCGACCATCCGCGCCAACGAACGGATCATCCGCGCTTTCTGGGATGACTGCCGCCAGGCCATGTGGCAGACGGCAAACCGCAAGATCCAGACCCTGGTGCAGGATTTCGACCAACGGGTCAAGGCCCTGCGCCCGGAGGATGCCGCAGGAGCCAAGGCTCTCTACGAAGAGATCGCCAAATACCAGCAGATGATAGAGGTCGAAGACCGGATTCTCCACGACCGAAAGGCGGGCATCCACGGCAGGCTGGACGGCGACTACCTGGATTTGGTCAGCAGGTTCCGCAAGACGGTCGGCGAGTTCAAACAGAAGGTCGCCCACAACGACCAGCTCAAGTTCGTCGACCCGGCCAAGGCGAAAACCTGGAGCTTCTCCGAGGAGCTGATCAAGCTGAAAAACGATTTCAGCCTGCGGATGGCGGCGGCGGCGCTGGTCAGTGCGCCGGGGCAACTGAACGACGTGCTCGACTACCTGGACGACTCCATGCTCAACACCCTGCGCTACGGCCCGACCAAGGATTACGAAACCTTTCTGCGCAAAGGCCAGGGCCTCTACTGGAGCGAGCAGGCCAACCGCTTTCTCAAAGGAACCGGCTTGCAGCTCGAAGAGCATCGCGGCGAATGGCTCGATCAACACCAGACAGAGGCGCGGGCACTGCTCGCCAAGACCTCCGAGTGGATGAACAACCGTTTGGAGCAGCTCTGCCTGGCCCGCGGCATCAAATTGCTCGGCCGGGCCGGCGGCACGGCGCTGGGCGGCGTGCAGAGCATCAACCGCAGCTTCAACCAGTCGGTGGCCTCCAGCTCCACCGGGCAGGCGATGATGCAGGGGATGATGATCTACAATCTCTCCCAGGAGATCCCGGCCTATCTCGAATTCATGGACAACGGCGACTGGCCGGGGCTGGCCGGCGAATTCTTCCGGCGCCGGGTGCCCTTCGGCGGGGCCGTGGAACGGGGGGTGATGGGCGATTATTACGGCGTGGCCTGGGAGACTACCGCGACCCTGCTGCCGCCGGCGGCGATCTTCAGCGCGGCCAAATCGATCGGCGAAAGCCTCGGCCAGACCGCCTGGGACGGCTACTGGAGCGAAGAGCTGGAGATCTTCATCGACGAGCTGTACGAAAACGCCGAATTCCGCATCGCCGGCGTGGAAACCAGCGGCGACGACATCAAGGTCAGCCAGTGGCGGCTGCTTTCGGTCTCCTACCGGGGGCAGCAGTTCGCCTTCGACGAACTGCTGCAGATGGAAACCGACGACGCCCGGGAGATGGCGGCCTGTCTGCAGCAACCGAGCGAAAAGCGGCCGGAATGCTTCCCCATGGAGAAATTCCGCAACGGCCTGTTCCGCTGGATGGAGAGCGACGCCGCCTTCCGCAGCAACCTCGGCAAGTCCGACCCCTGGATCCAGCTCATCGAGGAGATGGAAAAACAGCCCCATGTCGGGCCGAAACTGAAAGATCATTTCCAGTACCAGAAGTACACCCGCTGGGAGCAGCTCAAGGTCGAGTTCCTGCAGCGGCTGCAAAAAAAGCTCGAAGACCGCCGGGCCGGCGAACAGTCGCTGCTTTCCGGCAACCTGCCGAAGATGTACGACGAGCTGCTGCTGATCGCTGGCAAGCTCGACATTCGCCCGCAGATAGAAGCGGGCCTGGACGAGGAGATGGGCGACTTTACAAGGTTCCTTGCCTCCCTGCGAGACTACCTGCGGGGGACCTATCGCTCGATCACCGGCAGTGCCGATGTGTGGGACGCCTACGAGCAGAACGCCGCCGTGGTCACCGAGTACTTGCGCACCTACAAACGCATCTGGGACGGCCGTCAGGCGGCGGAGCAGCCGCTGCCCGTCGCCCGCCAGGATCAGGGGCTGCGGATTCTCACCGGCCCCTACTTCCTGAGCGGACGGGCTGCCGCGGATCAGGCGGCGGCCCCCCGCTGGTTCGACCTTCCGGCGCAGGTCAGGGAGGAGATGCTGGCCGCCCTCTCCGACATCAAGCGCGAAGCCGGCGCGGAGCCGGCCGGCCTCGATCTCAAGGACGGCGCCTACGACCGGGGAATTCTCGACCAGTTGACCTTCCACGATGCCTTTCGCGAGATGTGGAAGCAGGTTAACAGCCGAGTGGTGGAGGCCGCGGTGGACTCCTATCTCGGCCGGGAGCTGGCGGAGCAGGGAAAACCGAACCCGGCCGGGGAGCCTACCGACCAGGACCGGGCTCTGCAGCGCTTCCGCTTCCACGCCCAGCGGGTAGAGGAACTGCTCAACTCCTTCCGCCGCCACTACGGCCTGCGGGAGCAGGACGCACTGACGGAAGTGCGCACCCTGCGGGACCGGGCACTGGCGGTGACCGCTGCCATCTGTGCCGAGGCCGCTGCCGCCGCCGGCAGTCTGGACAGCATCTTCGCCACCGCCGAGGCGCAGCAGGAGACTCTCAGTGAACTCGAGCGCTCCCTGCGGGAGCCTGCGCTGCTGGCCAAAGATCTCGAAGCTCTGGCGGCCACCCTGACGGACAACCACCAGAGTGCCGAAGGACTGGCGATCGGCATCGGCGACGACCAGGTCGCGGCCGGCCGGGGGCGGGAGACCGTCTGCCGGGTGGCAGAAGCGATGAAGAGCTGCCGCACCAACTCCGAGCGCGACCGGCTTCATGCCGAGGCCACGGTCGCCCATGCCGGCATCAAGCCGGCCTTCGAGCGGGCCCGCGGCAACTACACGACCCTGGAAGGGTTCGGCGGCAAGGCGGCCGATACCCAGGCCAGACTGAACGAGGCCCGCCAGGCGGCCGGCCGCATCGAACGCCTGCCGGAAGGTCTCGCCACGGCGCGGGATCAGGTCCGCCAGGCCATCGAAACCACGGACAGCCGGCTCCACGCTCAAGCCGAGGCGAGGTTGCACGAACTCGACGAAATCGTCCGGACCGCTCAGGAACTCTGCCGCCGGCTGGAGAAGGAACTGCAACCGCTGAAGGGGACGGAAAAGGGCCAGACCCTGCGCGAGGAGCTGAAGCAGATCCGGGCGGAGATTGACGCCCAGCCCAAGGCCGCCAGGGGCTGTCTCAAGGAGCCGCAAGCCCGCTTCAAGAGCGCGAAAAATCGGGCCGACACTTTCCTCAACCGCTATGCGGCGCTGGAGACCAACCTTCAGCGCGTCCACCGGGCTTTCCTGCCCACGGGTGAAGGGCCGTCGCCGCTGGCCACCGCCCTGGAAAAAGCCAACCTCATCGAACTGCTGGTCACCATGGGCAAGGGCTACCTGGAAGTCTGCACCGAGCACCTGCTGATGGCCAAGGTTTGCATGAACAACGCCGACCGGCTGAACGTGGTCGATTTCAGCGCCATCATGCCGAACGTGGTCGGCATGAGCTGTCAGGATGGCGCCGCGACCGTGGCCGGCAACCGCATCAACTACCAGATCGTGTCGGCCGGCCAGGCGATCCACCCGGATTGGGAATACCGGGTCGACTCCACGGAACCGGCGGCAGGGCAGGAAATATCGCTGCAGGAAAGCACCGCCCTGCTCGTTTGCTTCGAGGACCTGAACATCCCGGCCTACCTGGCCACCATCGACTGCAGTTGGCTGCCCGGCAGCATCGCGGTTTACGATCGGGGCCAGAGGCGCGGGGTCTGCGACTGCCTCAACGGCACCGTCTTCAATCCCTCGCGCAGCCGCTGCATCGACTGCAACCAGTATTACCAGGGCTATCTCAATGCCTTCAGCAGCGGCGACCTGAATGCCGCCCAGTCCTGGGTCAACGAGGCGGGAAACTGCGGCTGGGCCGGCGGGGCCCAGGGTCAGATCAACGCTGAAATCCAGCGCCGCAACTGCATCCGCATCGCCAACAACCTGCAGGCGGCCTGTCAGGCAAACAACGCCCAGGCGGTCAGCGGCGCGATGGCCGAGTCCAACCAGTGGCACTGCAACCTCGACCCTCGCCTCTGGCAGTGGGGCAATAACGTCATCGCCCAGCACAACCAGCGGGTTCAACAGCAGCAGGCAGCTCAACAACAGCAGAATCAGCAGAACATGCAGAACATGCTCAACATGATGAACAGCATCATGCAGAACATGAACAGTGCCGGCAGCCAGCCGAGCCCGCCGCCGCCCCACGGCGGCTACGGTCAGCCGGGCGGGTCGAGCAACTCATCTTCATCCGGCTTAGGCAGCAGCTCCGGCAGCTCGAGCGGAGGCGGCAGAAACGACTGCCCCAATGGCGTCAACCTGCTGGGGGTATGTGTTGAGTAAGGTAAAGGAGAGACTATGAAAAAGCCGATAAAAGGGTGGCTGGTGCTGATGTTTTGGATTCTGGGGTCTCTGCCAGCGATGGGCTGGTCATCCCAGGGGTCGGACATCATCGAGGGGCGGGTGGTCGCCATCAGTGGGACGGAGGTGACAATTGCCGTCGATGGCAACGTCCTGCCGCAGACCGGCTGGTCTGTGGACCTTTTCTATATCACCAGCCAGGGAAGAGAACTGCCTGTCGGCCAGTGGGAAGTCAGCGCCGTTTCGGGGAGGAATGTATCGGCTGTCAAGGTCAAGGGGGTCGGCAATGCCCGGGAGGGTCTGAAGGCGCTGTTCCGCCGGCCGCAGACCCAAGCAGCGCAACCGGCGCAAACCGGACGGTCAGGGCCGGCTCAGACGGCGACGCCGGCGGCCCCTGTCAACGTCTCGCCCGGACCGGGAGGCGCCGGCAAGGTATCCGATCTCTTCTCCGACGCCGGGCCGGGGATCTTCGCCGATGTGGGCGATCCCCGCGCGCGCGGCCTTGCCTTTGACGACTACCTCGCAAACAGCCAGGCTGCCGAAGCCGCTGCAATGCCGGCGGCCGAACCCCCAGCACTCCTCCCAGAGCCGCCAGTCGGGTGGCCGCAGAGCCTGCTCGACAACCCGGAACCTCCCCGCCTGGGGGTCGGGGTTACGGACAACGATAGTCTGACTGGACAGGCCTACGGCGCAGTACCGATGGGGGTGCGCATCCTTGAGGTTTTGCCCGGTTCGCCGGCGGCCCGGGCCGGTCTGGAGGTCGGCGACATCGTTGTCGCAGCCAACGGCATCGCCAGCCAGAATTCTGCTCAGTTCGTGCGACTGGTAAAGGAGTCGAGCGGGGGGCTGCACCTGACCATCCACCGTAGCAGCGAGATTGTGCAGACCACGATAAACCTTCAGAAATAAGGAAGAACCGTGATGCGTAAACTATTCGGACTGGTCTATCTCGGCCTGAACGCGGCGCTGCTGGCGACGGTCGCCATTCTGGCAGCACAGTCCCAGGTTTCGGCGTCGCAAGGGGCGGGTTGGCCCTGGCTGTTGCCGCCCGCCTTTGGCATGCTCTGCGGCTACGGGCTCTATCGCGGCTGGGTCGGCCGCGTCCGGGGGCTGCTCATCGCCCTGAGCCTGCTCATCAGTGCCGGGGCAATCCTTATCCCCCTGCTCGTCTCTCCTCGCCTGCAGGCTCTTGAGCAGCAGCACCAGGGCGCGAAACTACTGGAAGCGAATGAAAACACGCAGCGTTTTTTCGATGCCTTGCTGGCGGGCAATCTTGCTCTTGTCGAACAATTGATCGACGAGGGCATGAACATCAACACCAGGGATGCCACCGGACAAAGCGCCCTTCACCTTGCCAAAGAACGGAACATGGTGCAACTACTGCTGCAGCGGGGAGCCGAGACGGAGGCCCGGGACGATCTCGGCATGACCCCACTGTTCAACAAGGACACAGTCCTCGCCGAAATGCTGCTTGCGGCCGGGTCCGACCTGGAAGCCCGTAGCGACCAGGGGAATACGCCCTTTCTCTGGCACGCCTACAGTGGCTACCTCGAGGGCCTGCAATTCCTGAAAGCTAGAGGTGCGAATGTCAGGGCCTGCAACGCTGACGGCAAAAACGCCCTGGATATCGCCCGGCAATTCCAACCGGAAACGGCAGCGTGCGCCTACCTGGAGACCCTTGACATTCCGCCCTGTCAATAGTTCAGGAAAGCCTCGAATTTTCAGCCTGTTCCCGTTTCATTGCTGTTTTTTATCGATTTCGCCGCAGTCATCTTCAGTCACGAACAGGCTAAGCCCTTCCCGTCTTCGTATGTGGACTATCCTTCCTACCTCCACCGGAGGTCCCGGAGACATGCGCTCGGCCCGCCACAATTCGCCCCGCACCTCGATATAACCGCCGGGATCAAGCCGTTTTTTCACCACCCCCTTCTGCCCGGCGAGAGAGGCACTGTCGGTGGAATCGGTTGGCAGGTATGAGCGCCAGACAAAGGGAAACAGCAGAAAGTCCTTGGCAATCCAGAGACCGAGAATCAGCCAGAACATCCAGCCGGGCAGTGAAATCCAGTGCCCGATCAGAATCAGAACCAGGATCAGCCCGATCATGCCGGGAAGGTTCATCAGCAGATAACGCAAGTAGGCGACTTTCGGAATATTACCCATGTTCAAGATGCAGATTCGCTTGCTAAGTAGCGCAGTTTGAAAGATGCGGTAGAATAATGAACAGAAAGATCTTCAAATACGAAACAGCAACCTGCTGAATCTATTGTAAAACGGGACATGCTGAAAACAAGGAACCCTGCTGAATTCTTCAAGGAGACCGTCATGAAAAAAAGTGCCTGGGTACTTTTGCTTTTGCTCGCCTGCCTGCTGCCGGCCGCAACCGCCAGCGCCAATCATCACGCCATCAAGATCGCCAGTCAGGAAGGCCTGGGGAATTATATAACCGATGCCAAAGGCATGACCCTGTACTGGTTCACCAAGGACCAACCGGGAGTGAGCGTGTGCACCGGAGGCTGTCTGGAAAAATGGCCCGCATACTATCGGGAAGAAGTTCTTCCTCCAGAAGGGGTCCCTGCCGAGGACTTCGGAACCATTGAACGGTCGGACGGTACAAAACAAACAACCTTCCGCGGATATCCGCTCTATTATTTTTTCATGGACAAGCAACCCGGTGATGTGAAAGGCCAGGGTGTCAATAATGTCTGGTTCGTGATAGATCCCGCTAACTTCATGAAAAAGTAAGTGAGACAAAAAAAGCCTGACGGCCGCTCCGTCAGGCTTTTTTTTGCGAATTTCGCGGGCTTTTATGCCGCCACGATACGGTTGCGCCCGGCATTCTTGGCCCGGTAGAGGGCTTCATCAGCGGCTTCTACCAGATCCTTGGCGGATCCTGCCGGGTGGGGTACCAGGGACGCCGCTCCCAGGCTCAGGGTGACCACGGACTCCACGTCGGAAGCCTCGTGCTTCAGGCCGAGCGCTTGGACCGCCTCCCGGGCCTTTTCCCCGATTCGAAGTGCGCCCTCCAGCGGGGTGTTCGGCAGCAGAAAAACAAATTCCTCGCCGCCGTAGCGGGCAACCAGATCGGCCGGTCGGTTGGCGCAGGTCCGGAGCGCTCGGGCCACCAGGCGCAGGCATTCGTCCCCTTCCTGATGCCCGTAATGATCGTTATACTTCTTGAAGCAATCAATATCGCACAAAACCAGGGAGAGCGGAGATTTTTCGCGGGCAAGCCTTGCCCACTCCCGATCCAGGGCCTCATCGAAGGAGCGGCGGTTGGCGACCTGGGTGAGTCCGTCGACCCTTGCCAGTCGGTCCAGAGCCGCCTCGGCCTCTTTGCGCAATGTAATGTCCTTGAACTGAACCACAAGCCCCGGTGACCCGTCCAGGGTGACCAGGGTGGATGCGCTGACCAGATAATGCAGGGGCTTGCCCTCCGGGCTTCGCCTCTCGAGATCGAGTTCCTTGAAACTTTTTTTATAACGTCTGGCCACGGGAAGTGGACAGATCCCTTCTTTGCAGATATCCGCCTTCAACAGTTCCCTGCATTTGCTCCCGACCACCTCTGCCCGGGCCAGCCCCAAAAACTGCAGCATGGCCTCGTTGGCCCGCACCACAATACCGTCCTGCCGCACAACCCATGTCGGGTCGGCACAGGAGTAAAAAACCTGCTCCAGTTCCATGCTCAGCATCTCGGCCGCGAGAAGTTTATGATTGGCGGTGCCGATGACATGCTCCAGAGCGTCCTGGGTGGCCTGCAGGTTTTCACAGATTTCCGAAAGCCGCCGGTTTTCAGCCTCGAGATCTTGAATTCGGCTTCGGAAATCATCGTTATCTGAATAACCGACCGGTTCCAACGATCGTTCTCCCGATTCAGATTCTAGAATGATAATAGGGGTTTGGAGAGAGCCGGGGGGATGTAATCCCGGCATTCTCCAATGAACGACAAGAAAAAGTCAACCTTAAATGTCCCTTTTCTTCCCACCTGCCGTTGTTTGTTGGTCAAAGAGGAAAGCCTTCCTTGGCGAGTGTCGCTTTTTAGAGACAAACCACTTCATCCATTACCTTCCGACAAAAGATCTGGATTCGATAATTGAAAAGTCTTCAGTCCAGCTGTGAAACGCCCCTTACTCCCAGTATCTCGTCGCTTTACAGAGACAAAACCGGACATAAGTTGACTAAATAAATAGACACTCATCGTGCGGAAGTGTTTTTAGTCTATCATTTATGTTTTTTCAGTATTCTTTACTAAACAAAAAAATGATAAAAATTGAGTGGTATTGTTGACTTTTTTTCCAGATCTTCACTATCATAAATCATGAATTAATACGTATGGTACAAAGTTTGCTCATTGACTAACTAGTATTTCTGGACTTTGTCCGTAGCCAACCAAAACCGCGAGCGAACTTACGCCTCTTCAGCCAGAGCATAAAGGCACCACGGTGGCTTGAGCCCAAACCCAGGAGGATTCCCATGTCGAAACAGCGGGAAAAGATTGACCAGAATCAGCCCCATCAGGACAAGGAAAGTGGAACCGTCGCCACCGCAGCGGGCATTGCCGCTCTCGGCGCGGGCGCGGTCCTGATGGCAACAGGATGTGGCGGTGGAGGTGGCGGTGGCGACGACAGTAGCCCGGTCGGCACGACCAGCCCTCCCCCCGGCGGCACCACCTCCGGCGGCACATCCGGCAGTACCGGCATCGGAATCCCCGCGTCCTTTACTGTTATCGATCCGGTCACCCGTATCGAAGGCCACCTCAAGGTTGCGGTTGAAATCGATACGGTGAATGGCGTGCAGCAGGTTACCGACGCCCGCTGTACCGGCACCCTGTTCCGTGGTTTCGAGCAGATTCTGGCCGGCCGCGATCCCAGGGATGCACCCTATCTTACCGAACGCATTTGCGGGGTCTGCCCCGTCTCCCATGGCCTGGCCGCCACCATGGCCCTGGAGGACGCGGCCGCCGTCGCTGTTCCAGCCAACGCCCGCATCCTGCGCAATCTGGTGCTTGGAGCCAACTTTCTGCAATCCCATATCCTCCATTTCTACCTGTTGGCCGCCCTCGACTATGTGAACGCCCCACCCGGCGCCCCCTGGTCCCCGGCCTGGAACATCGACCTGATGCGCAGCGGCAACCTTCAGCGAATCAGCAGCAACCTCCCCGCCGCCATCACCATGCGCCGCAAAGCTCATGAAATGGGAGCGATTTTCGGCGGCAAGATGCCGCATCCCTCCGCCTTTCAGGCCGGCGGCATGACCGCAAAACCGACCTCGTCAACCATAGGTGCCTTTACCAACTACCTGGATGAACTGGCACAGTTCATCGACAGGGTCTACATTCCGGACGTTCAGCTGCTGCAATCTGTCTACGACGAATACAGCGATATCGGCAAGGGTCACGGACATCTGATGGCCTACGGCGTCTTTGATCTGGACGACCGAGCCAATCCGAACCGTCTCCTGCGCCGGGGGGTCGTCAATGATTCGGCGCCCAACAGTGTGCAGACGCTGTCGACAAGCAATATCCGGGAACAGGTCAGTTTCTCCTGGTATGCCAACTCCACCGACGACAGACACCCGGCCGGCGGCAGTACCGTGGCGGTGGACCCCTCCGCTAAACCTGATGCCTATTCCTGGCTCAAGGCGCCGCGCTATGACGGCAAGCCGATGGAGTGCGGTCCCCTCGCCCGCATGTGGGTCAATGGCGACTACTGGGCTGGGGTGTCGGTCATGGATCGACACATGGCCCGCGCTTTGGAGGCGCAGAAGATTGCCGATGCCATGTTCGACTGGCTGGATCAGCTGGTGGTCGGCAACCCCGTCTACAACAGCTACAGCAGCGGCTTCAGCCAGACGGGCGAGGGTCTTACCGAAGCGCCCCGCGGTGCTCTGGGGCATTGGGTGAGCACGGCCGCGAGCAGCACCCGTTCGCCAACCGGCGGGCCGGCCATCGGTCATTACCAGATCATCACTCCGACCTGCTGGAATGCTTCGCCGATGGATGGCAACTCGATGCGGGGACCTATTGAAGAGGCCCTGGTCGGCACGCCCGTGCAGGATGCCTCACAGCCGGTGGAAGTCCTGCGGGTGATCCATTCCTTCGACCCCTGCATGTCCTGCGCCGTCCATGTGATGAGGCCGGACGGAAAACCAGAGGTTGTCGCCCATGCAGGTGTCAGGGGCTGATCGGGTGGTTTTCAGGCAGACTGAACCATCTCTGAATGATTTAGGTGTTTCAAAGGAGACATGCCCATGAGAGTGACAAGACGGGACTTTTTGAAGTATTGCACCGCTTCTGCGGCCGCCTTGGGGCTGCAGTCCGCCCTCGGACCGCTTAATCGCGTGCTTGCCGCCGGTGGAGGACCCCCGATCATCTGGCTGTCGGCAGCCAGTTGCACCGGCTGCACCGTCTCTCTGGCCAACCGCTTTTCGACAAGCGGGCCCGTGGATCTGGCGGACCTGCTGATCAACACCATCAATCTCGCCTACCATCCCAATTTAATGGGCGCCGCCGGCGATCTGGCTGTGGAAACCCTGCGGAGCGTGGACCTGGATCCCTTCATTCTGGCTGTTGAAGGGGGCATCCCCACGGCATTCAACGGCAAGACCTGCATTCTCTGGTCGGAAAACGGATACGATATTACCGCCATGGAAGCGGTCAACGACCTGGCATCGCGAGCGACCCGGATTCTCTCAATAGGCACCTGCGCTTCCTACGGCGGGATCGCGGGCGCTGCTCCCAACCCGACCTCGGTCAGGGGGGTCAGGGACGTGACCGGCCGGCCGGTCATCAGCATTCCGGGCTGTCCGGCACACCCCGACTGGGTCGTCTGGACCATCGCCCAACTGCTCGCCGGCAACAACCCCAGTCTCGATTCCTCGGGCCGGCCCACCGCTCTTTACGGCAGCACAGTCCACAGTCGCTGTCCTCGGCGGGGACGGGCCTGGGCGAACTCCTTGAGCGAGACCGAACTGTGCATGAACAACCTCGGCTGCAAGGGGCGCATCACCTACTCCGATTGCCCGACCCGCAAATGGAACAACGGCGTCAACTGGTGCGTCGGCAACGATTCGCTCTGCGAGGGCTGCACCCAGAATGGTTATCCGGACCAGTTCGCGCCCCTTTTCAGTACCCGGGGCGCTCTACCTAGAGACCACGACGGGGTGCGTGTCGATCCCCCCAGAACCACCTGTACCTCCTGTCATGGCCAGGATGTAGACGATTAGCCGAGGAGCTTCGGGCATGAAGACGCTCATTCTCGGCATCGGCAATCTGCTCTTGACCGACGAAGGTATCGGCGTGCACGTGGCCCGGGCTCTGAGTCAGGAGACTTTGCCGCCGGACGTGACCGTTCTGGAGATCGGCACCGCTTTTCTCGAAGCCTTGCCCCAAATCTCGGTCGCCGAACGCATTATCATTGTGGATGCCATGGAGGGCGATCATGCGCCCGGCACAGTCTACCGGGTGCCCTTCGATGATTGCTTGAAGCCCAAGGTGCTGGCATCCCTGCACGGCTTCGACCTGTCACGGGTCCTCTATATGGCAGGCCGGTCCAACCAGCCGGAAGCGGTGGTGATCGGTGTGGAACCGGAGAGCATCGCCTGGGGCATTGAGCCTTCGGTGACCCTGCAGCAGGCCATGCCGACGATCCTGAAGGCGGTGCGGGCGGAAATGTGCCGTTGAGATCGGCTCTTTATTGCGACAACAACCTAATCAACGATCAACTTGATCGAAGGGAGGAACCATGCATATTCCCGATTCAATGCTTCAGGGTGCCGTCTGTCCGGCCAGCGCAGGTCTGGGTCTGCTCGGCATGGCCGTGGCTGCGGCTGTTGCCATCAAAAGCGATGAGAAACCGGATCCTGTCCGCTTTGCAGGAGTGGCGACCCTGATCTTCGCCGCCCAGATGGTCAACTATCCGATCATCGGCGGCGTCTCCGGGCATCTGCTCGGCGCCGTTCTGGCCGCCATCCTGCTTGGGCCTGCCTTCGCCGTGCTGGCCATGGGCCTGGTGCTGGCGGTACAGGCCCTGCTCTTCGCCGACGGCGGTCTGCTCGCCCTCGGAGCCAATCTGCTCAACATGGCCCTGCCCGCGGTCGCCATCGGTGCTCCCTTACACGCACTGCTGAAACGGACGACCCGCCCGGCGCTGCAACAAGCCCTGCTGGTGGTGGTCGGAGGCTGGCTGGCAACAATGATGGCTGCTCTGACTGCCAGCATCCAGGTGGCGGCGGGGG
Source organism: Syntrophotaleaceae bacterium (assembly GCA_041390365.1). Lineage (NCBI taxonomy): Bacteria > Pseudomonadati > Thermodesulfobacteriota > Desulfuromonadia > Desulfuromonadales > Syntrophotaleaceae > Syntrophotaleaceae bacterium. The sequence goes on along the minus strand of JAWKQB010000001.1, from coordinate 131,795 downwards.
GGAGTGTCTCTTTCCTTGAGGTGTCCGGAGTTCTGCTCGGCCATCATGCCTGGATCGGACTTGGTGAAGGACTGATGAGTGCAGTCCTGTATCTTGCCCTGGCAAGGCAGCCCGAGGGGTCGCCTCACCGCGAGCGCTCCCTGGCTCTGGCGGCGGTTGCCCTGCTGCTGGCTCCCTGGGCCGCCAGCGTGCCGGATGCCCTGGAGGCGACATCGGTCCGTTTCGGTCTGCCCTTCACGAACAGCTTGCACTTTGCTCCCCTGGCCGATTATGCCGTTCCAGCGCTCAGTCAGGGGCAATTGAGCACTTTGGTGGCAGGAGCCTCCGGCGCCCTGTTGACCTTTGCCCTGGCCCGGATAATGGCCTCTCCGCTGCAGCGGCCCATTGCTTCCGGCCGAAGGTGAAAATATCCGTGCGACCGCCATCCAGGAAAGGGTGGGCGGTTCATCAACCACATTTTGGAGGAAACGCGCCATGTTTGGACTGGGTACGGCAGAACTTACCATCATTCTGGTCATGATCCTGATCATTTTCGGTGCCGGAAAGCTGCCGGAAATCGGAGGGGCATTGGGCAAGGGGATCAAGAATTTCCGCAAAGCCACCGAAGCCAAGGAAGAGATCGAATCGGACGTTAAATAACTTCGGTCCGGTCGATACCCATCAGGGTCAGGCCGGAGTAAGGAAACGCCATGTTCAATATCGGAATGCCCGAGCTTCTGATAATCATGGGCCTCGCCCTTGTCATTCTCGGGCCGCGCAAGCTCCCGGAACTGGCCCGCGCCCTGGGGAAGGGATTGGCGGAATTCAAGCGCGCGACCAACGCCCTGCATGAACCGCTGATCCCCACCGAACAACGCCCCGATCCGAAGAGCAGGACAGCGGCTCGCATCGACCGGGGCGACCCGGAACGCCGGCCGACTTTGGTGGCCGACAACGATCCCGGACCTGAGGAGTCCGCCTCCGCAGAAGACAAGCCCTGAGTCAATGCATACGGGGAATCGGAGGTCCGGGATCTTCGTCACGACTGGAAGACATTGCCATGCATGAACTCTCCATTACCCAAAACATTATCGACATTGGCCGGAATTACGCCGAGGGCAAGAGGGTCCTTGCAGTGACGGTCGAAATTGGCCGGCTGAGCGGCGTGATCCCCGAATCGGTCGAATTCTGCTTCGAGGCATGCAGCAAAGGCACCCCCATGGAGGGGGCGCGCCTTGCCATCATTTCCATTCCCGGCCAGGCACGCTGCCGGACATGCGGCAAGGAGCAGCAGGTGGGATCCTATTACGAGGCCTGCAGCGCATGTGGCGACTTCGGCCTGGAGATTCTGGCCGGAACAGAACTGCGGGTCAAACAACTGGAGGTCGAATAACATGTGTACCGGCTGCGGCTGCGGTTCCGAATCGCAGCATCATCACCATCATCATCACGAGCATCCGGTCGAAGACCGGCAGGCCCGGGTTGTTTCCGTCGAAACGGACATTCTGGCAAAAAATGACCGGCTGGCCGCCGGGAACCGGGCTCGCTTCGCCGAGCAGGGGCTGTTCGTCCTCAACCTGGTCAGTTCCCCCGGATCGGGAAAAACCACCCTGCTGGAAAAGACCCTGCGGGACCTTCAAGGTTTCTGTGCCTTCGCGGTCATCGAAGGGGACCAGCAGACTGACAACGACGCTCGGCGCATCGCGGCAACGGGAGTGCCGGTCAAACAGGTCAACACCGGTGCCGGCTGTCACCTCGATGCCCACATGGTCGCTCACGCCGTTGAGATTTTCCAACTGGAGGCGCTCGACAGCGTGCTGATCGAAAACGTCGGCAATCTTGTCTGCCCGGCGACTTTCGACCTCGGCGAACACCACAAGGTGGTGGTCCTGAGCGTCACCGAGGGCGAAGACAAGCCTCTCAAGTACCCGGCCATGTTTCACAACGCGGATCTGATGCTGCTCAACAAGGTCGACCTGCTGCCTCATCTCGATTTCGACGTGGAGCAGTGCAAGGCCTTCGCCCGAAAGGTCAATCCGGAGATCCGCATCTTCGAAGTCTCCGCCAAATCAGGCCAGGGCATGGAGGCGTGGTATGCCTGGCTTCGGGAGGGCATTTCACGGTGCAAGGAGCAGCGCAGGGTCTCGTGAACAGTCGGCTGCGTGTGCGGGTTCAGGGCATCGTCCAGGGGGTCGGCTTTCGCCCCTTTGTATACCGCCTGGCGGTGTCCCTTGCCTTGCGCGGATGGGTCATGAACACTCCGGGCGGAGTGGTACTGGAGGTTCAGGGGCCAGCGCAGAGGCTCGAACAGTTCGTCTTCGAACTGCGCGACCAGGCCCCCCCTCTTGCTGTGATCAACGCCATCCAAAGCGAGGAGATCGAGCCGGTCGACGAAGAGGATTTTGTCATTCATGCCAGCGGCGGCAGCGGTGACGAGGTCCAGATTGCTCCGGACGGGGACGTCTGCAAGGATTGTCTGACCGAAATGTTCGACCCTGCAGACCGACGCTTCCGCTACCCCTTCATCAACTGCACCAACTGCGGACCCCGTTACTCCATTGTGCGGGGCGTCCCTTACGATCGGCCCCTGACCACCATGGCCGATTTCGACCTGTGCCAAGCCTGTCTTGACGAATATCGGGACCCGCTGCACCGCCGCTTTCATGCACAACCGATCGCCTGCCCCGAATGCGGCCCGCAATTGCGACTGCAGGACAATCGGGGGCAGGACATCGCCGGCGATCCTTTGGAAACCGCTGTCGATCTGCTGCGGCAAGGTCGCATTCTGGCGGTAAAGGGTCTGGGCGGCTACCAACTCGCCGTGGACGCCGTCAACCAGGAGGCTGTGGCGGAACTCCGGCGGCGCAAAAGACGCGACCAGAAACCTTTTGCCCTCATGGTGTCTGACCTGGAAGCTGCCGAGGCGATTGCCGAATGCGACGCCACGGCCGCCCGGCTGCTGCAGGGACCCGAGCGGCCCATCGTGCTGCTGCCCAAACGGCCCCTCAACGTCATCGCCCCGCTGGTGGCCCCGGGCAACGGCTACTTCGGGGTGATGCTGCCCTGCACGCCGCTCCACCACCTGCTGCTGCGCGGTCGGTTCGGTGCCCTGGTCATGACCAGCGGCAATCTCAGCGACGAGCCGATCTGTTATCGGGACCAGGAGGCCCTGGCCCGGTTGGCGGAGATTGCCGACGCTTTTCTGAGCCATAACCGGGCGATCCACGTCCGCAGCGACGACTCGGTGATCCGGGTGTTTCGCGGCCAGCCCGTGTTCCTGCGCCGCGCAAGGGGCTACGCACCGCGGCCGGTGACCCTCCCCGCTGCCCAGAAAAGCGTGCTGGCGGTGGGCGCCGAGCTCAAGGGCACCATCTGCCTGACCCGCGGCGACCAGGCTTTTGTCAGCCAGCACCTCGGCGACCTGCGGAACACGGAAACCCTGGCGTCCCTGGAGGAGACGGCAAAACACCTGCAGCGGATTCTGAAGATCGACCCCCAGGTGGTGGTTCATGATCTGCACCCCGACTACCTCTCAACCGGCTACGCCGAGGTCTTGGGCGAGCTGCCGAAGCTGGCCGTGCAGCACCATCACGCCCATCTCGCTTCCTGCATGGCCGAACACCGCCTGGAGGGCGAAGTCATCGGCGTGATCTTCGACGGCACCGGCTTTGGCAGCGACGGCACCATCTGGGGAGGGGAATTTCTGGTCGGCGGCTACCGGTCTTTCGAGCGCAGCGGCTACCTGCGCCCCCTGCCCTTGCCCGGAGGAGACGCGGCGGTGCGCCAACCCTGGCGCATGGCCCTGTCCTGGCTTTATCGTCTGTTCGGCAGCCATCTGTACGATCTGAACCTGCCCTGCACCAGGCAACTTTCGCCGGGAGAAGAATCGCTGTTCCTGCAGATGCTGGAGAAAGGGATCAACGCCCCGCTCACATCCAGTTGCGGGAGGCTGTTCGACGCCGTGGCCAGCCTGCTCGACCTGCGCCAGCAGGTGGCCTACGAGGGTCAGGCGGCCATAGAGCTGGAGGCCCTGGCCGAAACCGCTGCGCCGACCGGTGAACCCTGGCCTTTCGCCATCGTCGAGGAGGCGGGATACTGGGTGCTCGACTTCGCCGAGCTGATGCGCAAGCTGCTGGAGGAACAGCGGCAGGGCGCACCGCAGAACCAGTTGGCCCGGCGCTTTCACCACAGCCTGGCGGCCGCTGCAGGAGACCTCTGCGAAAAAGTCCGAGCGGAGACAGGCCTGGAGCGGGTGGTTCTCTCCGGCGGCGTGTTCCAGAACCGGCTGCTCACCGAGGAGCTGTGCCACATTCTTGAAGACAGAAAATTTCGGGTCTACACCCAGCGCCTGGTACCGCCCAACGACGGCGGGCTGGCCCTGGGGCAGGCCGTTATCGCGGGACGGAGTGAGCTATGTGTCTAGCAGTACCCATGCAGGTGATCAGCCGAGACGGTGATACCGTCGTGGCGGAAATCGACGGGGTCAAACGTTCGGCCAGTCTGATGATGCTCGGCGAGGAGGTGACGGAAGGAGATTACCTCCTGATCCACGCCGGTTTCGCCATCAGCAAGCTCGACGAGCAGGAGGCTCTTGAGACCCTTGCCCTGATGCGAGAGTGCCTTGCCGTGAGCCGGGAGGAGCCATGAGTTTCAGCGAGGAGTTCCGCAGACGCGAGCTTGTGCAGGGTCTGGCCGGACGCATCAGGGACTGGTGCGCGAGCCTTGGCGGGCCTCTGACCTTCATGGAGGTCTGCGGCACCCATACCATGGCCATCTACCAGCACGGTCTGCGCAGCCTGCTGCCGTCCGGCATAAGGCTCATTTCCGGCCCCGGCTGCCCGGTCTGCGTGACTCCGATCGGCTTTGTAGATCAGGCTGTGGCCTATGCAAGGCAGCCGCAACTCATCGTCGCCAGCTTCGGCGACATGCTCCGGGTGCCCGGCTCATCCTCCAGTCTGATTCAGGAAAGGGCCAGGGGCGCCGATGTGCGCATCGTTCAATCCTCCATGGATGCGGTGGCCCTGGCACAAAGGTACCCTGACAAACAGGTCGTTTTCCTCGGGGTCGGATTCGAAACCACGGCCCCGACCGTAGCCGCCAGCATTTTGAGCGCGGACCGGCAAGGGCTGAAAAACTATTTCGTGCTGGCGGCGCACAAGACCATACCAATGGCGATGCAGGTATTGTCGGCAGACCCCGAACTGGCCATCGACGGCTATCTCTGTCCGGCTCACGTCAGTACGGTGATCGGTGGGGATGCCTACCTCTTTCTGGCAGAGGAGCATGGTCTGCCCTGCGTAGTGACCGGCTTTGAACCCGCCGATATCATGCAGGGCGTCGCGATGCTGGTCCAACAGCGGGTGGAAGGTCGTCGCGCGGTCGAAATCCAATACCGCCGCTTCGTCACCCCTGAGGGCAATCCCAAAGCCCGGGAACTGCTCGACGAGGTCTTCATCCCCGTCGACTCGAACTGGCGCGGCATCGGCGCGATTCCCCTCAGCGGTCTGGCCATCGCTGAAAAATATGCATCTTTCGATGCCGAACGGGCGCTGCCGGTCGAGGTCGAGGAGCCGCGGGAGGCCGCAGGCTGCCTGTGCGGCGAAGTGCTGAAAGGCAAAGTCATGCCGGCCGACTGCCCTCTTTTCGGCAAAGCATGCACCCCGGAGGAGCCGGTAGGGGCCTGCATGGTGTCCTCCGAAGGGAGTTGCGCAGCCGCCTACAAGTACGGGCAGAGCCTGGCCTGAGAGATTTTGGGCGGGCCCCCTTTATTCAGGCGAATGCCTTAAGACAGGAAAGACTGTGGACAAAGACCTTATCCTTCTCGGACATGGCAGCGGCGGAAAGCTCTCCCACCAGCTGCTTGATCAACTGATCATCCCGACCCTCTCCGGCACCCCTCTGGCCGGTCAGAACGACGCCGCCCTGCTGGAGCACGAAGGAGGACGTCTCGCCTTCACCACCGACTCCTACGTGGTCGACCCGATCTTTTTTCCCGGCGGCAACATCGGCGATCTCGCCATCAACGGGACCGTAAACGACCTCGCCATGGTGGGGGCCCAGCCCTTGGGGATCAGCGTCAGCCTGATTCTCGAGGAGGGCTTCAGCCGCACGGACCTCCAAACCATCCTCGTCTCCATGCGCCGCGCCGCCGACAAGGCCGGAGTCTCCATCCTGACTGGCGACACCAAGGTGGTGCCCCGCGGCAAGGCGGACCGCATTTTCATCAACACCTCCGGTATCGGCCGGATCCCCTCTTCACTGAATCTCGGCGGCGCCCTGGCCCGGCCAGGAGACAAAATCCTCATCAACGGCACCATCGGCGACCACGGTATCGCGGTCATGGCCAAACGGGAAGGGCTGGCACTGGAGACTGAAATCCTCAGTGATTGCGCCGCTCTGAACGGCCTGGTCTCGGAACTGCTGAATGCAGAAGGGGACTCGATTCATGTCCTGCGCGATCCGACTCGAGGCGGGGTGGCCACCACCCTCAAGGAGATCGCCCTGCAGTCGCAGGTGACCATCACCGTCGACGAGGCGGCCCTGCCCCTCAAGGGACCGGTGCGGGGCGTCTGTGCCCTGCTCGGCCTCGACCCTTTGTATGTGGCAAACGAGGGGAAAGTCCTGGTGGTGGCCGATGCGGATGCGGCTGAGCGAACTCTGGAGCGGATGCGCCGCCATCCCCTGGGCCGGGACGCGGCAATCATCGGCGAGATTTCCGCCGCGGGCCATGGCCGGGTCGAAATGGACACCCAAGTCGGCGGCCGCCGGTCGGTTGAGATGCTCGCCGGCGAACAACTGCCGCGAATCTGCTGATCCGGCTCAAGATGTTTTTGCCCGACCGGCAGAGGGATTTTCCCCCCTCCCGTCCTATTTTTTCATGCCGGCCAGCTTTGCGTTCATTTGATGAACCAGTTGCGAAACTCTTTCGCGGTCAAGGCAGACCTCGCCCCCGCAAAGATCGCAGCGGTAGGTGAACCCGATCCTGAAACGGATCGGGGTGACACGGAGAAGGGTTCTGCAATGAGGACAATCCAGAACAATCTCCTTTTCTCCCTGCTCGATGATAGCCTTTTTCAACGTAAAACTCATGATTCTCCTTGTTAAAAAACAGGACTTCGGCCATTCGAAGTCCTCAACTCCTCCTCTTGCTCTCTTTCACCAGCCGTATTTTGAATCAGGCCCTTTTTCAAGGGCCTGACCCTTACTCATTGGATCTCGGTGGAACGATGACCAGATGTTCCGAGGCAATCAATTCCTTCAGTTTGGCTTTCACTTCCTCATATTCCCCGCGAAAGGGGTAATTGAATTCATGATAGACTTCCTGCCCGACCATGAGAAAATAGTTGTCCTCCTCTGAATCGTGACAGATGCTGAATTTGTTGTCCTTGCCCTCTTCCTGATAAACAACGACTGGAACGATCATGATCCTTCCCGTTTCTCGTCGGCCTTGCGGCCGGGGTTGGCCCCGGGTTTTTCCCTCGAGGGGAAAGGCAGGGTGGCGGGCACAGTGTAAACATGGATAGGGGGCCGAAGTCAAATCGGCCCGGTCCCGATGTCCGTATCCCTCTCAGTAGCCGATATGGATATTTTATCAAAAATGGCGTGAGGGGTGAGGGGTGTGGGGGAAAGACAAAATTCTAAACCAAGGCCGACCCCGACCCCGATACCGACCCCAATTTCGATTTCGAATTATTCAAGATTCAATCGGTGGGAAGATTGATCTGATCGCGTTTTGATATACTGACCGGTAGAGATTTTCAAAAACGACTCCCGGCGAAAGCCGGGATCGACCATCTACAGCTGTGGAGGCCCTATGTCGCAGGTGCAGCAGAGAGAGGATAATGTTGCCCGTCTCAGCCGGGTGGACATCTCCTCCCTGCCGGAAAACGGCGGGGAGAAGTACAACCGGCTGATCTTTTCCAAAAGCCCCTATCTGCTCCAACACGCCGAAAACCCCATCGAATGGTACTCCTGGAGCAATGCCGCCTTCGAACGGGCCCGGCAGGAAGATAAACCGGTCTTTCTGTCTATCGGCTATTCCACCTGCCACTGGTGCCATGTCATGGCCCACGAATCCTTCGAGGATGACCAGGTGGCCGAGGTTCTCAACCGTCATTACATTGCGATCAAGGTGGACCGGGAGGAGCGGCCCGATCTCGACAACATCTACATGCTGACCTGCCAGATGATGACCGGCCGGGGAGGATGGCCCACCACCCTGATCCTGACACCGGATCAGAAACCGTTTTTTGCCGCGACCTACATCCCCAAAACCGGTCGGCAGGGGATGATCGGCCTGATCGAACTGCTGCAGAAGGTCGCCGAACTCTGGAACTCCAATCGGGCCAGCCTGCTCGATACCGGGGAGAAGGTCAGCCAGGCCCTGCAGCAGGTGGAACAGTCACGCCCGGAGTCGGATGTTCTTTCCGACGACGTCCTGCTCACAGCTTTCGAGCAGTATCTGCAGACTTTCGATCGGCAAAATGCCGGGTTCGGCGGCGCCCCGAAATTTCCTGCCCCACACAACCTGTCCCTGCTGCTGCGGCTGGAACGCCGCATCCACAAGGAGAATGCCCGCATCATGGCCCTGCAGACCCTGCAGCAGATGCGGCTCGGCGGCATTTTCGACCAACTCGGCTACGGTCTCCACCGCTATTCCGTCGACAAGCACTGGCTGGTTCCCCATTTCGAAAAAATGCTCTACGATCAGGCCCTGGCCATGCTGGCCTACGTGGAAGCCTTCCAGGTCAGCGGCGACGGTTTCTATCGCCAGTCGGCCCTGGAGATCGCCGATTATGTCCGGCGGGACCTGACCGATCCTGACGGCGGTTTCTACTGCGGGGAGGATGCCGATTCGGAAGGGCATGAAGGCACTTTTTACCTCTGGACTCCCGAGCAGGTCAAAGAGGTCCTGGGGGAGGAACTGGCCACCGTTTTCTGCCGCTCCTTCGACATTACTCAAAAAGGGAATTTCGAAGGGCGCAACATTCCGCACCTTGAAGAGGATCTTGCGGGACTGGCGACCCAGGCCGGGGTCTCCGCCGATCAACTTGCCGCCGCCCTGGCCCAGGGCCGACAACAGCTGTTCGAGGCCCGCAAGCAGCGGATCCGTCCTCACCGGGACGACAAGGTCCTGACCAGCTGGAACGGTCTTGCCATTGCCGCTTTTGCCAGAGCGGGAAGCGTCATGGCGGAAGAGGAACTGATCCGGTCGGCCACCCGCGCCGCCGAATTCCTGTTGAAGAACCTGGTCGATGCCGAGGGCAGGCTGCTGCGGCGCTACCGTTTGGGCGATGTGGCCATTCCCGGCTTTCTGGAGGATTACGCCTTCCTGGTCTGGGGCCTGATCGAGCTGTATATGGCCGGTTTCGATGAGGGCCATCTCCAGTCCGCCATCGATCTGACCAACCGGATGGAGCAGCTTTTCAGCGATGGGCAGGGCAGTTTTTTCGACACAGGGAAGGATGCCGAGGCGGTGCTGACCCGGGGCCGGTCCCTCCAGGATGTCGCCGTTCCCTCCGGCACCTCCGTCGCCGCCTACAACCTGCTTCGTCTTGGGCGGATGACCGGCGACGGGGAGATGGAGCAACGGGGCGAACAGGTCCTGGCGTGGCAGATTTCCCAAATCCGTCAGTATCCCTCGGGCTTCGCCCAGTTCCTGATCTCTCTCGATTATGCCCTGGGACCGAAGAGCGAAATCGTGGTGACCTGGGACGGACAGAATTTACCCCGGGATCTGCTGCGGGAAATCCGCAGACGGTTCCTGCCCGGAACCGTGGTACTGCTGGCTGCAGAGGGCACGACTTCGGGACCTGCTGCCGCACTGGCCGAGGGGAAGGGTCTGGTGGAAGGGAAGCCGGCGGCATGGATCTGCGAAAAGCAGAGCTGCCGGGCGCCGGTCACCGATCCCGTGGAATTGGGGAGGATTCTCGACAAGCTGGCGGTCCCGCCCTGAATCGAAAACGAAAACGAAAACGAAAACGAAAACGAAATCGAAATCGAAATCGGGATCGGGGTCGGCTCTGGATCCTGCCTTTACCCTTCACCCCTCACTCCTCACGCCTGCCCCTCACTCCTCACCCCTCCCTCCTCGGATCCGTCTGCCGGATAATCGCGCTGACGTTCTTTTTGTTGAACCCTTTGTACCCCTCCCGCCGCTGGATGTTTTCCAGATGGCTGCCGACCGCCCCCTCTGTCAGGAACTTGTCGGCCTGCTCACTGCTGATAAGACCCTCCCCCGCCAATCGGGATAAGCGGGCGGGAGCGACCGGCCAGCGTTCCGCCACGCTGAAGGCCTGGCGGAGATAGGGGAAATCGCTGAAGGGGGGCATGTAATCGATTCCCTCTTCCGCCAGGTCCTCGATCAGGCGGTCGAAATCGAACAGGGCGGCCAGATGGTGCATGCCGGCGCCGAAGATCGAATCGCCGTGCAGGGCGCACCAGAGTCCGACCGTGCCCAGTTCACCCCTTTCCGGCAGTTCTTCCTGGGAAAAATCGGCGGCCACCTCTTCCGGGGCCAGGTCCACGTCGAGAAACAGAGCCAGGCCGGCCCGGCTGTTTTCCATGACCTGGGCGCCCCAGCCGGCCTCCTCGCCGGCATAGAACCGCTCCCGGTTTTCGAACCCCAACAGGGAGAACAGGTTCACCAGCCGGCTGAAATGGCGGCGGGAACTGCGGAAGGTGTGGTGATCGTGATTGCCCCAGCCAAGCCCCAGGGTGGCCTGCCTTGCCTGCTGCAGCCGCCCTGCCCGGTTTCGGGCGAGCCAGTAGCGGCGCTCCACCTCGCAGACGACCCAGGCGGCCAGGTCGGTGCCGACCAGCGACAGCATCCGGTCCACCCGGCGGAAGGCCTCCTTCCAGAGCCGATCCTCGTCATCGCCGAAGCGGGGCCGGGTCTGCCACAATTCCACTGCCGACAGATAACTTCGCAGCTCCTTCAGGGTGGGCCCGGACGGCAACAGGTCGGCGCTGCCGCGCCGCTCCACCGCCAGCAGAACGATGCCCTGCTCCTCGCCAAGCCAGGCCCGGCGGTAGGGGCTGAAGGGCTCCCCTTCGATGTCGCAGGCGAAACCGTTGGCCTGAAGGAAATCGGCCAGGCTGTCCACCCTCAGGGCCGCACCCGTTCTGGCCGGCGAATCGAGCTCGGTCAGCACGATCGGCGGCAGCTGGGTTCCCGGATGGCACCAGACCGCCTGCTGGCTCTCCGGTTCCTCGACGAAACCGAGATCGGTCAATTTCTTCTGCAGGTAGGGTGAGTCCTCGATCAACAGATGGTCGACCCAGTCGAGCAGCCGGCCGCTGGCCTGCCGGACCAACCGCTCCTGAAAGCTGGCGAGCGTCCTGCTTTTGCTGCAGAAACGCTCGAGCAGATCGAGCATGAGCTGTTCCGCCTCGGGGTGTCTTTCCCAGAAAAAGCCTTGGCTTTCGGTCATCGGCCAGATCCTCCAGAAGAACCAAAAGGACCAGAAGAAAGGCAGGACTCAAGGGACCTATGGCCCTGCCAGAAGGTCCTGTCGGATGTTGTCGGTGATGGGGCGCTGATTGAACATGGCCCCGGGATTGAGGAGATCGTCCGGATCGAATATCCGTTTGACCTCCCGCATATAATCGTACAGGGGCCCTCCCCATTCCCGCCTCAAAAAAGGAGCCCGCAGCGGACCCATGCCGTGTTCGGCGGTGACCGTGCCATGGTGCTTCAAAACCAGTTCATACACAGCTTCGGCCAGTTCCCGGATGCGGCCTGGCAGATCGGGAAGGGTCAGGTCGAACAGCGGTCGAAGATGAAGATTGCCGTTTCCCGCATGGCCGTAGATGAGGGCGATCATTTTCCGGTCGGCGAACACCTGCTGCACCCCCTGCACGAAGGAGGCGAGTTTTTCGGGCGGCACGCCCACATCATTGACCACCGAGAGCGCCCGGAGATGGGGTTGGGGATGGCGGATCAGCCACAGGATCTGCTTGCGCAGGGCCCAGAGCCGCTCGATCTCGGCCTCGTTTCTGGCCACGGCAGGGGGTCGAGCCAGACGAAAACCGCCGGTTTGCAGAAGGGTCTTGATGTTGCGGATCCCTTCCTGAAAACCCGATCCGGCCAATTCCACCAGGAGCAGATGGGCGTCGACGGCCAGCCCGGCCGGGACATCGGTTTTCTCTTTCAGCACCTGCACTGTCTCGCGGCTGATCAGCTCGATAGCGGAAACATCGAGGTCCCGCAGGGCCAGGACCGCCCGGCCCGCTTCAGTCAGATCATCGAAATAGAGCAGGACAGCGGCCCGGTCCTGTTCGAAAAGCTCCACCTGAAGGGTGGCGCCGGTGACGAGACCGAGAGTGCCCACACTGCCGCACAGCAGCCGGGCAAGGCGCCGGCCGGGCGACAGAGGATCGAGGAAGGCAAACAGGTTGTAGCCGCTGGCCGTTTTCAGACGGCGGGCGGCCAGCCTTTCCCGGGCGGGTGCATCCGCGGCAAGACGGCTCTCCAGTTCGGCGATCGATGTCCGGAAACGCTCGGGAATGGTCCTGGCGTCGGCCGTGTTCACCACCTCCCCCTGGGCGGTCACGAATTCCAGGGATGTCACAAAGCGGTCGATCGAACCGTAGCGCAGGGCATGGGGACCGCTTGCCTTGGTCGCGATATTGCCTCCGATGCAGCTGATATCGGCGCTGGAAACATCCGCGGGCAGAAAGTATCCCTGGCCTTTGAGCTGCTGCTGCAAGGCGTTGTGAGAGACCGCCGCGCCGACCCGGATGCCGGCCCGACCCCCTTCGATGGTCAGCTCTCCGATGCCGCTCCAGGCTTCGCTGCGGGGCAGAGCCACGACGATTCCCGATCCCAGGGCGGCGCCTGCGGTGCCCGACCCCCCTCCCCGGGGGGTGAGGGGAATTCCCTCACGGGAGGCAAATTCGATCAGCCTTTGGACATCCTCCCTGTCCTCAGGCAGAGCCGCGACCCGGGGAACCACCTCGTAAAGGCTCTGGTCCCTGGCATAACGGCGCAGGGCGCCGGGATCGCTCACCACCTCTCCCCGGATCGTCCCTCGCAGCTTGTCCGCCAACCGCTCCTTCGCCCCTGGCATCACACCCCGCTCCCGATGCAGGAATCGCGATGGATATCGAGGCTGCGAAAGGTATTCTGACGCAGCACATGGCGGATGCGATCGAGCCCCTGCCGGATCTCCTCCTCGCTGACGATGAGGTGCGGCCGGAAGCGGACGCTGCGCGAACCGCAGCCGACCAGAATCAGCTTTTCGGCGAAAAAGGCCTTGACCAGCTGATCCCGGGTATGACCCTCGGGCGCGTCGAAGGCGCACATCAGGCCCCGCCCGCGGGGATTGGAGATGGTCTCCGGAAAGTCTTCGGCCAGCCGCTGCAGGCCCTCAAGGAGCAGTTCTCCCTGCCTGGCGGCATTCTCCACCAGCTTCTCCTCCTCGATGATGCGCAGGATATGATTGCAGCGAACCATATCGATCAGGTTGCCGCCGAAGGTCGAATTGAGACGGCTGCGCTCTTTGAAGACATGGCAGCAGACATCCTCCACGCGGCGGGAGGCGAGCATGCCGCAGACCTGGGTTTTTTTGCCGAAGGCGAGCAGGTCCGGGGTCACCCCGAAGTGCTCGAAGGCCCAGAATTTGCCGGTCAGTCCCACACCGGTCTGCACCTCGTCGAAAATCAGCATGATGTCGTGTTCGTCGCAGATGCGGCGCAGAGTCCGCAGAAACTCGGGTCGGAAATGGTTGTCTCCCCCTTCCCCCTGAATCGGTTCGATGATCAGGGCGGCGATCTCCTCGCTTTGCTGCCCGATCACCTGACGGATGTCCCAGACCGCTTCCTCCTCGAGGGTCTTCACCACGGCCAGATTTTCCTCGTTCAGAGGAAAGGTGACTTTCGGGTTGACGATCCGCGGCCAGGGAAATTTGGGGAAGAATTTGGTTTTGCGCGCATCGGCGGTATTGGTCAGGGACAGGGTGTAGCCGGTGCGGCCGTGGAAGGCCTGGCGGAAATGGATGACCTGGCTGCCCGCATCCTGCTCGATCCCGGCGGCATGATTTTTCCGCACCTTCCAGTCGAAGGCGGTCTTGAGGGCGTTTTCCACCCCCAGCGCGCCCCCCTCGATAAAAAAGACATAGGGAAATTCGGCCGGCATGGCCACCCGGGCGAAAGTCTCCACGAACTCCGCCATGGCCGTGGTGTAGACATCCGAGTTGGAGGGCTTGTTCACCGCCAGCCGCCCCAGTTCGTCCCGGGCGGCGTCCAGCCGAGGGTGGTTGTAGCCGACCGCCATGGAGGCGTACATGGAGAAAAAATCGAGGTATCGATCGCCGGTACGCTGGTCCACGAACCAGCAACCCTGCGAACGGTCGACATCGAGAATGACGTCGAAACCTTCAACCAGCATGTGACTGGACAGGGCTTTTTTGACCTCTTGCGGTTGGATCATGGTTTTCCTCCTGATCGGACAGTCATTTTAATAGGACCTATGGGGCATATAAGTCCCATAGATCCTATTTTTAATCGATACCGAACTGTATCCCCTGGGCCAGGGGCAGTTCGGTGCCGTAATTGATCGTCACTGTCTGCCGTCGCATGTAGGCCTTCCAGGCGTCAGAGCCCGATTCCCGGCCTCCGCCGGTTTCTTTTTCGCCACCGAAGGCGCCGCCGATTTCGGCGCCCGAGGTGCCGATGTTGACGTTGGCGATGCCGCAATCCGATCCCCCAGCCGCCAAAAAAGTTTCAGCCTGCCGCAGGTCGCTGGTAAAGATGGCCGAGGAGAGGCCCTGTGCCACATCGTTCTGCTTGGCGATGGCTGCGGCAACATCACCGGAATAAGAGATCAGATAGAGAATGGGGGCAAAGGTCTCCTGACGCACCACCGGAAAGTGATTTTCCGCCTCGAAAATGGCGGGCACCACGTAGCATCCCGATTCGTAGCCCGGTCCCTCGAGGGTTTCGCCGCCGAAGACAAGCCTGCCCCCCTGCTGCTGAACTTCCTCCAGGGCATCGCGAAAAGCCTTGACGGCACTCTGGTCGATAAGGGGGCCGACATGGTGTGCCTCGTCCAGAGGATCGCCGATGCGCAGACCGCCATAGGCCTTGACCAGAGCCTGTCGCACCTGGGGCAGAATGGATTCGTGCACGATCAGGCGGCGCAGGGTGGTACATCGCTGGCCGGCGGTGCCGACGGCCCCGAAAACCACCGCGGGGAGAGCGAGTTTCAGATCCGCATGCTCGGTCAGGATCACCGCATTGTTGCCGCTCAATTCCAGAATGGTGCGTCCCAGCCTCCGGGCCACGGTTTCCGCCGCCCGCCGTCCGGAGGGAACGGAACCGGTAAAGGAGATCAGGGGCAGGCGGGGATCTTCCAGCATCCGTTCGCCGATGTCGCTACCGGACCCGACCAGCAGGGAGAAGATCCCCTCGGGCAGTTGGTTGGCCCGCAGGACCCCGGCCACGATCTTCTGCACGGCAATGGCGGACAAGGGCACCTTAGAGGACGGTTTCCACACGCAGACGTCCCCGCAAACAGCGGCGATCATCGCATTCCATGACCAGACCGCGACAGGAAAATTGAAGGAAGTGACGATGCCGACAATGCCCAGCGGATGATACTGTTCGTACATCCGGTGCCTGACCCTCTCGGAATGCATGCTCAAACCGTAGAGCATCCGCGACTGGCCCACGGCGAAATCGCAGATATCGATCATCTCCTGGACTTCCCCCAGCCCTTCCTGCAGTGACTTGCCCATCTCGTAGGACACCAGCCGTCCGAGCGCTCTCTTCCGGGTCCGGAGCTCGAGGCTGATCTGCCGCACGATCTCCCCCCGTTTCGGTGCCGGCAATTCCCGCCAGAAGACGAAGGCTTCCCCGGCCGTTTTAATGACCCGCTCGTAATCCTCGAGGGCAGCCCGCCGGACGGAGGCGATCGACTTGCCGTCCGCAGGCGAAAAGACCTCCATCAATCCTCCGGCCGAATCCCAGTTTCGTCCGGTCGACGCTCCCGGATTGACCGGTTCAATCCCCAGATCTCCAAGAAAATCCATAGACCCTCCATTTTAATTACTTCAAGTTTACCAACAGAGCGGAATTGAGCAATCAGGAGTGATTAGGGCAGGATCGGAAAAACAGGTATCGTCACCGGCGGGTCAGCCAACCGGGGTTTTGGTCTTGCAGGGGTGTAAATCCTTTTTACCATTCGAGGCCGGCTGGGTTATGATAGACGCAAACCGGATTGCCACCATAATAAGGAGTTGAACTCATCATGACCGATTCGAACCCGCGCCGGTTCACGGGGGCCAGCCGCTATGTGCTGGACGATGAACTCGCCAAGATCGTCAATGTGTCCATAGCCCTGGAGATGCCGCTGCTGCTCAAGGGAGAACCGGGCACCGGCAAGACCATGCTGGCCCACGCCATCGCCGAAAGTCTCGACATGCCGCTGCTGGTGCTCAATGTCAAATCGAGCATGCGGCTGGTGGAGGCCCTCTACCAGTACGATACGCTGACCCGCCTCAACGACAGCCGCTTCGGCGATTCGAGCCGGGACGTCAGCAACATCGAGCACTATATCCGCATGGGCAAGATCGGCCAGGCCTTCGCTGCCGAGCAGAGGGTGGTGCTGCTGATAGACGAGATCGACAAGGCGGATACCGACTTCCAGGACGACATGCTGGATATCCTCGATCAGATGCAGTTCGATATTCTGGAGATCGACCGGACCGTCACCGCTCGTCACCGGCCGGTGGTGATCATCACCTCCAACGCCAAGAAGGACCTGTCGGATCCTTTTCTGGGACGCTGCAACTTTCACCACATCGCTTTTCCCGACCGGGAAATGATGCGCCGGATCATCAGCGTCCACTACCCCAATCTGAGCGATGACCTGGCCCTGGCCTGCATCGACGCCTTCTACCGGCTGCGCCGGCTGGACGCCATCGAGAAGAAACCTGCCACCCGCGAGCTGCTCAACTGGATTCGGGCGCTCGAACAGGATGAGGATTTCCAACCGGAGGATCTGAAAAAGAATCAGATGCCCTATCTGGGCGTGCTGTTCAAAAAGAGCGAGGATCTGGAAAGAATCAATCAGATTCTGAACCGTTAATCCGGATCGTTCTCAACGTCTTACGCGTCAGCCGGGCTCAAGGAGGTCCGTATGTTCATATCCTTTTTCCTTGCCTTGCGGGACCAGGGGGTGGCCGTCACGCCCACGGCCTTTTTGCGGCTGCAGAAGGCTCTGGGGCTCGGGCTGATTACCTCCCTGAGCGATCTCTATACGGTCGCCCGGGCGGTGCTGATCAAAAGCGAGCGGGATTTCGACACCTACGACCGGGTCTTCGCCGAAACCTTTGCCGACATGGAATTCGAGGATCTGGAGGGGGCCAAAGTCGAGGCGGCCGCCCGCTCGCTGCTGGACGAATGGCTGCGGGACCGGGAGGACCTGGCGCAGACCCTCGGTCTGAGCGCCGATCAGCTGCGGAAGATGAGTGCCGACGAACTGCTGCAGTATTTCCTTGACCGGCTCAAGGACCAGGACGAAGCCCATCACGGCGGTTCCCGCTGGATCGGTACCAAAGGCCGATCGCCGGTGGGCCATTCGGGACACCGTCCCGGCGGCATGCGGGTCGGCGGCGCTTCCCGCAACCGGTCAGCCACCAAGGTGGCTCTTGAACGACGCTACCGGGACTACGCCCGTTCCGCCCCCCTCACTCGCGGTCAGACGGGGGAGGCTCTCAAGCGGCTGCGCCACCTGCTGCCGACCGGACCCCGGGATGCGATCAACATCGACCGCACCATCTACCAGACCATGCGCAACGCTGGAGAGATCGAAATCCTCTTCGACCGACGGCTGACCGACCGGCTTAAGGTGATGCTGCTCATCGACAACGGCGGCTGGTCGATGGATCCCTATGTGGCCACGGTTCAGTCCCTTTTCCACCATGCCCGGGCCCAGTTCAAGGAACTCAACATCTTCTATTTCCACAACACGGTGACCGGCCGGGTCTGGCACGATGCCGCCCGCGCCACCAGTCCGGAACCGATCGAATCCCTGCTGCGGCGGGATCCGGAGACCCGCCTGGTCATCGTCGGCGACGCCAGCATGGCGCCCGAGGAGTTGCTGGAGGTCAACGGCAACATCGCCATCGAGTACCGCCAGAAAGAGCCCAGCATCGAGCGGTGGAAGCAGCTGGCCCGCACCTTTCGCCATGCCGTCTGGCTCAACCCCATGTCCCCCACCCTCTGGCCCCATGGCGAAACCATCTCCATCCTCCGCCGGATCATCCCGATGTTTCCCCTGACCCTGGATGGCCTGGACGCGGCGGTGCGGCATCTGAACAAGCGATAAATTTTCGGGATCGGGGGCGGGGTCGGTACCGAAAAAAATTTTTTTTGCAACCGGCCCCGATACGGGTACCGGTCCCGAAAAGGCCGGCCTATCCCCGCCCCGCCTCGACCAACCCTTCCTTCTCGGTCGGAGCGCGCTCAGCCAGGGCCAGCAGCAGATCGGTCTTGGTTAGGCTGCCCAGCAGCAGGGGCTTCGGGCCATCCGCCACCACCGGCAGCCGTTCCCCGGGATATTCTCTGAATTTCTCCAGGGCCTCTTCGAGAGAAGCGGAAAAACGAACCACCGGCGGGCCGGCGGTCAGCAGGTCCTTGGCGATGACCAGATGGGCCAGGGAGGTGGAGCCGAGATATTCCTTGATGTCCTGAAGGCTGACGGCACCGATATAGACCCCGTCCTCATCAACCACATAGAGAAAGCGGTAGGTCTGCATGATGAAATACCGGGCGATCTCCCTGAAGGGGGCATTCGGCTTTACAGAGGCCGGATTCGCTTTCATCAGACCTCCGACACGCAGCAGAGCCAGCTGCCGTCTCGACAAGGCTTCTCCCTTGCGGATGAGTGAGGCGCTGTAGATGGATCTGCTTTCAATACTTTGGGCGGTAAAATGGGCCAGGACGCATCCGAGCATCAAGGGCAGGATCAGCTGGTAGTCGAGGGTCATTTCGAAAATGATGATGATCGCCATCAGCGGCGCATGGGTGGTGGCCGCCAGCATCATCCCCATTCCGGTCAAGGCGAAAGCCCCGGGAGCCGGAACAAAGTCGAGGCCGAGGATCTGACAGAGGTGTCCAAACAGGTACCCGATACTGGCTCCCACAAACAGGGTGGGAGTAAATACCCCCCCGACCGCTCCGGAACCGAAACTGGCACAGGTGGCCGCCACCTTCAGCAGCAGCAGAACCGCCAGACTCGTCCAGACCCACTCTTCATGCAGGATGCCCGTCACCACACTGAAGCCGTTGCCGCAGACCTGCGGATACCAGAGGGCGAGAAGACCGACCACCAGCCCTCCCAGCCCAAGCCGCAGATAGACCGGCAGCCGTGTCTGGCGAAAAAGTTTTTCACTGCCTCTCAATGCGCGCAGAAACCAGGGCGCGGCGAGACCGGCCAGCAGTCCGAGCACCAGGTAGTAAAAAAGTTCGAAACCGGAATCCAGCCGGAAATACGGAATACCGTAAAGGGGTTCTTCACCGGCCAGAAATCGCACCACCTGGGTGGCCAGGACGGAGGCGAAAACCAGTGGACCGAAGGTTTCCATGGCGATGGAGCCGACAACAATTTCGGCCACGAAAAGGGCTCCTCCGATAGGAGCATTGTATGCGGAAGCGATGCCCGCGGAGGCGCCACAGGCCAGAATCAGCCGTCGCTGCGCCACGGTCCAGCGGCGGGTCCGGCCGATCAGGGAGGCCAGCATCGAAGACAGCTGCACCATGGGCCCTTCCCGGCCGATGGATCCCCCCGAAGCAATTGAAAACATGGCCGAACCGATCTTGACCATGCTGGACCGGAAGGAGAGGTTGCCGCTGCCGAGAACCACCGCTTCCATGAAGTCGGTGGAACTCTCCTGGCGGGATTTTACCTTGACGCCGAAATAGAGGATGCCGCCCGCGGCGATGCCGCCCAGCATGGGTGTCACCAGCCGCCGCCAGGGAGACAGTTGGGAATACATCTCCACGATCCCCCCCTCGCGGCCGGTAATGGCCAGAGCCATAAGGTCCAGCATCTCCCGAAACAGCACCGAGGACAGCCCGCCGACAATTCCGACGAGCCCCGCCCAAAACAGCACCTGGTACCGGTCCAGAGTCTGATAGGTGGAGGCCAGACGGATTCTGAGGGACAGGAACTTCCAGATCCTGGGGGCGGCCCACCAGCGCCGAAACCAGTCGAGGAATTTTTGGACTTGCCGTTTCAACATTTTGCCGACGCCCCCGGTGCTGTTATAGTCCTTTTTATACCGGTTCGGAGGATAACATGGCCCTCCTGCGGACAATGTTCATCATCCTCTCTCTGCCCCTGCTTGCCGCGAACGTTCAAGGGTTTGAAGGCATGGACAGACGCTTTATCTTCTTCCCGGATCGAACTCTGCATGCCACCCCCGCCGCGGCCGGGCTGACCTATGAAGAGGTCCGGTTCCCGGCCTCCGACGGCGTGTCTCTGCACGGCTGGTACCTGCCCGGCGATAGCGGTAAACCGCTGGTGCTCTTTGCCCACGGCAATGCCGGCAATCTGTCCCACCGCATCGACAACCTGGCCGGCTTTCACCGTCTGGGTCTGCCGGTGTTCATTTTCGATTATCGCGGCTATGGTCGAAGTGAAGGCCGCCCTTCGGAGAAAGGCACCTATGCGGATATGCGCGGTGCTCTCGCCTGGCTGAAAAAACAGGGATGGAAAACGGAGCAAATGATCTATTTCGGCCGCTCCCTGGGAGCGGCGGTGGCCCTGAATCTGGCCCTGGAGGAACCCCCGGCCGGCCTGGTGATGGAATCGGCCTTTACCTCCGTCGCCGAAATGGGATGGCATCTACAGCCCATGACCTATGCCCTGCTCGGATGGTGGGCCATTTCCTCCCGCTACGACAACCTGGCCAAGATCGGCGGCCTGCGTTCTCCGCTGCTGCTGTTCCACGGGGAGGACGATACCATCGTCCCCCCCGAAATGGCCCGCCAGCTGTTGGAAAAAGCGCCTTCACCCAAGTCCCTCTACCTCATCCCCGGCGCCGACCACAACGATCCCTATTATATCGACGACAGTGATTACTGGCGGCAATGGCAGGAGTTTATAAAATCCCTGGTCCCGGGTCCCGGGTCCAAAGACTAGTCCCGCGTCCCGCGTCCCGAGTCCTTGGACCTTGGACCCTGAACTATCTTACAGCGCTTTCTCCTTAACCTGGCGGGCCAGCTCTCCGGCCCGTTGCCGAATCAGCTGCAGAGTTTCCTCGGACGGGTTGCCCTGAAACTCCACCGGCTCCAAAAAGGTCCATGACATCTTCTGCCGTTCGGTGATCTCTTCCAGTTCCTTCTGGGCGCCACCCGACCAGCCGAAACTGCCCACCCGCAGGGCGAGCTTGCCTTTCACCGTCTTGCGGCCCAGTTCATCGATCACGGTCGCCATGGGTGGAAACATTTTATATTCATAAGTCGGCATCGCCAGCACCACTC
The DNA here is from genome assembly GCA_041390365.1 of Syntrophotaleaceae bacterium. Lineage (NCBI taxonomy): Bacteria > Pseudomonadati > Thermodesulfobacteriota > Desulfuromonadia > Desulfuromonadales > Syntrophotaleaceae > Syntrophotaleaceae bacterium. The sequence goes on along the minus strand of JAWKQB010000001.1, from coordinate 110,327 downwards.
CGGTCGATTCCCAGGTAGCGGCCAGGACGTTGCTGACATGACTCTGAGGCACCTGGTGAACCACCACCGCGACCCCCTCGTCCACCAGCCCCTGTACCAGGGGCTCGACCACCTTGGCCGTGTTGCCGTACATGCTGCTCCAGAGCAGGGTCACCTGGGCCTTGGCCGGTCCCTGGGCATAGGCGGCAAGCTTCTCGTAGAGGCGGATGATACGTTCGGGATCTTTGCGCCAGACCGGGCCGTGACCGGGGGCGACAATACGCACATCGAGCTTCCTGACCTTTTCGATGGCCCGGACCACCGAGGAGGAAAAGCGGGCGACGATATTGGCGTAGTACCGCAGCGCCTCCTCTTCGTAAGCTTGCAACTGCTGCTCATCGAGCTGGTCGTCGTAGAGGGCCCCCTCTTCCACGGCGCCGAAGGAGCCGAAGGCGTCGCAGCAGAAAAGAGTGCCGGTGGCAGGTTCATAGGCGGCCATGGTATCGGGCCAGTGGACGTTGGGAATCTCCTCGAAGACCAGCTGCTTTCCGTTGCCCAGGTCGACACTGTCTCCCGATTTGATGACCCGGCAGGGCAGATCCATCCCGAAAAAGGCCTTGGCCAGTTCCAGCCCCTTGGCCGTGATGAGGACTTCGGCCTTAGGGTTGAGTTTCAAAAACGCCTTGAGCCAGCCGGAATGGTCCGGCTCGGTATGATTGATCACGACGTAGCTTATTTCCTCGATCTTTACGCCGAGACGGTCGAGTTGGGAAAACAGTGCTTCGGGATTGCCGCTCGTCTCGGAAACACCGTCGATCAGGGCCACGTCGCGCCCCTTGACAACATAGCTGTTCATCGAGGCTCCCTCCGGAAGCGGCCAGATCCCTTCAAAAAGGATATTCGATCCGATATTGGCGGAAAGGCAGAAAATTCCATCAGTCACTTCACTTGCATGCATACATCGACTCCTATTCGCTCTCGTAATCCCCATCGGGATGCGTTAAAAGAACCAGACCTGAAAGATGAATGTTTCGGTCATAATATCTTTCCCGCCTTTCGCCCGCAAGACCATTCACCGGGAGCATAGGGGAAATTCCCGCATCGTGGCATCGGATCGATTGCGTATCCGCCGACAGATCAGGCGTCTTCCCTGTCCAGGATCAGCGGCACCGGGAAAAATGTCTTTTCCTGGGAGGACCCGTCCCAGAGAGGAACGACCCGGGAGAGGGACAGCAGGGCGAGGGAATGCCGCATCCGGCCGGACCTGATGTCCTGATCGATCTCCTGCAGGGACAGACAGGCGACCTGCACGTCCTCACCTTCGTCCAGCTCGGCAGGATGGGTCAGGCGGGCATCCCGGGCCAGCCACTGGTGCAACCGGTTGTTCTGAAAAGCGGGATTCGGCTCGACCCAGCCAAGATAGACCCAATCGGAGGACGTAAAACCGGTCTCTTCCCGCAACTCCCGGCGGGCGGCCTGCTGATGGGATTCACCTGAATGCACCAGACCGGCGGGCAGTTCGGTGGTGACGTGGGACACCCCGAACCGGAACTGGCGTACCACGACGATGCGGTTGTCCGTGGTGATGGCGGCGACGCTCACCCAGTCCGGAAAATCGAGGACGACCGCCTTGAGGGGGGCGGCATTGCGGGGGTTTTCCACCCAGTCATAGCGCACCTTGAAAACAGGCAGTTCCGGCCCCTTTTCCGTACGCAGCAGTTTCCAGGGTTTGGGATCATTGTTTTCGGCCATGTCCGGACTCCTTCTGCAATGGCAGGCTGGTTTTTAATCTTACCATCCGGCAAGGAAGGAGCAACTGGGCCGGGAATTCGCCGGGGGAAAGGGCGTCAGGGAGGATCCTGAATTGTCCGGTTCAGAGTATCCCGGAACGCGGGATTGTCGGGACAAGCATCGATTGCCTGCTCGGCAAGGGTCCGGGCCTCGTCCCGTCGCCCCTGTTGGAGCAGGACCCAGGCCAGGTTGTTCATCGCCTCCGCATTTTCGGGGTTGCGGTCCAGAGCGTCCCGGTAGCTGTCCTCGGCGCCCTTCCAATCCTCCAGTCCGGCCAGTACGTTGCCCTGGTTGATGAGCGGCAGATCCCACGTCTTGTCGAGGCGGGCGGCCTGCCGGTATTCCCGCAAGGCCAAATCGGATTCCCCCCTTGCTTCGTAAGCCGCTCCCAGATCGTTATGCTGGCGTGAATCGAGAGGGTCGTTGAGCACGATCACGCGCGGCATGCTGCACCCGGTCGAAAACAGAATGAGGAGACAGAGCAGAAACCGCAAATTCATGGTTGGGAATTCTCCAGGTACAAAAACAGACGATTCATGGCCGCCCACCGTCGGTCGAGTTCTGCAGAGGAGATGAAGACCGATTTTTTTTCCCCCGCATGCACCAGAAAGCCCTCGTCATCGTCGAAGCCGAAGACCACGATGTAGTGAGGATAGGAAACCGGCTTAACGCCCATCTCCAGGGGGATGATCAGCGGTCTGCCCTGCAGGATCGTCTGCCTCAGGAGGTCCAGATCCCCTCGACCCGAGCGGGTGGCAAAACCCTGCCGCCGGGCGAAATTTTCCAGATCGGGGAGAAGACTGCCCCTGAGTGCCGGAGTGACCACCTCGGGGGCGATGGTTTCAGCCGGCAGAGGGCGCCCGCCATGGGCCAGCAGGGAGGCAAGAGCGGCGGGTCCGCAATCGTAGGGACCCGCCTGCCGGTAAAAGGGAACTTCAATCTGGTGGAAATCTGTCCGGCCGCCCTGCCGATTCAGGGCTTGAAAAGGTCCGCACCCGCTGGTGAGGATCAGCAGAAGCAGCCAGGGGAAAAGATGTCTCATCGGATGATGATCTGCTTATCCGCAACCTTGAGGATCACCACGACCAGAAGGATGACCAGCAGCACCCCGATGACCAGACCCAGGATTCCCCCCTCGGCCAACGTATCGGACAATCCTGCCAGCTGGTGGAGCTGTTCATCGCTCATAGTCGGCAGCTTCGCGGAGACCTCCTCCGGGGTCAGACCGTAATCGGCAAGCCTCTGGGCCACGACCTCCTGCTCCAGGGCCTGCCGAATCTTTTCGATCTGCCCGGCACGCAGGGAAATGGTTTCCCCATTGGAGAGACGGCTTTCCGCCAGGGAGGCGGAGCTGTTGACGGGCAGCATGGCCAGAAAGGTGAAAGCCAGCAGCACGGTCCAGCAGATACGGTTGTGCAGAATCCAGGGTTTGTTTGATCGCATGGGTTATCCTCCTGTTTCACTTTAAGTGGGCCTGATTCGGCTTTCGCAAATGTGGCAACACAAGTCTGTGCCTGCCGTTCTGTATTTTATTACCCCTACTGCATGATGAATGAAAGGCAAATTTTGAGGACTGACTTGTCCTCAGCCCTGTTTCCTGAATCTCTTCTTCAGGGATTTTTTCGATCCCTGTTTGAAGTCGTAATAGCGCACCGCCAGCCGCCAGAGGGAGGGAAGCGCCTTTCCCCTGCACTTTTCGTAGGAAGCCACGAACAGCTCTCGGTCCCTCCGGTCCAGCTTGTAGCAGATGCGGATCAGATCGAGGATTCTGCGGTAGCTGTCCACCGGAGTCTTCTGCACCCTGGCCCGCCCGATATCGATCAGGAAGGGCGTTATCCGGCCATCTTCTTCCTGCTTGAGCATGAGGTTGCCGACAGAAAGGTCCCGGTGCAGGACTCCGGCATCGTGCATTCTGCAGATGAACCCGGTCAGGAAATCGAACCACTGCTGCTTGTCCAGCCCCCGGTATTCTTTTTGCCCCTGACTGAAGGCGTGGCAGACGTGGCGGGAGGAAAAAGCGTCCGGAACATAGTCACAGATGTAGTAGCTTTCCCGGATGCTGCTCTGAGAAGGGCGCTCAAAGAATGCGACGGGAGTTGGCGTGTTGATGCCCCGCTGCAGCATGATGCAGGCGGCATTCCAGTGGCGTCGGCCCTTGCTGGGCTTGAACCTGTCCGTCAGCCGCTTGAGACCCCGGGGGCGGCTGAGCTTGACGGTCAACTGCCGCTCCTTGTCAGAGGGATGAGCGATATTCCACAACCGGTTGCGCCGGTCCCGCATCACCACAAGCTCGGTGTGGTCCGGCAGTTTTTCGGGGCTCAACGCGTCTCCAAAGGAGGGATTCGGGCATTCCGGCCTGAGGTTAAAGGCGCCGCGCCAGGCGGCGCAGCGCCAGGGAATCCCCTGCAGCTTCGGCAGGCTCAGGTAGATGATCCCGGAATCGGAGGGGCTCATTTCCGGCAGCCGCGCCGGAAACATCTGTTTCTCAAGTTCGGGAAAATCGATGAACAGGGGGCGTTCGTTCACAGCGGGAGGAGCAGAAATCGTTTTTCCACAGGCGTCGGTGAAAACAGCTCTGGCAATCTGGTCTGCGCTGTAAATGTCTTTCAGACCAACCGCCTGGCCGTCCCGACACCAGCAGACATGGAACACCTCTTTTTCCGGTCCGACAAAGGCAAAATGGCTAAGCCCCCGAATACTGCTGAAGGCCCGGTCGCACCTCGACCCGCCCAGCCTGCGCGCCACGTAGCCCAGGGCGAAAAAAGCGGGCGTGACGGAAAGGTTTTCGATGTCGCCGCGCACCCGGTGGTAAAATGTCGCATGATCGACTTCGGGATAACCGTCGGCCCGGTCATCGATCAACCCGTCGCGCCAGCAGATCATCGGCCCCCAGTACACCCTGGCAAGAGCCCCGCTGGTCGCCGCCAGCACCAGGTAGCGCACCAGATAATCCACTTTCTTGTCCTGCGGTTGTGAAGACCATCTCTGGAGGCGCTTGGTCGACCAGAACTTGCAGGTCGAGATTGTCTGTCGGCAACCTGCCCGATGTCCGAGGAACTGCAGAAAACGGGCTTTTTTGACCAGATTGAGCTTGAGCAGTCCGGTCGCCCACCTCCCCAGTACACGGTGATCATACGCCTCCGGTTCGACAACCCTCTCAACGAAGAGATTGTTGGTATGAATTTCGGGGCTGCGGGCCGTACGACGCATGGCGAAAAGCAGAGCCGCGTTGTAAAAAGGCTCGAAGTCCTGAACATTGGGGCCGGCCAGGACAACGGAATAGGGTCTGGCCTCCTCGCAGGCGATTTCCCAGGCCCGCAGATAGCTCCAGGGCCGGAACCCGGACCATTTTTTGCGGTTGGGCGTACTGCCGATTTCGAAAAACGCCACCTTCCGTGCGTAGCGACGAAGCACCTCGGCGACAAATTTGCGCCACTGCTCCTGCGCCTCGGAATTGGAGAACATTTTCCCTGCTTCGGCCGAGGATGGCAGCACCACCAGAGAAACCGAAAAGCCGTTTTCAATCAGCTTGTCAAGAAACCTGGCCGCCGGCCCTTCAAAGCTGCAATAGCTGAAGGCCAGACGAACCTGGTTGATGTTCAATTCCCGCAGGCGCTCCATGACGTAGTCGTCGCACCGTTCATCTTCAGAAGACGCGATGTTGATTCCGAAAAAATCTCCGGAAACGAAGGGAGCAGCCGGCTTATCACACAAGCGTGTCCAGACGGAGGGGGAGAAAACGTTACAAATCACATCCCCGACGGCAAAAGCCAGAAGCAGGGGTAACTGACAACAACTGTTCAAAACCCTTTAATCCTCATGCAAACTTATTGAATCGGAAAGTGAAACGGGTGTGACCGGGGGCTGAAAATCAATACGGTGGCTGTTCATTACCACGATTCTTCCAACCCCACAATGGAAAAGTCGCACACCCGGCGAACATGCTGCAGGGAAATGACTCACTCTTCTGCAGAGATGGGTACAACAGGGTGAAATGCCATGCAAAAACCGTGCACCGGAACAATGAGAACAATTCCAGGCAGGGTCGGCATGTGACAACCGTCTATCGGTCAGGGATGTGCCACACTTTTTGAGCCGGGGATGGCAAAGAACAGGTTCTCCAGGAACCGAAGCAGATCCCGGTGATCGCCGCAATAATCCGGTTTGAATCCACCACCGCGATCGACCAGGCAGGTTTCCACCAAAAAGGTTTTCATGCCTGCCGAGAGGTCCCGATGCCAAGGAAATTCTCCTCCTGAGACAACTCATCGATTTTTCGTCTCTTTTTACGCTATAATAAAAAGATAAAGGTAAAGACCAAACCGGAGCTATCACCGGTCCCGGAGGAAAATCATGAACAAGATCTATCGCGTCAACATGACCGAACTCAGCGTCAGGCAAGAGGACGTGCCCAAGAAGTGGGTCGGTATGGGCGGACGCGGCCTGACCTCGACCATCGTCTCCGAAGAGGTTCCTCCCCTCTGCCACCCCCTGGGCCCAAACAATAAACTGATCTTTGCCCCCGGCCTGCTGTCCGGCACCATGGCCGCCCAGTCCGGTCGTCTGTCAGCCGGCGCCAAAAGTCCTCTTACCGGCACCATCAAGGAGAGCAATTCCGGAGGCACCGGTGCCCAGCAACTGGCTAAACTGGGCATCAAGGCCCTGATCATCGAGGGTCAGCCCCCTCCCGACCATTGGTACCGTCTCCATATTACAGACGATGGGGTCTCCATCGAATCGGCCGATGACCTGGTCGGTCAGGGCAACAGGGCGGTCATCGCCGCCATGCTGGAACGGTACGACCAGAAAGTGGGAGTATTGACCATCGGGCCCGCCGGCGAGATGCGGATGGCCGCCGCGAACATCTCGGCCAAGGACCCCACCCAGCACATTCGCAGCCACGGTCGAGGCGGCCTGGGGGCCGTCATGGGTTCGAAGCAGGTCAAATGCATCACCATCGCGGATCCCGGTGCGGCCAAAGTTCCCATTTCCGACGAGGAGAAGTTCCGCGCCGCGGCGAAAGTCTTTGCCAAGGCCCTGCTCGATCACCCCGTCAGCGGGGAGGGGCTGCCGACCTACGGCACCAACGTGCTCATCAACATTCTCAATGAGGCTGGCGGCCTCCCAACCAAAAACTTCCGCTATGGGCAATGCGACCACCACGACAAAATCAGCGGCGAAACCATGCGGGAGATCATTATGGAGCGGAAGGGGCGCCCCAAGCACGGCTGCCATACGGGCTGCATCATCCAGTGCTCCCAGGTCTTCCACGACGCCCGGTGCAATTTCGTTACCGCGGGCTTCGAATACGAAACCATCTGGGGGTTGGGTGCGAACTGCCTGATCCAGGACCTTGACGATATTGCCGAATGTGACCGCATCATGGACGATATCGGCATCGATTCCATCGAGACGGCTGTGCTGCTGGGCGTGGCCATGGAAGCCGGAGTGATCCCTTGGGGGGACGGCAAGGAATGCCAGCGGGTGCTGCGCGACGAAATCGGCAAGGGCACTCCACTGGGTCGCATCCTCGGCAACGGCGCCAGCATGGTCGGCAAGGCTTTCGGCTTGGTACGGGTGCCGGTGGTCAAGGACGAGGGCATTCCCGCCTACGATCCCCGGGCGGTCAAGGGCATCGGCGTCACCTACGCCACCAGCACCATGGGGGCGGATCATACCGCCGGCTACAGCGTCGCCACCAACATCCTCAAGGTCGGTGGCTTCGTCGATCCCCTGAGCAAAACGGGGCAGGTGGAACTCTCCCGCAACCTGCAGATCGCCACAGCCGCCGTCGACGCTACCGGCATGTGCATCTTCATCGCCTTTCCCATGCTGGACATCCCCGAGACTTTTACCTCCCTGATCGAAATGATTAATGCACAATACGGCATTGCCATAGATCCCGATGATTTTATGGAGATGGGTAAGCGCATCCTCAAGACCGAGCATGCCTTCAACCAGAAGGCTGGATTGACCAAGGCCGATGACCGCCTGCCGGAATTCTTCACCTACGAACCGATCCCGCCCCACAATGTGGTCTGGGATTTCACCGATGAAGAACTGGACGAATTCTGGAATTTCTGAATCCCCGGGGGCAAGCCCGAGTCCGAATCTCCGTTGTCGGACCTGCCCCCCGGGTTTGTGACCCTTTTTTGTTTCAGCTCACCAATTCCTTGCGGACCTTGTTCAGGGTGCCTCCGGCCAGCAGGCTCTCCCGCTGCCGGTCGGATACGTCGAGCAGGGCGATGATCTGCCTGCCGTCTATCACGACCGGCAGTTCCTGGTCGCCGACCGCGATGCGCCGGCGCACCTCGGGAATCTCCAGAACCATCCCTTCCCGAACCCATTCGTAATCGGCGGGGTCCTTGAAAGTCAGGGGCAGGATGCCGAAATTGCACAGGTTGGCTTTGTGAATGCGGGCGAAGCTTTTGGCCAGCTTGACCTGCACCCCCAGGTAGCGGGGTGCCAGCGCCGCATGTTCCCGGCTGGAACCCTGGCCGTAGTTGTCGCCGCCGATTACGGCGACCCGGCCGAGGTCGCGGCAGCGGGCATGGAAATCCGGAGCGATCTGGTAGAAGACGAATTCGCTGATCGCCTCGATATTGGATCGCAGCGGCAGGACTTTGTTCCCCGCGGGCATGATGGTGTCGGTGGAGATGTTGTCGTCCACCCGGATGACGACCTGGGCCCGCAGCGTCTCGGGCAGTTCTTCAAGTTCGGGAAAGGGCTTGATGTTGGGGCCCCGCTCGACCTCGGTCCGCATCCCTTCTTCCGATGGAAAGACGAAGGCGGAGCGGTCGACGAGAAACTTTTCCGGAATGACGGAAGAGGGGTAGTCCATTTCCCTGGCCAGATCGCGAGGATCGGTGATCACCCCTTTGAGAGCCGCGGCGGCGGCGGTCTCCGGCGAGCAGAGATAGACCTGATCGTCCTTTGTTCCTGATCTGCCCGGAAAATTGCGGGGAAAGGTGCGCAGGGAAACCTGACCGGTGCCGGGGGCCTGCCCCATGCCGATGCAGCCCAGGCACCCGGACTGATGAATCTTGGCTCCGGTCATCATCAGGGGCAGGATGCCGTCGGCCTCGGCCAGGTTCTCCAGAACCTGGCGGCTGCCGGGGTTGACGTGAAAATCGGTGAAGGGCGCGCTGTGGCGCCCCTTGACGATGCCGACCACCCGCATCAGGTCCTTGAAGCCGCTGTTGGCGCTGGAACCGATGATGACCTGATCCACCTTGGTCCCGGCCACCTCGCGGACGGTGACGACGTTGCCCGGGGATGACGGGCAGGCGATGAGGGGTTCGAGAGTGGACAGGTCGAGCTCCTCAAGGGCATCGTACTCGGCCCCCTCGTCCGCCGCCAGCGGCTGCCAGGCCTCTTCCCGGCCCTGGGCCCGCAGATAGCGGCGGGTCTGCTCGTCGGAGGGGAAGACGCTGCTGGTCGCCCCGAGTTCGGTGCCCATGTTGCCGATCACCGCCCGGTCCTCGACGGAGAGGGTCGTCACCCCGGGCCCGAAGTATTCCACCACCATACCCAGGCAGCCCTTGACGTCGTAACGGCGCAGCATCTCCAGGATCACGTCCTTGGCGCTGACCCATTCGGGCAGCTTTCCGGTCAGTTTCACTCCAAGCACCTTCGGACAGGGCAGGTAGTAGGGTTTTCCGGCCATGGCCAGGGCCACGTCGAGGCCCCCGGCACCCATGGCCAGCATAGAGAGGCCGGCGGCGGCGGGGGTGTGGCTGTCGGCGCCGACCATGGTCAGCCCGGGACGGCCGAAGTTTTCCAGATGGGCCTGATGGGATATGCCGTTCCCCGGCGGACTGAAATGGATGCCGTAGCGGGCCGATGCCGTCCGCAGGTAGCGGTGGTCGTCGGCATTCTTGAAGTCGGTCTGCAGCAGATTGTGGTCGACATATTGGGCCGCCAGATCGACCCGCACCCGGTCCAGTCCCAGGGCCTCGAATTCCAGCATGGCCATGGTCCCGGTCGCATCCTGGAGCAGGGTATGATCGATACGGATGGCAATCTCCTCTCCGGGTTCGAGTTTCCCTTCGAGCAGATGATTTTCGAGAATCTTGCGGGTCAGCGTCTTGGGCATGAGATGGTCCTTCCTCTGACAGTCGATGAAGAAAACGAATTCATGGATCGAAACATTCGGATAAAAAGGCGAATGTCTTGCAATGCCTGAAGTCTTTTGCTATGAAAAAACCTCCCCTTGCCTAGAGAGGATACCATGAATGAATTTTTTGCCACCCTCGAAGCCATCCTTCAGGAGACTTTTCTCGGCATCAGCATCAGTCACTTTGCCGGCGCCTTTCTGGTGCTGCTGGCCGCACTGGTCGCGAAAAAAGTTCTGAACCATATTTTCACGCGTGTCTTCCATCCCATGGCAGCCCGCACCAAAAGCCCCTACGACGATCAGTTCCTGGCCGGCATCCAAAGGCCGGCCGAGTTCATGCTGGTCATCATCGGCCTGTTCATCGCCATCCAGATTTTGCAGCTGCCGACGGAACCGGTCGATCTGCGGCGGGGCGCCTATGCCCTGCTGAAGTCCCTGGTCACCTTCGATATCGCCTGGGCCCTGTTCAATCTCGTGGCCCTGCTCGAAACCTTCATGTCCCGCTGGGTGAGCAAAACCGAATCGACCCTGGACGATCATCTGCTCCCCTTCATCCGCAAGAGCCTGCGGGCCTTCGTCATCTTCCTGGCGGTCATTCTGACCATCCAGAACCTGGGATATTCGATTTCCGGTCTGCTCGCCAGTCTCGGTATCGGCGGCCTGGCGGTAGCCCTGGCTGCGAAGGACACCCTGTCCAACATCTTCGGCTCGATGATGATCATTCTCGACCGCCCCTTTCAGGTCGGCGACTGGATCAAGGCCGGGGAGCTCGAAGGGATTGTCGAGGAGGTGGGTTTCCGGTCCACCAAAATCCGCACCTTTGCCAAAACCCTGATCACCGTTCCGAACAACATCATCGCCAATCTGTCGGTAGACAATATCAGCCGCATGCCCAAAAGACGTATCAAGTTGACGGTGGGCGTCACCTACGAGACGACTCCAGGGCAGATGCGGCGGGCCGTTGATGCGATTCGCACCATGCTGCGCGATCATCCGGCCATCGACCAGGAATTCTTTCTGGTCAATTTTACCGACTTCAACAACTCCTCCCTCGACATCTTGGTCTACTGCTTCACCAGAACCACGGTTTGGGGGGAATATCTCGAGGCCCGCCAGGATGTCTGCCTGAAAATCATGGAAATCCTCGAAGGCCACGGCATGGAAATCGCCTTCCCCAGCCGCAGCCTCTATCTGCGCTCTCCCGAAGAGGCCCAGGAACTGCTCACGGCGGCCACCGAGGTGCGGGATCCCGGATTCGCAGGTCCTTCGGCTTAACAGGTTAAAATCTACCAGAAAAACCGAAATCGGCATTGAATGCATGCCTGTGGGTCTGGTTCGTCCCATGAGTCCTGCGGAAAGGGCAGAATTAGGCCTCGACAGCGGATCAGTGCTAAATTGAAAGGGTCAGAAGGGATTTTCCCGCTCCACCATGCCCAGCTCGGCGACAAGGGCATCGATCAGCCCGTCGGCATCGGTCCCCCGGGATGAGGGATAGACGATTTCGACCAGCCCCCCGGCGGCATCGAGGGTGGTGACATAGGCAAGTCCGTCGTAACTTTCCAGAATAAAACGCAGGTAACCGATCTGCCGGGTCGGCAAACGGAAATATCTTTTTGACAGTCCGCTCATGCAAAAACCATAAATAAATGAATCAGGTTCGATATCGTCCGGATCGATATCGATATCGATGTCGGGGTTGGGGTCGGTATCGTGATACCGACGTCGAACCCGAAAGGACTCGCTTTCTTAAAAACCTTATGACCGACCCGATCGACATTAAAACCGGGGATTCATCATCCGGGCAGGACCAGTGGACGGAACTGCCTCCCGTTCTGAGCCGCAGCCGGGCCCGGCTGGCGGCGCTGGTTCTGGAATCATGCGGCATCCCGTTTGGTCTCGAACGCAAAGGTCGCGCTTGGCAGCTGTCGGTGCCGCCCGCAGAGAGGGAGCGGGCCCTTTTCGAGCTGGAACAGTACGAGAGAGAAAACCGCAACTGGCCACCGCCGCCCCCGGAGCCGGAACCCCACCATCAGAACACCCTGCTCACCCTTTCGATCCTGGGATTGCTGGGCATCTTTCACAACCTGACCTGGCTGTCCCTTGAAAGCTTCGGGTTTGCGTCCATCAACTGGACGGAACTGGGCAATGCCGATGCCGGCAAAATCCTGGAGGGACAGTGGTGGCGGGCGATCACATCCCTCACCCTCCACGCGGACGGACTTCATCTTTTGGGAAACCTGGTCATCGGCGGGTTTTTCATTGATCGTCTGTGCCGGGAGATCGGAGCCGGTTGGGGCTGGGCCCTGGTGGTCGTCAGCGGGCTTCTCGGGAACGTCGCCAATGCCCTGTTGCAGCCGGATTGGCACCGGGCGGTAGGCGCTTCGACGGCGGTGTTCGGCGCCGTGGGCATCCTCGCCTCACGCAGCGCCCTGCGTCATCGCCGCCATCTGCTGAAGCGCTGGCTGCTGCCGGTCTCCGCGGCTCTCGCCCTTTTGGGTCTGCTCGGCACCGGCGGCGAGAACACCGACATCGGCGCTCACCTGCTCGGTTTCCTCGCCGGCCTCCTCCTCGGCTGGCCCGCTTCGCGTCTCAAAGGGGATTCCAAGCTGAACGCGCTCGCCGGAATCGGAGCGGCGCTGCTCACGGCGGGGGCGTGGCTGGCGGCTTTGGAGATGTGGTAATGCAGGCGGAGATCGGTTTCATAGGACCGATCGGTCGGGTCAGACTGATCAGCCGAATCGGTCTGATCGCCTTCACTCCTCACTCCTCACCCCTCACGCCTCTCCACCTTCAACCTCCGCTCCTCCCGCCACATGCAGAGCAGCAGCAGCCCGACACCGACACAGATCGCCGAATCGGCCACGTTGAAGGCGGGCCAATGGTACTGGTACCAGTGAACGTCGAGAAAGTCGATGACCTCGCCCAGGCGGATCCGGTCGATGAGGTTACCCACCGCTCCGCCGAGAATGAGGCTCAGCCCGACCTGCTGACCGGTCTGGCCGGGCTGGAGTTGCCGAAAGTACCAGAAGATGGCAGCAATCGCCAGCAGGGACACGATAATGAAGAAGGGTACCCGAACGGAACTGTCGGCCAGGATGCCGAAAGCTGCTCCCTTGTTGCGCAGATAGGTGATGGCGAAGAAGTTCGGTACCACCGGGAGCGACTCGTAGAGGGCAAAGGTCCGGTCGATATGGATTTTGGTGATCTGGTCGAGCAGCACCACAAAAGCGGCCACCGCACCCAGCAGACGAAACCGGGCCGCCATTATTCGGCCGCCAGTGCTGCACTGCAGCGATGACAGATGGAGGGATGACCCCTGTCCTCGCCGATGGTGGTGGCGTAGTTCCAGCACCGCTCGCATTTTTCGCCCCGGGCCTTTTCGATCCTGATTCTCAGGCCCGCAACCTCCTCTCCCGACACGGCATCGTCGGCCAGCTCCACCAGTTCCACCTGGGACACGATGAACAGGGTGGCCAGTTCGTTCCGGTAACTCCGCAGCAGGTCGGCCCATTTGCCCTCGGGAGCCTGGAGCATCACCAGGGCGTCGAGGGAATGGCCGATCAGCTTGGCGTTGCGGGCCAGTTCCAGGGCTTTGGAAACATCGGAACGCACCGCCAGCAGATCGTCATAGCGCCCGTCCAGAGCACTGTCCAACAGTCTGCTGTCGAAGCGGGGGAATCGCGCCAGATGGACGCTGTACTCCTTTTCACCGGGCATATGCTCCCAGATCTCCTCGGCGGTAAAGGAGAGAACCGGCGCCATCAGCCGGGTCAGGGCATCGAGAATCCGATACATGGCGGTCTGGGCGCTGCGCCGGGCCAGGCCCTTTTTCGGCGAAACGTAGAGGCGGTCCTTGAGTACGTCGAGGTAGAAGGAGCTCATCTCCACACTGCAGAAGTTGTGCACCGCATGGTACAGAACGTGGAACTCGTACTCCTCGTAGGCCCGCTCGACCCGGGCGACCAGTTCCTCCAGCTTGCCGAGGGCCCAGCGGTCGATTTCCAGCAGTTCGCCGTCGGCTACGCTGTCCCGGGCCGGGTCGAAATCGTGGATGTTGCCGAGAATGTAGCGGGCGGTGTTGCGGATGCGCCGGTAGGCGTCGGACAGACGCTGCAGGATCTCCTGGCTGATGCGGATGTCGTCCCGGTAATCCTGGGCGGCGACCCACAGGCGCAGGATTTCGGCGCCAAACTTCTTGATGACTTCGTCGGGAGCCACCACGTTGCCCATCGATTTCGACATCTTCTTGCCGTTGCCGTCGACCACGAAGCCGTGGGTGAGCACGGCCCGGTAGGGGGCGACGCCGCGGGTGCCGACCGAGGCGAGCAGGCTGGAGTGGAACCAGCCGCGATGCTGGTCGCTCCCTTCCAGATAGAGCTCGGCCGGAGAGTTGAGATAATCCCGATGTTCCAGCACGGCGGCATGGGACACCCCCGAATCGAACCAGACGTCGAGAATATCGCTTTCCTTGGTGAATTCTCCGTGGCCGCAGGCCCCGCAGACCGTGCCGGGGGGCACCAGCTCGGCGGCCTCCTTCTCGAACCAGAGGTCGCTGCCCGACTCCTCGAAGAGATCGGCGACATGATGCAGGACCTTGCCGTCGGTGATCGCCTCGCCGCACTTGGCGCAGTAGAAGATGATGATCGGCACGCCCCAGCTGCGCTGGCGGCTGATGCACCAGTCGGGACGGTTCTCGATCATGCCGTAGATGCGCTCACGGCCCCAGCGGGGGATCCACTGCACGTCGTTGATGTGCTGCAGCGCCTTTTTGCGCAGGTCGTTGGCCTCCATGGAGATGAACCACTGCTCGGTGGCGCGGAAGATGATCGGCTTTTTGCAGCGCCAGCAGTGGGGATAGCTGTGGGACACCTTGCCCTCCTTGAGCAGGGCGCCGACCTCCCGCAGTTTTTCGTTCACTGCGCCGTTGGCCTCGGCGACCTTCATGCCGCCGAAAAACTCCAGGTCGTCCCGATAGATGCCATAGTCGTTGACCGGGTTGTAGACCTCCAGGCCGTAGGCCAGGCCCACCACATAGTCGTCCTGGCCGTGCCCGGGCGCGGTATGCACGCAGCCGGTGCCCGCCTCGAGGGTGACGTGATCGCCCAGGATGAGCAGGGAGGCCCGGTCGTAGAAGGGGTGACGGCAGGCCCTGCGCTCGAAGATGCCGGCTTCGAAGGTTGTCAGCACCCGGTAATTTTCCGCTCCGACCGCCTTCATGACCGGCTCCACCAGCCCTTCGGCCATGACCAGCACTTCGCCGGCCGTCTCCACAGCCGCGTAGGGAAGAGCCGGGTTGAGGCAGACCGCCAGGTTGGCCGGAATGGTCCAGGGCGTGGTGGTCCAGATGACGAAAGAGATCTTCTTCCCGTCCAGCTCCTTCAGTTCCGGCGGAAGCTCGTCGACGTAGGGGAATTTCACGTAGATGGAGGCAGAGGTATGATCGGCGTATTCCACCTCGGCCTCGGCCAGGGCGGTGACGCAGGAACTGCACCAGTGGATCGGTTTCCGGCCCTTGAACAGGCCGCCCCGTTCGGCGAACCGGGCCAGTTCCCTGGCGGTGGCGGCCTCATAGTTCTCGGTCATGGTCAGGTAGGGCCGATCCCATTCGCCGAGGACGCCAAGGCGTTCAAATTCATCGCTCTGGATCTGGACCCACTTTTCGGCATACTGGCGGCAGGCCTTGCGGACCTCCACCTTGCTCATGTCCCGCTTCTTCGAACCGAGCTGCTTGTCCACCATTAGTTCGATGGGCAGGCCATGGCAATCCCATCCCGGCACATAGGGAGCGTAAAAACCCTTCATGCGCCGGCTCTTGAGGACGATATCCTTGAGAATCTTGTTCAGGGCGTGGCCGATATGGGTATGTCCATTGGCATAGGGAGGTCCGTCGTGGAGGGTGAAATTCGGCAGTCCTGCCCCGGCTTCCTCCAGTTTCCGGTAGAGCCCCTCAGCCTGCCATTTCTTTAGAATCTCCGGCTCCCGCTGGGGCAGATTGCCCCGCATGGGAAATTCGGTCACCGGCAGATTGAGGGTATCCTTGTAGTCCATAGCGCTCCTCCCGGATGGCTTTCAGGTGGGGAAAACAAGGGAAGTACGTTAGCAAAATGACTGGATAAGTCAAGAAAAAAGGGGCACTCGAAAGGTGCCCCTCATGCTCATGATGCCGCCGTTCAAAAGGCATTATGGGGGATCATTCCCCGGTCACTCCCGGCTCCGCGAGGCAGTTCAGGGTCTCCCGCAGCAGGCTGGAAATATTGGTTCCCGACTGGCGGGCCACCCTTTGCAACTGCTCCATCTCCTGACGACTGATACGGCAGGAAACAATGTATTTCTTAGGCTTATCCACGGTCTTGCCCATGCATGATCCTCCCGGGCGGCAGGGAAAGGGGACGCAAACCTCCTCTAAAATCAAAAAGTGTTCTCTGCTCGTTCTGCAAGGCCGTTGCCAGAATTGAGCTATCCCCTCTTCACCCCGCTTTTCCATGATTATTCAAAGACTTGGCTCAAGGGGTCAAACTGTAACATCCCGCCCGCACCTTTGAACTCAAGTTACAAAGAGACACAAACCGCCACGGACCGCTACACAACAGCCTGTGGTTCCTCCGTCAGTCCCCTTTTTTCCTCCCCGGGTTTGCATTGTCCCGGGGCATCCATTAAAATCTGGAAAGGCTTGTTTTTCTTTCAATACCAGCATGATTTCTGTCTGGCCTGGGGCACGCCGTTCCATTCCCAGAGTCCGGCAAGCTCCTAGGGAGGGGCTTTCCCCATGGGATTCGCCGTCGGTTCGGTTTTTCTGCTGGCCCTGTTGGCGCCCGGCCTGATCCGTATTTTCAGATCCAGGTCAGGGTGGTGGATGGCCGCCCCTCCGCTTGCTCTGACGATCTATTTTCTGGCCCGGATTGAGGCTGTCTCCCGGGGAGGAACCTTCACCGAGGCTTGGCCGTGGCTTCCGGAACTCGGCATAGGCCTCACTTTCCAACTCGACGGCCTGAGCCTGGTGTTTGTGCTTCTGATCACCGGCGTCGGCGCCCTGATCATGCTGTACAGCGGCAGTTATCTGGCAGGCCACAAGGAACTGGGCCGTTTTTTTCTTCTCCTGTACCTGTTCATGGGCTCCATGCTCGGGCTGGTCCTGGCCGCCAATCTGATCACTCTTTTCGTCTTCTGGGAACTGACCTCACTGACTTCCTTTCTGCTGATCGGCTTCGACCACCAGCGCGAGAAGGTCCCCGCCTCGGCTCTTCAGGCCCTGCTGGTCACCAGCCTGGGCGGGCTGGCCCTGCTGGCCTCCCTCCTTTTGATGGGAGAGATCGCCGGCACCCTGGAGTTTGGCCTGATGGCGGAAAAGGCCGACCTGATCCGGGAACATGCATGGTACCTTCCGATCGTGCTGCTGGCGGCCGCGGGCGCCTTCACCAAATCGGCCCAGTTCCCCTTTCATTTCTGGCTGCCCAATGCCATGCAGGCACCCACCCCGGTGAGCGCCTATCTGCATTCCGCCACCATGGTCAAGGCCGGCATCTATCTGCTTTTCCGCCTGAGTCCCATTCTGGGCGAAACAGCTCTGTGGCACGGCCTGCTGGAAACCGTCGGCGGATTCACCATGCTGGGAGGCATCTGGCTGGCCCTGCGGCAGACCGATCTGAAGCGCCTGCTCGCCTATGCCACCGTCAGTTCCCTGGGTACCCTGGTGTTTCTGATCGGCCTCGACATCCCCCGCTCCCTCGAGGCTGCCATTGTCTATCTGGTGGCCCATGCCCTCTACAAAGCGCCCCTTTTCCTGGCGGTCGGGGCCATCGACCATGCAACGGGCAGCCGAGATCTCAGGGGACTGGGCGGACTTTTCCGCCAGATGCCCCTGGTCGGCATCGCCGTCATGATGGCCGTCCTCTCCATGGCGGGAGTAATCCCTTTTATCGGCTTTCTCGGCAAGGAACTGTTCTACGAGGTTGTGCTCTCCGCCCCCCGGGCGGCGGCCCCGAGCATTCTCGCCGCCCTGTTGACCAGTCTGCTGATGGTGGCCGTATCGTCACTGACAGGCCTTCGCCCCTTTTTCGGGACATCCCGGTTCGACCGGCTTCCTCACGGACCCGTTCCTCCCGGGCAGTGGCTGCCCCCCCTGATTCTGGCGACTATCGGATTGGGTGCGGGCCTTTTCGCCGGTACCACCGACCGTCTGCTGGTGACGCCGTCACTGCGCTCTCTTCTGCCGGGATACGAGGCCCCGAAACTCGCTCTATGGCACGGTTTTACCCCGGTTCTCGGCTTCAGCGTCCTGACTCTGGTCGGCGGCTATCTGATCTACAGGCAAAAGGATTTTCTTGTGAATAAAACGGAAAGGTGGGCCGGCCTGGCCCGCTATGGAGCCGAAGTCGCTTACGAGCGGTTGCTGGCCAAAACTTTCGCCTTTTCCGGCTGGCAGACAGCTCTTCTGCAAAACGGACGGCTCCGCTACTACCTGCTGATGATTTTCATCACGGCAACGGTTTTCACCGGGGCTGCTCTGATCGGGCGAGGCGATTTCTCCATCGCATTCCGTGTCACACCCCTGCAATACGGAGATCTGATCGTTTCGGCAATCATTCTGGCTGCCGCCTGGGTCACCGCCCATTCCGGGGAACGTCTGGTGGCCATACTGGCCATGGGGGTGGTGGGATACGGCGTGGCCCTTCTCTACGCCATGTTCGGCGCGCCCGATGTGGCCATGACCCAGTTCAGCATAGAAACCATGACGGTCCTGCTGTTCGTCCTGATCTTCCACCGCCTGCCCCTCTTCAGCCGCCTGGTCCATCGGCGGACCTTGCGGCTGGATGCGGCCGTCTCCATAGCTGCCGGCTTGCTGATGACGATTCTCACCCTGGTGGCTCTGGGAGGACCACGGGGCGAACGCATCAGCGGGTTTTTCCTGGACAGAAGCGTTCCCGAAGGCTTTGGAAGAAACGTGGTCAATACCATTCTGGTCGACTTCCGCGCCCTGGACACCCTGGGCGAAATCACCGTGCTGGGAATGGCCGGGGTGGGGATCTGGGCTCTTTTAAAGTTCTCCCCCCAGAAACGGAAAAACCGATGAAATCGCTAATTTTGGCCACCGCCACCCGTTTTCTGATGCCGATGATCCTGCTGTTTGCGGTTTTTCTGCTGCTGCGGGGTCACAACCTTCCGGGAGGCGGCTTTATCGGAGGCCTGATCGCCTCCGCGGCCTTCGGCCTGTATCTGCTGGCCTTCGGGGTTGAGGAAACACGCCGTCTGGCCCGAATCGACCCCCGCAGCCTGGTCGGTCTCGGTCTGCTTGTGGTCATTGGCAGCGGACTGGCCGGATATTTCGACGGAGATCCTTTTCTGACCGCCCGATGGGTGGAAATATTCGAACCCGCCCCTTTCAAACTCGGCACCCCGCTGCTGTTCGATATCGGGATCTTTCTTGTGGTTCTGGGGGCCGTACTGGCCATGATGATTGCCCTTGGAGAGGAATGACTGATGGAAATCCTGCTGGCCCTGGTTGTGGGCGGACTGTATGCAACCGGCGTTTTCATGATGTTGCGGCCGACTCCCGTCCGGGTGATCATCGGCCTGAGCATTCTGGCAAACGCGGTCAACCTGCTGATCTTGACCGCTGCCGGATTGACCCGCGGACAGCCGCCTCTCATCGAAAAAGGCCTGACCCGACCCCTTGAAACTGTCGCCGACCCGTTGCCCCAGGCCCTGGTGTTGACCGCGATTGTCATCGCCTTCGGCGTATTGGCCTTCACCCTGGTCCTTTTCCGGCAAGCCGCCGGAACGGCAGGGGTGGATAATCTCGACGAGATGAGGACAACGGATCAATGATGCATCTGATCACCCTGCCTCTGCTGATCCCTTTCTGCACATCGGTTCTATGCCTGATCTGCCTGAAATCGGTCCGGCTGCAGCAATTGTTATCGATCCTGGGATCGGCGGCCCAGCTTTATGCAGCCCTGACCCTGCTGGGAGCGGTCCGCAGCCAAGGCTACCTGGTACTGCAGGCCGGAAACTGGCCGGCTCCCTTCGGGATCAGCCTTGTGGCGGACATGCTGAGCGCCCTGATGATCGCCATCGCCGCGATTATCAATGCCGGCGCAACCTGTTACGCTCTGGTCGACATCGATCGGGATCGTCAGCGCCACGGCTTCCACATCTTTCAGCATATGCTGCTGATGGGGGTTGCCGGCTGCTTTCTGGCCGGCGACCTGTTCAACCTTTATGTCTGGTACGAGGTCATGCTCATGGCCTCCTTCATTCTGTTATGTCTGGGTGGCGAAAAGGGGCAGCTCCAGGGAGGCATCAAATATGTCGTGCTCAACCTGGTGGCCTCGGCCTTTTTCCTCACCGCCCTGGGAATCCTTTACGGCATGATCGGCACCCTTAACATGGCCGATATTGCCCTGCGGCTGCAGAATCTCGGCAATCCCGGCATCTCGTCCATACTCGCCATGCTTTTTCTGGTAGCCTTCGGCATCAAGGCGGCCCTGTTCCCCTTCTTTGCCTGGCTGCCGGATTCCTACAACGCCCCGCCGGTCGCCGTCACCGCCCTGTTTTCAGGACTGCAGACCAAGGTAGGGGTCTATTCACTGATCCGGGTCTTTACCCTGCTGTTTGTCCAGGACATCTCCTTCACCCATGAACTGATCCTGCTGCTGGCCGGGCTGACCATGGTCACAGGGGTCTTCGGTGCCGTTTCCAAAAACAACATCCGGCATATCCTTTCCTTTCACATCATCAGCCAGATCGGCTATATGATCATGGGTCTGGCCCTCTTCGCCCCCCTGGCCCTGGCGGGAGGGATATTTTTCACGATCCACAATATTCTCGCCAAAACCAACCTGTTCCTGGTCGGGGGCGTTGCCCGGCGCCTGCGAGGCACCGAGGAGCTGGCCGGGCTGGGCGGGCTGGCTCGCACGGCTCCCTGGCTGGGCATCCTGTTCCTGATATCGGCCCTGTCCCTGGCGGGCCTGCCGCCCCTTAGCGGATTCTGGGCCAAACTGTTTCTGATCTGGTCCAGTTTTCAGGAAGGGCGCTTTCTCATCGGCGCCACCGCCCTTTTTGTCGGCATCCTGACGCTTTTGTCCATGAGTAAAATCTGGACGAAGGCGTTTTGGGGCAAGGTACCGATAGACCATTCCGAAGGCCGGCCACCCCAGAAAAAACTGGATTTCCCCGAAGCGGCCCTGCTCTATATCCCGATCATCACCCTGGCCCTGCTGACCCTTGGGATCGGCTTCTGGCCTAAACCTCTGTTCGAACTGGCCGGTCAGGCAGCCTCCCAGCTGCTCGATCCCGGACAGTACATTCAAGCCGTACTGGGAGCAAGGCCATGAAGCGTTTCTGGGGGATCGTTTTTCTGCCGCTGATCTGGATGGCCCTGACCGGCAACTTTTCGCTGGGCAATTTCTTCCTTGGGTTCGCTCTCGGATCTCTGGCCCTGTGGATCTCGCATCCCACCGGTGAAGGCGTGCCGCTGATCTTCTATCTGCACAAGATTTTTCTCGGATCCAGATTCATCGCCTTTTTCCTGTGGGAGATACTGCTGTCCGCCCTGCGCATCGCCTTCGACGTCGTCACCCCCGTGCATCACATGCGACCGGCGGTTCTCGCCATCCCCCTGGAACTGGAGTCCGACCTGGGGATCACCTTCCTGGCCAACGTCATCACCCTGACTCCGGGAACCCTCAGTCTGGACGTTTCCGACGACCGAAAAACCCTTTACATCCATGCCATGTATGTGGACGACCCGGAAAAGTTCAAAAGAGACCTCAAAAACAAGTTCGAAAAACCGATCAAGGAGCTGCTGCAGTGATCAGCCTGGTCATTACCTGGATCGTCTCTCCCCTGCTCTATGGGGCCATGGCCCTGGCCTTCATCCGCCTGTTTCTCGGACCGGATCTGAGTAACCGGATTGTGGCTTTCGACCTGATCGCCATCTCGATAGCGGGAATCATTCTGGTGTCGGGAATAGAGGAAAAACATGCGGTGGCGGTGGATGTGACGGCCATCTGGGCAGGTATCGCCTTTTTGAGCGTTATCGGCTTCGCCTACTATATCGAGAAACGGGGGGGCGTATGAAAGAGGTTTTGATTTGCGTGCTGCTCGTCAGCGGGTCCCTCTTCACTTTGATCGCGGCCATCGGCATACTGCGCATGCCGGACCTGTTCATGCGCCTGGCCTGCACCTCCAAGTCGGCCAACCTCGGGCTGGTCCTGCTGCTGATCGGCTTTGCCTGGTACTTCGCCCGGCTCGACATCGCCACCCGTGCCCTGGCAACGGCCGTTTTCCTCTTGCTGACCACCCCTATCGCCGCCCATCGCATCGCGCGTATCGCCTATCTCGATGGCATTCGACTCTGGCAGGGGACTTTCCTGGACGAACTGCGTGGCCGGTATGGCGAAGAGGGCAACCTGGCTTCCGTCGGTGCAGAGGAAGAAGAGAAGGGTTGAGCCCCAACGTTCAACCCTCCGCATAGCGCGCATACTCGCCGATGTAGAATTCGGCGCTCTGCCCGCCGCGCACCACAGCGTCCCGGCCTTTCATCGCCTCGACCCAGCTGAGAAGAGCCGTCATATCCCGGGGAATCGCCCATCCCCGATAATGCTCCAGCACCGGCCAGCGTTCGAACCAGGGGTAGAGGGCAAGATCGGTCAGACAGACCGACCTGCCGCCCCAGTAGGGTCCGCCCCCCTGGCGGCGGTGCAACTCTTCGTCGAGACAGGAGAGAACCGACAACAGATCCCGGCCGGCGGTGGCTTTTTCCTCCTCGCCCCGCGCCTTGAGCAGCCGATAGAACAGAGGAACCATGCGGGAGTCGGCAAAACTGATCCACAATCTGGCCTCGGCCCTCTGCCGGGGGACCGCCGGCAACAGGGGAGGTTCGGGAGTCAGCTCTTCGACATATTCATTGATGACCAGGGATTCCCGCAGGAGGAAGCTGCCCTGGCGAAGAGCCGGAACGGATTCAAAGGGGTTGATCTCCCTGTACCAGGCTGGCTTGTTGCGCAGATCGATTTCCACCAGCTCGAAGGGCAGACCCTTTTCCATCAGGGCCAGACGGCTGCGGTGGGCATAGGGGCAGACCCGGGCGCTGAACAGTTCGATGGTTTCCATTTGACGGCCTCCTGCAAATCGGCACGGTCTGCTTCAAGGGAGGATGGACTCGGCGATTTTTTCCGGGTTTTTGTCCCGGGCAGGGAAAGCAATGGCATCGACCCTCTCCAGCAGATCTCCCTCCGGTCGGTCGATATCAGGCAATTCACGGCCCGGCTGGAGCGAAGTGATGACCGTTTTGCCGATCAGATGGCGCCCTTTTCCGTTGGCGGAAACGGTTCTGATGCCCCATTTGGTGTGAAAAACAATTGCCCGATCGTCCTGCCGACCGATATACAGCATAACATGCCCCGGCAATCCAACCAGGGTCAGGAACGGTTTTCCCCGGGCCAGCAGCAATTCCTCCTTTCTCTCCGGGGACATTCCCTCGAGGGAAACGGTGGCGCCTTTCCGCATCTGCCAGGCGGAATTCCGGGGCAGGTCGATCCCGAAAGCCGCAAACAGATCCTGCAGAGTCGAGGAACAGTCCCGGTTGCCGGCGATGCCCCCCCAGCCGTAGGGCTTGCCCATCATCTGATTCATCAGGCCGGCCATGTTCTCCTGAGTGGCGGGCAGAGGCCAGAGTGCGGCCGATTCTCCGGGGAGTTCGGCTTCCACCACAATCCCCCTTCCGCCACTGTCGGCAACCCCGATCAGCACCCGCCGGTTCCCGCTCGAAACGGACGGGGACAGGGGGAGCAGGGCTCCGATAGAGGCGTTCCGGCGAAAATTACCGCCGGTGTCGAGCAGAGCCACGTTATCCCGGAGAACGGTCACATAGCGGCCGGTCCGAAACCTCTCCACGAACTTGTCATCGACGGGGGCGACATCGAGGGCCGGCAGCCAGCCGGTGACATGGGGGGTCTCGATCAGATACCAGGCACGATCCGCAGAACGGTGATGGATCCGCACGGGGGTGTTGGCGGGGATGGCCGAATACTGAAAGTAATCGAAGGGGTAACCTTCCCCCGCCTGTCGGGGGTCGGCGAAACCGGGCTCTTGCGTAGGCAGGGCCCGCAGGTCCGTATCCCGCAGGGTGACGGCCCGCAGGTCCATGCTCGGATACCGGGTTCGATCGCAAAGCTCGACCAGACTCCGTTTCTTCTCTTCGCCGTAAGGGAGGAGATTGCCCTGGTAAAGGGTGCGCTCATGGAGATCCTGCAGGGGAGCAAAAACCTGATCGGCCGGATTTGCTTTCAGTGACCGGTCCCAGGGCCTGAAATAATTGATCAGGAATTTTTCGGCCGCTGCCTGCTGGCGCGCCTGCTCCAGCAAGGGTTGATCGGCAGCCGCCGCATCGATGTAGTGTAGGGCATTCTGGGAATACACCAGCAGGTCGGCAATTTCTCCAAGGGGAGCCGTGGCAGGTGGCCCGCAGCCCGCCACTAAGAGCAGCAGGCAGCCTGACAGGAGTTTGTTCGCCTTGGACGCAAAACGGCCCCCGCAACAGTCAAATTGGCCATATTTCCCCAAAAGCGCAAGCAAGCGGTCATTATTCATGTTCGAACCACCTTTGGTGCTTTCCATTTGATAGTCATAAAACCAAAAAAAAGGACGCTTCCCTCGAGGGTTGCGTCCCTTCACTATACAGGTTTTGAGCTTTTCGCAAAACGGGGTTACTCCGTCCGCGTGGTGTTTTTTCTTTTTTCCGCCGCCATGACGGTATTGCGCAACAGCATGGCGACAGTGGTGGGGCCGACGCCGCCGAGACGTGGTGTAATCCAGCCCGCCACTTCGCCGACGGACTCGTCCACATCCGGCAGCAGCTTGCGGCCTTCCCAACTGATGCCGCCGCTGACCACTACCGCACCAGGCCGGATCATGTCCGGCTTGAGGACGCCCGGACTGCCGGCTGCGGCAATGACGATATCGGCCCGGCGGGTGTAGACCGCGATATCTTTGATGCCGGAATGAACCACTGTGACTGCGGCATTGGCGAACTGCTGCTTGAGGGTCATGAGGAGGGACAGGGGCCGCCCGAGGGTGGGACCGCGCCCGATGATGACCATCTCCTTGCCCTCCACCGAAATGCCGTAGTGCTTGAGCATCTCCCGGATGCCTGCCGGGGTGCAGGGGACCGGACCCGGCTCCTGCAGAACCAGGCGGCCGAGGTTGACGGGATGCAGGCCGTCGGCATCCTTGTTCGGGTCCATCAGCATCAAAGCCTCGCCGAAGTCGAATCCCCTGGGCAGAGGATACTGGATGATGAAGGCGTCGACGTCGGGGCTTTCGTTGAAATCCCGTACAGCGGCGATGAGGTCGGCTTGCCTGGCGGTGGCGGGGATCTCGATATGGAAAGATGCGATGCCCACCGCCCGGCAGGTCTCCCGCTTCTTGTTGACATAGCTGATGCTGGGACCGTCTTCACCGACCAGGATGGTTCCCAGGCCGGGATTAACGCCCTTCTCCTTCAGGGCTGCCACCCTCTCCGCCACATCCTTCAGCACCGCTTCGGCGACAACTTTACCCTCAAGCAATTTCGCTGACATCGCTACTCCTGTTCTAAGAAAACTGCATGCCGTTTCGGCTGCTAAGCCTAAACCGATTCACAGCGGGATTCAAGTGTGAATAAACAAGTCCAGAGTTTCGAGTCCCGAGTCCCGGGTGCAGAAGACTGAGACCAGAGATCTGAGACTGAGCACTTTGCTCTTTGGATTTTCGACCAGGGACCCGGGACCGAATTTCTTGACCCGGGACCGATTTTAATTGACCACGTTCAGCGAGCGGCCTTCCTGGAAGGCCCGGAGGTTTTCGACCACGGTGTGCAGCAGCCGGGTTCGGGCCTCCCGTGTGGCCCAGGCGATGTGGGGGGTGAGAACGACCTTTGGCGCCTTCAGCAAAAGGTTATCGGGGCGGGGTGGTTCCTTGCCGAGAACGTCGGCACCCAGGCCGCCGAGGCGGCCCCGCTCAAGAGCATCAGCCACCGCCTTTTCATCCAGAAGCGGCCCCCTGGCGGCATTGATCAGCAGGGCGTTCGGTTTCATCAAACCCAGGCGGCGTTCATCGACGAGCCGTTCAGTCTTGGCGGACAGGGGGCAATGCAGACTCACCACGTCGCTTTCGGCAAAAAGTGAGTCGAGTTCCAGAAAACGAACCGCCCTGCCCTCCGGGAGATCCCGGTATTTATCCGGATGAGCCGTATGCACCACCACTTTCATGCCGAAAGCCCGGGCGATGGCTGCGACCTGCCGGCCGATCCGTCCGAAGCCGACGATTCCCATGGTCCGGCCGTCAAGTTCCAGCAGCGGACGATCCCAGAAACAGAAATCGGGGCAATCGCTCCAGCGGCCCTCTTCCCGCACCAGCCGGTCGTGATGACCGACCTGCTGGGTCAGCTCCAGCAGCAGAGCGAAGACCATCTGCGCCACGGAACGGGTACTGTAACCGGGAACATTCGTCACCGGAATGCCTCTGTCCCGCGCCGCCTTCAGATCGACGACGTCGAAACCGGTGGCCAACACTCCGATATAACGCAAACGGGGGAGCTTCCCGATAACCTCGGCGTTCAGCGCAACCTTATTGACAAGCACGGCATCCGCATCGCCAGCCCGCTCTAAAACCAGCTCCCGCGGGGTGCGGTCATACACTTTCAGCTCGCCGAGTTCCTGCAACGGGGCCCAGCTCAGGTCTCCCGGATTTAACGCATATCCATCCAGAACAACGATTTTCATTAACTCGCCTCCTTCCTTGACAGCCAGAAAAACGTCATTCCCGAAGCGGTTCAGATCGGGAATCCCGACTTAAGTCCTTTAATATCAATGGATGCCCCGACAGAATCATTCGGGCATGACGAGTTCGCTCCGGCATTTAATTCCATCGTATCTGCCTAAACCGGATGCCTTTGGATAACCTGAAGCATTTCTTCATGGATTACACAGTTGCTGGCCAGAATCTGCCGGTCGGCGATGCCGCTGGGGTTGGCCTCGAAATCGGTCGTTTTTCCGCCGGCTTCTTGTACGATCAAAATCCCCGCAGCAACATCCCACGGCTTCAGCTCATATTCCCAGAACCCGTCGAAGCGCCCCGCCGCAACGTAACAGAGGTCCAGTGCAGCAGCGCCGTCGCGCCGAACCCCATGGCTGTTCAGATAGAAGGCTTCAAAAAGGGACATGGAGTGCTGCCACCTCTCGCCGAGGCGATAGGGGAAGCCGGTGGCAACCAGGGATTTGGCCAGTTCGCCGGTTTGGGAGACGGCGATCGGCCGATCGTTCAGACACGCCCCCCGGCCTTTGAGCGCGGTATATAACTCTTCATGAACAGGATTGTAGACAACGGCGGCCACTGTTTCCAGACGGTACTGGACAGCAACTGAAACGCAGAAGAATGGATAACCGTGAACGAAATTGGTCGTTCCGTCGATCGGATCTATGACCCAGCGAAAATCGCTTTGAACCAGGTTTTCTCCTGATTCCTCGGCGAGAACGGCATGGTCCGGATATGTTTGCCGAAGGCCTCCGAGGATTATCTCTTCGGCCTGTCGATCGACATCCGTGACCAGATCGGCCCGCCCCTTGTAGCCCACCCGTCCCAGATTACAAGCGGACTGCCGAATATGACTGCCGGCCGTCAGAGCCAGCGACCGGGCGGTCTTGAGAAGCTCTTCCATGACACCTCGCAAAGAATTGCAACCTCAACAGGAATCAAACACTTACGTCCCCCGCTTGTCGGGGAAGGCTGTGAATAGCATACCATTCCTGCTGCGGACCCGGAACAAAAAGACCGGCATTTGCGATGCCGGCCGGAATTTTTGAAAAATATTCTGCAAAGGAGTTTTTTCGGATTCGATATCGGTATCGGGGTCGAAAAAAACCTTTTCGACCCCGATACCGCTACTGACCGTGGCGGTGAGGCCTTTCCCGGGTTACCTGTTGCCCCATGCAGTCACTAGTTGATCGTCCCCAGACTTGCCAGAATCAGACGGGAAATCGAGTGCCTGCGGGTATTATAGGAGGAATCGGGGCTGATCATCCCGATGATGAAATATTCCCCCTCCTCCTGGGGGGTGACGAAGCCCACGACCCGGCGCTTGTTGTAATCGAGGTCGATCCAGTTCAGCTTTCCGGCTTCGGGATCGATCCGCTCCAACTGGTCCATGGAATAGACCAGCTCGGCACCAGTGCATTCAAACCCGTGGGAAGGGGCGCGCCCGCGAACGGCGATGATAAAGCCCTGGGAATCGACGACAAAAGCGGCTTCGGCGCGGGTTGCCTGCATGCACCAGGAGATGCAGTCTTCCCAGGAAGTGAACTTTTCCGGCATGGGGAGCTGTTCGTCCAGCCCGGCCTCCTCTTTGGCAACGGCAGGCTCCGGCATCGGGGTCCGGTCCGGTCGTACCGCGATCTTCTGCGACAGGCGTACGTAGCCGTGGGATTCCCGGAGTTCTTCCTCCTGAGGCTTTTTCTGGTTTTTGGGCAGGAGCGTGGCGAGTATTTTTTTGGCGTCCTGCAGATTATATGAGCTCGCGTTGCGGTCTGTCATCCTCGTCTCCCGTGCTACCACCAAGATTCTGGATAAGGGTTTTTATTTCAGCGGCCAAGAGCTCGAACCGCATGGCTTCCGGAGGATATTTGCCCGGAAGAAAGGAAACGGGCAACCCCTTCTCGCTGGCCAAGTGAAAGATATCCGCCCGGGAAATGTAGGTCTCCATGACCGCCGCCAGGGAAGACCAGGCGGCATTCATGACCGAAAAGGAAACATCCCGGTCAAGCTGCACCATGGTTGGAAGAATGCCGAGAAGTTCCAGCTTCTCGTTTTCTTCCTCCTTCACATGCTGCAGCACCCGCAAGGTCTGGGATATCGCCCGCAGGGCCAGGGGTTCCGCCTGCAAAGGGAGCAGGGTATAGTTGCTGACCGCGAGGGCGGCCCGGGTCACAGGCCCCAACCCCGAAGGGGTATCGATGATGATGTAACGGTAACGGTTGCCGATCGTCGTAAGAATATCCTGCAGGGAGGAAGAGCACCGCAGAACATTTTCGTAAACATCGATATCGAGAGGATCCAGACACCCCCGGGGCAGGATCGACAGATTGGGCAGCTTGGTCTGGATGATCACCTCGTCAATGGGGATCTCCTCAACGATGTGTTCCGCCAGTCCCCGCCATTCGGTGTCGCTTCTGGCCAGCGAAAAACCGATGGCGCCGAGAGGATCGACATCCATCAGCAGGGTCGGATCGCCGGCTTCGGCCAGGGCGACGGCCAGATTCAGGGAAACGGTGGTTTTCCCCGTGCCGCCTTTGGCACTGACAATGGAAATAATGTTAGTCATATAAACACCATTCGGAATTCATGCGTCCATCGGATCCGCCGGTCACTTGCGGGTTACGATAAATTCTCCGTATTCATCACCGACTTCCATTCCTTTGGTTTGTCGGCAGACAAAGGTATCCATGCCGTCCGGATAGGGATCGGCATAGGCCAGATCCATGAAGGCCTGATTCAGACCACGCAGCATATAGGCCCGCAACCCTTCGCCGTTGCTGTCCTGCTCGTAATAATCGAAGGCGCGGACCGTCATCCTTTCCCCTTCCTTCAGCTGCACGATACCCGATTTGGCCCAGCCCCAGGCGGTAAAGGCCGCAAAGGCGCCGCGCAGGATATCCTTGGCCCCTTCGGTCACCATCGGCATGACGACATCGCTGAAGATTTCCGAGGTGATGATGCCGCAACCGGTATGGTAGCCGCATTCGTAGGCCGCTCTGATGAGCCCGGCCTCGATATCTTCTTTGAGCTCGGGAGCTGCTGCCAGGATTCTCTCGGTAAAAGTATTCAAAAGGGATACGGGAAGCAGATTGACCAGAACTTCATATTCCGGAATCAATCCCTCCTCATCGCTGTGCACCTTGACTTTGGCAAGGGCTTTCACCACATCATTACGCATTACGGTCATGATAATCCGTCCTCCTTGTCATGCCGCCTGGGCGACGAAAACAGTCTGGCTTCCTCCGGCCGCGATGCTTTCGGTTTCAGCGACCGAAAAACTCCTGGCGGGGCGGTCGAAAATGGCGGCAAAGGCAGCGGCCACGTAGCCGCGGGTGAAATGGTTGATCGGCTTTTCATGTTTTCCCCATTTTTTGAGCCAGCCTTCATCGATATGGGAACGGCTCAACTGTACTTCGCCACCTTTTTCCTGCGCCTCGATATGCATCTTTCCCAGACCGAAGGTGGCGAAATATTCCCGGCAGATCTCCGCTTTTTCCTCGGGAATGCCGATACCGTTTTTCTGAAAGTAATCGAGAAACAGGGCAAGCATGGTATCTTCAACGGTGTCGGCCAGAATTTGCGGGCCGCCGATGCTTTCCAGATCCTCCGCCAGCTTGGTGATGAGGGTCAGGTAGTGGTGGGAATGCATGACCACCGCGTGCCCGTTGAGAAAATGGCGATAGGTGTTATCGTCAAAGGTAAAATCGAGATTTAGAGGCATTATTGTTTCCTCCTAGAAAGACAGGCTCAGCTCTTGGAAAAGCTTTTTGGTCTTGTGGCGGATGATCCCCAGCTTCGAGGCGTCCGGTGTGATGATGGCGGCGATGGCGTCTCCAACCGGCTTGCACAGGATGACGGCGCGGCCGTATTCGATGAACATGTCCTGAAAGCGGTTGATGTTCAGTTCGTTGCCCATCTCCTCCATGCTGTTGATGGCGTGGGCGAGAGACCCGCCGAGCTCATCGATATTGACCCGGGCGCTGCTGCCGGCGGATTCGATGACAAAGCCGTCGCGACCTACCACCACCACCGCATCGATGCCGGAGATTTCAAGCAGGTCGTTCAATACTTCCGTTGATTCCCTTGGCCCCTGTTCCATGTGACTACTCCCTTCCTCGTTCTCTGGCTGACTGTTCGATGCATAATGGTTGGTCAGATTCTCCTGCATGACCACGGCTTCAAGAATGGCGTGCTGAACGGGCAGACCGATGGTTGTCTCCAAAGGTATGACCCCCGGCAGAAACTGAAAAGTCCCTTCCTTCCATGTCAGCAGGTAGGCAAAGCATTCCAGCCCTGCCCGTCCGCCGGACTCGGCTGAAAGGACCTTGCCTTTGCCGAAATAGATGGTTCCCTCTTCGTCTCCCGACGGACGAACGATCTTCACCCCCCCGCGCTTGTCGCTGGCGGCGAGAAACTGCAGCAGGTCGCTGACCGTAGTCAGGGAAAGGCTGCCCTGAAGATTGCGATTGCCGGGATCACCCGGAATATCTTTTTTATCAAAGAGAACAGACATGGCTTACCGTCCTCATGGTTGATTGAGACAGGTTGACGTTAGGCACGGTATCGATCCATGCCAAATTTTCCTCTAGCCGAAGGCGAGCATGGTGGCCGTCTGGTTGATATGCCCGATATACTGCTCGCCGTAGGTGCTGAAACCGATTGTGGGAACTTTTTCGAAAAGTTTTCCGTACTCGCCGGTCAATTTCTCATTGCGCAGAGCCAGTGTCCGCAGAATACAGTCGAAATCGATCAGCGCTGACAGCCCGCCGAGGTCTTTTTCCGCCTGGGCGATGGCATTGCGCGTATCGGCGATGATGTCCGTGGACTCCAGCAGCGAGAGCTTCATTCCCTCCTTCACTCCGCAATAGAAGCAAACGGACCCGCCCTTCACCTGCTGAGGACTGCGGACGTAGGGCTCCCCCTCGATAATCAATCCGATCGGATTGCGCATGAAACGCTGGCTCAGCTCGCCGACGGGTACGCCGATGGCCTCGGCATAAGCCTCAACGGCAGGCTTGTCGTTGAACTGCAGCACCTCGCGGCTGGACTCGTTGGCCTTGGTGACCCGCAGAGTTTTTCCGACCAAACGGAAACTCTGGGTTTTGATGAAGGAGAAGCGGATGCCGGGTTTCAAAAGAGCGATAACTGCGGCACCGGTATGGCTTTTTCCCTGGGCATACAGATGGGTTCCGGAAAACTTCAGGTCATCGCCGGCGGAGCCGCCGATAAAGTTGACGTTGGTAAGGTCGCCGAGATTCGCCATGAACCCTTCCTCGGCTCCGGCTAAACCGTCGATCAGCAGTATGCCCACATAGCTCGAAGGATCCATGGCGGCCATGGATTCACCGAAATGGGACTCGAATTTTTTACAGGCTGCCTCGATGCTCTCTCGGCTGGCAGGGTTTTCAATAATCTGGATTTCGCAGTTGCCGGCGGCTTCGGCAGAAAACCCCATGGCCACGATGGAGTCGGTCAGCATGTGGCCGGAGACAATTTCCCCCGCAGTGGAGCAACCGATGACTTTCGCTTTTGGAAAAGCGGACTGCATCTGGCGGCTGACCACCGCCGGGGCATGTTTGGTCGACGAAAAGAAAATGACCAGAGAGGGATCCACTTCCGCCAGTTGATTGCGGATTTCCCCAATGCAGGCGGGAGTGAAGGGATTGGTGGAGTAGCCCGTCTTGATCCTTGCGTTTGCGCTTTTGCTGATCCGGGAAGACGTTGAAGGTCCGGCCGGAGCTGCCGCAGGCATGGGTGCCGGCCTGCTTGCCGCTGTCGAAGACGGAGTCGCGGCAGCGCCCAGGGTGGCCATCATGCTCTCGAGTTGGGAAATGATGGCCGGGTCATCCTCCGACTGATCCGTGTAGCGGACGGGATTGATCCCTTTAAGAATCATCTTGGCCTTGATAACCCTTTCCATCATAGGGTTGTCCTTGGCCTTTTGCTCCATGATGGTGTCGATCATCTGACGAATTTTACCAGCCATAAAAACACCTCCTGATTAATGCACTCCACCTGATAATTTTGCAGAGACCGAAGGTTGATCTGCCTCCGGTCAGCGGTGCCAATTCTGGTTCCGCCCTACCAAAGATTGTTTTAACGGTTTTTCTCTTTTCATTAAATCGGAACTTTCTTCCAACCGAATCGGATGGCGGAACCGAATGAACCGTCCGCCCCAGAATGAAGCTTCAATTATTAATTATTTCCGTCAAAGTCTTGACCACCTGTTATAACATCGGTGTCAAGGCCATGACCCTGGATTCACCGTTTTAAAAATGGCTGGAAGCC
This sequence comes from Syntrophotaleaceae bacterium, assembly GCA_041390365.1. Taxonomy (NCBI): domain Bacteria; kingdom Pseudomonadati; phylum Thermodesulfobacteriota; class Desulfuromonadia; order Desulfuromonadales; family Syntrophotaleaceae; species Syntrophotaleaceae bacterium. The sequence continues at coordinate 77,362 of JAWKQB010000001.1, read as the reverse complement.
TTAAAAACCGGCGAGGTGAAGAAAGAGTACCAAGGGTTTCCAATTAAAAAGCGGGTCGGGATTTGAGGAAACGACAACGGGAAAAAAACAGCGTTTCATCCGTACCGGCTTTTCAATCCACGTGATTTGCAAATTGCATACCAGGATTAATAATTCACATCTTTTTATGAGTGTAATCTATAGGCGGGGGACGGGACAGAGGTTGCTGAAAGCCTACGGCAAGGTTCCGCCATCATTGATTAGTACGTGGAGGGACATATTTCAGGTCAAACGCGGCGGGAAACCTTCAGAACCAGCAGTCCTGCCCACAATGCGGCCCCAGCACACAGAAAAAGCACCGACAGGCCGGCCCATTCGCCGATAAAACCCAGCAGGACGGAGCCGGCGAAATTGCCGCCGTCCAGTGCCCCGGTGTAGATGCCGGTGACCTTGCCTCTCAGGGCTGGCGGCTGGCTGCGCACAGCCCAGCTGTTGAGTGTGGGAAAGAGCAGGCCGTGCCCGGCACCGGCAGCCAGCCCTGCCAGAGCCAGTAAAACCGGATTGGTCACCAGAACCAGGACAAAAAGACCGACTCCGGCGATGGCGAACCCATAGGGCACGACACGGTGCTCACCGACCCGATCGGCCAGCCGGCCGCCGAACAATCGGATGGTAACAGCCGAGGCGGAATAGGAGATGAAAAAGAGAGACGCAAAGGAGATGTGGCGATGCTCGGCCAGGGGCGCGACAAAATTCCCGGAACCTGTCAGGCCGAAACCGAACAGCACTGCCAGGGCCGTGACCAGCAGCATTCTTGGCTGCCTCAGCACGGCGAAGAAGGTCATCCTGCCGGCCTCCAATCCTTGCGGCAGGGTTTCCCTCAAAGGGAGGTGGCATATCAGACCGACAACAGCCAGGGCGGAAGCGCTCAGGAAAAAACCCGAAGCGCCGTAGCGATTGAGAGCCGCTTCGGCCAGCAGAGGGCCGACCGCTATCCCGACCAGGCCGGAGATTCCGAACATGCCGATCCCCTCGTTCAACCGGGTAGCGGGTACGATGTCGGCCACATAGGTGAAGGCGGCGGTAAAACAGAGAGCCAGGCCGATGCCATGCACGATGCGCAACGCCAGCAGGGGCAGATAGATAATGCTCAGCTCCAGATCGCCGGCCGGATAAAAAAACGGCAGCAGGGTCATCAACAGGGAGCCGACGGTGAAACTCCTTTTACGGCCGATACGATCGACCATGTCCGAAATCCATGGCCGGGAGAGGGTGGAGGCAAGAACGAAGATACCCATGATCAGCCCGATGTCCGCCTCGGAGCCGCCATAATCCTCGATGATCAGCGGAAAGAGAAAAAACACGCTGAAGCTGGCGCTTGAGGAAAAATTTCCCAGAGCCATACACAAAAACGGCCAACTGTAGAGGGGAGTGCTGTTCGGAGGGGCCACACCGTGCCTCGATTTAAGGGAAAACAGGGATCGCCGGGAACCCGGCAGGCTCCTGTTGCAAAGGATACTTCAATTTCTCCGTTTGACGAAACGGGTCGGCAAAGCCTTCCAGGGATCCTGCGGCCAGGGATGCTTGGGATAACGACCGGCCAGTTCCTTCCTGACCTCGGGGTAGCCTTGCTGCCAGAAGCTCTGCAGGTCGGCGGTTACCGCAACCGGACGCCGGGCGGGGGAAAGCAGGTGAATGAGGACCGGAACCCGCCCCCCGGCCACCCGCGGCGTCTCGGCCAATCCGAAAAGCTCCTGCAGTTTGACCGCCAGAACCGGCGCCCCCTGACCGGGATATGACAGATTGCAGAAATGGCCGCTGGGGACTTTGAGACGAGTCGGGGCAAGCTCTTCCAGCCGCCGCTGCTGGCGCCAGTCGAGGCGACCCAGCAGGGCCGGCAGCGGGTCGATGAGTTCCAGGTCGGCCCGGCTGCGGGCACCGGCAAGAAAAGGTGCCAGCCAATTTTCGACATCGGCAAGAATGGCCTCTTCGCTGCAATCGGGCCAGTCCTGTTCGGGAAAAGTGCGGGCCAGGAACTTGATCCTGTTCGCCACCTGCCTGGATGCATCGCTCCAGCCAAGGGTTTCGAGACCCAGAAGACGAAGACCCGTCAGAAGGGCGGCCAGAGACTCCCCCGACCCGGCTATGACCGGCCGTACGGTTAGAATCAGCGCACCAAGCTTCCGCTCTTCCCGAGCGACAACCCGCTCCTGCTCCCGATCCCACTCCACCCTTCGGTCCCAAACGAGCCGCGGGCCGAATTCCTGCTCGATAATGTCCGGGGTGAGGGAACAGGCGGTCTGAATCGAGCCGTCCCCCCGATCCCCGCCGCTCATGGTGACCGCCACCAGAAAATCCGCCTCCCCGACCCCGCTGCGGGGCGAAATCCGGCCTCCCTGCCCGCCACTGAAATGATAGCGGTCAAGGGTGCCCGCCCTTTTTCGCCCGATCCGGTCAGGATAGGCGGCCGCCAGCAATCGGCCGACCATATCTTCGTCGGCCGGCCTGCTGCTGCCGGCGTTTTCCGCCCCCAACTGCTCCCGCCAGTATCGGGCGGCACGCTCGACCGGGCGAAGAGATTCTGCCTTCCCTCCTGCCGCAGAATTCGTACGACCACTGCGCCAATCGTCCAGGAGTTCAAGACGCTCAAGCAGATCGCACCGGGTGCGATGGGGAGCCTGTTCACGCCCTGCCAGGGGATCCCGCTCAGACAGCAGGGCCGCCAGATCGCAGGCCAGTCCCACCTGCCCGAGCCTCTCCCCGGCCCGCAACAGAGCAGCCAGGCGGGGGTGGATCGGCAGGGCGGCCATCGTTTCCCCCGCGGGAGTGATCCGTCCGGCTTCATCCAGTGCGCCCAGCAGAACCAGAAGATCCCGTCCCTGCTTCAAAACCCCTTCGGCCGGCGGGTCCAGCCAGGCCAGCTGATGGGCATCGGGGGTCCCCCACCGGGCCAGCTCCAGAACCAGTCCGGTCAGATCGGCGCTGCGAATCTCGGCAGGAGAAAAAGAGAGAAGTTCACCCTGCCGGGCTTCCGGCCAGAGCCGCAGACAGATTCCGGGAGCCAATCGGCCCGCGCGCCCTGCCCGTTGCTCCGCATTGGCCCGGGAAATCCGCACCGTTTCCAGGCGCTCGAGGCCGGAGGCCGGATCGAAACGAGGCCGGCGCATGAATCCGCTGTCGATCACCACCCTGACTCCCTCGATGGTCAGACTGGTTTCGGCGATGTTGGTGGCCAGCACGATCTTGCGCCGGTCGGCCGGGCGCAGGGCTTTCTGCTGGTCGTCGAAAGGCAGGTCTCCGTAGAGAGGGCAGATCAAGGTTTCCCCCTCCGCGACGGTTCCCTGCAGCTGTTCCTGGCAGCGGCGGATGTCCCCGACACCGGGCAGAAAAACCAGCAGGTCGCCCTCGGAGTCGGCAAGAGTCCGTAAAATTGCTCCGGTCGTATAGTCGGCGAGCCTGCCTTGCGGCTCCCGTTCCAGATAACGGACGGCCACGGGAAAACTGCGTCCCCGGCTGGTCAACAAAGGTGCTCCTCCCAAAAGGTCCGAGACGGGCTCGGCATCGAGAGTGGCGGACATGACCAGCAGCCTGAGATCTTCGCGCAGGCCCTGCTGGATGTCCCGACAGAGGGCGAGGGCCAGATCGCTGTGCAGGTTACGCTCATGGAATTCGTCGAAAATGACCAGCCCGACCCCCTCCAGCAGGGGGTCATTCTGCAGACGCCTGGTCAGGAGCCCTTCGGTTATGACCTCGACGCGGGTTCTTGGCGAAACCCGGCGTTCGAAACGGATCGCGTACCCGACCCGTTCACCCACCGGCTCCCCCAGCAGCCGGGCCATGTACCGGGCGGCATGGGCGGCGGCAAGCCGCCGCGGCTCGAGCATCCAGATACGCTGCCCGGCCAGCCAGGACTGGGCCATCAGCGCCAGGGGAACCCGGGTGGTCTTCCCTGCCCCCGGCTCGGCCTGGAGGACGACGGCGTTATGGTCGGCCAGAGCCTGACGGAGATCGGGGAGGAGCGGGTCGATGGGGAGCGGGGGGAAGGATAACGTCATGAATTTCCTGGATATAACGGATTCGGGCGGACACACGGGTCCGCCCCTACAATAAACGTCCCGGCCCTGTAGGGGCAGACCTGTGTGTCTGCCCTCGTATCTGGTGGTCCGGCCGATCGGCGCCCCTCTCAAGCCACCCGAATAATCTCCACCAGCAGTTCCGCCACCCGGACCATGTCGGCTACCGAGACGCTTTCCTCAACGGAATGGACCCGTGTCATGCCGGTGCCGAGGATGACCGTTTCGATGCCGTAGTCGTTGAAAATGTTGGCGTCGCTCCCTCCGCCTCCGTCTTTGATGTCGAGAATTCTGCCCAGCCTTTCGGCGGCTTTGGCTGCAAGCAGCACGACCGGGCTGTCGACCGCGACCGCCATGTGGGGGTAGTCGTTGAGGACCTCGCTGCGGACCGTCACGGCCACTCTTTCCCCGTCGATGACCTGCTCCGACTGCAGGGCGGCCTCTGTGAAGCAGGCAACCATATGCTCGGTCTGGGCGGTCAGTTTTTCCGGATCGTGGCTGCGCGCCTCCCCCTCCATGACCACGCTCCTGGGGATGATATTGGTTGCCTGGCCGCCCTGAATGGTGCCGATATTGGCCGTGGTTTCGCTGTCGATCCGGCCCAGGCGCATGGTCGAGATGGCCCTGGCGGCCACGGCAATGGCAGAAACACCTTTTTCCGGCGCGATTCCGGCATGAGACTCCCGACCGGTGATTTCGAATCGCATCTTGTTGGCGGCCGGTGCGGTACGGATCAGCCTGTCCACACCCTGCGTGTCGAGAGCGAATCCCCGCCTGGCTTTCAGACGCCGGGAATCCAGATGTTTGGCGCCGAGCAGTCCGACCTCCTCGCAGACCGTGATCACCACCTCGATCGGTCCGTGGGCAATGCCCTGCTCCCGGACGACTTCCAGAGCCTCAATGAGTTCGGCGATTCCCGCCTTGTCGTCGGCGCCGAGAATCGTCTCGCCGGCACTGGTAAAGACCCCATCCTTCAGGACCGGACAGACGTTTTCCGCCGGCCCCACAGTGTCCATGTGCACCGAAAACAGCAAAGGATTTCCGTCCTTGCCGTTTGGGGGAAAAAATGCAAACAGATTGCCGCTCTCGCTGCCGATTTTCTCCCCCGTATCATCGAAATGGACTGTTCCGCCGAGGCGCTCCAGGCGCTCCGCCAGATAGCGGGATATGGCTCCCTCGTGAAAAGCGGGGCTGGAAATGGCGGCCAGCCGCGAAAATTCGCCGGCAATTCGTTCCTTGTTGATCATCGGTCGGATCCTGTCTCCTGTTGAAGCGCTTTTGACGACAAGCAAAGATAATGGATTTTCCGGTCATTGGCAATGACCGCCGAACAGGGCAAGCGGATCAGCGTAAAAATCCTGGTTTATCGGAAAGACAAAAGCACCTTCGCCGATCCCGGCAGGCAGCCGGGAAAAGGCATTGCCCCTCGCACTGGCCGGCACCGGGCAGCAAGCGATTGACGGCGCGGAAGAGCGCCTCCCGGCAGAGTTTTCTATCCCCTTTTCCAGCGCAAAATCAACGCTCATCAGAAAAAACATTGCGACTGGACAAAGCAAGGGTGGGCCTGTTAGAATCACCCCGGTTTGATGAGAGGAGGGTTCAGGGACGGATTCGTCCGACCTGAACGGTAAGCCCGGTTTATTCATGTGGTTTCCCTGCGAAACCGGCAAGCGTGCTGGCTGGAACAGGACATTTCCGGCTCGCGCAGCAAGTACTCGCAGCGCGCCCATTCAATGGGGAGCGGAAACGGCTGACCCGACCGATCCGATAACGGTCGCAGCAACATTCATGAATAGTCCGGGCTGAATTTTTTTCAGAGGTTATAAATGAATTTCGATTTCAAGCCCAAAAAATCCAGTCTCAGCAACCAGCCCCGGGCAAGGCGATCTCTCTCCCTGCGACGGATTGCAGCGCCGCTTCTGGTTTTTTCGCTTCTGGCCGGCGGACTGTTTTTCATGATCCCACGACAGGAAACGATGGAAGAGCCGCCGGAGATCGTGGAACCTGCAAGGGAGCAGGCCCTTGAACCGGAAATCAGACGGGAAGTGGTGGAAGGGGCCATTCAGCCGGGAGAAACCATTACTTCCCTGCTTGGCCACCTGTTCACCCCTCAGGAAATACACAACCTCGGCCAGGAGTGCAAAGATGTCTTTCCCCTGTCCAAATTGTGTGCGGGGCAGAATTACCGTCTTTCCCTGCTCGGCGGGTCTTTCGAAAGTCTTGAATACGACATCGACAGAGACGATCTGTTGATTATCAGACAGGGCGAAGAGGGATTCGAGGTGGCACGGGAGCCGATCCCCTATACGACTCGGGAAGAGGTGGTGAGCGGCACCATCATGTCCAACCTTTTCGATGCGGTCGTGGGCACGGGTGAAAGTGAGATCCTGGCCATCAACCTCGCCGACATCTTCGCCTGGGATGTGGATTTCATCCGGGATATACATCCAGGTGACAGCTTCCAGGTTCTGGTGGAAAAACGCTTCCGGGAGGGCAACCCGGCCGGTTATGGTCGGATCCTGGCAGCCACCTTCACCAACCAGGGGGAAACCTTCGAGGCCTTCCTCTACAAGGATGGGGATCAAAAAGCCGCCTACTACGACAGGAAGGGAAAAAGCCTGCGTAAGGCTTTTCTGCGGGCTCCCCTGTCCTTCAGCCGCATCTCATCCGGCTTTTCGTTGCGCCGTTTCCACCCCATCACCAAAACCTGGAAAGCCCACCCCGCCATCGACTATGCAGCGCCTACCGGCACTCCTATCAAGGCGATCGGCAACGGCACCATCATCAGGAGCGGCTACACAAAATACAACGGCAACTTCATCAAGCTTCGCCATGCCAACGGCATCGAAAGTCTCTATCTGCACATGAGCCGCTTTGCCAGAAACATGAAGACGGGGAAAAGGGTCGCCCAGGGCCAGATCATCGGATACGTGGGCAGCACCGGCCTGGCGACCGGTCCTCACCTGTGCTTCCGCATGACCAAGAACGGCAAGCCCATCAACCCGAACAAACTGAAAAAAACCCCAGATGCCCCCATTTCGAAGGCCAACATGAAGGCCTATAAAGCCTCCATCCAACCCTTGCTGGCACAGCTGGAAAACCCGGTGGCTCCGGAAACGCGCAAAGCCCTGGCCAGGCAGGCGGAAATCGAGTCGTTAGCGCCTGAGGAAAAGGTCGAAAACTGAAGATGGGGTTTAAACAGGTGCGGCACCAGTGCTGAAAACATGAACCATCTTGTTCACCTCTACCTCGCCGACGCCACACCCGGCTGCCGGCTCGGCGCCCTGATGGGGGATTTCGTCAAAGGCCCGCTGGATGACCGTTATCCCCCCGAAATCCGGCGGGGCCTGGAGCAGCACCGCCAGCTGGACCGCTTTGCCCAGACCAACGCCAGGTTTCGTCACAGCAGGCAGAGACTCTGCCCGTCCTTCCGTCATTTTCGGAGCATCATGGTTGACGTGGTCTATGACCACTTTCTGGCCAAAAACTGGCCCTCTTATTCGAAAATTCCCCTGAAAATCTTCGCTGAGGAGATTTACCGGCTATTGGCGGAGCACCGGCCTGTTCTGCCCGCCGCCCTGCAGAAGGTTGCACCCCGCATGGTGGCCGCCGACTGGCTGGTTGCGTCCGGGGAAACCGCCACACTGGACGGAATTCTGTGCCGCATCGACGCCCGCATGTCCCGCCCCACTCCCCTGGCAAGGGGCTTCCACGAGCTGATGCGCCAGTATCGCGGACTGGAATTGGATTTTGCCGGCTTCATTGACGATGCCGTCAGGCACAGGGACGAACGTCTCTCATAAAAAACAGCCGGATCAAACCCGCCCGGTCTTTGTGCCTGGTGCCGTTAAAAAAAGGGGGACCTCCCGAAGGAGGTCCCCCTTTGATAATGCGTCTTTCCTTAGTTTTCCAGGTCAGAAGCCGCGCTTTTTCGGGCGGGACCGCTTGCCCATGAACCAGCCGACAAACAGCACGCCTGCTCCGGCAAGAAACCAGTTGACCATGGCCCTGCGCAGCATGCTCTCGTTTTCCTGGCGCAGCTTCTTCAATTCCTCGGCTTGTCGTTCCGTTTCCGCCTGCAGCCGATCCCGTTCGCTGACAAGCTCGGTCACGTTGCGCGCTCCCGCCTGCAGGCTTTCGTAGCTCCGGGTTACCTCCAATCGCTTGTTCTTCTCGCTCTCGAAAGATTGCTGCAGTTCGACGAGTTGCCGCTGCAGCTCCTGTTTCTCATCGACCCAGGTGCCGGCTCCCCTTTTAATGTCGTCTATAGTGCTTTGCAAGCGCTCCTTTTCCTCATTCAAACGGGCGATGACCATCGATTTGGGCAGTTCCGTGGTCAGATACTGACGCAGCACATAACCCTCGGTACCGTCCTGAGACCGGACAAGAAAGTACTGGCTCCCCTCCTCCAGAACCTCCACGCTGGCTCCGGTCTGCAGGGTCTTGAGAATCTTGTATTCCGTTCCGGGACCGCGCCGAAGGAGGATCGTAATCTCATCCGAAACATATTGAGTTGCCGCCAGGGACTGGCTGATCGGGAGAAACAGCAACGAGACCAGAAAACAGCAGGACAGAACCAAACGCATTGATGTGAACCTCCTTACCGGGGGCAAATCCGGATATTCTTGGGGAGAAAGTTATAAGCCGCAAGATCTTCTGTGGTTTACTCTTCAGCCAGGATTATATAGAAAGCCTCGATAATTTAATACCCTGAAAAGGGCATTGTGCGGGCGGGCTTTTCCTGCAGGGTCTGAGCCTTTTCCAGGCGGGGGCGGTTTCCCGCGGCAACCGACGACTGGCCAGGCAGAAAATCATCGGATCCACTCATCTGTCCTGCCAGAGCCGCAAGGGCCATGAGCATTCCCCAGAACAGGATCAACAATGTCCGATAAGGACTCTTGAGACCTTCTTTTTCTTCATAAGGAACAGTAGACATCCAACCAACCTCCCGCAGCAGTATGAATAACGCCTGAACGGAAATTTTCCAGGCAACGACCGAGATTTATATAGCAATGTCCATGCCATCAAATTTATTTACAGGAATCCGGAACTTGAAGCCTTGGAACGGAAAACTGCGCCATCCCCTAGCCTTGGATCAAAAAAAATGTCACCTTGAGGCGACCGAGAACAAACGCTGGTTCGACTCAGGAGTCTGCCGGAGTTGCAAAATTGTGACGGGAGAAATAGGAAATCGAAGCAAATTTTCGATAATTGCAGACTTCAAGTTGGCCCAGGGATCAAAATCTTCGCGATATGAACCATTTACGGTTTGCGCAGCGGATGCCCAAAAGCGGCCGGGCGCGGATGAAACCAAGTGTCGCTTATCGGCGACAGTTAATTCTGTTTCAGGCGCTTGAGGCCTTGAAAAGGGTGGGGAGAATGTGGTGGCGGCGCAGAAGTTTGTAGAATTCTGTCCGGTTGCGGCCGGCAAGGCGGGCGGCATGGGTCACATTGCCGCCGGTAATTTTCATCAAGCGCACAAGGTATTCCTGTTCAAACTTGCGCCGGGCTTCGCTAAAGGACGGAATATTCTCCCTGTTTTCATGAATGGCGTCGGAAAGCAGCGTTAATGAAATAATCGGGGTCGTCGACAGGGCTACAGCCTGTTCGACAACATTGTAAAGCTGCCTGACGTTCCCTGGCCAGGAAGCATTGAGCAGCAGCTCCATGGCTTCAGGGGCGAAACCGACCAGCTTTTTCCCTGACTTTTTGACCAGTTCCCGCAGAAAGTGTTGAGAAAGCAGGGGGATATCCTCCCGTCGATTGGCGAGGCTGGGCAATTCGAGGGAAACAACGTTCAACCGGTAGTAGAGGTCCTCGCGGAACTTCCCGGCAGCAATTTCCTCTTCGAGGCGGCGATGGGTGGCGGAAATGATCCGGACGTCGGTTTCGATGTTCTCCACCGAGCCGACCGGACGCATCCGTTTTTCCTGCAACACGCGAAGCAGCTTGACCTGCAGTGCGAGGGGCATGTCGCCGATTTCATCCAGAAACAGGGTGCCGCCATGGGCGGAGCGGAACAATCCGGGATAGTCCTTGAGAGCACCGGTAAAGGCCCCTTTGGAATGGCCGAAAAGCTCTGATTCGAGAAGGGTATCGGGTATCGCTCCGCAGTTGACAGCCACGAAGGGTTGGCCGGCCCGGAAACTGGCACGATGTATGGCCTTGGCCAGCATTTCCTTGCCGGTCCCGCTTTCTCCCCGGATCAGGACGGCCGAACCGCTCTCCGCAGCCAGCCTGGCCTTGTCCAGCAGGTCGGCCATGATCGGGCTCTGGCTGATGATGTCACCCTTCCACGACTCATCCTGTCCGCTTTCCTCACGAACGGCGACGGCGCCGCTGATATTCAGCGCCCGCTCGATCTCCCTGAGCAGATCCTTGCTGTCGAGGGGCTTGGTCAGAAAGGTGAAAACCCCCCGGCGGGTCGCATCCACAGCGTCGGGAATCGAGCCGTGAGCAGTCAGGATGATCACCGGCAGGGAAGCGTGGACCTGTCGAACGGCGTCGAACAATGCCATGCCGTCCATGCCCTCCATGCAGAGATCGGAAATAACCAGATGGGGCCGCACGACCGACAAACGGGCCATCGCTTCCTCGCCGCTTTCTGCGGTATGCACCTCGTAGCCGGCGTTTCCCAGGCGGATGGACAACAGGCGCAGAAGGTCGGCATCGTCGTCCACCAGCAGGATACGGTATTTTTTTTCCTGTTTCATGTGTCTATTCCGTGGGAGGAGTCAATCCCCCCTCTTCCCTTTTGCGAATGATTTTTTCGATATTTTCCAGCGCTTTCAATTTTCCTGCCAAGGTATCGGCCCGCTTGCGCTCCTCGTCCAGTTTCTGTTGGATAACCAGATTCCGGTTGACCAGGATTTCGAGCCACCAGGCCAAAGCGGCCAGGTCCTCCTCGGTGTCTTTCTGTGCCAGATAGGTTTTCAACAAATCCCGGGCCCACACGCGGTCCTGATGGGCCCGGTCGGGCTGAAGCGCCAGACAGACGAGTTGAAACCGGGTTTCAGGATCTTTTTTCTTTTCATAATCGCTGCGGAGTTTCTTCAACAGAACTTCCTGTTCCTCCTTGGACAGAGTAGCCGCTCGCCGGCACTCGGTCAGCAAATCCGATGCATCGGGCTTGCTTTCGATGAAGGGCAGAACCGGCTCTTTCCAGCAGCGGGATCCGGCGCATGCCGACAAAACCAGTGCGCCCGCCAGCGACAGAGCGGCCACATATTTCCAATATCTTCCTTTCAACACGATTCGACCTTTCTCGATGTTTCATGACCTTCGCCAAGAGGAAGGGACACCCGGAAACAGGCCCCCCCGAGGGAACTGGAAACCTGCTCGACCTTCCCCCCGTGATCCCTCACGTATTCCCTCACGATGGACAGCCCAAGTCCGGTTCCCTTCACCGGCCCGACAAAGGGTGTACGGCCCTGATAAAAAGGCTGATAGATAATTTCCCGTTCTTCCTCGGCAATGCCTGGCCCGCTGTCGGCCACCTCGATAATGGCGGATCGTCCTTCGCTTCGGGTCGTCAAAATGATCTTTCCTTCCTGGGGTGCGAACTTTACGGCATTGGACAGCAGGTTGTCCACCACGATTCGCAACCTTTCCGGATCGCCGGGCAGTTGAACCGGATTTAAAATCAGCTCCAGGTCGAGATCCTTCTTCATGATCGCCGCCCGATGGTCGGCTATGGCCATTTCCGCCAACCGGCAAAGGTCCACGGTGACCGGCTGGAACGGGGCGATGCGGGCCTGGCTCCTGCTGAATCCGAGCAGATTGTCGATCAGTTTCTGCAACTGCAGGCTGTTTTTCTGAAGAATTCCTGCCACTTCCCGCTGCTGCTCACTCAGAGGCCCTACCGCCTCCTCCACCAAAAGCTGTGATCCTTCCCGGATCGAAGCCAGAGGGGTCTTCAACTCATGGGACACATGGGCGACGAACCTGCTTTTTTCCCGCTCCACTTCTCCCAGGCGCAGCCGCAGCCAATCGAGCCTACGGCCGAGAAATTCGAGGTCTCTCGGCCCGGAAACCCGGATCGGCGACTTGAAATCGCCTTCCCCGAGACGGTTGATCCCCTGATTGATCTGCCGGATCGGCTTGGCAATCAGCAGCGTGAAAACCACGACAAAGGCCACCGTCAGGGGGATCAGAGCGGGAGGCAGCCAGATCAGGATTTTTCTTGCGCGGGTGGTCGCTTCCTGAACCGCCTCGACCTCCTGCACGATCAGTTTCTGGCTGTTGTCGTAAATCTGCCGGGCCAGATTGTGGAGTATGGCAAATTTTTCCAGCCACAAGCTGTCGACCTCCTCCCCGTTGGAGGGGGGAGACTGCAGGCTCTGGAAAAGAATGTCCTCCTCCTGACGGATTTTTCGCAGAAGATCCTTCTGGTCTTCATCCAGCGGAAGGGTCAGAAGATGCTCCAGAGTCTGCCCGAGTCGCTCGTGCGTCTGCTCCAGATCCCCAAGCAGCTCAGGCTCTCGCAAGACCTGATACTGGCGGGCCCGCCGCTCCAATCCGACCAGGTCCTCAACCAGGCTGCGGCTGGCCTGAATGACATCGATCGACCGGTAGATGGCCTGACTGCTCCGGTCGGCAAGGCGCCCCATGAAAAATTCTGCGTTGACCAGTGCCAGCAGCAGGGGGGTGGCCACGACGGCAAAGCCGATCAGCACCAGAGCCAGGAAGGATTTGGGCCGGTAGATTTGCATAGAATACTCTGGTGGTTATCAGGCTCATTGCCTGGGTTGCCTGACCCCCTCCCGGCGGGAGAGGGACGGAATGAGGGTGATGGAGCCGAAAACCCCCTTCCCCAAAGCCCCCTCTTACCAGGGCAGGGGAAATTTGCCAATTCAGGGGGCGAGGGGCCAGTCCTGCTCGAAGCCTTCCGGAAAGAAATTTTCACGGGTACGATTGAAATAGCCGTACTGCAGCCGCGGTATCCGTGCCTTGACCCGGGCCATCATTTCGACCATTCCCATTCCCTCCCCTTCACATCCCATCGCCCGCCAATACAGCTCCGGGTCGATGCTCAGGTTGCGCATCTGAATCAGGTCGACTCCCGTTTCTTCCACCAGGGCGAGCAGGGCCTCGACCTCGTCGGCACGATCTGTGAGACCGGGAAATATTAGATAATTGAGCATGGTGAACAGCCCGGCCCTTTTAGCGCGGCGGATCGATTCGATGACATCCGCAAACCCGAATCCGCAGGGCCGGTGGTAGGCCCGATAAAACCGCTCCTGAACCGAACTCATCGATACCCTTATCGAATCTATCCCGGCTTCAGCCAGCCGTTCGACGGCATCCGGATCGGACGCATTGCTGTTGAAATTGATGGTCCCCCGGGAGGTCCGGCTGCGCATGGTACGAACTGCGGCGCAGATGGTATCGGCCTGGAGTATCGGATCGCCCTCGCACCCCTGTCCGAAGGACACGATGGCCTTTTCCGCCGTTTTCAGATGGGGCACGGCGATACCGGCCAGTTCGTCGACGGTCGGCACGAAGGTGATCCTCTCCTGGCTGGATGGGCAGCAGTCAGGCGCCTCCTGCAGGGAGATGCAGCCGAGACAGTGGGCGTTGCACACCGGCGAGGTGGGAAGCGGGGCTTCCCAGCGCCGGAAAAAGAGGTTTTTGGCAGCGAAGCAGTGATAATCGACGGCGCAGCGGGCCAGCTGTTCCAGCAGCCGGTTGTCCGGATCGGCCCGCAGGGCTTTTCGCACCAGGGGGTCGAGCTGTTGATCGTCGAAATGGTCCGGCTGCCACTGGGTGTTGCGATCGACCCGGACCGCCGCAGCATAAAAACGCTCTTCTTCCAGGCACCAGCCCACGGCCGTATAGGCCCAGAGGGGCAGCTGCACCTGCTTGCGCCGATAGTCGGCGGCGGGCAGCAGCGTGCGGGTGAAGCCGGGCGTGAGAAAGGCGGAAACGGCCTGGGCCCGCCCCCCTCCCAGGCGACGGGGCAGTTTGACGATGGCGACGGAGCGCTTTTGTCCGGGATCGTACCCCAAGGGAGGGGTGCCGGGGATAGTGAACAACCGGCTCCCCTCGGGCAGCGGGATCAGTTCTTCGGAGCGGGGCAGGCGGGCGGACAGCCCGTTCATGCCCAGCATGAGCATGTCCGGATGTTCGAAAACCTCTCCTCTGTCGTCGGCCAGAACGGCCAGTATGGTTTTGCCTGGAGGCATGCAATGTCCTGTTTTCCTGATATATCCCTGAATCGGAGGCGGCGGGGGCGGTGTCGGGATCTGAAGCTGGCAAAGCGTTTTGGGCGCCCTAACATACCACAGCCTCCCCTCCGGGAGCAATTCCCGAAAAATAACGCTTTTTTCGTTTGTCCGGCTGCATTATGCTGTCCTTCATGCGCATCGTCCTGTCCACCCTGCACAGCAAATACATTCATCCCAGTCTGGCCCTGCCCCTTCTGGCCGCCTTCTGCGAACCTGCCTGTGGCGCCCTGGTCATCCGTGAATTCACGGTTCACGAGCCGAAGGAACAGGTCCTGGCCGCACTGCTGGCCGAAAAGCCTGATATGGTTGCCTTTTCCGTCTACCTCTGGAACCGCCGGCAGACACTGGAACTGGTCGATGCCCTGACTACGGTCCGCCCGGAGCTGCGGATCATCCTGGGAGGACCGGAAGTTTCCTTTGACGGTCCTGAACTGCTGCAGCGCCATCCCGGCATTGCTGCCCTGATCCGCGGCGAGGGGGAACTCCCCTTACGCGGCCTGCTCCTCTGCTGGCAAGACAGCATAACGCCCGAGGAGGTGCCCCGCCTGACCTGGCGGGATGGCAGGATGGTCCGGGACAATGGCGACGGACCCCTGCTGGAGAACCTGGATTTGATCCCTTCCCCCTTCGAACGGGATCTTGTCGATCTGAGCAGGGGTTGCGTCTACGCCGAAACCAGCCGTGGCTGCCCTTACTGCTGCGCCTTCTGCATGAGTGCTCTGGACCGGGAGGTCCGCTCCTATTCACTGCCGCGCATCGAACAGGATCTGGGATGGCTGATGCAGCGTGAAGTCGATCAGGTGAAACTGGTGGACCGAACCTTCAACTACAATGCGGACCGGGCACGGCACATCTTCGATTTCATCCTGAGAAACAATCGCTCGACCCGCTTCCATTTTGAAATCGGCGGCCACCTGCTTGATGAAAAAACCTTGCAGCTGCTGGAGAAGGTCCCCCGCGGAATGTTCCAGTTCGAAATCGGCGTCCAGTCCACCCTGCCCGAAACCCTGAGAACCATCAAACGACCCGAGGCACTGGAGCGATTGGAGGAGAATGTGCGCCGACTGCGCCGGGCCAACAATATCCATCTGCACCTCGACCTGATCGCGGGCCTCCCGGGCGAGGGACTCGAGGATTTTCTCGGTTCCGTCGACAGGATCTTCGCCCTGCAGCCCCATCACCTGCAGCTCGAGCCGGTCAAATTGCTCCCCGGGTCTCCCCTGCGGCGGGATGCGGAACACCTGGGTATCCGCTTCGATCCCAATCCTCCTTATTCGGTTCTCGCCACCCCCGATCTCGATTTCCAAAATCTGGAGCGATTGCAGGGGATCAGCCGGCTGCTCGATCTGACCTGCAACTCCGGCCGGCTATGCGGCTTCATGTCCTGTCTGGCCGATACCTGCGGATCCTTTTCAAAAGGCCTGGTGCTGATGGAGTCCTGGTGGCGGGAACAGGGTCTTTTCCGGCGTCTGCTGTCCCAGCGCGAACTTTTTGAGCAGATCTGGCAGTTCACCTGCTCCGGTTTTTCGGGACTGCACCGGGAGCTCCTCCGGGAGGAACTCGGCCGCGATCTTGCCGCTGTCGAACGGATTCCGCAGGACAAGGTTCCTCCGTTTCTCGAGACCCGTCTCACCGGGGCGGAGGAGGAAAAAGTCCGGGAGAAAGTCCTCCGCATCTCCAAAGCCCTCAAGGGCCGGGGTGTCAAGTTCCAGCATTTTGCCGCCGTCTTCAGTCATCTGCCGCAATTCCGGAAGCGGCAGGTCATCCTGTTTGTCTACCTCACCCGCCCCGGGCATCCCCTTCGCGTGCGCCAACTTCCTGTTAAATAGCCCCTCCCCTAGAAGATCGGGCACAACGTCAAACAACCAGCAGGACTAATGAATATTATCATAAAATGTCCCTCTTTAAATGACCTGCTCTTGTAAAATTCGATACTTGCGATACAGATAAATCATGTGATTCGCGGCAGAAACGGAAAATACCGGCAGCAGGCCAAAAATATTTTGGTTAATGATAAAAGCGAGCACTCTTTTTCATGCCTTTTTTCAACCATGGGAGGGATTACGGCATCAGCTACCGGGCAGGCTTCCCCGGAGAGGCCGTGGGGAGATGGATGCCCGTTCCCATGCACTATGGAGGTTAGTGATGAAAAAGGCAGGATTAGCGCTTGTTGCCGCCTTGATTCTGGGGTGCACTCTCGCCGCCCCGACTCAAGCCGCAATCGAAGTGGAAGGTGATGTTTACGTCGGACTCTGGGACAAATACCTCTGGCGCGGATTTGATCTCAGTGACGGCCGCCCGACCATCCAGGGCGGCATCGATCTGTCCATGGGCAACTGGACCCTGAGCACCTGGCACAACTGGCAGTTGTCCAGCGGACCGACCAAAAGCAGCGGCGAACTCAATGAAACCGACATCATCCTGACCTATGGCTTCGATGTCGGGGAAATGGTTTCGATGAGTATCGGCAATATCTGGTACTCCCTGGATAATGAAGAATTCGGTGTCTCCGAAGACACCAACGAGCTCTTCGTCACTGCCACCCTCAACACCATGCTTTCCCCCAACCTGAAAATATCGTGGGACTGGGATGCCGCTGAAGAGGACGGCCTTTTCTACAGCTTGGACATCAGCCACAGCTTCGATCTCGGCCAGTGGCTGGAAAAAACCACGCTCAATCTCGGCGCCCTGGTCTCCTACAACCAGCATGCCGACGGCACCGTTGCCGATTACGCCGGCTGGCACAACTACGAGCTGAGCACCAGTGTCGACTACGCGCTCACAGACCAACTGACCCTCAGCGGCATCGGCATCTTCTCCTCCGGCATCAGCAGCGCAGCCAAGGAGATCATCGATACCGAAACGGCCTTCGCTCTGAACCTGACCTTCACGTTCTGATAAACCCGCAGGATTCTCCAAGGGGTTGCCGGACTTGGGGGATCTTCAGGATCCCCCCCGGCAATCTCCCCTTGGAGGGGTCGATGAAAGCAGACAGGAACATCATGATGAAAAACGTATCGCTCGCCGTCACCCTCGGCGCGGTCCTTCTGGCGCTTCTGTTCACAGCTGGCTGCAAACGGAAGGAGGAACCGGCGGCGGCCGGGCCCGAAATTTTGCGCATCACCTGCTGGGCCGGCTATGCCAAGCCTTACGAGGCGGCCTTCAAGGAGATGATCAAGGCCAAGCACGGAATCGATGTGGAGCTGCAGATCTTCAATCCCACCGATCAGGATGAATTCTTTCTGGCGGTGAAGAACAACACCGCGGACCTTATCTCGCCGCCCATCGAACTACCCAAGATTCCACGCTTCTTCTCCTACCAGGAGGGCAGCCAGTATCTTCAGCCGGTCGATGTGAAGAACATTCCCAACCTCACGAAAATGATGCCGGTGTTCGCCAACGACCAGACCCCTTTCCACAACGACGTGCGCTACGGCGTGCCTTACAACTGCGGCCCCTACGGACTGGCCTACAACCGGGACAAGGTCGCGGCCGCTCCCGAGAGCTGGAACGTGCTTTGGGACCCGCAGTATGCCGGCCAGTACACCATCAACAACAACTTCCCGAAGGTCAATGTCTGGATATCCGCCCTGGCCCTCGGCTACGGCTACGAAGAGATCTTCGACATCAACAAACTCGACCGCGCCAAGGTCCAGGAAAAACTCAACGCCCTGGCCAAAAATGCCAAAAGCCTGTGGGACGGAGCGGCCAATCCCGATGAATTCCCCGAATTGTCCCTCGCCACCACCTGGGGCTTCGCCGCCCAGCAGGCCAACCTGAAGGGGGGCAACTGGCGTCTGGCCACTCCTAAAGAAGGGGGCACCGCCTGGATCGATGCCTGGTATATCGGTGCCGGCGCCCAGGGGATGACCAAAACCCTGGCCGAAGAGTGGATCAATTTCATGCTGGACGAGGAACGCCAGGCCGACGTAGTCAAGTCCCAGGGGGTCTCGCCGGTCATCGCCGAAGTCGGCGACCGGCTCAGCCCCCAGGAAAAAGAGATGTTCCATGTGGGCAATGAGGAATACTTCCGCTCCGTCGCGCTCTGGCGGGTCTTGTCGGAAGAGACCGAAACGGCCTTTAACGAGATGTGGGAAGAAGCGAAAAAGACCCGGGAGTAACGGTTGCCCCGAGCCTGAGAATGCTTCTCTAAGTATAGAACCTCGCAAATCCACAGCCAACAACGGAGGTGCAACATGCGTAAAAGAAGTAGGATCCTTATCGTTGCCGTCGCCGGCCTGGCGGGAATCTTTCTCGCCGGCATCGCCGGAGCGGTGACAGTTCGGGACATCAAACCGGGAGAGGACGTTTTCGCCTATGTGCAGAGAACCGCCGGAAAGTTCGACCAGACCCTCTACCGGCAGGTGATCGGGGCGGCCAGCGCCTTCAAGGAAGGGGACGAGGCGATCGGAGTGGCGGCGGATAACGAGGCCTCGCGGGAGAATGCCCGCCAGCTGCTGGCCAACACCAGGATCAAAGACCTGATCGAAAAGCCGCTGTTTGTCGATAACCAGTACAAACTCATCAGCGACACCACCGATCAGGCCCAGTACGCCAAGATCAAAGACTGGACCATGGGCGAGCTGAAAAATTTCGTCCTGACCAAACCGGAAGCTGAAATCAAGTCGATCATGGACGGTCTGCACAGCGACATCATCGGCAACCTGGTCAAACTGATGTCCAACGAGGAACTGATCCGGGTCGGTCAGACGGTGTTCAACCCGCTGCCAGGATCGAAAATCGGCGCCAAAGGCTATATGAGCGCACGCATTCAGCCCAACTCGCCAACGGACAATCCCGAAGACATAGTCTGGCAGGTCTTCAACGGCTATTCCTTTGCGGTCGGCGACCTGGTGGTGGGCACCAATCCGGTCGACAGCGATCCGAAAAGCGTCGAAAGCATCGAGCTGGCGCTCAAAGACGTCATGCAGACTTTCGACGTCGACAAGTACAACCCCTGGTGCGTGCTGTCCCATATCGATATCCAGGCGGAGGTCGAAAAGAACAACCCCGGCTCCACGGCCATCTGGTTCCAGAGTCTGGCCGGTGTCGACAGTGCCAACAAGGTGTTCGACATCAGCATCGACAAAATGATGAACTATGCCAAGATGCGGACCGGCAAGTACGCCCTCTATCATGAAACCGGACAGGGGGCCGACTTCACCAACGGTCAGGCCCAGGGCTTCGACATGGTGGTTCACGAATCCCGCAAATACGGCTTCGCCCGTGCCCTCAAGCAGCAGGTGGCGGCCGTCCAGAAGCAGGGCCAAGGTGCGTGGCTGCACGTCAACGACGTGGCCGGCTTCATCGGGCCGGAGGTCTTCAAAACCCGCGAGCAGCTGGTACGGGTCTGCCTCGAGGATATCGCCATGGGCAAACTGCACGGACTCTGCCTCGGTCTGGATATCTGCTCCACCCTGCACATGCCGGTCACTCTCGACGACCTCGACTGGTGCCAGAACCAGATCGCACCGGCCAATCCCCCCTACCTGATGGCCCTGCCGACCAAGAACGATCCGATGCTCAGCTACCTGACCACTGCCTTCCAGGACCATGTCCGTCTGCGGGAAAAGTTCGGCTACAAGGTCGACGACGGAATGTGGAATTTCTTCAAGAAGATCCAGGTCATCGACAAGGATGGAAAACCGACCAAGCATTTCGGCGATCCGGTCTGGGTCTATTATCAGTATCGCCTCGCCAAGGGCGACAAGCGCTCGCAGAAAGAGATCTATGCCGAAGGCCAGGAAGCGGTGAAACGGGTCCAGGACCGGGGCGTCGATCTGGCGATCGGCTACGGCGAAAACATCTGGGATTTGGAGCCCGCACTGAACCGGCGGATTCATGCCCTGTATGACGATGCCAAAGTGAGCCTGTGGACTGAGTTCACTCCGGAATTCATGGCCTCCATTCCCGACGCGGTTATCCTCCAGACCACATCGGCGGATCGCGAGGATTACGTGGCGCACCCGGTCACCGGAGAAAGCTTCAGCGAAGCTTCGGTGACCACCCTGGAAAAACTGCGGGACAGCTGGGGCGAGCAGGTACCGGACGTGCAGATCGTGATTTCCGACGGCCTCAACGCCAAGGCGATCATGGACGAAGGGCATCTGATGCCGTACCTGAATACCCTCCGGGCCGAATTGAAGAAAGCCGGCATCTCCGTTGCCAAGAAGAACCTGGTGGTCGTCAGCGGCCGGGTTCGCGCCGGTTACCGCGCCGGTGACGTGCTGTTCAGCCGAACCCCCGGCCCTCGCCCGAAGGCCGTTGTTCACATCATCGGCGAGCGCCCTGGAACCATGCATCACGCCTATTCGGTCTACATCAGCAAGGAGCCGCCGGCAACCTGGGCCAAGGACGGGTCGGTAGACCACGACGTGACCAAGGTCATCTCCGGCATTGCCGATACCGGCGTGCCTCCGGAAAGGGCGGCAAAATTTACTGTAAGACTGCTGCAGTCGATGTAATCGGATTGAAGAAACCACCCTTTTGGGGGATGGTTTTATATGAGAGCTTCTGTTATAAGATGAGGCGGTGGAAGCGGGATATATGTCGCCACGCATCTGACAATCCGACCGGGGAAAGCTGCGACATGCGGCACTCCCCAGGCCCTTGGCATATCGCAACGGGGCAGTGAACAACCGGTATCCCCGAAGCTTTTGCTTCGGGGATATTTTTTTGGAGCGCCCGATTGAAGGATGAATCATCCGACATCAGGCCGCCGGCGGCTATCGTTCTGGCGGCTTTCGGCACGGCTTCCGAGGAGGGCCGGACCGTTTTCGATTATATCCTGGCAAGGGCCCGCAGGCGCTACCCCCGTCACAGGGTACTCCTTGCCTTCACCTCCCGCACAGTGGTTGATGGTCTGAAGGGCCGGGGGATAGATTGTCTTCACCTGTCGGATGTCCCGGCACAACTGACCTTCCTGGGGTATCGGCAGGCCGCCTTCCAACCCCTCCTGATCCTGCCGGGATTGCAAGACGACACCATCAGGCGGATGCCGATGGATGATCTACAAACAGCCTGCGGACTGCCCCTGCTGTCGGGGCCGGACGATCTGGACGCCGTGCTGGCGGCGCTCACCGCGGAGATCATCCCCGGACAGCAGACGGTTTTCGTCCTGCACGGCTCCACCCATTCCCCTGAAATGGAAAAGGCCTGGTTCGACCTGACCGAGGCCCTGGAAAGACGCTTTCCCGGATCGGTTGCCTGCATGATCGAAGGAGATGGGCCGGAAAAGTTCAATCGCCTTGGAGAACAGAACCGGGTGCATTTTGTTCCGATGACCCTCACCGCCGGAAAACATATGGAAAAAGATGTGCTGGGCGACGATTTTGATTCCTGGAAAAACCGGATCGGAGCAAGCCGGGTGACCTGCGCTCCCCCGCTGGGCTGCAACAGCGCCATTCTCGATATTTTTTTCCGGCATCTGGACCAGGCTCTGGCCTCGTTAATCTTGCGGGAAGCGAAGCAGGAATGACCAGATACGACAAACAACCGAAGATTCCTGGCGGAGACCGTCCCCTGCAGGAAACCCGGGGCCTGACGGGTAACGTGCTGCACAAAACGGCTCTCTGGATCCACGCCCTGCGACTGAGCCCCTTTTACCTGGTGGGAGAAATCGGCAATCTGACCTATACGGTCGGTAAGAGCATCCTTGAAGGGGCCGTGCTCTATACCATGTTTTCGATGGCGGAAACGGAGTACAAGGTGGCTGCGGTGCTGGGAGTTCTGACCAAATACGTCTACCCCGGGATCACCTTCATCAGCAGCGTCAAGGTTTCGGTCTTCGTCGATTATCTCGAAAGTCTTGCCGATGAAAGCCGTCAGGTGGCAAAATTGGTCCGGGCCCTGGCATTGGTTGGCGGGGGGCAGGCTATCGGAGCGGTCATGCTGGTGCTCTGTTATCCACCCTTCTTCACTGGTCTGTTCGCCCCCCTGCCTTTCAGCAAATATTTATTGATCGCACTTTACCTGCTGCATCATATTTGCGATGGTTCCGCGCAGGTGGTGGAGGGGCGCATCTGGTTCAAGCTGATCGAAATCAAGATCCGGCACGGCCGGCTGAGCCGGATTTCGGAAAATTTCTGGGGCATCCACGCCATGAGCCAGAACATTCAACTGATCCTGGGGCTGACTCTGCTGTGGGGGACCACCCTGGTCACCGGCCTGTATCTGGAAAATCTGGATGCGGGGATCATGTGGACTATCGTGCTGACCGGCACAGCACTGACCGCTGCCGCCAAATTCGCCCTGCCCCTGGCCTGGAAACTGAAATTGCACCAGAAACAATTGGAAAACAATTCATGAGTGACCAGCCCCTGCTGCAACTGCGGCAGCTTCATTTCGACATTGCCGGAAAAGAGATCCTGCGGGACATCACCTGCAGCTTTTCCGCAGGCCGCATTCACGGCATCATCGGCCCCAACGGCAGCGGCAAATCGAGCCTGCTGAAAAATCTCTGCCGCATCTGGCAGCCGCGATCGGGACAGGTGCTGATCGAAGGCAGGGACTACCGGAAGCTCTCCCGCAAGTCGCTGAGCCGCTTTCTGACCCTGGTCCAGCAGGAGACGCGAGTCGATTTTTCCATAAGGGTTCTCGATTTCGTCGCCATGGGCCGCCACCCCCATCTCAACCGAATGCAGTGGCTGCGGCAGCGGGACCTCGACATCGTCGAGGAGTCCCTGGCCATGACCGGAACTGAGATATTCAGGGAGCGGCTCATCAACGAACTCTCCGGCGGCGAGGGCCAACTGGTCAACATCGCCCGGGCCCTGGCCACCGAGGCCCCCGTCATCCTGCTGGACGAGCCGATCAGCGCCCTCGACATCCGGCACAAGCTGGATATTCTGGAGCTGCTGGCCGCCCTGCGCGGCAACGGCAAAACGATCCTGATCTGTATTCACGACCTGGACCTGGCACGGCGCTACTGCGATACCATCACCATGCTGAGAGACGGCGCGGTCTTTTTTCAGGGCACCACCAGCGACGCATTTTCACCCGAGCGGATCAAGGAGGTTTTCGATGTCGACGTGGATGAATCCGCAACGAGCCATGGCATCTCCCTTCTCTTTCATAAATAGCCGGCCGCGGCTGCACCTGCTGCTGATCCTTCTGGCGGCAGCCTTCGCCTTCTGCCTGCTGTTGATGCCGGGCCTGCTTTCGCCGGCAGCGGCCGGAGAGCGCAGCCGGGGCCCACGGTCTTTTCCCCTGGAGATGGACAGTCTGATGGCGGCCCTGACCAATATTCCGGATATCCCGACCCAAGGGCCGGATCCATTTCCTCGCACGGTTCGCTATCGCTACATCGAATACGATATCGCCGGCGACAGCCTGCGGGAGGAGACCCGATCCGTGACTCTGTCCAGGCGGCCAAAACGGATCATCCCCCAGGCGATCGGCATTACCGAGATCCTTTGGGCCATCGCTCCCCATCAAAGGATCGTCACGGTGCATGAAAGCTGTAAAAATCCGAAGTTTTCCTTCATCGCCGGCCTGATACCGGACGGCATGCCGACTTTCGGTACAGCGGATGCGGAGATCGTCATCGGCTCTCGTCCGGACCTGGTCCTGACCACCTACTATTCCGATGAAAACTTTCTGCATCAGCTCAGAAGAGCCGGAATGCCGATGGTCCAGCTCGGTTTCTTCGACGATCTGGATTCCATCCAGGAGCAGATCCTGCTCATCGGCCGGTTGATCGGCGAAGAACCCGCCGCCCGGCGCTTGACGGCGGTGATGGACGAAAAGATCAGGACCATCCGCAGTTTTGCCGAGGCCCGCCGGGGGGAGAAACCCCTGAAGGTGCTCTACTACGACAACATGGGGTATGTGGCCGGCCGGAACAGCACCTTCGATTCCCTCTGTCAGCTGCTCGGAGTGGTCAATGTCGCTTCCGCCAACGGCGTGCGGTATTTCAAGCAGGTCGATTACGAAACCCTTCTCAAATGGGATCCGGACATGATCATCGTTCCCGAGGAGAGCTCCTTCGACCAGCAGCTCTACAGCGAAAAAATCCTGGCCTCGGCCAAGGCCGTCAAAAACAGGAACATCCGCAGGATTCCGAGCGTCTACCTGCTCAGCGCGTCCCAGTATCTGGTCGCGAGCGCCAATTACATGGCCGGTCTGCTGTATGAATGACGTTTCCGCAAAACCTTCTGTGCGCACGAGGCGTCTGTCCGGCGTCATCTCTCTGCTCATTGCCGGGGGCATCCTGCTTGCGGGCATGTTTCTGTCCATCCGCCTCGGCCCCTGGTCTATCGGTCTGCAGGATATCCTGGACGTGCTCTCGACAAGGATCTTCGGCGGCGGAGGCCAGATCGACGCGGCAGCCGAATCGATCATCTGGTACGGCCGGCTGCCGCGCACGGTGACGGGAGCCCTGGTCGGTTTCGCCCTGGGCTGGGCCGGCACCATCATGCAGGGCATTTTCAAGAACCCCATGGCCAGCCCGGGCATTATCGGCACCAGTTCGGGAGCCGCCCTCGGGGCGGTAACGGCCATCTACTTCGGTCTGGCGGCCGGCAATATCTACGCCGTCCCGTCTTTTGCCGTGCTGTTCGCCTTCATCTCCATGGTCATCGTGCTGCTCGTGGCCACCACCGGCGGGTTGACCTCCCGCTACACCCTGCTGCTGGGCGGCATAGCCCTGAATGCCATCTTCACTGCCATGACTTCGGTTGTGATCGTCCTGTCCACGGATCAGTTCGAAATGGCCCGCAAGATCGTCGGCTGGCTCATGGGCGATCTGACCAACCGCTCCTGGGAGCATGTGCAGATCGTCCTGATCATCACCCTGATCGGCTCGCTGCTGTCCCTCTTGTTCGCCCGGGACCTTAACATCATGATGCTCAGCGAGGAGATCGCCTCCAATCTCGGCGTCAACGTCATCCTGTCCCGCAACATCCTGCTCTTCATCGCCGCGATGCTCACCGGGGGGGCTATCGCCGTTGCCGGAGCCATCGGCTTCGTCGGCCTGATCGCCCCTCATGTGATGCGCAGCTTCGTCGGTTCCGACAACCGCATGCTGATGCCCGCCGCCGGCCTGCTGGGGGGGGCGCTGGTGATCTATTCGGACTGCATTGTACGGATGTGGGGCGGAGACGGCCTGCGCATCGGCGTTTTGACGGCCCTGCTGGGGGGGCCTTTCTTTCTCTACCTGATCGTTCGGGACCGGAGGAAGCATGTCTATTTTTAAGACGTTTTTTGATTTCATAGGACCCATAGGACGTATAGGACCCATAAGGAAAATCACATGCTCTCTCCCGACTTGACTGAACATTACCGCGCTCTTGTTCAGCGCATGGAGCTCGAGATCGGCAAGGTGATCATCGGCCAGCAGGAGATGATTCGGTCCATCCTCTGCACCCTGCTGGCCGGCGGCCATATTCTGCTGGAAGGGGTTCCCGGCCTGGCCAAAAGCCTGACAGTGGCCACTTTCGCCCGGACCATGGGGGGAGTATTCAAACGGATCCAGTTCACCCCCGACAAGCTCCCCGGCGACATCACCGGAACTACGGTTTACAACGAGGCCACCGGCGATTTCGTTTTCCGGGAAGGCCCGGTGTTCTGCAACATCCTGCTGGCCGACGAAATCAACCGGGCGGCGCCCAAAGTCCAGTCGGCCCTGCTGGAAGCCATGCAGGAAAAAACCGTCAGCATCGACCGGGATCAGTATCAACTGCCCGATCCCTTCATGGTGCTGGCCACCATGAACCCGGTCGAGCAACTCGGCACCTACCCGCTTTCGGAGGCCCAGCTCGATCGCTTCATTGCCAAGGTCGATATCTCCTATCCCGCCCGTGAAGATGAAGCGCAACTGCTCGCCAAGAAATGCGGCAACTTCACCGAACTGCAGAAATCGGTACCAAAGCTTATGGAACCGGCCGAAGCTGTGGCCATCCGGGATCATGTGGCCCGGCATGTCCGCCTGACCTCCCCGGTCATCGACTATATCCTGCGCATCTGCCTGGCCACCCGCCCGAACCGCCCGCAAGCCCTGCCCGAAGTCGCCAAATACATCTGGATCGGAGCCTCCCCGCGGGGGGGAGAACACCTGATCTCTTTCTGCAAGGGGTACGCCTTTCTGCAGGGGCGGGAGTACGTATCCTTTGAAGATGTGGACGCCTGTGCGAAAGCGGTTCTCGGCCACCGGATGATTCTCAGCGACGCGGCCATCTTGGAGAAGGTGACACCAGGCATGCTGCTGCAGGACATCATCGCCGCCACGCCCCCTTATGACCGGGACACCGGGAAGGGAGCCGAATGAACCCCAGATACCGCTTTTTCATTCAACCCAAATTCCCTCCCGGACACTCCATGGCGGGGGACTGGTCCGGACAGGAAAAAGGCACCGGTTACGAATTCTGGGGGTTGCGCAAGTATCGTCCCGGGGACAGTTATCGCCATATCGACTGGAAGGCGGTCGCTCGCACGAAAGAACTGTATGTCCGCGAGTTCCTCCGGGACAGCGCCTTCAACCTGATGCTGCTGATCGATCTCAGTCCGTCCATGAAATTCGGTGGGAAGCTGCCTCTGGCACTGGATATCGCCGAAAGTCTGGCGTGGGCTGCGTTGCAGAAAAACCAGCCCTGCGGCCTGCTGTTTTACGCCGACCGGGTTCTGGAATATCATGCATCCAGCGCCGCCTCGCGGCAGTTTCACAAGCTTTCCGCCCTCCTGCGCAAAGCCGTGACCGTGCGCTGCCGCCGAACAGATCTCCGACCCGCTGTGGAATTTCTGGTCAAACGGATGCCGGGCTGTCTGGGAGCGATCCTGTCCGATTTCGATGGCAATATCGACGGCCTCGGCAGTGTCCTGGAGGCGGCGGCCGCGGGGCGCACACCGAACCACGAGATGCTGGCGTTGCAGATCCTGGAACAGGCGGAGGAGCGTCTGCCGGAGATCAGCGACGGACAGCTGCGCATCCGCGACCTGGAAAGCGGTGCCACCCTCGATCTGGACCTCGGCCGCAGGGAAGAATACGCTGCGGCCATGCGTCGCCGGCAGTTTGAAAAAATCACAAAGCTGGCCGCCGCCGGGATCGATTCGACCGTGATCGTCGTCGGTCGCGATAACGTACAGGAAAAGGTCAACCAGCTGTTTGCCCGTCGCCTGGCAGCCCGCGTATGACCCCCCGATCTGTTGAAAGCAAAGGAATTTCAATCATGTCCGCTTGTCCCAGAAAATCGAAAGCCCGCAAGATACAGGTTCTGACGCTGCTGCTTTTCCTGCTTCAGAGTGGGACTGCTCCGGCTCAGGACCCCCTGGCCACGCTGCCCGAAAGCGAGCCATCCTGCTTCGACTTTGTCTGGGACAACGCTCACGACGATCCCTGGTTTTTCGATCGGCAAGGCCAGCGGGTCGTTCCCGAAGTTTCCCACGACTGGCTGGTCGTGACTTTTGAGGAGAAGTCGGACCCATCGGACCCATCGGACCCATCGGACCAGCCGGATCAGCCGGATCAGCCGGATCAGCCGGATCAGCCGGATCAGCCGGACCGGTCGGATGGGGCGGAAAAACCTTTCGATGAACGTTATGCCGAATTTTTCGACTATCGGCTCGAGTCGCCCGATGCCACGGCCCAGATTCTCTACCGGCTGCAACAGGGGCTGACCAACCAGACCTTTGGCACCCTGATGGACCGGCTGGAAAACGATCCCGAAGTCCGCTTCATTCAACCCGTATGGCGCATAGGCGGTGAGCTCCACAGGCCGCCCGAAATCATCGAAGTCGTCTGGAAGGCGGTAACTCTAGCAGAAGAGCGCCGGCAACTGCTCGCCGCAGCCGGTGCCATGGAACCTGCCGAAGCGGAAAATGGCGACACCGTACTGGTGCGGATTGATCCCTGCCGCCGCGCTCCATGGCGGGCTGCCGTGATGCTGGCGCAGGATCTCGGAGTGGTCTCTGCCGTTCCCCGTCTGCTGAAGCTCGAACCGCCTGTCGCAATTTTGTTCAAAACGGATACTTACGGTGCCCTGACCGGCACCCCGATCCCCTTTCGCCTTGAAATCCGCTTCAGAAAAGGCATCCGGATCGAATCGGCCACTCTGGCCAATCTGGACCTGAAACCGGGCGGTATTTTCCGGAATCTGTACGAGGTGAATTACGATCGTCCTCTTACCGGAGTCGATCTGAGCCGCAGCCCGATCACTTTGACCGGAACCCTAGTGATCTATACTCCGGGCAAGGTCGACCTGCCCGCGATTCCGGTCTATTACAGGGATAGTCGCGACGAGGGCTCCGATCGCAGGGTTCTCTCCGTAAGCGCTCCGTCCACTTCATTGCAGATCGCATCGCTGATTCCAGACACCCCCGGCAACTATCAACTGCGCGTTCCCTCCCCCCCCGCGCCCACGCCCCTGTCCTTGCCCGGCCTTACCGGAAGGCTAAACACGGCCCGGTTCATGACCGTACTCGGACTGCTATTGCTGGCATCCGCCGGAGCCGGCTGGTTGCGGTTGAACCGGCGCCAGGTTCCGGAAGAAAACGGACTGGAAAACCTGCGACGCAAAGAATTGCGGAACCGTCTGCTCACGCGGGCAAGGCAGGATGCGGGGGCCATGGAGCTTTGGGAATGGGCCGTCTTTGGTATGGACTTGAAAGACTATGTGGGGGAAATTGCCGGAATTCCTCCCGATGAGCGGGGCGGCAGTCACTCCTTCTTTTTACGCCGATTGGAAAACCGTCTGACGGAGGCCGAGCGTGATCAGATCGGACTCGTGCTGCGCGACATCGACCATCTTCTGGCCGGGGCACCTCTGGCCGCCGAACGGGTTCAACCGCTTCTCGACCGGACGCAGGACCTGATATTGAAGCTGGCAAGCGGCCGCACCGAATCGACCAGGCAAGGATAGAATCCTTTCATGCCCGAAATCGAGCTGCAATACCCCTACGCCCTGCTGCTGCTGTTGTTGCTGCCCGGTCTGCCCTGGCTGAGCAGCCGGGCGAGGAAAAAGCTGCCCTTCCCGAACGTCGGCGATCATCTTCGGGGGATCCAGCCAGGGTTTTGGAAGACACATTACGAAACCTTGCTCTGCTCGGTGGCGCTCATCCTGCTCTGCCTCGCTCTCGCCAATCCGGGCTTTGCGCGAAAAACAGTCGAGGAGTTCATCGAGTCGAAATGGATCATGCTGACCCTCGACCTGTCCGGCTCCATGATGCGGCAGGCCGGGCGACAATCGGACCGGACCGTTGGCGATGTGGCTCTTGACGGGCTGGAAACCTTTATCGAACTGCGCCAGCCGGGGGATTATATCGGGTTGGTGGCCTTTTCCAGTTTCGCCCGCCTGCTTTCCCCACTGACTTTCGACCGGGAGCTGCTGAAAAGAAAACTGGAACTGGTGCGTAGCAAGAATAGATCCCGCATCTACCGGGAGCTGGGGGCCGGGGGCGGCACCAATGCCTCGGAAGCCGTCTGGCTTGCAATCTCGGTGTTCCTCTCCATGCTTCCGGAGGAGAATCGGCTGACTCCCGATGAACTGGCAGATCTGCGGACCTTCCTTCTCGGCGAACCGGGAACCCTGCTGGATGTCCCCGCCAAGTTGAAAAAGGTCGATTTTGGTACCGGCATGGCTGTCATCCTGTTCACGGACGGGCGCATCGAGCCGCGGCTGCGGGCTCATACCGGACAGGCCGGCTTGCCGAACCTGGTCAATCTCATCACTCTGATGAAGACCCTCGGGATCCGCTTCTACATCATTGCCGTCGGCGGCCAGGTGGACGAGGCGGTGGAGGAAGCCATGACTTTTTCCGGCGGCGATGGGAACGTCGGCAGAATTTTTCCTCTGTCCCGTGATTTTGATCCCGGTCAGGTCCGGGAAGTCTATAAGGAGATCGACGATCTGGAAAGCAACCGCCTGCTGGTCCGGGTGTCCGTGCAGCCCCTCTGGACCCGGAACTGGTTAATTCTCGCGGCCCTGCTGTTGATCCTCATCCACACCGGGATGCGTACCCTGCCCGGCTACAGGAGAATCTAGGCCATGATAATCAAGGGACGAAAAAAACCGCTTTTCCCAAGGTCGCATCCCGGGCCGCTTCGAAACTGGCCGCTAACCCTGGTTATCCTGCTCGGCCTCGCCGGCCTGTTTCTGGTCATCGCCGGCACTCTCGGCTGGCAACAGGCGGCGGGCGAGCGGCATCAGCTGCAAAATCTGAACCGGGACCTGACTGCCATGTTCCGCCAGGACGGACCTCCTCCTGAGCCTAATCTGAGCGTGGAAGCCAGCCGTCTCGGCCTCCAGCTGCCGGAAGCCGACTACCTGGAGCTTTACCGGCAGTGGCAGATGGCGATCGGTCAGTTCGACCGGGTCGCGGCCGCCCTGGAAAACCGGTATCTGCAAGCCCAAGCCGGTGAGCTGCTGCAGGTTCTCCACCGGGATCTGCTGGCGCTGCGGGATGACGCAACCAGGGTGCTGGAGCAGGAGCCGGCCCCTCCCCTGACTCTGTCTTGGCGAGTGCACAACTTGCGCGGAAACGTCTCCGTACTGTTGGCCTACAGCCAGCTCTATTTCGAGGAGGACAGCGGGAAAGCCGCCAAGTTCCTGTCCGATGCCCTGGATGATTACAAACTGGCGATCCGGCAGGTGGACCGGGTCAGTCTTTCCTCCCTGCATCGAATTCTGCCTCGCTGGAATCTGGAACTGATCGTCGGGATCGGCGAGCAGCGCAAAACGGGACTGTCCGATCTTGCCGCCACCGATCCCGTGGAGATCCGCGAGCAGTTGCAGACCTTCATCCCCGAGGTGCCCGGCTTTTCTCCAGGAGTTCCCCTGGAAACCCGGGTGGAAAAGTAGGACGGCCCATGGATTTCGCAGAACCCCGCTTCTTCTGGCTGCTGCTCCTCGTCCCCTGCCTCCTGATACCGACCCTCGGGGCCGGCCGCCACGCGATGCTGCTGGCCAACGCCTTCGGCCGGCAGGCGGCAGTCTCGGTCCGTCGGCGCACCATAGCCGGTATTTTCGCCGTTGTCCTGGCCACCCTCAGCCTGGTCACCGCTCTGGCCTCGCCTAGAGTGCTGACGTACCTCGGTGCTGATCCACAGCGGGACTTGGTGGTGGCGGTCGGCATCGATGTCAGCAAATCGATGCTGGCGGAAGATGTGTCCGCTCCTGAAAGTTTTTCCGGTTCCGCCGTGCCGATCAATCGGCTGGATGTTTCCGCCCACCTCGCTGAAGAACTTTTCGGGGAACTGACAGGGGAAAGAGCCGGACTCTTCTTTTTCGCCAAAAACGGCATCGAGGTGACGGCTCCGACCCGGGACCAGGGTTTTTTACGCTACATGGTTCGGCATACAAACCTGGCCGAATTGACGGAATCGGGCAGCAATCTGGCGGCCGCACTGGAGACCGGACGGGATATGATCGAGTCCGCGGAAAGCCCGGTCGGCGGCATCGTTTTGATCTCCGACGGCGAGGACACGGAAAACCGTATTTCCGAGCTGAGGGAACTGGCGGCAACGGGCCAACGGATCCCCGTATTTACCGTGGGCATCGGCCGGGCCGAGGACGCTTACCTGCCGATCCGCCGACCGGGACTTCCAGGGATTCAGGGATTCTACACCGACAGCTCGGGCGACTATCTGCAAACCCGGCTGGAGGAAAGATCTTTGCGGGAAATTGCCGAGGCCACAGGCGGAGGGTATTGGAGATATGAAGAAACCTCCGCCGAAGAGTTGATCCGGATCCTGCCCGGGCGCCTCGCCGCCGTCAATGCCGAACACTTACAGAAAGCTCCCCGAAAGCTGCAGCGGGTCGAACTTTCACCACTTTTTCTCGTATTCGGACTGCTCTTCTACCTGGGATATCGGCTTCTTTGACCTGAACCAACCAGTAGTAGGAAATTTTACTAAAAACCTGTTTTCCCTCCTTTTCATCTGATTCCCTTTTCTGATATACTTTTTTAGGAAAAGCCCCATTATTCGGCCATGATTAAAGTTACAGAAACAGTTCTCCGGGACGGCCGATAGCAGACATGGTTCCGGGAAACGAATAGTGTTGATAATTTTTTGGGCTTTTGATATAACGCGGTTCTAGATCTTTGAAAAGCTGATGTTCAATCCTTTTTGCACAGTCCCAATCTCCGAGCCTGGATACCTACTGGGAAGGTCCTTATGGTGACAGGCCAACGGGTTCCGCTGGAAACAGCGGCGCCTCCCATTTTGGAAAGGAGATTTACACCCCGGAACCATTCCAAAAGCAAGACCATTGGGAGGAAACAAAAACATGAACAGAATTTTCCGCGTCAACATGAAGGACCTGACCTGCAAGATCGAGGAAGTTCCCGCTGCCTGGGCCGGCCTCGGCGGCCGCGGCCTGACCTCCACCATCGTGGCGGCTGAAGTTCCCCCGACCTGCCATCCCCTGGGTCCTAACAACAAGCTTGTGTTCGCTCCCGGCCTGCTGACCGGCACCCCCGCCGCCCAGTCCGGCCGTATGTCCGCCGGCGCCAAGAGCCCCCTCACCGGCACCATCAAGGAATCCAATGCCGGCGGCACCAGCGCCCAGCAGTTCGCCAAACTCGGCATCAAGGCCATGATCATCGAAGGCCAGCCCGCTGAAGGCAAGTGGTACGAACTCCATGTCAACAACGACGGCGTCACCTTCCACGATGCTTCCGCTCTCAAAGGCAAGCAGAACTTCGACGTCATCGCCGCTATGGAAGAGAAATACGGCCCGAAAATCGGCGTCTGCACCATCGGTATTCCTGGTGAAGAGCGCATGGCCGCCGCCAACATCTCCGTGAAAGATCCCGACCACAAGATCCGCAGCCACGGCCGCGGCGGTCTGGGCGCCGTCATGGGCTCCAAGGGCGTGAAGTGCATCACCATCGACGACAGCGCCGGCAAGCGCGTTGAAATCGCCGATCCCGAGAAGTTCCGCGCAGCCGCCAAGGTTTTCGCCAAGGCGATGCTGGATCACCCGGTTACCGGCGAAGGTCTGCCCACCTACGGCACCAACGTTCTGATCAACATCCTGAACGAAGCCGGTGGTCTGCCGACCAAGAACTTCAAGTACGGCTCCTGCGAGCACCACGACAAGGTGTCCGGCGAAACCATGCACGATGTGATCTCCAGCCGTGGCGGTCACACCAAGCACGGCTGCCATGCCGGCTGCATCATCCAGTGCTCCCAGGTTTATGTTGATGAAAACAAAGAGTACATCACCTCCGGTTTCGAATACGAAACCGTCTGGGGTCTGGGCATCAACTGCATGATCGAAAGCCTCGACGACTGCGCCCGCATCGACAACGCCATGGACAACATCGGCATCGACTCCATCGAAGGTGCCGTGCTGATCGCCGTGGCCATGGAAGCCGGCGTCATTCCCTGGGGTGACGGCAAAGAAACCCTGCGTGTTATGAACGAGGAAATCGGCAAAGCCACCCCGCTTGGCCGCATCCTCGGCAACGGCACCGCTTCCGTTGGCCAGGCCTACGGTCTGCGCCGCGTACCGGTGGTCAAGGGCCAGGGCATCCCGGCTTACGACCCCCGCTCGGTCAAGGGTATCGGCATCACCTACGCCACCTCGACCATGGGTGCCGACCACACTGCCGGTTACTCCATCGCCACCAACATTCTGCAGGTCGGCGGCCACGTCGATCCGCTGAAGAAGGATGGCCAGGTGGAACTGTCCCGCAACCTGTCCATCGCCACCGCTGCTGTTGACAGCACCGGTATGTGCATCTTCATCGCCTTCCCGGCGCTGGACATTCCCGAGTGTCTGCCGGCTCTGATCGACATGATCAACGCCCGCTACGGCATCAGCCTCACCGGTGACGATGTCGTGAACCTCGGCAAGTACATCCTGAAGACCGAAAAGGCCTTCAACGACGCCGCCGGCTTCACCAACGCCGACGACCGTCTCCCCGAATTCTTCGAGTACGAGCCCGTTCCGCCCCACAACGCGCTCTGGGATTTCACCGGCGAAGAAATCGACGAATTCTGGAACTTCTAAGAAGTTCCGGATTCACCTGGAAAGATAGCTGTGGGCACCCCGAGGGTGCCCACAGCTTTATCTGTCAAATGCGCAACCCGCAGACATCCTTACTCGGAATCAGAGCCCTATGAAAATAACCGTAAAACTGTTCGCCGGCTTCCGCGACAACCGGTTCAAGGTAGCCGACAGAGACTATCCTGAAGCGACCAGCATCAAAGATATTCTTGCCGATCTGGAGATCAGCGAACCCGAACTCGGAGTCGCTTTGATCAACGGACGTCATGTCGATAAGGATCATGTTCTGACCGACGGGGCCACCGTCTCCCTCTTTCCCAAGGTTGGCGGAGGCTGAGTTCCCCCAAAAGAGGGAAAATCGGAATCCCCCTTGACAGAAGCATCGATTTAACATAGTTGTAAAGCCATCAAAGGGCCGTTTATGGCGCCTTGACGGCTCAGTTATTTCTCATATCCACCGGTGCCCGCAAGGGCTTAAAATGGGAAGTGGGGTGAGACTCCCCCGCGGACCCGCCACTGTAAGCGCTGACGAAGGGTCAGGATGCCACTGGTTTGACAGAACCGGGAAGGCGACCCCGAGAGTGAAGCGCGAGCCAGAAGACCTGCCGGCTGGATAACCCACATCATCTTCCCCGGGCTTTTGGGAAGGTGGGCAAGGTGGACGCCAGAAGCAGTTCGGGAACCGAAAACCCTGACCTCCTCATGCCGCTCCCCCTCTTGTGCTCACCTCTGCCTGGGCACAAAGAGGAGAGCATCCCATGCGCAGAATCCTTTCTTTGGCCCTGGCTTGTCTTCTGTCGACGGCAAGCCTTTCCTGGTCAGCAGTTCCACAAACCCTCGAACCGGTCGTGATTACGGCCACCCGACTGGAAACTCCCGCCAGGGAAGTTGCCTCTTCGGTAACGGTAATTACCGAAGAGGAGATTAAGCAAAAGCAGCAACCCGATGTACTAGAAATACTAAGAACAGTGCCCGCCGTGGATGTTGTACAATCGGGCGGCCTGGGGCAACAAACGTCTGTTTTCATGCGCGGCGCCAACTCAGAGCACACCCTGGTATTGCTTGACGGGATAGAACTCAATGATCCAAGCACCCCCAGCCGGTTTTTTGATTTTGCAAACCTGACCACCGACAACATTGAACGTATTGAAATCGTTCGTGGCCCGGAGAGCACCCTTTATGGGTCGGATGCTTTGGGCGGTGTCATAAATATCATCACCAAAAAAGGTCAGGGCAAGCCGCGTGTGACAGTATCTGCCGAAGGCGGATCATATGAAACCTACCAGGGAAAAATCGGCCTTAACGGCGGCAATGATCTGGTCAACTACAGCCTGTTCGCCTCCTATCTAGACACTAACGGAATCTCCGCCGCCGCTACAGATTATGATAATGACGAGCGCGACGGATACAATAATTTCACAGCCTCAACCCGCATTGGCCTGACACCCACAGAAAACTTCGATCTTGACGTAATTCTACGCTTCACAGATGCCGAATCCGACCTCGATGCCTTCAATGGGCCCGGTGGTGACGACCCAAACTACCGATCGGATTACCAAGCCCTCGCCTTTCGCACCCAAGCGCGGTTTCTGCTCTTAAACGAGGTTTGGGAGCCCAAAATCGGGTTTTCCTTAACAGATTACGATCGCGATACACGAGACGATATTGACGCTGTTCAGCCTTTCAATTTCGTGCGCAGTTCCTTCAAAAGCAACCTTTACAAGATTGACTGGCAAAACAATCTTTACCTTCACAAAACTAATACCCTGACCGCTGGAATCGAATACGAAAAAGAAAAAGTGGACGTCAAAGACTTGCAGTCTTGGATGGACCCATTAATTCCCAAGGAATATGACGAGAGTACCGACACCACCGGCTACTATTTGCAAGATCAAATCAAATTGTGGGAGTCATTTTTTACCACACTTGGCCTCCGACATGACGAACATGAAGAATTCGGCAGCCACACTACATATCGCATCGCGTCAACCTATATTTTTAACCAAACAGGGACTAAAGTTCGCGCAAGCTGGGGAACCGGCTTTAAAGCTCCTTCTCTCGCTCAGCTGTATGACCCCTCTTCTGGCAATCCAGATCTGGATCCCGAGAAAAGTAAAGGTTGGGATGTGGGAATTGACCAAACCTTCTGGGATAACCGAGTTTCAGTCAGCTTAACCTATTTTGAAAACGACTTTGAGGATTTGATAATCAATGAAATTGTCAGCTTTTCTCCCTTTATAACAACATACAGAAATGTCAATGAAGCGGAAACCAAAGGTATTGAAGCAGGGTTGAATCTTATTCCCCTAACAAACCTTATCCTCAATTTTAACTATACTTACACGGACACCAAAGACAAAGAAACTGGCGATGAGCTCCTACGGCGGCCTCGAAATAAGTTTTCCGTCAATATCAACTATAAGTTCCTAGATCGGGGGGACGCCAACATTACTATCCTCCATGTTGGGGAACGAGAAGATTTTATAGGTTTCGAAGTTGGAGAGTTGGAGAGCTATACAGTTGTAAATTTGGCGGCATCTTACAAGTTAAGTAATAATTTCCGCATCTTCGGGCGCGCAGACAATCTTTTTGATGAAGACTACGAAGAAGTATGGGGATACGGCACTCCCGGTATTAGCGGCTATGCCGGTGCGGAATACACCTTTTGATTGCAGTTCCTCCGATCAATTGGCAAGGAGGAAGTCAGGAAAAGTCATGATCGAGCAGAAATGGATTTTCTGGCTTCTGCTGTCTTCGGCGCTGCACATTTCTCTGCTTGTGCTGACACCGCGACCGGACCTGATCGTACCTCCGCGTCCCATCTATCTGGTTGTCGAACTGGTTGCCGGATCAGATACCAGGGCGACCTCTACCGGCCTGCCTTCGAAGGGGTCAAAGGAAGACACAAGGCCCGGTCGGGACGAGGCGATGGAAACCGGGCAGCCGAAACCGAATTCGGCTGCCCGAGCCAAAACCGTGGTTCAATCGCCGCCCCATGTTTCCGATACACCCGAAAAACCAATGAAAAAAGCGGAAAAAGCAGCGGAACAGCCGGAAAAAACTTTGGTCAGGAGGGAAAAATCGGCCCCGATGGTCCCGGAGCGCAGGGTCGAAGAACCGTTACCGCCAGAAACTTCATCCGTTCCACTGGATGCAAAATCTCTTTCCCAGGCCAGGGGAGACTCTGGAGGCGACCGGGCAGCCACGGATCGCCCGGCAGGATCCGGCTGGGTTGATGACCGCGCGAAAGGCGCGAGCGGTGCCGCCGTTTCAGCCGTAAGCACGCCCCTCGCCTACGGAACGAATCCCCCGCCCCCCTACCCCCTCTCCGCGCGACGGCGGGGCTGGGAGGGGGAAGTTTTGCTGCTCATCGACGTATCGGCCTCGGGTCGTGTGCGCCGTGTCGCGGTGGAAAAATCCTCCGGATTCTCAATTTTGGACGAGGCTGCCCAGCGGGCGGTTTATCAATGGCGCTTCAACCCGGCGCGGCGAAACGGTCATCCTGTTCCAGGCCAGGTCAAGGTGCCGGTTCGCTTCGATCTTACCGAAGCCGGATAATTTTCAGCTGCAGATGAGCAAAAAAAAGAGCTGCCTTCACAGGCAGCTCTTTTTTTTGACTGGTCTTCAATTTCAGAATATGGCTGCGAATCGCTCGTAGGACCGCTGCAGCCGCAGCGACACAGCCATCAGCATGTTCTTTACCAGAAACAGCGCCAGATCGGGCCGCTCCTCTTCGAGCCGACGGTAATCTTTGCCCTCGAGAACGGCCAACAGGCAATCCTCGAGGACCTCCACTGTCAGGCTGCTTTTTCCTTCATTGAAAAAAGTCAGCCCTCCCGTCATGGCACCGGCGGTCAGAAGTCCGACGATGAACTGTTTTCCCTTGAACTCGGTTTCTTTTTTAAGCTCTATTTTTCCGGAAAGAACATAGGCCAGGTATTCGATCTCATCCCCTTCCCGCCAAAGGACCTCCCCGGCCGACAGCGTTTTGCCCTTAAAATAGAGCAGCAGTTGATCGGCGTCAGGCTGCTTCAGGCTTTTGAAAAGAGGCACCTCGCTACGCAGAAGGTCTTTCAGGCTGGCTGATTCGATCGTGCCCCCGATCGTCTGGCTCATGACCGGATCCCTTTGTCCATGGCCAGTCCGGCTCCCTGGGTCTGGTTGGTCGCCTGGAGTTCCTTTATCTTGTCCTCCATTCGCGACAGAAGGGTGTCGAACCCCTCGCTGCGAATGATCTGGGCATAGCTGTTCCGGTAATTGCTGATCAAACTGACCTCTTCGATGATCACATCGTAAACCAGCCACTTTCCATCCTTGAGTCTCATCCGGTAGGACACCGGGATTTCACGGTTGGCAACGATGATGGTATCCACCTCGGCCCGGCCGTCGCGAACCCGCTCGCCGATGTATTTCACGTACTCGTCCCCATAGGTGTATGACCTGATCCTTCCCCTGTAGGTATCCTCCAGCAACTGGGAGAACAGATCGACGAAACGGTCCTGCTGCTTGGCTGTTGCATCCTTCCAGTGGACCCCCAGGGTCCGTTGCGACATGGCTCGAAAATCGAACTTGTCCCTGACCAGATCGGCGACCTGCGACAGGATGGCGTCCTGGGAAAGGCTTTTATCCCGCAGAATCTCGACGATTTTATCCACAGAGGTCCGCAACTGCTCGGTAGGTCCAGGGGGAGCGGCCAGAATGACCGTGGGATAAATCAGAAACATCAATATGGAAAAAATGATCAATTTTTTGCACTTCATGATTCAACTCCTGGAAAAATGGCGGAATTTCTCCGCCCCGCGTTTATTTTTGCACTTTTCCCTGCCGAAGCTGATAATAACTGGTGCGAACGTAAATGTACGGGTCGAGAGCCTGCCTCTTGATGGCCTCATAGGTATCCTTGTCCAGGGACAATCTGGTTTCCTGTTCCAGCGCGTTCAGACCGATGCGCTCCGCCGGTTTCATCTGGATGTAATACAGAGGATCGAGGAAAAAATCCCCCACCATGCCGACCGTATCCCTGGCGCTGGAGGGACCGAAAATGGGCCAGACCAGATATACGCCGTTACCGACACCGTAACTGCCGAGAGTTTGCCCCAGGTCTTCGTCCTTGCGGTTGAGATCGAACCACTTCTTGGCCGGATCGAACAATCCGCCGATGCCGATGGTGGAATTGATCGCCAGCCGGCCCAACTCGGTTCCGGCATCGGCCATTTTAAGCTGCAGCAGTGAATTGACGAACCGGACCGGGGTTCCCAGATTGGAAAAGAAGTTGGAAACCGACTGCCGGGCAGGCTCCGGAACAACCCGAAATCCCCGCGCCACAGGTTTGAAGAGGTAGAAGTAAAGTTTGTCGTTGACCCAGAACATGCCGCGGTTGAAAGGCTCGATCGGATCGTATACCTCGATCGCTGCCACCTCTTCGTCGAAAACGTCTTCCCCGGTGAAATCCTCTTCGCCGGCTTCTGCCGTCAGTTCCTCTTCAAAAACCTCTTCCCCAGCCGCTTCTTCGAGTGTCGGTTCATCACGGATGGGGCCCACAGGTTCTTCGACACTCAGGCCGGGTGCCACCAGCGCCGATTCCGCCTGTTTCTCGATATTTCGCTCCGTAACCGAACCGCATCCTGTCAGCAGCAGAAACAGAAAGAAAATCGACCAGCCGCTCCGCATGTATCCCTCCTATTTCTTTTCGAAAATATATTTGCTGACCAGCTGTTCCAGATTGATAGCCGACTGGGTTTCAAATATCTCCCCGCCAGGCTCGATGGTATCCTCCAAGCCACCGGGCGTGATGTCTATAAACTTGCTGCCGATGATGCCGGCTGTACGGATGGAGGCGATAGCGTCTTCCTGCAGGCGCACGTCCCCTTGCAGCTCGAGCTGGACGACCGCCTCATAATCCTGCGGATCGAGGGTGATTCCTTTCACCTTGCCGACCTGGACTCCGGCCATTTCCACCACATCACCCTGCTTCAAACCGGAAACGGAATGAAACCGGGCGGACACTTGATAGGTCGGGTCCCCGAAAAGTCTGATATCCCCCAGCTTTATGGATAGATAGGCAAAGCAGACGAAGCCGGCAACCAGAAAAACCCCCACAGCCAATTCTATGTTAAGCCTTTTCATGTTGGGCTATCTCCTCTTTTTCACTGGAATAGATGGGTCCCATTGTTTCTAGGACGAACGACCGGATCACCGGTTTATCCGAAAGCTGAAAGGCTTCGGGGGACATGCAGCCCTCGATTCTGCCCTCCGATATAAGCGCGACCCGGTCCGCCAGCTTGAATATTTTGGGCACGTCATGGCTGACGATCACGGCGGTATACTTCAGTTTGGCCTGAGTCTCGTAGAAAAGTCTATAGATTTCGTTGCTCTTGGTGACATCGAGACCGGTGGTCGGCTCGTCGAAAAAGACAATGCGCGGGTTCATGACCAGGGCGCGGGCAAGTCCGGCACGTTTTTTCATGCCGCCGCTCAACTGGGCGGGATATTTTTCGTTGACCCCCACAAGATCCATCATGGCCAGTTTTTCCTCGACGTTGGCGCGGATCTCCTCCTCGGTGGCATCGGTACGTTCCCGCAGCGGCAGCGCCAGGTTGTCAAAGATATTCATCGAATCGAACAGTGCCACGTTCTGGAAAAGCACGCCAAAGTCCTTGCGCACCTCGTTAAGCTCTTTTTTCCCGAGCTTCGCCAGATCCTTGCCGAGCACCAGAACCTTACCCTTGTCAGGCTTCAGCAGTCCGAGCATGTGCTTCAGGATAACGCTTTTGCCCTGGCCGCTGGCTCCGACGATGACCGTGGTCGTCCCCTCGGCCACCCTCAGATTGACCTTGTCCAGAACCTTCTGCCGCCCGAAGGAACGCTCCAGATCGATCAGTTCGATAGCGATATTGCCTTTTGGTTCTACCACGGCGGAACCTTTCCGATAAACATTGGAACCCGAAATGCGGGACACCTGCTCAAAGCATGATGGCGCTGATCAGGTAATCCCAGACCAGAATCGCAACGGAGGAGAGCACCACGGCATCGGTGGTCGTCTTGCTGACGCCCTCCGCGCCGAACCCGCCGGATCTTTCCAGATGGAGGAAAAAGCCTTTCGAAGCGGCAATCCAGACGATCAGCAGCCCAAAAACCAGGGACTTGACCAATCCCATCTCCACATCCGTCCAGGAAACGGCGCGATACATCTCCTGAAAATAATTGCCTGCGGGGACCCCCAGCAGGCCGACCCCGACCAGATAGCCACCGGCAATACCGGCAATGTCGAAAATGGAGGTCAGCAAGGGCATGGAGATGATGGCTGCAATGAATTTGGGTGCCATGAGATACCGGTACGGGTCGATGGCCATGCATTCGAGGGCATCGATCTGTTCCGAGTTGCGCATGATGCCTATCTCGGCACAGATCGCCGAACCGGCCCGACCTACCACCATGAGGGCGGCGATGACGGGACCCAGTTCCCGCAGCAGACTGAGGGCGACTGCCGAGCCGAGCAGCCCTTCGGAACCGAATTTACGCAGCGTGTAATATCCCTGCAGAGCCAGGACCATTCCGGTGAAGGCGCCGGTAAAGAGGATGACAAAAATGGACTTGGCGCCGATGAAATGGATCTGCTTGACGGCGGAAAAGATTTTGTAGGGCGGACGGAAGATGCTGACCAGGCAGGTGAACAGAAAGATTCCCATCCGCCCGGCCTGCTCCAGGTAATACAGCACCTCGTCTCCCAGGCGCTCACAGCCGTAAACCACCATCTTTAAAAGCCACCGCAGTGGTTTCATCATAGGATCACCGTTTTTCCGTCTGCGTTTCGATAGTTCTGCATCTTAATACATTAACAGAAAGCGGGTCGGCAAGCAGCCTGTCAGGAGAAAAAAAGGAGCAACCCAGGCCCTTCCGATCAAGCGCGAAATATTAGCACATTTTCCCCAAAAAGGAACCTTCTTTTCAACCCCAGCAGACCTGCAGCCGGCCCGCAGGGGGCAGGCAATTCTTTGGCGGAAAAGAATTTTCTCTCTGTTTCAAAGAAAACACGGCATAAGCGTCAGGCAGTTTTTTTTTGCAATTCCGCTATAATCCGTTTAGTATACGGCGTCTTGCCAATCCCGATTCTTCAGGGTATTTTCCGATTTCACCTTCTAAGACAACGCCGAAAAAGCAAGGGATGAAATGATATGCAAGTGATGCGACTGATTCGCGGTTCCGTGGGCCGGAAGCTCCTGGTGGCAGTCACCGGGCTGCTGCTGGTCGGCTTCGTTATAGCCCATCTTCTCGGCAACCTCACCATCTACTATGGGGAGGAGGGAATCAATGCCTACGCCGTCCACCTTCGCAGTCTCGGCCCCCTGCTGTGGTTGTTCCGCGCCGGCCTGCTGGCCGTGTTTGCCGTGCATGTCTGGCTCGGCATCTGGCTGACCCTGGAAAATCGTGCCGCGAAACCGACGGCCTATGCCAAGAGACAGCCCCGCCGCACCACCTTTGCCGGAAGAACCATGATCTGGTCCGGATTGGCCCTGGCCGCCTTCATCGTCTACCACCTGCTCCATTTCACCTTCCGCTTCACCCACCCGGAGATCAGCCACTTCGTCGATCCGGCCGGCCGCGCCGATGTTCTCCGCATGGTGGTGCTGAGCTTTCGCCAGTTGACCGTGACCATAATTTACCTGGTCGGCATGGCCGCCCTCTGGCTTCATCTCAAGCACGGTATCGGAAGCACTTTCCAGACTTTGGGAGCCAACGACGAC
The DNA here is from genome assembly GCA_041390365.1 of Syntrophotaleaceae bacterium. Lineage (NCBI taxonomy): Bacteria > Pseudomonadati > Thermodesulfobacteriota > Desulfuromonadia > Desulfuromonadales > Syntrophotaleaceae > Syntrophotaleaceae bacterium. The sequence continues at coordinate 34,394 of JAWKQB010000001.1, read as the reverse complement.
CGCTCCCTGCCGGTTTTGAGCGGCGTCGGCCTCGCCACCGCCCTGATCCTGGCTCTCGGATTCAGCGCCATCCCGGTTCTCATCTATATCGGCATCGTGACCATTTAGGGAGTTCATCGTGATACTAGACGGAAAATGCCCCAAGGGCCCCCTTGCGGACAAGTGGGACAATCACCTCCACGACCTGAAGCTGGTCAACCCGGCCAACAAGCGCAAATACACCGTTATCGTCGTCGGAACCGGCCTGGCCGGAGCTTCGGCGGCCGCCACCCTGGCCGAACTCGGTTACAATGTCGATGCCTTCTGCTATCAGGACAGTCCCCGGCGAGCGCACAGCATTGCCGCCCAGGGGGGGATCAACGCGGCCAAGAACTACCAGAACGATGGCGACAGCATCTACAGGCTCTTTTACGACACCATCAAGGGGGGCGATTTCAGGGCCCGGGAGGCCAATGTCTACCGTCTGGCCCAAATCAGCAACCAGATCATCGACCAGTGCGTTGCCCAGGGGGTGCCTTTTGCCCGGGATTACGCCGGCTACCTCGAAAACCGCTCCTTCGGCGGCGCCCAGGTCGCCCGCACCTTTTTCGCCCGCGGCCAGACCGGCCAGCAGCTTCTGCTGGGCGCCTATCAGGCCTTCTGCCGACAGGTCCAGGCGGGCAAGATCCGCGTCTATCCGCGCACGGAAATGCTCGACCTCGTGGTGGTGGACGGAAAGGCCAAGGGGATTACCGTCCGGGGCCTGATCAGCGGTGAAATCACCTGTCATGCTGCCGACGCAGTGGTGCTGGCCAGCGGCGGTTACGTCAATGTCTTCTACCTTTCGACCAACGCCATGGGGAGCAGCGTCACCGCCGCCTGGCGGGCTCACAAAAGAGGCGCCTTCTTCGCCAACCCCTGCTACACCCAGATCCATCCGACCTGCATTCCGGTGACCGGCGATCACCAGTCGAAGCTGACGCTGATGAGCGAATCTCTGCGCAACGACGGCCGCATCTGGGCGCCGAAGAAAAAAGGGGACAAACGTCCCCCCTCGAACATCCCCGAAGACGAGCGGGATTACTACCTGGAACGAAAATACCCCAGCTTCGGCAATCTAGCACCCCGCGACATCGCTTCCAGGGCGGCCAAGGAGGTCTGCGATGCCGGCCACGGCGTGGGCAGCGGTCGGGGCGTCTATCTGGACTTTGCCGAAGCCATAGATCGCCTCGGTGTTGAAAATATCCAGTCCCGCTACGGCAACCTGTTCGACATGTACCAGAGGATCACCGGGGAAGATGCCTACCGGCAGCCGATGCGGATCTATCCCGCTCCGCATTACGCGATGGGCGGTCTGTGGGTCGACTATAACCTGCAGAGCAATCTGCCCGGGCTGTTCGTGCTCGGCGAGGCCAACTTTTCCGATCATGGCGCCAACCGGCTGGGGGCCAGCGCCCTGATGCAGGGGCTGGCGGACGGATATTTCATCATCCCATACACCATCAGCGACTATTTGGCCCGGGTCGCTCCCGGCCAGGTAGGAGCCGGCGATCCGGAATTCCGCCAGTCTCTCGAGCAGACCGAAGCCGCAACCGAACGCCTGTTGGGCATCAAAGGCCGCAAAACGGCCAACGAATTCCACCGCGAGCTCGGCCATATCCTGTGGGAGAATGTGGGCATGGCCCGCAGCGAAGGCGGGCTGAAAACAGCGCTGGAGCAGATTCCAGCCCTGCGCGATGAATTCTGGAACAACCTTCTGGTCCCCGGCTCCGGTCGGGATTTCAACCAGGAGCTGGAAAAAGCCGGCCGGGTGGCGGACTTCCTCGAATTTGCCGAACTGATGGCCCGGGATGCCCTGCATCGCGAGGAGTCCTGCGGCGGACACTTCCGGGTGGAACACCAGAGTCCCGACGGCGAAGCGGTGCGGGATGACGCCAATTTCTCCTATGTCGCCGCCTGGGAATACCAGGGGGCGGACAAAACTCCCGAGCTCCACAAGGAACCTTTGACCTTTGAACATATCGAACTGGCCGTAAGGAGCTACAAGTAATGAATCTGACACTCTATGTCTGGCGCCAGAAAGGCCCCCGGGACAAGGGCCGGCTGGAGCAGCTGGAAGCAAGGGATATCAGTCCCGACATGTCCTTTCTCGAAATGCTGGACGTGGTCAACGAAGGACTGATCAAGGAAGGCCGGGAACCGATCGCCTTCGATCACGACTGCCGGGAAGGGATCTGCGGCACCTGTTCCCAGGTCATCAACGGTCAGGCCCACGGACCGCAGCAGTTGACCACCGTCTGCCAGCTGCACATGCGGCAGTTCAAGGACGGAGACGAAATCTATATCGAGCCGTGGCGGGCCAAGGCCTTTCCCGTGATCAAGGATCTTGTGGTCGACCGCTCCGCCATGCAGAGGGTCATGGAGGCCGGAGGCTATATCTCGGTGAGCACTGGCGGCGTCCCCGACGGCAATACCATCCTGATCCCAAAGGCTGATGTGGAAACGGCCATGGATGCGGCCGCCTGCATCGGCTGCGGCGCCTGCATCGCGGCCTGCCCCAACGGCTCGGCGATGTTGTTCGTTGCTTCGAAAGTCGCCCACCTGGCCAAGCTGCCCCAAGGCCGCCCGGAGGCCGCACAGCGGGTGTGCGCCATGACCGACGCCATGCTCAAGGAGGGTTTCGGCAACTGCAGTAATCATTACGAGTGCGAAGCAGCCTGTCCCAAAGGGATCAGCGTCAAGTTCATCGCCATGCTCAACCGGGAGATGATCAAAGCCTTGCCGCAGGTCCGTAAAGACAAAAAATAGGTGTACATCCGGTCGGACGGGTCGGACTATCTTCGACCCTCCGACCGGACCCAGCACGTCCATTCTTTAGGCAATCCCCCCGGCTCAACTCTCAATCAAGCCTGCGCGTTAAGCAGCCTCTCTGCTGAAATTTACGCCATCAAATCCCGGTTTCCGCTGCCCTGGCAATAATTCGGGCCTGCAAATTTGAAAATCACAGACGACAGAATCCTGACAACTCATCGAAAGATCGGGACTTTTTCTGCCAGCTCAGCCTTTTTCCGCGAATGTATAAAACATAGGCGCCCCATTGGTTAACTTTTGGGCAAATCCCTGCTCAAATACTACTCCATTTTTTCTATCTGCCTGTTTTTAAACAATTTTGCTCCTTGGCATGCGGCTTGAAACGATCTCTTGCTTTATTTTACGGCAATGACGCCGTCAAGCCGGTCCAAGGAGGATTTGTGGTTATGGAAACCAATATTCAAAACCTTTTCAACAGCGGGGATGTCCTGTTTCTGATGCTCGGGGCGGTCATGGTCTTTGCCATGCATGCCGGCTTCGCCTTTCTGGAAGTCGGCACGGTCACCCGCAAGAGTCAGGTCAATGCCTTCACCAAGATTCTCACCGACTGGTCGGTATCTACGGTCTGCTATTTTCTCATCGGGTATCCTCTCGCCTACGGCAGCCACTTCCTGCATCCCGCCGGCGACCTGCTGGGCGGCACGCAGGGGTACGAACTGGTTCGATTCTTCTTCCTGCTCTGCTTCGCCGCCTGCATCCCGGCAATCATTTCCGGCGGTATCGCCGAACGGGCCCGCTTCTGGCCTCAGGTCCTGGCAGGGGCGATCTTCGTGGCCATAACCTATCCCCTGTTCGAATCCTTCATCTGGGGTCGCAACAGTGGATTTCTTCAGGGACTGTTCGAAAATTACTGTGGAGCGCCTTTTCACGATTTCGCCGGCAGTGTGGTAGTCCACTCCATGGGCGGCTGGCTGGCCTTGCCGGCCGTCATGATTCTCGGCTCCCGCAAGGGCCGTTATGAACACGGAAGAAGCCAGCCCATTCCCATCAGCAACATCCCTTTCCTGGCCCTGGGAAGCTGGATCCTGGCGGTGGGTTGGTTCGGCTTCAATGTCATGAGTGCCCAGTCGCTGACCGGCATTTCCGGTCTGGTGGCGGTCAATTCCCTGATGGCCATGGTGGGCGGGGTGCTCTTCGCCCTGATCGCCAGCCGCAACGACCCGGGGTTCCTTCACAACGGCGCCCTGGCCGGCCTGATCGCCATCTGCGCCGGTTCCGACCTTGTCCACCCCCTGGCGGCCTTTTTCATGGGCGGCATGGGCGCCCTGATTTTCGTCTACGGATTCCAGTGGGAACAGGAGAAACTCCGCATCGACGACGTGCTCGGCGTCTGGCCGCTGCACGGGATGATCGGCACCTGGGGAGGTATTTCGGCGGGCATTTTCGGAATCCCCGTCTTTGGCGGCATGGGCGGCATTTCCTTTGCCGCGCAGTTGGCCGGCAGCCTTCTGGCCGTCGGCTATGCCCTGGTCACCGGCACCGCGATTTACTTCCTGATCAATAAGATTGTCGGTTTCCGAATGTCGGCCGATGCTGAATTCGTCGGTCCCGACTTGTCCATTCACAACATCCACGCCTATCCGGAGGAACTGGTCCGCAAATCTTTTGCACCTCCAGGTCAGGCTGCTGAAAAAAACCTGCAGAGCTTTGATGGTAAGCCAATACCCGGATACAAGAATCCTTGATTAATCAGGCAGGACATAGCTGCGAATCCCTACCCATCTAAGGTACATCACCGCTGCGCCCCGGCTCGCCGGGGCGCAGCATTTTGCCGAACGACGCCGCAACCTCCCCTCCCCCGAAAATTACCAAAACCTCACCAAAATATTGATCCCCCAGCCACGCAGTTTAAAAGAAAGCCGCTTTCGACTCTCCGATCGGCTCTTCCTTCGCCCCCTGCCCTGCGCCAGCCGTTCGCCGTCAGGCGGTCTTTCTCTCCGCAACAGCCTCTTCACCCAAAGCCTTTTTGATCGTCCTTCCGGGAAAATCATCTTCCGTCACCACGCCGAACTTCTTCAGCACCCGCAGATCTTCATCCCCGAGGAGAAAACGCCCGTATTCCTCTTCGAGCCGGCCCAGGCGATGCATTTCCGCCCAGCGGCGGTAATGGTTTCCCATCCGCACATGGGAATCGTCGGACAGCAGCAGGCTGCGGCGGCGGACGTTGCGCTCGAAGTGTTCGAACCCCCTCATCGGATAGTGAAAGACCCGAATATCCTCGAACTTTTCAATGCGGTCGTAGGGTCTGTTGTAATCCAGCCAGTTCATCCCGTGCAGGGCCCGGTGATTGCCGCCCTTGATCTTGACCAGACCGTGGGGATTGACGATCACCTTCGGGGCAATTCTGGACAGCACGACGGTTACCTCGTCCCTGACCATGCTTTCGTTTCCGTAAAAAACGGGATTGTTAACCCGCAGCCGGCTGTCGTGGAACTGATACCCCCGCTGCAGGGCATTGCGCTGCAAAAGCATGTTGAAGCGCCGGCAGGTCAAACAGACCCCCTTGAAGGCGATCAGCTCCTTCAGACTTTCTCCCCGGCAAGGCAGCCAGAATTCGTCGGCATCGTTGCAGATGACCCAATCGGCCCCCATCCGGTCGCGGGCAAAACAGGCCAGCTCCGTCATCCACCGGCTCTGCTTGTAGGCAGGATCGAGCTGGTCGATGACCTGCAAGTCGAATTCCCCGGCCAGCGAGGTCAGGATCTCCCGCGTACCGTCATTGGAAAGATGGTTCATAACGACAAACCCGTCGACGCCCAGGGCTGCATGGGCCCGGATGTTGGCCTCGATGATGTCGGCCTCGTTCCGGACCAGAAGGGTCATGACGACCCGGAAGCGGGAGGGATCAAAAGCGTGGCGCCAATAGGCCCAAAGTTTGCCGAACACAAAAACTCCTTTCAGGCCGGGAGAAAAGAGAGAATCTCTTCGAAATCCCCGGTAATTTTCACCCCCAGGTGGGTCAGTATACGGGACATTTTCCGCTGCCGGGCATCCCGCTCGTTCTGCAGGGCGACCACATTCAGATCCGGGCGGAGCCAGCGGGCGGTCAGCAGGACTGTCGAAACATCGCCCAGGATAAGGGGTCTGTCCAACAGGGGCAGGAGGATTTCAAAGGCGACGGTGCGAGGAATGAGCTGTTCCCTGTCCGATACGAGCTGCAGGGGATCATCCTCCTTCTGCCGGGGATGATACTTGATCCCGACCCGCTTGCCGCCCCGCTGGACGCTTTCCACCAGCGTCCGAATCGTTTTCTGAAACCTGGGGAAACGGCGCAGCAGCGACTCGTGAGGCAGGGTCAGAACCAGGTCGTAGGCGGGCAGCATCTGCCGATCGATATTGCCGCTCTCCAGCATCATTTCCGAAAAGGTCCGGATCTCCGGAGAACGGTACAGATCCAGCTCGATCCCCTCTATCTTGAGGCGGCGCAGGTAGCTGTTGGCGAATTCCGGAAAGGCGACAAAGGCCCCCTGGATGAGGGAACTGCCGCCGATGGACCGGGTCCGTTGGTACCAGGTCCCGTAAACCATCTTTTTTACCAGCCGTTCCGCAGCCGTATCCTGAAACCAGCGGCTGCGCTGGTCGATATAGGAATAGATACCGTCGTCGATCAGCGAGCCGTAGGCTTCAAGTCCGCCTTGGCGGCAGGCGTGGTTCATGGCATAGACGAACTCGATCCGGCGGTCATTGCCGACAAGAAGTTCCTGCGGCTGGATATCGGCCACGAGCTTGTCGATTCTTTGGAAGGCTTTTTTGCGCGCCCTGATTTTATCCATGGTCGCGGGCAGGTTGGTAACAAAGTAATTGATGGTAGCGAAGGGGTGATCCTTCCATGCCTCGAGAACCTGAAAATAGGGATTTCGTTCATCCTTCTGATCGATGAACCACAGATGAGACTGCCAGTCGTGGCGATGTTTCAGGGCGATGGCGAGCGCGTTATACAGGTGCAGGGGGGTGGAGACCATGAAAATCGCAGGTTTTTTGCCCATGACAGAAACCTAGCCTTTCTTCAACCGCCGCAGCGTGTTGAACATCGGGGTTTTTCCAACTGCCGGGGATGGCATAGTCATAATAGAGGTAATACAGAAAACGGTTGATCAGAGCCGTGTCGACCTGCCAATCATCGATCCCGCGGATCAGGCCAGCCAATTCATCAACGGTTCCGGCACGCCGGGCAATCCCCTCCAGAGCGTAAAAAGCCTGACCGAGCACAATGACCTTTTTCCCATGCAGCAGGGATTCGATTCCGACCGTGGAATTGACGACGATAACCGCCGCAGCGTTTTCGATCAGGGTCTGGGTCGCCACGTGATTCATCAGGTGCAGTTTCGGATTGCCCTCGATGGCCCGGCAGATTGCGGGATATTCTCTGCAGGAGGAGGGATGCTCCCGAAAGACCAGGTGGAAACCGGCCGACTCATCGGCAAAGGCCGCAGTGACAAGGGCAAACAGGTGCTCCATGTCCCTGACCCAGGGGGAAAAGAGGGTGATCTGTGTGTCGTGGTCGATCTGGAATGGAATGAAAACATATCGGGAGGGAAGAACCGTCTCGGAGGCGGCGAATCTGTCCGGCCTTCGAGCGGTGCGCGGCACAAGCAACTTCGGCAGGTGCCCGTCATCGGGGAGGGCGGCGTAAAAAGCCGGTTCCCTGGGAACCGAATTGGCGTAGTTGACCCCTCGGCAATCCAAAGTGGTCGTTTCGGGAAGCAGACCGTTCTCGAAATAGACGCAGGTGAGCCCCAGCTTTTCAGCAACGGCGCAGGCTATCGACTGGCGGAAGAAACAGCCGTTCCAGACAGCCAGCACCGCGGCCCCCGATCGGGAGATGATCCGCCAGTAGCGCAACCAGTTGATGGCCGCAAGAAACCAGAACAGATGCCGGTAGAGGCAACGGCTCCAAGAACGACGGGCGCGTCTGCGGGCTGCCAATTCGGCCATTTTCCGCTCGATGATGGACGGCAGATCCTCGAGATCCAGGTGCCGGAGAGCCGGCAGGGCTGGCAACAGGCAACGGCCGGCATGGGCGGCGCAAGCTTCGCCCCGAAAATGTGCGGCCAGGAAACGGAAGTACCGGTATTGGTTTCGATTGACGGCAAAAAAGAGAGATTTCACGATTCCAAAAGCACTCGAAGCAAGGAGATAATGGCCTGATTGTCGACTGTTGCATGTTTCGCCCGAAAATGTTTCTGGCAGGTGAGGTCTTCATTAGCTTTTGGTGGGGGGTGAATTTTAGACAGGAAACGGCAGGGCTGGTTTCTTTCGTACAATAGGGGGATAAAATAGAACAAAGTCCAAGCCTAAAACAAAAGGGAGCAATCATGAAAAAACCCGACGGCAAAGCCCGGCTGGTAGGAATCAATCATGTGGCCCTGGAAGTGGACGACCTGGAAAGAGCTCTAGACTTTTATGCAGCTTTATTTGATTTCGAGCTGCGGGGCCGGTCCGAAAAGATGGCCTTTCTCGACATGGGCGATCAATTCCTCGCCCTGGCCGAGGGGCGGACGCAGAAGGCCGATGAGCATCGCCACTTCGGACTGGTGGTCGACAGCCGGGAGGGAATGCGCGCCCAACTGGAAAAACTGGGAGCGGAAATCCTGCCGAGCCGGGGTCTCGATTTTCTCGACCCCTGGGGCAACCACATTCAGGTCGTTGTCTACGAGGATATTCAGTTCACCAAGGCAGCCAACGTTCTTTGCGGAATGAATCTGGAGCATCTGGGAAAAACATCTCAGGCTCAGCGGGAATTAGCGGACAAAGGCATGTCTTTTGACAAAACAGAGAGCAGGTGACACTATTTTGACATCACAAGCAAAGGCTTTCGTCAAAGAGACGAAAGAGACCCCCAGAAATTCCAGGCAGAACCGATAAAAAATCCATTGAATTAAAGCATTCTGCATTTATGCTGTGCCTCATTCTGGAAACTCTCGCAATTCCTTAACGCTTGGCACGATGTTGGCATTTTTAGCTCTACCATTCCGCGTTTGATGGCTGTGGCATTCCGCCTGCTGCGTTATGCATGATTTCCTGATATTGCCCCTTTGGGGAGTTTCTATCTGTTCGGGCAGGAGCCGATGTGAAAAATCCTGGCAGAGAAAAAACCGATCTAGCGGCTTCTTTCGAAAACGCAAGGCCCTCCCCGCCCGCATCGCAGTCATTCTCCCCGGAAAAGTCCGCTAACGCTGCAGCCGAAAAGGCTTCCCGTCTGGAAAACCGCAAGAAGGAGGATCTCCCTTCAGCCTTCATGGAGCATTCGGTTGAAGGCATTGTCATCCTGGACGTCGAAACCGGCGAAATCATCGACGCCAACTCATCCTTTGCCGAATTGCTCGGTTACACACGCCGGGAAATAATTGACTTGAAAGCCCGGGACTGGGACGAAGGCTGGTCTCGGGAAGAATTTGAAAGGGCATCTGCCGATAATGCCTGGCCGGACCGTTTCGAGACCTGCTATCGGCGAAAGGACGGCAAGCTGCTGTCCATCGCTGTCAGCCACACCCGGATTCCATGGAATGGCAGGACAGTCGCTTTCTGCCAGGTCAGGGACGTGACTGAATATAATTTGCGCCTGCAATTATTGCAGGAAGAGGTCTGCCACTGGAAGCTGCTGATGGAGCGATCGAAAGATGGCATCGTTGTCCTCGACGGGAAAAGCCTGGCCGCCGTCGATGTCAATCCTGCCTTTGCCCAGACCCTCGGGTACTCCCGGGAGGAGATGCTTGGCATGCACCCATGGGACTGGGATGCCAACTTCAGTCGAGCCGAGATCGAGGCGATGGGGCACTGCCACCGAGACCTCAATGAAGAACGCCGCTTTGAAACCCGCCATCGCCGCAAGGACGGCACTCTGCGCGATGTCGAAATCCACTCGACACCAACGGAGATGGGAGATCGCATCCTTATCATCTGCTGGTGCCGCGACATCACCGAGCGCATTCACGCCCAACGCCTTCTGTCTGCCCGTGAACAGGAATTCCGCAGCCTGGCGGAAAATTCGCCCGACGCCATCGTCCGCTATGATCGGCGGCTGGTCCGCCTGTACGTCAACCCGGCCTTTGCACGCCTGATCGGCAAGGACCGGGCGGCGCTGCTTGGACGTTCCCTGTTGAGCGGCGGCCCCCTCGACCTCCAGGTCTACCATTCGGCCCTCAAGAAAGTCTTTGAAACCAGCATCCCCCAGGAAGCGGAGGTACGCCACCTCTCTCCTGATGGTTCCGTGAGCTGGACTCACGTTCGCTTTGAACCCGAATCAGATGGAGACGCGGTTCATTCGGTGTTGGCAGTCATCCGGGATATCAGCGACGTGGTCGAACAACGGGAACTCGCCCAGCGACTGGCTTTTACCGATCTTCTGACCGGCCTTCCCAATCGCGCCCTGTTTGAAAGGCGTTTTCTGGATGCGGCGTCGGAGGCAAAATGCACCAAGCGGCCATTTGCCCTGTTGATGCTTGACATCGACCACTTCAAGGATATCAACGACACCCTCGGTCACAAGTCGGGCGACGAACTGCTTCGCGAGGTGACCAGAAGGCTAACCCATTGCGTCCGGGAATCGGACACAATCGCTCGCTTGGGAGGCGACGAGTTCGCTATCCTGCAGACCCTTCACCGCGTCGATGAAGCCACCGATATCGCTTCCCGAATCCTCGAAGACCTGGCCCTGCCTTTCCTCATAGACGGCCAGGAGCTGTTCATCTCCGGCAGCATCGGGATTGCCTTCTACCCTCTGGACAGTTGCGAATTGAACGAGCTGTTCGCCTACGCCGATGCGGCCATGTACAGCGCCAAGCGGCAAGGGCGCAACAATTTTCAGCTTTATACTCCCGAACTCACCCGCCGCACAACCGAGCGGCTTTCCCTCTGCTCCGCCCTGCGTTATGCCAGCGCAAATCATGAACTGCTGCTTCTTTACCAGCCCAAAGTCCTGTTGAAAACCGGCCAGGTTACCGGGGGCGAGGCGCTGCTGCGATGGCGTCATCCACAACTGGGAATCCTGTCGCCGGACCGGTTCGTCCCCATTGCCGAGGAGAGCGGACTGATTATTCCGATTGGTCAATGGGTCCTGCAAAACGCCTGTCGTCAAGCGGTCCTCTTCAACCAACACAGTTCTTTCCCCTTCAAGGTGGCGGTCAACCTTTCGACCCGTCAGTTCGTGCAGCATGATCTGGTCGGGGAAGTCAAAACCATCCTCAGGGAAACAGGGTGCAGGGGCCAATGGCTGGAATTCGAGATCACCGAAAGCCTGATGATCGATGACAACCGGAAAATCCGCAAAACTCTGGAAACCTTGCGGGCCCTTGGCATCTCCATCGCCATAGACGATTTCGGCACCGGGTATTCGGCCCTGAACTATCTCAGGCGCTTTCCCATGGACGTTCTGAAAATCGACCGCTCTTTCGTCGATGGCATCGACAGCGACCCGCGCAAAGCCGGGCTGGTGAAGGCTTTCATTTCCGTGGGCCAGGCCCTGGAGATGGACATAGTGGCCGAAGGGGTCGAAACGGAAGCCCAGTCATCCTTGCTGCAGCAACTGGGATGCCGTTTGGGGCAGGGATACCTTTTCGGAAAACCCCAATCGCTGGAGGTTTTTTTGACTGCCTATCTGAAGACCTGATTGCAATTCGGGGTCGGGGTCGACTACCGATACCGATACCGATACCGATACTAAATACGTTCCCACAAGCCGCGGCTCAGTTCACGGCTCCATTGGATTTCGCGCAGACATTCTTCAGGTGTGGGAAAATCGAGCCGCCGGGAGAGGTAGCGAAAATCGGCGGATGCAAAATCGGGCAGGGTCAGGTCCCGGGCGTTTCCGCGTACCGCCCGCAGCACGTCGATAACCCGACGGAAACAGCGGTATGCCCGGCGCAGATCGCCAGCCAGAACCTCCTTCACCAGGCCGGCATCCTCCAGGCGCCGCAGGGCTTCCATGGTGTTGGTCACCCGCAACCCTGCGTTTTCAGCTCCATGGACAATCTGCTGGGCCTGAATGAAAAATTCGACATCCACCAGGGCTCCGGTGCTGTACTTCAGGTTGATTTTACCCGGCTCCACCAATTCCTCGGCCATCCTCCGACGCAGATTAAGAACCTTGTCCAGATCCAGTGGACGGCCCGAATAGACAAAAGCATCGCGGATGGCCATCGCCTGCTCCATCAGCTTGTCGTCCCCGGCCACCGGCCGCAGTTTGACCATGGCCATCCGCTCGAAAGGCTCGGCCCTGCCGTCGGTCGCATAATATTCGGCGAAGGCCGCCAGGGAACTGGCCAGGGTGCCTTTGCTGCCAAAAGGGCGAAGCCGCAGATCGATTTCGAAAATCCCCTCCTTCCGCGACTGCAGGGTCCTGAGGAAGGTGCGGACGAACTCCTCGAAGTAGCTGCTGTTGGCCGCTGTCTTTGCACCGTCGGTTTCCCCCTCCTCCTGGTAAACAAACAGTAGTTCCAGATCGGAGGCGAACCCCATCTCCCTGCCTCCATATTTTCCGGCTGCAAATATCGCCCAGGGGCAGGAGCGTCCGTCAACCCGGGGGGTTCCAAACCGGCTTTTGAGGCGGGCATGGGACAGGTCGGCCACCTGTCTGACCACCAGATCGCTCAGGGAACTCAGCTCCCGGGCAAACTTGACATCGCCGATGAGACGGGTGATGTGGCGCAGATCGATGCGGAACATTTCCCGGTCCTTGAAGGCGTTGAGCCGCCGAACCCTTTCCTCGAGATCATCGCAGCCCGCAAAATTCTGCTCAAGTTCCGCCTCCAGTGACTCACTGTCGATTTCTTTTTCGATTTCCGTCCGATTGCGAATCAGCGGGAAGAGATTTTCATGCTGCATGCGCAGAAAGTCCTCCCAGAGGAAACGGCTGACACCCATCAGCTCGGCCAGAGTATGCATGGTGTCCACCGCCTGTACGCTGGCAAAATCTGCGGCCAGTTCCGGTTTGGCCAGCAACCGGGAGGCGAAGTCGCGAAACTGGCGAATGGCCTGACCGGGATTGGCCGAATAAGGCAGCAAATGAGCGAACTGCTTGATCAGAGCACAGGCAAAGCGCAGTTCCCGCAGTTTATCCTCATCGGTGATCTTGCGCCCGTGCAGGTCGCGAATCCAGAAAGTGTCCTGCACATTCGGCCCTTCAGTGCGGATGGTCGCCCGTTCGATGCTGATCTCCAGCAGAGAAAGGGCGTTGGCGAAAGCAAACAGAAAGCCGGGAATATCCCGGGAGACAATACGGAGAATCGTGTCGGTCTCCGATGCGTCGTTGTCGATGTCGATCTCTACCGGCAGCAACCGTCCCCGACCGGCCGACCGGGCTTCGAAGCGAACGGCCGCCCGCTCTATGATGGCGTCGCGCACCGCTTCTATGCCTTCAAGAGCCAGGCGCACATTGTACCGCTGCAGATCTTCGGCACAGGCTTTAAGGGAAGACGGATCGGCGCCCGGTGATAAGACCACCCGAAACAGATCACAGATCTTGCGCAGCCGGCTGCCCGGTTCAGCAGGCAGAGTCAGCAGATCTCCGGATCGAATGTCGGCGCCATGCGCGGTCAAAAGCCCGGCAAGAATGGTCAGCAGACCATCCTTGTCGGTGGTCGCCACAGCCACCTGCCACTCTTCATCGATAAAAGGTTCCAGCTGAAATTCCAGATCGCCGGGCCCTTTCACCCTTTCCAGCAGTCCCAAAAACCGGCTGTGCAGTTCAAAGCCTTTAGGCATTCCGCCTCCCTGTCTGCAGGAATGAATTCAACCCGTTGGATGAAAACTAGATAATAGTTTATCCAAAAGATTTCACAAAGGATTTTAAATGCCGAGAACCGGTCTGAATGCCAAAAAGGAGGTTTCTACCTGAGCCCCTTGCTGTTCAGAAAAGGGACATAGTCCTTATCGCTGCCTCGAATATGGTCTCGCAGCCAGGATCCCAGAAAGTTCATTACTGAAACCGAAAGACCGAGCCGGCCTTCCTCGAACCCCTGCTTGAACTCCTCCACTCTGCGGGAAAAATTTCGATGCTCCTGGACGTGAGCCGCGGTGGCCGGATAACCGTAGCGTTGAAAATACTTCTCCTCTGTTGCGAAATGCGTTGCGGTATAGGACATCAGCCCGCTGATGATTTTCCCCAGGATATCCCTGCCACTCCCTCTCCGCATGGCCTGGTTCAGCTCATTGAGCATCGCGATCAGTTTCTGGTGCTGTGCATCGATTTCGGCAATATTGACACTCAGGTCGCTACTCCATTCTATCAGTGACATGCTTTCTCCTGTCTAAAGCGTTTATTTTTCCAAACCTTACCTGGACAAACCCGGTCCATGTTCAGCACTGGCCAAGCAATTTTGCAAACACCATGCCTAAGGTTTTTATGGCCAGACTTGCCTTTAAACGATTCTGAAGGTAGGATGAGCGATCCACAACCCTGATCTTTTTCGATGGATGGATGACCAATCAGTCGCCTCCTGATGTCCCGGTGCTCCTCGGGCCGGTCTCTGCCAAATCAGCCAAAAGATGGTAGAATGGCTGCTATCTGTATCGACACAACTGCAAACCGATCCGGATCATAATCAGGGCTGGATGCGCAGCCTCACAATGGCCGGGGACAGACGGGAGGAAGCCATGGCTACGGGAGTAGCAATCAACGGATTCGGACGAATTGGCAGGCTTATACTGACTGCTTTATACGATAAGGGGCAGATCGAGGACTCGCTGAAGGTCAAGGCACTGGTGGATCTTGCCGCCGATGCCAAATATTTCGCCTATCGCACCAAGTACGATTCGGTGCATGGACGTTTCCACGGGGAGGTTGACACCAGAAAGAGCGACCCCGCTCTAAGTGTGGATGATATTCTGATCATAAATGGTGATGAAATCCGCTGCCTGTCGGCTCCGCCCAGTCCCGAGCAACTTCCTTGGAAAGCCATGGGGGTGGAGTACGTGATCGAATCCTCGGGCAAGTTCACGTCTATGGAGAAAGCCTCCCTGCACCTGAAAGGGGGAGCGAAAAAGGTGATCATCACGGCACCGGGGAAAGGCCCCATGAACTCCTTCGTGCTCGGGGTCAACGAAGAGAAGTACGATCCCAAAACCGACCATGTGGTTTCCACTGCTTCCTGCACCACCAACTGCCTGGCACCGCTTGTCCACGTGCTGATCAAGGAGGGCATTGGAATTGAAGAGGGCCTGATGAGCACCATTCATGCCTATACTGCCACCCAGGAAACCGTGGACAGTCCGACAAAAAAGGACTGGCGCAGCGGACGGGCCGCCGCCATCAACATCATCCCGTCCTCGACGGGAGCGGCAAAAGCGGTTGGTGAGGTCATTCCGGAGATCAAGGGGAAATTGACGGGAATGGCGTTCCGGGTGCCCACACCCGATGTTTCCGTGGTCGATCTGACCATTCGCACATCAAAAGACACTTCTATTGAAGAGATCGACGGACTGATGAAAAAAGCGTCCGAGTCCTATCTCACCGGCATCCTGGAATATTCCCAGGAACAGCTGGTTTCCTCCGACCTTCTCAACTCAAAAGCTTCATCCATCTATGACTCGTCGGCCACCCTGGGGAACAACCTGCCGGGCGAAAAGCGGTTTTTCAAGCTCATTTCCTGGTACGACAACGAGTGGGGTTACAGCCACCGGGTTGTGGACATGCTGCGCTACATGATCAAGATGGACAAGTAGCCCGACAGGCCATAGGACCCATAAGACTTATGGGTCCTATGGGACTGTAACAATCCTTTCCTTTCTGAAACCCCGATCCTTTACCAAAATCTCCAATGAGAGTATAAAAGGTAGATCACATCGATCGGGAGGCAGACCGTACATGACCGCTCAATATGCCCTGCTGCTCCTCGGAGGCGCCTTCGTCGGCATCGCCGCTTCCTTTTCCGGCCTGGGCGGCGGCTTTCTCATGGTGCCGCTGCTGCTGTTCCTCGGCTATTCCGCCCAGAGGGCGGTCGGCACCTCTTTTCTGGCCATCCTGATTATTTCGGCCTCCGCCCTGCTGGCTCATAACAAACTGGCCAATGTCGACTATCGGACCGGAATTCTGCTGGGAATCGGCGGCATCGCCGGAGCCCAGATCGGAGCCCGCATGCTCGAAGGCATTTCAACAGCAAGCTTCAAAAAGATCTTTGCGCTGATCCTTGTCGGACTCGCAACCTATCTGTTTTTACGCAGCGGCTAGCCCCCAAAGGGAAAAATCAGTCCCTGCCAAAAAAACTTCTAATAACCTGCTAGAATGGCTTTCGAAAAACATCAGGTCGCTAATGCGGCCGCCTCTCCCCAACGATTGCTTGCAAAGGAGCAGAACATGTTGAAGAAGAGCTATTCCAAGACAGGTCAGGTCTGTCGCGTAACCTTCAATCTGCCCGCAGAAACGGGAGCGGAATCGGCTCTCCTCTGCGGCGATTTCACCGATTGGGATGCCGAAGCCAAACCGATGAAACGTCTCAAAAACGGCGACTTCAGTCTGACCCTGTCGCTGCCGACCAGCCGGTCCTACCGCTTCCGCTATCTGATCGACGGCAGTCGCTGGGAAAACGACTGGCAGGCCGACGGTTATGTTCCCAACTGCTACGGATGTGAAGATTCGGTGGTCGTCGTCTGACAAGTTTTCAGGTCTGGTGACCGGCGTCAGACTGGCCCTGGTTTCGAACCCGGTCACACCGCCGCAACTCATGTTTGAGCGCCTCACCCGAGAGCAACGTTTCCCAGAAACTGATCCCCAGGGAAAACATCATCAGCACCAGACTGATGCCGAAGGAATAACGCCCCCAGGGCTCATGCCCGGCAAACAGGCAGAACATCGAAACCATGCAGAGCAGAATGCTGATGATTCCGAGTCCCTGCATCCACTTGATGAGGCTTATCCTGAGGCGAAGATTGGTCAGCTGCCGCCGGACATCCGCGTCATCGGATTCCGCCAGGCGGCCGGCGAGGGAACGGATGACGCTGGCCAGCGCCAGGAACCGGTTGGTATAGGCAAGCAGCAGCAGGGAAATGGCCGGATAAAGCAATGCCGGGGTGGTGAGGTTGATTTCCATGGAGGATTCCCTTCAGCAGATTCGGGGTCCGAGCCAAGGTGCGGGCAGCAGGGAGCACCATTCGAAACTTTCGAGCAGCCGGACAAAGAGGCCGCACAGAGGTGCCGTCACCGTCACCGGCCGGTCAAAAAAGGGATGGGGGAAGGAAAGTTCGACCGCCGCCAGCAGCAGGCGATGGCAGTCGAACTCCCTGCGAAAAAACCGGTTGTGGTCCGCATCGCCGTAACGGGTATCACCGACAATCGGATGAAAAAGGTGCTTGAAATGCCTTCGCAGCTGATGCCTTCTTCCGGTCAGCGGGCGCGCCTCCACCAGGCAGTAGCGGCTGGTGGCGTAACGGCCCACCGGATGCGGAAGCTCGATGGTGCCCAGGCGGCGAAAGGCGGTGCAGGCGGACTGGGGATCCCGGTCCGCCACCGGACGCCGCTCCAGGCGATCCACTTTTTCGACGAGGGGGTAATCGATCACCCCCTCGTCCTCGATATGCCCCCGCAATACGGCCAGGTAGGTTTTTTCGACCCCCCTTCCGGCGAAAATCTCCCCCATTCTACGGGCGGTTTCCGAGGAAAGACCGAACAGCAGAACCCCGGACGTCGGTTTGTCGAGCCGGTGCACCGGATAGACGGTCCGTCCCAGCTGTTCGCTCAGCATCTTCTGGGCGAATCGGGTTTCGCGGCGGTCGATGGGGCTGCGATGCACCAGCAGCCCCGCAGGCTTGTTGACCGCTACCAGATGTTCGTCGGCATAAAGAACCTCGAGCTGGCCGCAGCTCTCGATGGTTTCCCCTCCAGGATCAAAGTTTGGGGCCTCGAGTCGGTTCATTCGCCCAAGGCCTCCAGTTCCTGCCACCGGAGGTAGCCCGCTTCCAGCTCGACCTCCAGTTCCTGCAGCCGGCTCCGGATCTCACCGACCGCGTCCCCCTGCTCCCGGTAAAAATCGGGATCGGCCAGCTTTTCATGCAGCTCGGCCTGCTCCGTCTCCAAGGCCTCGATCCGTTCCGGAAGCTCGGCCAGTTCGCTCTTTTCCTTGAAAGTCAGCTTGCGGGGGCGTTCCTTCACCGGTTTGGAACGAACCGGTTTGGCGGCAGCGACCGGTTTCGGCGTCGTTTCCGTCCGCTGACGCAGCCAGTCCTCGTAACCCCCGACATATTCGGCCACCCGGCCGTTCCCCTCGAACACCAGGGTGCCGGTTACCACCCGGTCGAGAAAATCCCGATCGTGGCTGACCAGAAACAGGGTCCCCTGATAATCCGCCAGCAGCTCTTCCAGCAGATCGAGGGTCTCGAGGTCGAGATCGTTGGTCGGTTCGTCGAGCACCAGCACGTTGGCCGGCCGCAAAAAAAGCTTGGCCAGCAGCAGCCGGTTGCGCTCGCCGCCGGAAAGAATGCGCACCGGGGCACGAGCCCGTTCCGGCGTGAACAGAAAATCCCGCAGATAGCCGTACACATGCCGCGGGCGATCGCCGATCAAAACCGTGTCCTGGTCGCCGGAGAGGTTCTGCTGAACCGTCAGATCCGGATCGAGCTGCTCCCGCAACTGATCGAAATAGATCACCTCCAGGTTGGTCCCCAGGCGAACCGTTCCCTGCTGCGGCGCCAGTTCGCCGAGGAGCAGTTTGAGCAGGGTGGTTTTGCCGGCACCGTTGGGGCCGATGATCCCGATGCGGTCGCCCCGGATAATGGTTGTGGAAAAATTCTCTATGACCGGCTTGACGCCGTAGCTGAAACTCATGTTTTCAACTTCGGCCACCAGGCGGTCGGAACGCTGGGCCTCCTCCAGACGGATGCGGGCGGTTCCGGTCCGCTGGCGCCGCTGCCGGTACTCCTCCCGCATTTTCAGCAAAGCCCGCACACGGCCCTCGTTGCGGGTCCGGCGGGCCTTGATCCCCTGACGGATCCAGACCTCCTCCTCGGCCAGCTTGCGGTCGAACCGGTTCCAGGCCTGCTCCTCGGCCTGCAGCTGTTCCTCCCTTCGGCGCAGGAAGCTGTCGTAGTCGCAGGCGAAATCGAAGAGCAGGCCGCGATCGAGCTCGACGATGCGGGAGGCCAGGGCCCGCAGGAAGGACCGGTCATGGGTGACGAACAGCAGGGTCATGGAGGAATTCCGCAAAAATTCCTCGAGCCAGGTGATCGATTCGATGTCAAGATGGTTGGTCGGCTCGTCGAGCAGCAGGATGTCGGGCTCCCCGGCCAGAGCACGGGCGAGCAGAACCCGCCGCTTGACTCCGCCGGACAGCTCGGAGACGGACACATCCGGCTCCAGCTTGAGGCGGGTGATGATCTGCTCGATCCGTTGCTGGTGCTCCCACCCGGCCGCGGCGTCGATGGCCTGCTGCACCTGCAGCAGTTCGTCCAGTCCCCCCTGGTCTCCCGCAGCCTGGCGAAGACTGAGCTCATGAAAACGGTTCAGCTGTTCGCCGAGTTCGCCCAGTCCTTCAGCCACGACTTCAAACACGGTTCCCGGCAGCTGTCGGGGCACCTCCTGGGGCAGCCGGGAAACCCGCAGCCCCTGCCGCCGCTCTACCGCACCCGCGTCGGGCTGCAGCTCACCGGATACCAGGCCGAGAAGGGTAGACTTACCGGCCCCGTTGCGGCCGAGCAGACAGATCCTCTCCCCTTTTTTGATCTGCAGATTGACGCCATCCAGCACCGGAGCCCCGCCGAAGGCCAGCCGGATATCGCGCAGGTTTATTAACATTGGTTTCCATTTCGTTGTTTTTATCGTTATCGTTGTCGTTGTCGTGATCGTGGCTTTCCCGTAATCCAAATACATATGTCTTTTCGATTACGATTACGACAACGACAACCGTTCCGCTCCCGCTTCACTGACAACGAGTAGAGCAGATAATATCATCACGGACCGGGATTCAGGCGATTATGCCAGAACGCTCCGGGAATAGAAAGGGCCTGCCTTGACAGGGCCCCGGGGAAGGGACAAAATTGTCCTATCTTTCATGAATCACCCTTCTGAGGACGATATGAACAAGCTTTGCCGAACTGTTTACGTAAGCCGGATCCTCCTCGCGACTCTGTTTCTTATATCCCTGTTCCTTACGGCTTGCCGAAATCAGGCCGCCACTCCAGCCCTGGCTCCCGACGCCGTCATCCTCGCCTTCGGCGACAGCCTGACCTCCGGTTACGGGGCCGCTCCCGAAGAGAGTTATCCGGCCGTATTGGCGCAATTGACCGGCTATACCGTGGTCAATGCGGGAATCCCGGGAGAAATCAGCGCCGAGGGGCTGAAGCGTCTCCCCTCGCTGCTCGAACGCCATCGACCGGACATGGTCATCCTTTGCCATGGAGCCAATGATCTGCTGCGCCGCCTCGATTCCGAAAAAACCATGGAGAACCTGCGGCAGATGATCCAAGCCGCTCATGGAGCGCGCGCACGGGTGGTGCTGGTCGGGGCTCCTCAACCGGGTCTGTTTTTGCGCACAGCTTCTTTTTATCCCGGATTGGCTGCCGAATTCGACATTCCCTGTGAAGAGGGTATTCTGCGTGACATCCTGACGACACCCGCTGAAAAAAGCGATGCCATTCACCCCAATGCCGCCGGGTATCGGCGACTCGCAGAAACGCTGGCCAGAATCATCGGGCAAAAATGATCATCTCTGCCCGAAAGGAAATAGCTGGAAAAAGCCGAGTGATTTTTATATGATTGCACCGTTTTTTTCCCAGCGCAGATTCTTTGCCGATCCCGATTCCGCTTTGATTTCAATACATAAAAAGGAGCCGTCATGAAAATCCTGGTAGCTGAGAAACTGGCCAAGGAAGGCCTGCTGATACTCGAAAAAGAGCCGAAAATCGAACTGGACGTGAAAACCGACCTGAGTCGGGAGGAACTCCTGAAGGTCATCGATCAGTACGAAGGGCTGGTCGTGCGCAGTGCCACCAAGGCCGACCGGGAATTGCTGGAAGCAGGCAAAAACCTCAAAATCGTCGCACGCGCCGGAGTGGGGCTCGACAATGTCGATCTCAAGGCCGCCAGCGAAAGGGGCATCATCGTCTGCAACGCCCCCTTCGGCAACGTCAACAGCGTCATCGAGCATACCATGGCGCTGATCCTGGCCGCCTGCCGTAAATTGACCAAGGCCGACAACAGTTTGAAAAGCGGCTCCTGGGATCGCAATTCGATCAAGGCCAGCGAACTGCAGGGCAAGGTTGCCGGGGTGATCGGGATCAGCAAGATCGGCGGCGGAGTGGCCACACGCCTGAAGGCCTTCGGCTGTGAGGTAATCGGCGCGGATCCCTACGTCTCGGAAAAACGCGCCCAGGATCTCGGCATCCGCCTGGTGTCTCTGGATGAATTGATCAGAACCTCCGACATCATCACCGCCCACGTTCCCCTCACCGAGGAAACCCGCAATCTTTTGGGAGCGGAACAGTTTGCCATGATGAAAAACGGCGTGCTGATCTTCAACACCGCCCGCGGAGGGGTCATCAACGAACCCGCCCTGCTGGAAGCCCTGGAGAGCGGCAAGGTTGCCGGTGCCGGCATCGACGTCTGGAGCGAGGAACCGCCCAAAAGCGAACTGGTGAAGAAACTGATCGCCCACGAAAAGGTGATCTCCATTCCTCATCTCGCCGCCTCCAGCATCGAGGCCCAGATCAATGTCGCCATCGATGTGGCCAAGGACATCGTCCGCTACCAGCATGAACAGCCTCTGGTCTATGCCGCCAATATCCCGCGTTTCGACAGCGCCGAGATGGATCGGATGCGCCCGTTCCTGAGCCTGGTCAACGTCATGGCGGAACTGGTCGCGCAACTGGCCGATTCAAATCTCAACAAGATCACCTTCACCTATCAGGGGGAAGTGGCCAACCTCGACTGCAAACCGCTCACCGTTTGCGGCCTGGCTTCCCTGCTCAACAACAAGGTCGAACAGGACGTCAATATGGTCAATGCCGCCCTGATCGCCGACGACATGGGCATCGTCGTGGAAGAGGTCAAGGAAACGGAGCCTGCGACCTTTTCCAACTCCGTATCGATCTGCATCGAAGGTCCCCAGATCCGGCGCTATATTGCCGGCACCCACTTCGAAGGGCAGCCCCGCATCGTTCAGATGCGCGACTACCGGGTCGATTTTGCGCCCGAAGAGCATATGCTGGTCATCACCTACAAGGACCGTCCCGGCATGATCGGCAAGATCGGCCAGGTCATGGGCGAGCACGAAATCAACATCGCCGCCATGAACCTCGGCCGCCAGGAAAAACAGGGGGAGGCCATGGTCATCCTCTCCCTCGACTCCCCCGTACCCGCCAACGTGGTCGAGGAGATCGGCAAGGTGGTCGAAGCCAACTTCATCAAATACCTGCATCTGGTCAAGGCGGCAGCCCTGCATTAACAGCCCCCAACCTTGTTGCCGATGGCGGTCGAGATTGGAATGAAACGATGGAGAATATGATCGTAGGCGTTCCCAAGGAAATAAAGCCTCGTGAATACCGGGTGGGAATCACCCCTGCGGGGGTTCGCTCCCTGGTCGAGGACGGTCGGACCGTGCTGGTGGAACAAGATGCCGGAATCGGTAGTGGGTTGACCAATGAGCAATATCAGGAGGCCGGAGCAAAGCTGGTCTCCTTGGCTTCGGAGCTGTATGCCCGGGCGGAGTTGATCGTCAAGGTCAAGGAGCCTCAGATCGAAGAGTACGACCTGATGCAGCCCGGTCAGACCCTGTTTACCTACCTGCACCTGGCGGCGAATCCCGGCCTGACCCAAGTTCTGCTGGACAGGAAGATCACCGGCATCGCCTATGAAACGGTACAGACCGACGACGGTCACCTCATTCTGCTGCAGCCCATGAGCGAAATCGCCGGCCGCATGTCGGTACAGATCGGAGCCCACTACCTGCAGAAGGAAAACGGCGGCCGCGGGGTCCTTCTGGCTGGAGCGCCTGGAGTCCGGCCCGGCAAGGTGGTGGTTCTCGGGGCCGGATCGGTGGGAAGCAATGCTGTTCGCATCGCCGTCGGCATGGGTGCGGACGTCACCGTACTCGATATCGATCCGACCCGCCTTGCCCTGCTCGATGACCATTACGGCAACCATATCCTGACCCTCATCGCCAATTCTCAGAATATCGAGGACGAGGTGCGACGGGCCGATCTGGTCGTTGGCGCCGTTCTGGTCGCCGGGGCCCGAACTCCTGTCCTCGTGGACGATAGTCTGGTAGGCAAAATGAACGAAGGGAGCGTCATTATCGACGTCGCTGTGGATCAGGGCGGCTGCATCGCCACCACCCGGCCCACCACCCACGACGCCCCGATTCACCTGGTCCACGGCGTGCTCCATTACGGTGTCGCCAACATGCCGGGTGCGGTCAGTCGCACAAGTACCTATGCCCTGACCAACAGCACTCTGCCCTATGCCCGCAAAATCGCATATCTGGGGCCGGAGCGCGCCATGCAGGAGGACGGGGTTCTGCGCCGGGGACTCAATACCCATGCGGGCGGCGTCTGTCTCAAAGCAGTGGCCGAGTCCCTCGACATGCCCTTTGAACCTTCGACGGCCTGTTGTGAATAACTGGGGAAAAAGCTGGGGGACCAAGAGCTACTTCTTGCGGTCTTCCCTGAACAGATCGAGCTGATCGAAACGGTAGGTCTCGACCTTGAAGGGGCGGGAAAGAAAACGGGGGCAGTTGACCAGCAGGGTACCGGCCGGCTGACGGCAGGATCTCAGGCACCTGACGCATAAGCGATTGAACTGTTCCTTCTGTTTCTGCTTGGCCAAACAAGGACCTCCCGAAGTTTTGGCCCCCATTGTACCAGCCACTATTCACGACGGCAATATCTGCTTTAACCAGCCCAGACAAAAATCCTGTTTGACAATCCTTCGGCGATTGGATAATCTTACGGTCCATTCGACGCGGGGTGGAGCAGTTCGGTAGCTCGTCGGGCTCATAACCCGAAGGTCGCAGGTTCAAATCCTGCCCCCGCTACCAAAAATGACAAAGGTCCTGCCGGGCTCCGGCAGGACCTTTCTTTTTGCGGAACGGACGAGAACCGTCGGCGGTGTCTCACATTGAGGAAGGCGGGCCGTGATTAATGTCAAGAACCATGTGGGTACCTTCCGGTGAGCCGTCGCTCACCCACAGCTCCAGTCCATGCTCACCGTCATTCGCCCCGAAATAAAGCTGACCGTCCACTTCGATCAGTTTGGTGAGGGTAGAGCCTTCCGCTCCGGGAAAGATATCCATGACCAGGCGGGTTCCATCGACGGTACCGTCGGTGATCCAGAGTTCATAGCCATGGATGCCGTCATCAGCTCCGAAAAACATCCGATCGCCGACCCGGGTCATATGATTGGGTCGAGAGCCGCTGCTCCCCGGAAAAATATCCGTGAGCATTCGGGTCCCTTCTTCGCTGCCGTCGGTCACCCATAGCTCCTTCCCCGCGTTGCCGTCATCCGCACTGAAGCAGGTCAGTTTGCCGCAGGGAATAAAGAAAAGGGGAAAGGAATGTCCGGAACCGACATGGATATCACGCACCAGCCAGGTTCCCTGTTCGGTGCCGTCGGTTCGCCACAGCTCGTAGCCCCGGTAGCCGTCATTGGCCGAGAAAAGGTGTCCGTGCTGCACAGACTTTACATGAAAGGGCAAAGATTTTTCGGCGCCAGGATTGATATCGGCCACCAGACGGGTACCGACGGCCGACCCGTCACTGTACCAGAGCTCTTTTCCGCTGATGCCGTCATCTGCGGAAAAAAAACCGGCAGCGGAAACATTCCCTGCCAGAAGCAGATTCATCATAGCCAGAAAAAAACAGTATTTTTTCAAGATCCCACCAATCACGGAACCTCCCGTCACCGAATATTTTCTAATTAAAAAAATTCTCTTTTGTTTTTAGATTAATCAAACCTTTCCCAGAAAGCAACAAAAAAATTTAACATTGCCCGACCACGGCCATCAGGTATGACTGATGGCCTTTTTGGGGCAGGCCGCGAGACAGGCATCGCATTTTAGACAATCCGGGGCGGTTATGCGGCCGGCAACTCTATCCTGTACAATTGGCAGCTGCAGGGGGCAACGTGATTCACAGATGCCGCAGGCTACACAGGTTGAATCGATAGCCAGAGGGGAACGGCCACCGCCGATCAGTCGCTCCAGGGTTCCCACGGGGCAAAGGGCACACCAGGACCGGGGACGGAACAGCAGTCCCAGACTGATGCCGATGATGGTGGTGACCAGGCACATCTGCCAGAAAACCAGCCCCCAATGCCTCCAGTTGCCCGGATCCTGTGCGATTCTGAGCGCCATAAAACCAAAAAGCATGAGCATGACCGGAATACGTAATTTCAAACTTCTGAAAAATTTGGGAAACCTTTTTCTTCTTCCGGAAAGGGAAAGCCAGGTATCGAAGAAGCTTCCCCGCGGGCAATAGTTGCCGCAAAAGAAGCGGCCCCGGAAACGGCTGGTCACCAGTGCGGATATCACCACAACGGGCACGACAAATCCAATCAGGGGGTATTTCCATCCCAAAGCCAAAACCGCGGGCACCACCAGGCCCAGCCCCCATTTGTAACCCCTTGCCATAGGCAACTCCCTTCAAGTGAAATAATTTATATTTTTATCTATATTATTTTTTGAATATTGTCAATAGGGTCGATGCCCGGATAGAAGCCGTTGCTGGTTATCGGATGTTTTATACAAGCACCGGCAGGAACTATGCGAAGTAGAAAATAAGGGAGGGGAACGGGGAGGAGATCACAGCTTGACGCAATTCTGTTGAGGGGCAAAAACCCGACAGCCCCCCTTGCCTTCCTGTTTGACAATGTACATGGTCCGGTCGGCCATGCCGATGAGATCATCGGCAGAGCAGCCATGTTCCGGGAAGAAGCTGATGCCGATACTGGCACCCACCGTACACGTCCCCCAATCAAATTCCAGGGGCCGGGAAATTTCCTCAAAAATTTTTTTGGCTACGACTTCAGCATCCTTTCCCTTGACCAGATCCGGCAGGACTACGCCGAATTCGTCTCCGCCCAGTCGCGCTGCCGTATCCACTTTTCGCAAGACGCCTCCCAGCCGCCGGGCCACCTCCTGCAACGTCTGGTCTCCCGCCTGATGACCGAGCTGATCATTGATGTGCTTGAAACCGTCCAGGTCGATGAAAAGCATACCGACCCTTCCTCCAAAACGCCGGGCGTGGGCCAGGGCCTGTTCCAGGCGGTCGATAAACAGCCGCCTGTTGGGCAATCCGGTGAGAGGATCATGGGTGGCCTGGCGTTCCAGCTGGCGATTGAGTTCCAGGAGTTTTTCCTGGGCCACCTTCTGTTCGGTTATGTCCATGGCGATTCCGGCCAGCCGGCATGGGTATCCCTGCCGGTCCATTACCGGAAACCGCCGGTCCTTGATCCAACGGATTCTGCGGTCATCGGCGACCAATCGGTATTCGATCTCGAGACCCCTTTCCGGGTTGGCGGAAAGGGCTTCTATGACCTGCTCCCGATCCTGGTAATGTACCATTTCAAGAAACGATAGAGGATTTCGATAGAGGCTCTCACAGCTCCTGCCCCAGATGACCTCGTAGGCCGGATTGACATAGAGCAGCTTTTTCAGGTCCAGGCTGTTGAGCCAGAAAACATCATTGATGCTTTCCGTAACCAGTCGGAATTTTTCCTCGTTTTCCCGTATCTGCCGCATCATGGCATGCTTGTGCAAAGCCATATCGATACTGATGCGAAGTTCCCGATCCTGAAAGGGCTTGACCAGATACCCATAAGGTTCCGTCCGTCTGGCCTGTTCCAGGATCTCCTCGTCAACATGAGCGGTCAGATAGATAACCGGAATATCGAAATCCTCACGCACCCTTATAGCCGCCTGGATGCCGCTCATCCCTCCCGGCAGCCCGATATCCATCAGCACCAGGTCGGGATTCAGCTCCTCGACCTTTTGAATGGCGTCCCGTCCCTGGGCGCAAATATCGCACACGTCGTAGCCCATGTCCTGAAGTCTGCTTCGGATTTCCAGGGCGATGAAAGCCTCGTCTTCTACCAGTAGCAGCCTTGGTTTCATAAACGGACGCTTCCTTTTGAATACAGAACGGGAAAGACCACCTTTATAAGGGTACCGTTCCCCCTGACCTGCTCCAGGGTACCGTCAAGTTGTAACGTCAATGCCCTCACCAGTTGCATCCCCAGTGAATTCGGCTTGTCCAGATCCAGGTCCTGCGGCAGTCCGATGCCATCGTCCCGGACCTCCAGGCAGAACCGATCGTCCCTATGCAGCAGGCTCACATTTACGGTCCCGGAGCGGTCACCGGGAAAGCCGTGTTTCAGGGCATTGGACACCAGTTCCGTGATCAGCAGCCCGCAGGGAATGACCTGTTGGATATCCATAGGGATTTCCACTACAGACACCCGGCAGTTGACCTGTTTTTCTTTCGGTTTCAGAGCCTGCTCAATCCTTTGCACAAGATTCCTGACGTAATCAGGCAGCTGAACATCGGACAACTTTTCGTTTCGGTACAGCAGTTCATGTGCCAGGGCCATGGAATAGATTCGATTCTGGCTTTCTACAAAATGCTGCACAATCTCCGGATCGCTGATTTTTCTGGACTGGAGATAAAGCAAACTGGATATGACCTGAAGACTGTTTTTGATCCGATGGTGAATCTCCTTCAGCAATAATTCCTTCTCGACCAGGGACTCATGAAGGCGCTTTTCCGTCACGGTCCGCGCAGTGTCATCTTCGACGAATCCTTCCAGCTCCACACCTTGATTTTTCGTCGGGACCGAACGAAGGTGTAAATAGCAGGGAATCACCCGGCCGTCTCGGCAACGCATGCGTTCTATAAAAGTTTTCCATTCCCGATCCTGCAGAATCTCGCGGAGGATTTCCTCTCTTCGGGCGGGTTCCTCATACAGGACCTCGGCAATACCGGATTTATTGACATGCCCTATCAATTCTTCGGGGGAGTCGTACTTGAATATGGCAGCCATCGCCGGATTCGCCCGGACAAACCGGCCATCCAGAGTGGAGCGGAATATGCCCATGGGAGCATTTTGGAAGATGTTTTCGCAAAAACCCTTTTCCAGATCCTGCAACTTTCTTCCCTCCCTATTCCACTTGACGTGCCCTGCCTGTCTCCTCAACCTAAAAACCTCTCGGCATGGCATATCGAAAACGATCATTTCTAATAAATATATCTGAAAATGACAAATATTCTCTTGTAAAAAATAAGCCCCTACAATCCCATGCGGAGATGGAGTTCGACGGGATGAGGGTGGAGGTAGACCTGCTCCGCCAGGTAGGGGGGGCGATATTTTCTTACATAGTGATTGAGCAGGGTCACAGGCACGCTCAATGGTACGACCTTTTCCCGATAACGTTCGAGAAGCTCGAGCATTTCCTGCTTTTCATCGGCGGTCAGCTGGCGCTTGAAATAACCCAGGGCGTGCATGAGGACATTGACATGTTTTGCCGGAGTGGCCGGCAGACGGACCGTCTTCATCAATAGCCCCTGGTACGCCTCCAGCAGTTCCTCGGGCGGAACCTGCCCTGCCCGGGCAACCAGCTTGCCCATCTGCCTGGCCAGTTCAATATTGTGCGACATCAACAGCAATTTGTGCCGGGAATGGAATTCGACTATCCTCGAAACCTGTACTCCTCCGGAAAGCAGACTGCGCCAGCGGCGAAAGGTGAAAATTCCTTCGATGAAATTTTCCCGCAGCCGCGGGTCGTGCAATCGTCCGTCCTCTTCTACGGGCAGAAGCGGAAAACGCTCCATGAACAGGCGAGCGAACAGGCCCACCCCTTTTTTGGTCGGCACACCATTGCGGTCATAGACTTTGACCCGCTCCATGCCGCTGCTCGGCGACTTGGCCTTGAAAACGAAACCACACAGATCCTCCCTGGCCAGTTCGTCCAATCGCCCGGAAGCCCATTCCTTCATCTGTTCGGTAACGTCGCCGCCGCTTTGGGAGAACACCAGGCGGGGGGAATCACCATCGCCCACCAGGCGGAGAGTCTCCCGGGGTATCGGCAGCCCCATTTCGACCTCCGGACAGACCGGGACAAACTCGACGAATTGACCGAGGGTGTCACGCAAAAAATGATCGAGTTGGTGGCCCCCGTTATACCTGACCTGCTGTCCCAGGAGGCAGGCACTGATGCCGAGACGAATTTTATCCATGGAAAACCCTTTGTTATGACAACCCCTATGGGGTAAATTGTACCCGAAAACGTTCACGAATTCCCAACGAAACAGGAGTTTTTCATGCGTCCCGGGGTCAAACAGCAGAAAAATCGATCGCGCAAAAAACTGTTGCCCAAAACCTCTCACAAGGCTGGCCGACCGCCCGGCACCCTGATCCACATCGGCGAAGCGCCAAGCGAACCGGTTGGAATCCAGGTCATGGATTACGACCTTCAGCATCTGACCGAACAGACAATCAGCGATCCCGGGGAATGCCTTGCTTTCACGAAATCGGCCACCACGACCTGGATCAACCTGAACGGCGTCCACCAACTCGAGGTGTTGGAAAAAATCGGCACCGACTTCGGTCTGCACTCCCTGGTACTGGAAGATATTGCCAACACCGAACACCGGCCGAAGGCCGAAGACTTCGACACCTATTTTTTCCTGGTTCTGAAAATGCTGCACCTCGACGAGACTACGGGAATTCGCACCGAGCAGATCAGCCTGATCCTGACGGAGAAATTGGTGCTATCCTTTCAGCAGCGCCCGGGAGATGTCTTCGACGGAGTGCGGGAGAGGTTGCGCAACGGCAAGGGACGCATCCGCAGAATGGGGGCCGATTATCTGGCCTATGCCCTCCTGGATGCCGTCGTCGACAGCTATTTCGGCATCCTGGAACAGATCGGCGAACAGATTGAACAGCTCGAGGATGAACTTGTCGTGCAGCCAACGCCGCGTACACTGGAAAAAATTCATCACTTCAAGCGGGAGATGATCCTGTTGCGCAAAGCCGTCTGGCCTCTGCGGGAACTGATCAACGGGCTGCAGAGAAGCGAGTCCAGCCTGATCAGCGAAACCACCGGTATCTTTTTGAGGGATGTCTATGACCATACGATCAACATCATCGATACGGTGGAAACCTTCCGCGACATTCTCTCCGGCCTGCTGGATCTCTATCTGTCCAGCATCAGCAACCGCATGAACGAGGTCATGAAGGTACTCACCATCATCGCTACGATCTTCATCCCGCTGACGTTCATCGCCGGCATTTATGGCATGAACTTCGAGCATATGCCGGAGCTGCACTGGCGATGGAGCTACCCTCTGCTCTGGCTGTTCATGCTGGCAATGGCCGGCGGCATGTTCTTTTACTTCCGCAAAAAACACTGGTTGTGACCAAAGGAAGCTTTCATGCAGCCCATACCCGCCGAAAGGCTCTTCATCGCCAACCAGCAGCCGATTTCCGAAGGGGGTCATTACATCCTCTACTGGATGCGGGCCGCGCGGCGCACCGGATGGAACTTCGCTTTGCAGCATGCCCTGCATCAGGCTGTCGTTCTGGCCAAGCCTTTGCTGATCCTCGAAACCCTGGCCTGCGACGAACCGCTGGCAAGCCTCCGCCATCATCACTTCGCCCTGGACGGCATGGCCGTCAATGCCCGGCGGCTGAGGGATAAACCGGCCCTTTATTATCCCTTCGTGGAGCGGGGGCCGCAGGAGATTGCCGGCCTGATGGAAGAACTGGCCCGCACATCCTGCCTGATTATCACCGACGATCATCCCCTCCTCTGGATGCGGAAAGAGCTGAACGACATGGCCGAGCGCCTGCCGGTCCGCCTCGACGCCGTCGACGGCAACGGCCTGTTGCCTTTGCAGGCCGCGGATCGGGATTTCACCAGAGCCTACTCCTTCCGCAGGTTCCTGCAGCAGCTGCTGCCGGGACACCTGTTCCTGCTGCCGGAAGCCGACCCCTGGCGCGACATCGAACTGCCACCGCCCCGGGCAATCCCCAAAAAGATTCTGCAGCGCTGGCCGCAGGCCGATCCGGGACTTCTCGACCCCGGCCGGCGGATCCCCGCGGATCTGCCCCTGGCCCTTAAACCAGACCGCGTTCAGAAGACCGGGGGGAGCGAGGCAGCCGAACAGCTCTGGCAGGACTTCCTTGAGGAGAAGCTGGCCCGTTACGCCGCAGATCGGAACCAGCCTGAACAGGACGTGACCAGCGGCCTGTCCCCGTACCTGCGCTGGGGGCACATCAGTTCCCACCAGATGGTTTCCGAGCTGCTGCAATCCCGCAACTGGTCTCCGGCCGACCTGTCACCCGAGCAAAAGGGCAAACGCAGAGGATGGTGGGGCCTCGGCGAGAACACCGAAGCCTTTCTCGATCAGCTCGTGACCTGGCGCGAACTCGGCTACATCCATTGTGCCCGCAATGATGACTACGACCGGTTCGACGCCCTGCCCGACTGGGCCCAAAAAACCCTCCTCGCCCATGCGGATGACCCTCGTCCCTTTCTTTACGACAAGGAGGAGCTGGAGTCGGCGCGAACCCACGACCCCCTCTGGAACGCCGCCCAGAGGCAGTTGCTCACTGAAGGGCGCCTGCACAACTACCTGCGCATGCTATGGGGCAAGAAAATTCTGCAGTGGACCCGCTCCCCCCGGCAGGCCCTGGACATCCTGATCGAGCTCAATGACCGCTACGCCATCGACGGCCGGGATCCCAACAGCTACAGCGGCATCACCTGGTGCCTGGGGCAATTCGACCGGGCCTGGGGGCCGGAACGGCCGATATTCGGCAAGATCCGTTACATGAGTTCGGAAAACACCGCCCGCAAGGTTTCGGTGAAAAATTATCTGAAGCGGTACGGGTCGGAGGACCCAAAGAAAACCTTGAAATAACCATAAAGCAAAATCTTCATTGAACAGGGATGGACAGGATAGACAGGATAAATTCCGACCCTGAGGCTTGCTCAATTCTGAACATCCTCCAAAAGGCTATACTGAAAGAAAACCTGACGAAAGGAGCCGGATGATGATTTTGCAGGGGAAAAAGATTGCTGTACTGATCGAAAATATTTACGAGGACCTGGAATTGTGGTATCCCGTACTCCGTTTCCGGGAGGCCGGCGCGCAGGTGACGATTGTCGGCCCGGAACGCAAGGGGTACCAGTCCAAGCACGGTTATCCTGCCCAGGCCGACGCATCCATGGATGAAGTGCGGGGCGCGGACTTCGACGCCGTCATCATTCCCGGCGGCTATGCGCCCGACCATATGCGCCGTCACGACAAGATGATCGAACTGGTCCGGGACGCCGGAAAAGCCGGCAAGGTCGTGGCCGCCATCTGCCACGGCGGATGGATGCTGGCCTCCGCCGATCTGGTGCGGGGCCGCCAGGTGACCTGCTTTTTTGCCATAAAAGACGATCTGATCAACGCCGGTGCCAGCTATGTCGACCGGGAAGTGGTGCGGGACGGCAACATCATCACCTCCCGCAAACCAGAAGACCTGCCGGCCTTCAGCCGAACCATTATCGAGGCATTGATCGAGAAAGACAGGGGCTAGGGGGAAGGTTTCAGGTGTACCCCTCACCCCTCAGGTCACGCGCTACTCCTGGATTGACCTTATGATTCCTGTCGAAACCATCACCGCCTTCTTCCTCGCCTCTCTGTTACTGGCCCTCGCGCCGGGACCGGACAATCTATTTGTCCTGACCCAGTCCGCCCTTTTCGGCCGATCGGCGGGCTTCACCGTGACCCTGGGTCTCTGTACCGGCCTGACGGTTCACACCGCAGCGGTCGCTCTCGGGGTCGCCATCATTTTTCAGGCCTCCCCCCTCGCCTTCCTCTTTCTTAAAATTCTCGGAGCCGGCTACCTGCTCTACCTGGCCTGGCAGGCCTTCCGGGCCTCGGCGCTTCGGCTGGAGGGCGAGAAAGACAGGAACCCCGGATTGGGCAGGCTCTATCGCCGGGGCATTCTCATGAACCTGACCAACCCCAAGGTCTCCCTCTTCTTCCTGGCCTTTCTGCCGCAGTTTACCGATCCCGCCCGTGGGCCCCTGTCCTTGCAGATGATGGTTCTTGGTGGAATTTTCATCATCTCGACAGTCCTGGTTTTCGGCGGCGTGTCTCTGCTTGCCGGTACTTTGGGTCATTGGCTGAGCCGCAGCCCTAAAACCCAGCACATCATGAATCGATTGGCGGGACTTGTTTTTTTAGGCCTTGCCCTCAAGCTCGCCACGGCAAAACTGTAAAATGAAAAGGTCGACTCCGCCGAGACAGGACAAGGCAGGCGTGCTGAAAAAACAGGATCAAAACGGTTTAGCGCATGAGCCGCTTGGTGAATTTGCTGTACAGCCCCAGGATAAGCAGAGTGGGCGCCCACTGGCCGATAAACAGGGCATTTTCATCCCGCTGGGTAACCTTCATGGCCAGGCTGCCGAGAATGGACAAACCGGCGGCCCAGAGAAAGGCGTCAGAAGGGATTTGGGCCACCCGGTCTTCGATCATTTTCGCCATTTTCTCCTGCCTGGATTCCTCTTCCCTGCGAACCATCTTCAAAGCGCTCATAAATTCCTCCGTCGAATAGTTTTTCCCTCTTGTTTATCGTTCATCCAGAGGATGTCAATACCCGACCTGTATTCTAATTTTCAACGGAGAATTAAAGAGTTATCCAAATTGACAGGCGTTCACCATTTTGTAAAATGAAATCGCGGGGGGTCGTTTTCAAAAGCGGTTGAGACGACCCGCAAGCGCACGCAGGTGTCATTTGCAAACTAAAGGAGAGAGTCATGAAAACACTGGATGCCATCGTGACCATTCTGCTGATAGTCGGCGGACTGAACTGGGGACTGGTGGGATTTTTCCAGTTTGACCTGGTGGCGGCCATTTTCGGCGGTCCGACGGCGGTAGGAAGCCGATTCATTTACTCCATTGTCGGTTTGTGCGCCCTTTACGACCTGTTCGGCTATAGGGCCATCAAGAATCGCTGGTGTGCTCACTTCACTTCGGCCAGGCATCCCGAAACGGTTGCCCGGTAGGACGGGTGATATTCTCGCACAAAGGGGAGTCATTCAAATAAAGCGGGCCCGAAGGCCCGCTTTTGTCTTACATGAAATCAAACTTTATGACCCCACATGGAGGCGACCTAGTACTTGGAGGAAATGACAATCGAAAATTGACCACCTGTGAGCACCGAATTTTGACCACCCCCGGCGGTTGATTAAAAGGGCGATTTCAGAACGAAGAAGCTTTTTTCACCTCATTTCAGGGACTGCTTGAGGCGGTAGCTGTCCCAGGTGCTTGCTGGCGCTCACGGGGGCCAATGTAGCGTCCCGACAAACCGGTGTCCAAATAATCTCCGTCTCGGCCCCAAGGGTTTCAATCCACCCCCCCGCACGGGGGGCGACAGCTCACCCGCGAGCGGATAAAGGAGACAACAATGTTTCAATCCACGCCCCCGCACGGGGGGCGACATCACGGATCAGGCGGCACGCCGCGCCCTGGTCGTTTCAATCCACGCCCCCGCACGGGGGGCGACTGCACGCTGCCGCCGACCGTGTCGTCGACCTGGGTGTTTCAATCCACGCCCCCGCACGGGGGGCGACTGG